>NZ_JBFTSH010000001.1:0-651855 GCF_056399925.1 Cupriavidus sp. 01L43
GCTGTCTATTTCATGGCGTTTGGCGATCTCACCATAGCCTGCCTGACCGTCCAGGTAGCTCTGGATAACTGTCAGCCTGAACTGCTCCGAGTACCGATACATGAAAACACCCCAAAAGTTGGTGTCCAACTTTTGGGGTGCAGTTCACGATGCTCTGGCTTTTTTTGGTTCATCGCCGATCACGAATCCGGTTTGCAAATCCGTACATCGATGCAGAATATACGGATTATCATTGGCTTGAATGCATACAAACGATGTAGTTGTATGGATTGCAGTAGGCTCAGCCATCGAACTGGTTTGTCCGTCAGGCGCTGAGCCAGGCGGACTCACGATCGGCGGTTGGAACGGTTTGAGCGGACTGAGCCGACGTCTCAAATGACCTGAAACGTGTCGCGCACCGGCCTTCGCGCGAGAAGCCCTGACAGCTTCTTGAGCGCAAGCGACAACTGCCCGCGTTCGGCGACCCCACCGAGTGAAATCCGGATGGCACCTGCAACGGACGTGCCGTCCGCAAAAGCGTCGGCGCCGGTCACGCGAAGATCTTCGGAACGCGCGGTCCGGGTGAAGTCTGCCGATGTCCAGTAGCTCGGCAGTGGATGCCAGATATGAATGCCCAAGGCAGGGTTGGCATCGAAGCCCGCCAGCCATTGTCTGGCGATTTGCTGCCGCGCGTCAGCCTCCGTCCGAATGCCGTCAAGGAGCGTCTTCGCGGCACCATCGAGGATCCACTGCGTGGCGAGCGCCGTCGCCAGCGGCGACGCCATCAGCGTGATGGCCCGGAGCGCGGTCAGCATCGCGTTCTGAACGGTCGGATCCTTCACGACCACATACGCGGTCCGCAGCCCCGGGCTCAGACACTTCGAGAGCGTCGAGACATAGGCGGTCTGCTGCGGCGCCAGGGTAGCGATAGGTGGGGGCGCATCAGGTGTGAGCAGCCAGTAGGGGTCGTCTTCGATGATCAGGATGCCCTGCTGCTCCGCGACACGGGCGATGTCTCGGCGTCGTGCCTCGGGCATCGTATGCGTCGTCGGGTTCTGTAGCGTTGGATTGAGGTAGACCAGCCGGACCCCTTCCGTCTGACATGCCGCTTCCAGGCTGTCTGGGCGCATGCCGTCGCCATCGACCGCAATCGTGACGATGCGCCTGCCGAGTTGCGATGCGGCGGCCCGGACCCCGGGATAAATCAAGGGCTCGGCGGCAATCGCGCCGCCTTGTTCCGTGCCAGCCATGATCAGGGCTGCCAACGCCGTTTGCGCACCGGGGCATGCCACGACGTCGTCCTCGGCGACCGAGCCCAGCATCGGCGCTAGCCAACGCGCGCCGGCAGACCGGTCGGTTGTCGTGCCGCCACCCAGGTGGTAGGTCATCAACAGTGCCGGATCCGCGCGCAGGGTGAGTTGCCCAATTCCCCGTCGCAGCATCTCGCCGACATCGATGCCGGGCGCCGGAGGTGGCACGTTCATGCTGAGATCCACGGCCTGGGACAACTCGTAAGCCGGTAGCGCAATGAACGTCCCTTGAGAGCCACGGGCGACGGTAAGACCGCGTCGGGCCGCCTCGTTCAGGCCACGGGTCACTGTCGTCAGGTCGACGCCGAACAGGGACGCGAGCTGTCGCTGCGAGGGCAGGCGGTCGCCCGGGGTAAGACTCCCGCCTTGCATCGCCGTCTCGATCAGGTCGGCGATCTGAAGGTATCGCGATCCGCTTCCTTCTCGAAGTGGCCGGGCCCAGTCGGGCCGGGCGGGTGCCTCGTTCGAGTGTTGATTCGGCATCGAAATCTCTTGTATGGACGTTGTCTTACATTAGCATGCCTCGCGGTTCGGGTAAATCCATACAAAACAGGATAACCCGTTTTTCTTGCGAAGGTGGTTGTTATGCATGTGCGTGTGGCCGATACGCGGGGCGTCCGTCGGCGAAAGTCTCCCCGTTTCCTTTCTCCTGTTCTCTGGCGTTGGCTGACCCTCGCCGCGCTACCGCTAAGCCTGGCCGGTTGTTCGTGGGATCTGCTTGACCCCAGCGGGTCCATCGGCGTGCAAACGCGGGACCTGATCGTGCTGGCCACGGCGTTGATGCTGATGGTGGTGATCCCCGTGATCATCCTTACGCTGGTGTTTGCGTGGCGGTACCGCGAAGGCAATACCAAGGCCGAGTACGCGCCGCGCTGGTCGCATTCGACCCGCATTGAAGTGGTGGTGTGGGGGATTCCGTGCGTGATCGTGGCGCTGCTCGGCATCATCATCTGGGACACCACGCACAAGCTCGACCCGTTCCGCCCGATCGAATCGAAGGTGGCGCCGCTGGAAGTGGACGTGGTGGCGCTCGACTGGAAGTGGCTGTTCATCTATCCGCAATACGGCGTGGCGTCGCTGAACGAGCTACCCGTGCCAGTGGGGACGCCGATCAACTTCCGCATCACGGCCGAATCGACCATGAACGCGCTGTTCATCCCGCGCCTGGGCAGCATGGTCTACGCCATGGCCGGCATGCAGACGAAGCTGCATCTGATTGCCGACAAGCCTGGCGTGTTCGATGGCCGGTCCGCGGCGTATAGCGGCGCCGGTTTCTCGGACATGCATTTCCGCACCGTCGCCACGTCGCGCGCCGAGTTTGATGCGTGGATCGAGCGCGCCCGGGCATCGGGCCACACGCTTGACGAACAGACCTACCGCAAGCTGGAGCAACCCAGCAGCAAGGACCCCGTCACGCTCTACGCCAAGGTCGATCCGCGCCTGTTCCAGGGCGTGGTGGACCAGTACATGGCCAGCAATGGCGACATCTGCCGCGCTGACAGCCCGGTGACCATCAGCGCCATTGCCGGCGCCAACATGCCGCCGCTCCCGGCGCAGCAGCAGACCCTGGAGCGCTAATCATCATGCTTGGAAAACTCTCTCTCGACGCCATCCCCCTGCACGAGCCCATCATCATGGGCACGCTGGTGATGGTGCTGCTGGGCGGCGCCGCGCTGTTGGGCGCCATCACGTACTACGACAAATGGTCCTACCTCTGGAAAGAGTGGATCTGCTCCGTCGACCACAAGCGCATCGGCGTGATGTACATCATCCTGGCGCTGGTCATGCTTCTGCGCGGCTTTGCGGATGCCATCATGATGCGCACCCAGCAGGCCATCGCCGTGGGCGAGGCAACCGGCTACCTGCCTCCGCATCACTACGACCAGATCTTTACCGCGCATGGCGTGATCATGATCTTCTTCGTGGCGACGCCGTTCATCCTCGGCTTGATGAACGTGATCGTGCCGCTGCAACTCGGCGCGCGCGACGTGGCGTTCCCGTTCGTCAACTCGCTGAGTTTCTGGATGTCGGCGATGGGCGCGGTGCTGGTCATGATGTCGATGTTCGTCGGCGATTTCGCGGCCACCGGGTGGGTCGCTTATCCGCCCTTGAGCGGGCTCGGCTACAGCCCCACGGTAGGCGTCGACTACTACATCTGGTCACTGCAGATATCGGGGCTGGGCACCACGCTGACCGGCATCAACTTCATCGTCACGATCCTGCGCATGCGCGCACCGGGCCTGAACCTGATGAAGATGCCGGTGTTCACGTGGACCGCGCTGATCACCAACATCCTGATTGTCGCCATCTTCCCGGTGCTGACCGCCACGCTGGCGCTGCTGGCCGCCGACCGCTACCTGGCCATGCACTTCTTTACCAGCGAGCTTGGCGGCAACGCGATGATGTACGTGAACCTGATCTGGATCTGGGGCCACCCCGAGGTCTACGTGCTGATCCTGCCTTGCTTTGGCGCGTTCTCGGAGATCATCGCCACGTTCTCGCGCAAGCCGCTGTTCGGCTACACGTCGATGGTGTACGCCACATCGTCGATCGGTGTCCTGTCGTTCTTCGTCTGGCTGCACCACTTCTTCACCATGGGCTCGGGCGCCAGCGTCAATGCCTTCTTCGGCATCATGACGTCGATCATCTCGATTCCGACCGGCGTGAAGCTGTTCAACTGGCTGTTCACGATGTACCGCGGACGCATCCGCTTCCATTCGTCGACGCTATGGACGATTGGCTTCATGGTGACGTTTGCCGTGGGCGGCATGACCGGCGTGCTGCTGGCCGTGCCGGGCGCGGACTTCGTGCTGCACAACAGCCTGTTCCTGATTGCCCACTTCCACAACGTGATCATCGGCGGCGTGGTGTTTGGCTGCCTGGCGGCCATGACGTTCTGGTTCCCGAAAGTGTTCGGCTTCACGCTGAACGAGTTCTGGGGCAAGGTCGCGTTCTGGTGCTGGCTGATTGGCTTCTACCTGGCGTTCATGCCGCTGTACGCGCTGGGCCTGCAAGGCATGACGCGCCGCATGAACCACTATGAGAATCCCGATTGGCAGCCCTACCTGATCGTTGCCCTGGTGGGGGCGGTGGTCATCGGCTGCGGCATCCTGGCGATCCTGTGGCAGCTGTTCGTCAGCGTGCGCGACCGGAACAAGAACCGCGACCTGTCCGGCGATCCATGGGACGGCCGGAGCCTGGAGTGGGCTACTGCCTCGCCAGCGCCGTTCTACAACTTCGCGCACGTCCCGCACATCACGTCGCTGGAACAGCATTGGGATGACAAGGAAGCGGGCCGCGCCTACGTGGCGCCTGCCGCGTACGAAGACATCCACATGCCGCGCAACACGTCAGCGGGCTTCATCGTCTCGGTGTTCGGGCTGGTGCTCTGCTTTGGCCTGGTCTGGCACATCTGGTGGATGGCGGGCTTTGGCCTGGCCGCGATGATCTGCACGTTCATCGCCCGCGCCTATGACCGCGATGTGGACTACTACGTCCCGGCCGCCGAAGTGGAGCGCATCGAGCGCGCCCGCTTTGCGCAACTGAAGGGGGCCAACTGATCATGACGACGACCTTGAAACTGCGCGCAGACGCCGCGCAGGCACCGCACCACGAGACCCACGCCGCGCATGCGCACGATGACGATCACGCGCATCACGCCGAACAGGCGCAAGGCAGCCTAACGCTTGGCTTCTGGCTGTACCTGATGAGCGACTGCCTGATCTTCGCCTCGCTGTTCGCGACATTTGGCGTGCTCGTCAACGGCACGGCCGGCGGCCCGACCGGACGCGAACTGTTCGATCTGCGCTTCGTGCTCGGCGAAACGGTGCTGCTGCTGACCAGCAGCCTCACCTTCGGCGTGGCGATGCAGAAGGTACGGAACGGCAAGGGCAACCCCAACGAAGTCATCCGCTGGATGGTGCTGACGTTCGCGCTCGGTGCCGCCTTCGTCTGCATGGAGATCTTCGAGTTTCACGAACTGCTGCACGAGGGCGCAGGCCCGAACCGCAGCGCCTATCTGTCGGCGTTCTTCATGCTCGTGGGTACGCACGGCCTGCACGTCAGCGCCGGGCTGCTCTGGATCATCGTGATGGTCAACCAGGTGCAGGTGTTCGGTCTCGATGACATCGTGCGTCGTCGCCTGGCCTGCCTGAGCCTGTTCTGGCACTTCCTGGACCTGGTCTGGATCGGCGTTTTCACCATCGTCTACTTGCGGGAGTTCCTGTGATGGCCAACCAACGACATGCGCATGAGGATGACCATGGCAGCCTGCGCAGCCACCTGACCGGCTACGTGCTCTCGCTGGTGCTGACGTTCATCTCGTTCGGTGCGGTGATGGGCGAGCTGTTGCCGCCGCGCGCGGGGCTGCTGATGATCGTGACGCTGTGTATCGTCCAGTTGCTGGTGCAGCTGGTGTTCTTCCTGCACCTGGGCCCGCGCAAGGGCCAGCGGGGCAACACGGCCATCTTTGCGTGTACCGTGTTCCTGATCGCCATTGTCGTATCGGGGTCGTTGTGGGTCATGCACAACGCCAACCTGAACATGATGCCGATGCAGTCGGTGCCTGTTGGCGGCAGCCGATAGATTGCAGGCAATTGGCACGTCCATCGGTGAGGCTGATGGACGTGTCTTCAGATCATTCCCCTATCGGCGATTGCCGCGATGGTGTTGTTGCCACCGCCCCCACGCAGTACGCCGCAATCGCGTCCAGCACGCTTTCGGCCTCGCCCACCGCCGTGGCGCAGCCAATCCGCATCGCCGGAAATTGCGCCCGGCATTGGTCGATCAGCGCCGGCAGGTCGCGGCGGATGTGGCCGCCCTGGCCGAAGAACACCGGTACGACAGTGACTTCCGCCACGCCAACGCCGGCCAGTTCGGCCAGCGCCACGGGCAGCGACGGTTCCATCAGTTCGAGGAAGGCCAGCCGCACGGCGGTGTCCGGCAGCAGGGCAGACAGCTTGGCCTGCAGCCGGTCGAAGGGCTCGCGCCAGCGCGCGTCGCGCGCGCCGTGGGCGAAGAGGACCAGGCCGGTGGTGGCCATGGCCGTCAATGCCGGTCCACCCAGCGCAGGGCGCTCAGCGCCAGGGCCAGGTAGAGCGTGCCGGGGACGAGCGCCGAGACAATCGGCGGCCAGGTGTGCAGCAGGCCGACGTGCGAGAACAGCGTGTTCGACAAGTGGAACGACAGCCCCAGCATGATGCCGCCGAACACCTTCACGCCCACCGCGCCGGCGCGCGCGTGCAGGTACGCGAACGGCAGCGCCAGCGCCACCATCACGAACAGCGTCAGCGGATAGACCACCTTCTTCCAGAAGGCGATTTCATAGCGCTGCGTGTCCTGCTTGTTGTCGCGCAGGTGGCGGATGTAGCGGAACAGGTCGAGCGTGGACATCCGCTCCGGGGTGACCAGCAGCACCGACAGGATCTGCGGCGTCAGCTCCGAGTGCATCACCATGTTCGGGAACTTGGCCTGCTCGGCGCGGAAGTCCGGCGCCAGGGCGTCGCCCTTGGCGCCGTCGGGGTGGGGCAGCTCGATGAAACGGGTTTCGTTGACGTCATTGAGCTGCCACGCCTGACCGCCCTGGTAGCGGCCTTCCTTGGCCACGCGGATCACGCGCAGGCGGTATTGCTGGTCGAATTCGTAGATGGTGATGCCGTTRATGGTCTGGTCCGGCTTCAGCCCCTGCACATTGACGAAGCGGGTGACCTCGCCGCCGGCGCCCTCGGGTGTGGTGTCCTTGTCGCGATCCTTGACCCAGACCCCGGAGCGGAAGCCCGCCGACACCGTGGCGCCAATCGCCTCCAGCTTCACCTTCTGGGCGTATTGCTCAGCCGCCGGGCCGATGAATTCGCCGAAGATGAAGGTGACGACGGCCAGCGGCACGGCCAGCTTGAACAGCGAGAACAACGCCTGCCGCGTGTTCAGGCCGGCCACGCGGAAGATCGTGTATTCCGATTGGCTGGCCAGTTGCGAGAAGACGTAGATCGCGCTGATCAGCACCGCGATCGGCAGCACCTCGTACACCCGGGTGGGCGCTTCCAGCATGACGTGGAAGAACGCCACCAGCGAGGTGTAGCCGCCTTGCACGCTCTCCAGCTCATTGAGCAAGTCGAAGAAGACGAACAGCGACAGCACCGCGAACAGGATGAACGCGAACACGCCATAGATCAGGCGGCCGAAATACCGCTCGTAGACCTGGAGGATCCTCATGCCTGGCTCCCCTTGGGCGCCTTGCGGCGCATGCCGAACACGGCGCGCCAGCCGCCCAGGCTGCGGTTCTGCCGGTATCGGAACATGCCCACGGCGCCCAGGAAGGCCAGCACGTGGATCGGCCAGAGCGCCATCCAGAAGGAAAGCGTCCCGGAGCGCACCCAGGCCTGCGCCAGGTTGATCATGTTGCTGTAGGTCAGGTAGATCAGCACGGCGAAGACGAGCGGCGTATAGCGGCCCAGGCGCGGGTTCACGTACGCGAGCGGAATGGCGATCATCACGAAATTGAAGGCGAGGATCGGCAGCGAGACACGCCAGAGCAGTTCGCCCAGGTTCTCACGGGTGGGATTGCGGATCAGGTCGATCGTGTCGCGGGACTTGGGCGGGATGTCGCTCTCGCTCTCGGGTGGCTTGTTGTCCACCTTGACGGCATAGCGGTCGAATTCCAGGATGCGGTAGTCGAGCTGGCCCGGCGTGCCGGCGTAGCGCCGGCCGTGTTCCATCACCACCAGGCGGTCGCCGTTCGGCATGGTCTGGAACTGGCCCTGGTGGGACAACGCCACGCCGATCTTGCCCGCCTCGGCATTGGCCACGAAGACGTTGCGCGCGTACTTCATGTCCGCGTCGATGCCCTCGATGAACAGCACGTAATTGCCGTTGGCCGGCTCGATGAAGCGGCCCGAGGCGATCATCGACAGCACGCCGCGCTGCTGGAAGCGGTCGCGGAACAGGCTGCTCTGCTGGTTGGCCCACGGCCACGCGAACATGCCCAGCAGCAACGCCATGACGAAGAACGGCGCGGCGAACTGGAGCACCGGCTTGATCAGGTCGCGCAGGGAGATGCCGGCCGAGAACCACACCACCATCTCGGAGTCCTTGTACCAGCGGGTCAGGACGATCAGCGTGGAGATGAACAGCGTGGCCGACAGCAGGATCGACAAATAGCCGATGGTGGCCAGGCCGATCAGCATCAGCACGTCGTTGGGGCTGGCCTTGCCATTGGCGGCCATCCCCAGGATGCGGATCACGAGCGACGTGAGCATGAAAGTCAGCATCACCAGGAACACCGCGCCGGCGGTGTAGGCGAGCTCGCGTCGCAGGGCTTGTTGAAAGATCATGCGGAATCGCTTCCGGCTGCCGGCCGGAGCGGGCGATGTACCGGGGGCCGAGGGACTGGCAGGACCGCGGGCTGTCAGCGTGGCGGATCGGCGGCGGCAGATCGCGGATGAAAATCGCGGATAATGGGGCCTTTCTTTTCGACGAGCCCCTGAAGGAAGCGCGATGGAATTTAGCACAAAAGCCCTGGATTGGAGCAAAGCCGGCCAAAATGGTTTCCTGGCCACGAAGACCGACTGCCTGGTGGTTGGCCTGTTCGAGGGCCAGAGCCTGGCTGGTGTGGCCAAGGCACTGGATGTCGCCACCAAGGGGCTGGTGGCGCGTCTGGTGAAGCAGGGCGACTTCGAGGGCAAGCGCGGCACCCAGCTGATGCTGCACGAAGTGGCCGGGATTGGCGCCGCCCGCGTACTGCTGGTGGGCCTGGGCAAGGAAGCCGAGTTCTCGGACAAGGCTTTCGTGGAGGCCGTGCGCACCGCCGTGCGTGCGCTGTCCGGCACGCGGGCCGCATCCGCCCTCTGGTGCCTGGCCCAGCAGCCGCCGGCCCAGCGCGACGTGGCCTGGGCCGTGATCACCACCATCACCCTGGTGCGTGACGCCGGCTACCGCCTGCTGGAGCGCCATCCGGAACTCAAGCGCCCGCCCAAGGGCGTGGGCACGGACAAGTCGTCGCTGCGCAAGATCGTGCTGGCCGTGGATGCCGCCGACGCCAAGCAGGCCACCCAGGCCGTGGTGCGCGGTACCGCCATCGCCAACGGCATGGAGCTGACCCGCGACCTCGGCAACCTGCCGTCCAACATCTGCACCCCGACCTACCTGGCCAATACCGCCCGGGCCATGGCCAAGCGCCACAAGCTCAAGGCCGAGATCCTGGGCCGCAAGCAGATCGAGGCCCTGAACATGGGCGCCTTCCTGGCCGTGACCAAGGGCAGCGTCGAGCCGCCGCAGTTCATCGTGCTGCGCTACGACGGCGCCGCCGCCAAGCAGGCCCCGGTGGTGCTGGTCGGCAAGGGCATCACCTTCGATACCGGCGGCATCTCGCTGAAGCCGGGCGAGGGCATGGATGAGATGAAGTACGACATGTGCGGCGCCGCCTCGGTGCTCGGCACGATCCAGGCCGTGGCCGAAATGGGCCTGAAAATCAACGTCGTGGCCGTGGTCCCGACCTGCGAGAACATGCCCAGCGGCATCGCCACCAAGCCGGGCGACGTGGTGACGAGCATGTCCGGCCAGACCATCGAGATCCTGAATACGGACGCCGAAGGCCGCCTGATCCTGTGCGATGCGCTGACCTATGTGGAACGCTTCAAGCCCGCCGCCGTGGTGGACGTGGCCACGCTGACCGGCGCCTGCATCATCGCGCTCGGCCACGTGAACAGCGGCCTCTTCGCGCGCAACGACCTGCTGGCCGACCAGCTGCTGGACGCCGGCCGCAAGGCCATGGACACCGCCTGGCGCATGCCGCTGGACGATGACTACCAGGACCAGCTCAAGTCGAATTTCGCGGACATGGCCAATATCGGCGGCCGCCCGGCGGGCAGCGTCACGGCGGCTTGCTTCCTGGCGCGCTACACGGAAAAGTACGACTGGGCCCACCTGGACATCGCCGGCACGGCCTGGAAGAGCGGGGCGGCCAAGGGCGCCACCGGTCGTCCGGTACCGCTGCTGACGCAGTTCCTGATGGATCGCGCGTCGTAATCGACGGAAAAGGTAGCCGGGATGACGCGCATCGACTTCCACAGCAACGTGCCGGACACGCTGGCCTACGTCTGCCGCCTGGTTCGCAAGGCGTACGGGGCGGGCCAGAAGGTGGTGGTATACGGCACGGCGCAGCAGCTGACGCAGCTCGATGCGCGGCTGTGGACGTTCTCGCCGCTCGACTTCCTGCCGCATTGCGGGCTGGACAGCCCCAACGCGGCGGTGACGCCGATCATCCTGGCCGCCACGCTCGAGGGCGTGCCGCACCACCAGATCCTCGTCAACCTGTCGCCCGAGGCGCCGGCGCAGTTCGCCAGCTTCGAGCGGCTGATCGAGGTCGTGGGGGCCGGCGAGGCCGAACGTGCCGCCGGGCGCGACCGTTACCGTTTCTATCGTGAGCGCGGCTATCCGCTCACGCACCACGACATTGGCCAGTCCGCCAAGGGAGAATCCGCATGAGTGAACGTACCATCTCGCGGGTGATTCCGCGGCTGGGCCCGAACGACAGCGTGCCGTTGCTGACCGAGGTCGTGGACCTGCCCGACCTGCCGGAGACCGCCTTCGCGCCGCCGCCGGGGCATGCCTCCATGTCGACCAACACGCCCGCCAGCACGGTCATCGACACGGCAAACATGCCTGAGTCAGGGCTGGTGTCGTCAGTCGGAGATACCGAGGGTGGGGTGGAGGACGATCCGGAAGCGCCGATGATCGACCCGGTGCCCTTTCTGCCGGGTGAGGATGACCTGCGCGCGGTGCGCTCGGAACTGCTGACGCGCGTGATGATGCGTTTCCGCACCGAGTGGCCGCAGGTGGTGGAAGCCCATACCGAAGCCACGCTGCAATCGCGGCTGGCGCCGCTGACCGCGCAACTGGCCAGCGAGCTGACGCAGGCGCTGGAGGCGAGGCTGGTGGAATGGCTGGATGCGACGCTCGAGGAGATCGAGCGCGATCCGGGCGGGATGTAGCAGAGAAAGCAGAGAGTTTTCCCCTCTCCCGCAGGCGGAAGAGGGGAGACGGGGACCCAGGCAGGGTCAGTCCGTCACGGCGCCCTTGCTGGCCGTCGAGGCCAGTTTCGAGAACTTCGCCAGCACGCCACGCGTGTAGCGCGGCGCCGGCTGCTGCCACGTGGCGCGGCGCTTGGCCAGTTCCTCATCGGACACGTTCAGCTCCAGCTTCAGCTGGTGCGCGTCGATCGTGATCGAATCGCCTTCCTTCACCAGTGCGATGGTGCCGCCCACGAACGCCTCGGGCGCCACGTGACCGACCACCATGCCCCAGGTACCGCCCGAGAACCGGCCGTCGGTGATGAAGCCCACCGATTCGCCCAGCCCCTTGCCGATGATGGCAGAGGTCGGCGCCAGCATTTCCGGCATGCCCGGGCCGCCCTTCGGGCCCAGGTAGCGCAGCACGAGGATGTCGCCGGCGTTGATCTTGTCGGCCAGGATGGCGTCCATCGCGCTTTGCTCGTCCTCGAACACGCGCGCCGGGCCGGTGATGACCGGGTTCTTCAGGCCGGTGATCTTGGCGACCGCGCCTTCTTCGGCCAGATTCCCCTTCAGGATGGCCAGGTGGCCCTGCGCGTACAGCGCCTTGTCGAGCGGCAGGATCACGTCCTGGTCCGCACGCGGCTGGTCGGGCACGCCTTCCAGTTCCTCGGCCAGCGTGCGGCCGGTGATGGTCAGGCAGTCGCCATGCAGCAGGCCGGCGTTCAGCAGCAGCTTCATCACCTGCGGAATGCCGCCCGCGCGGTGCAGGTCGGTGGCCACGTACTGGCCCGACGGCTTTAGGTTGCAGATCACCGGCACGCGGCGGCGGATGCGCTCGAAGTCGTCGATGGTCCACTCCACCTCGGCCGAGTGCGCGATGGCCAGGTAGTGCAGCACCGCGTTGGTCGAGCCGCCCGTGGCCATGATCAGCGTCACGGCGTTCTCGATCGACTTGCGCGTGATGATGTCGCGCGGCTTGATGTCCTTCTTGATCGCCTCGACCAGCACGCGCGCCGATTCCGCGGCGCTGTCGACCTTTTCCTGGTCCGGGTTGGCCATCGTCGACGAGTACAGCAGGGACATGCCCAGCGCCTCGAACGACGAGCTCATGGTGTTGGCCGTGTACATGCCGCCGCAGGAGCCGGTGGACGGGCAGGCGTTCTTTTCCACGCCCTCGAAGTCTTCCTGGCTCATGCGGCCGGCGGTGAACTCGCCCACGGCTTCGAACGACGACACGATGGTCAGGTCCTTGCCCTTCCAGTTGCCCGGCTTGATGGTGCCGCCGTAGACGTAGATGCCCGGCACGTTGGTGCGCGCCAGCGCGATCATGCCGCCCGGCATGTTCTTGTCGCAACCGCCGATCACGACCACGCCGTCCATCCACTGGCCCTGGGCTGCGGTCTCGATGCAGTCAGCGATCACTTCGCGCGAGATCAGCGAGTACTTCATGCCCTCGGTGCCCATCGACATGCCGTCCGAGATGGTCGGCGTGCCGAAGATCTGCGGGTTGGCGTCGGACGCCTTGATGGCGTCCACGGCCGCATCGGCCAGGCGCTGCAGGCCGGCGTTGCAGGGGGTGATGGTCGAGTGGCCATTGGCGATGCCCACCATCGGCTTGTCGAAGTCTTCCTTCTGGTAGCCGAGCGCGTAGTACATCGAACGATTGGGGGAGCGCGCCACGCCTTGCGTGATGTGCTTCGAGCGTTTGTTGAATGCCATGGTGGGGGTCTCTCCGGGGAGTTTGCGGCGGGCTCGGACGTGGTCGATGCCACGGCCTGCCGGTTTGTGGCCTGAAGGATGCCGCCTGCGTAGTATCATGTCAAATATATTATTTGACATGTATTGAGTCGAAAAACCTATCACAGCGACGAACGGGAGCGTGCGTGGACCTGCGGCAACTGCGGTACTTCGTGACAGTGGCGGAAGAGCTACATTTCGGCCGCGCGGCACGGCGGCTGGCCATGACCCAGCCGCCGCTCTCGCAGCAGATCCAGTCGCTGGAGGAGGAGATCGGCGTGCAGCTGTTCGCGCGCACGCGCCGGTCCGTGATGCTGACGCCCACCGGCCAGCAGTGGCTGCCCGAGGTGCGCCGCGTGCTGGCCGATGCCGCCGCGCTGCCCGGGCTGGCCCAGCGGCTGGCGCGGGGCGAGGTGGGCTCGCTGGCGCTGGCCTTCGTCAGCACGGCCGACTACGGCATCCTGCCCGAGCTGCTGCGGCATTTCCGCGCACGGCACCCCGAGGTGCAACTGCAACTGCGCGAAGCGACGAGCGATGTCCAGCTGGAGGCGCTGGCCGAGGGCGCGATCGACGCGGGTCTCGTCATCCGTCCGCAACTGGCCGTGATGCCGCACGGGCTCTCGTACCTGCCGCTGGTGCGCGAGCCGCTGGTGCTGGCCGTGCCCGATGGCTGGCGGCCCGCCAGCCTCGCCGCCGATGCCCCCGCGCCGACCGAGATCGCCCTGCGCGACGCCGCGCACGAGCCGCTGATCATCTTCCCGCGTCGTAGCGCGCCGGCGTTTTATGACATCATTACGGGCTACTATGCGCGGGACGGCCTGACGCCGGCGATTGCCCAGGAGGCCATCCAGATGCAGACCATCGTGAGCCTGGTGTCAGCTGGCATGGGCGTGGCGCTGGTGCCTGCATCGCTATGCAACCTGCGGCGTACGGGCGTGTCCTACCTGACGCTGCGCGATGCCGGCCCGCTGATCGAGACCGGCCTGGTCTGGCGCGAAGGCGCCGCCGGGCCTTCGGCCGGGCAATCGGGGATGGCGCCGGTGCTGCGGTCGTTCATCGACATCGCGGCCGGGCTGGCCACCGCCATCGGCCTGTCGCAGGACGATGGTATCAAGGCAGCATGACCCCGACGGCATCACCCCAGACACTATATAAATACCTCTCCTCCGCCATGCTCGTTCATCCGCAATTCGACCCGGTCGCGCTTCACCTGGGCCCGCTGGCCATCCGCTGGTACGGTCTGATGTACCTGGCCGGCTTCATCATGTTCCTGTGGTTCGG
This sequence comes from Cupriavidus sp. 01L43, assembly GCF_056399925.1. Classification (NCBI taxonomy): domain Bacteria; kingdom Pseudomonadati; phylum Pseudomonadota; class Betaproteobacteria; order Burkholderiales; family Burkholderiaceae; genus Cupriavidus; species Cupriavidus sp. 01L43. Next base: position 14,315 of record NZ_JBFTSH010000001.1, read on the forward strand.
CCGCCTGCGCGTGCGCCAGCCGCACATCGCCGCGCGCGGCTGGGCCACGCGCGACCTCGACGACATGCTGTTCTACGGCGTGCTCGGCGTGATCCTGGGCGGGCGGCTGGGCTACGTGCTGTTCTACAAGCCGACCTACTACCTCACGCATCCACTCGAGATCTTCAAGGTCTGGGAGGGCGGCATGGCGTTCCACGGCGGCTTCCTCGGCGTGCTCGTGGCGATGTGGGTGTTCGGCAAGGTGCGGCGCCGGCACTGGCTGGAAGTGACCGACTTCATCGCGCCGATGATCCCGTGCGGGCTGGCTGCCGGCCGCATCGGCAACTTCATCAACGGCGAACTGTGGGGCCGTCCGACCGACCTGCCGTGGGGGATGATCTTCCCGCAGGCTGGCGACAACATCCCGCGCCACCCGTCGCAGCTGTACCAGTTCGCGCTGGAAGGCGTGGCGCTGTTCCTCATCCTGTGGCTGTTCTCGCGCAAGCCGCGCCCGATGGGGGCGGTGTCCGGCGCGTTCCTGATCGGCTACGGCGGCTTCCGCTTCGTGGCCGAGTTCGCGCGCGAGCCGGACACCTTCCTCGGCCTGTTGGCGCTGAATTTCTCGATGGGCCAGTGGCTGAGCCTGCCGATGGTGCTGGCCGGCGTGCTGATGATGGTCTGGGCCTATCGCCGCCAGGGCAACGGCGCCGCGGCGGGCGCGGCGCGCTGATCGCCGTCAGTTCCCGGCGGCCCGGATGGCCTCGATCCGCTCGCGCGTGAGCGGGTGGGTCGAGAAGAAGCTGGCATCGTCCTCGGACTTGTCCGAAGATTTGTTCGACGACTTGCCGCCATGGGCGCCTTCCAGCTTGCCCAGCACATCGGCAAGGGCGGAGACCGGCAAGCGGTTCCGCCGCATCACCTCTACCGCGTAGGCGTCCGCCTCGCGCTCATGGTCACGGGAATAGCGCATGGTCAGCATCGCGGCCGGCACCGTGGCGAGCACCGTCGAAAAATCCCCGAAGAAGTACGCCGCCAGCGCGCCGACGGCCGATGCCTGGATCACCTGCTGCAGCCCGTGGCGCTGCGCCACGTGGCCGGCCTCGTGCGCCAGCACGCCCATCATGCCGGCACCGGTGCCGATCAGGGCCACCAGTTCGTCCGTGACCACGATGGTGCCGCCCGGCAGCGCCAGCGCGTTCGCGCCGAGCCGGTCGCCGTGGCGGAACAGCAGTTGGTAGGCGTGGTCGGGATCGTCGGGGCGACGTAGCGCGGCAAAGTTGTCGCGAATCCGCTGCTGGTCGGCGGCGGCCAGCTTGCTTGGCGTCACGAGGCCGTGGTCGAGGCTGTCGAGCGTGGCCTGGCCCAGTTGCGCCTCGATGGACGCCGGCACGGTCGACGCCAGCAGCCCGGCGCTCCACGGCAGCAGGTAGAAATAGGCGCCCAGCACGACGGCCAGCATCCCCAGCAGGGCGAGGCCCGTAAGCCGCCAGCTGTTCTGCGCGCGCGACACCCAGCCCTCGCGGTGGCCGGTGCTGGCCAGCATGGCCTCGAACGTGGCGTGGTCAGCCACCTCGCAGTACGCGCCGTCATCGAAGGTCACCAGGCGCGGCGCCCGCTTGTTGCGCTCGGACACCCGCAGCGAGGCCAGCGGCGCACGGCGCACCTCCACGCCCTCGGCATCGTGCAGGATGGCCTGCCCGCCCTGCACGATCAGCACGACGGGATGGGCGCGCGACGAGCGCGTGTCGAAATACCGGGCCGCTACCATGGCGATGCTCCGCGCCGCGCTCAGAGCGCGATGTCGATGTCGTACCAGTCCACGGTGGCGTCGCCCAGCGCGCTGACCTGCTCGGCTTCGCCGGCCACGAAGGCGTCCAGCGGACCGGCGGCGAACATCGTCACCGATTCCACGCGGTAGCGGGTGGAGCGGACTTTCGCGAACGGCAGGAACAGGCCGCAGGTGAGGGCGATGGCGATCCAGTTGGTAATCGTGATGAAGATCATGCGGCCCGCGCCCACGCGGCTCTCGAAGCGGTGCGGGGCCAGCGTGGTGTGGCTCCAGACCAGGTTCTGGAGCTTGGCCGTGAAGTAGGGGCCGGTCAGCATGATGCCGAAGTAGGTGAACGCGACCGTCCCACCGAGCACGATGGCCACGCCGCCCTTGGTATCGGCCCCGGCCGGGATGGCGATGGCGCTGAGCACGGCGCCGACGATCATGAACAGCGCCGTCACCATGCCGGTACGCAGGTACACGCCATAGAAGTCACCAGACGTGGCATCGAACGCGAACGGTGCCGTGCCGAACCGCGTGTGGTTGTGCTGGTACTGCTTGAAGCGCTGGTGCGCCAGCGGCGCCAGCAGGCCGAGCGTCAGCGTCGACAGGATCGGCCACAGCAGGAACACCTTGTAGGCTTCCTTGTCGCCGCCGGTGAAGGCAAAGCGCAGTCCGCGATAGCTCGAATTCGCCATGCGGAAGCGCAGCGAGCGCACCAGCAGGTACGGCCACACGGCGGCAAAGACCACCGCGAACACCAGCGGCAGCACCGGGCTCACCACGCCGCTGAACTGGACCACCATGGCCAGCACCAGCACGATGGCGCGGCCCTTGAGGATGGCGCCCGGTTTGCCGTGATAGTCGAACGCGGCGTCATCGAGCCGTGTGTTGCGATAGAAATACTGGAGCGTGCGGACCTTGGCCCACGCGGAGTAGATGCCGAGCGTGACCACCGTGAGCAGCGCGTTGACGATCCAGATACGGAAGTATTCCGAGCCCGATCCGGTGAACGAGAGCTGAAGCGGTGCCGGCGGCGGGGGCGTATGCCCAAAATCCGGTGATCCGGCACCGATGAAGTGCTCGCCCTTGTGATCCCATGCCATGTTTTGACCTCCCTGGTCGTCGGGGCGTCGTGGGTCGGCATTCTGGCGCCAACCGCCCTCGTTTCATATTTGCAACCGATTTGCCCGGGCCTTTCGTGCGCCGGGCGACACATTGTGGCACTGCGCTGACGGCTGTCCATCACAAAACGCCGGAATAGACGTGTCAGAGAGTGTTGGCGCGTCGAGGTCAGTCGTAACGACGGAGAAACATCCTGTTACATGCTCCATGAAATGTAACAAGTCGTCAATCGTCCACCTCAATAAAATCAATGACTTAACTCGGATGGCACGGTATTCGCTTTATGACTTGTTACAAAAAGACGGGTGGCATGGCGAAGCTGCCCGCGGCGATGGACCGAGGGAGGACATCGACCGGGATGACGCCACGCAGCAGAAAAGCAACGGGAAAGTCCGCGTCCAACGGGACGCTTCAGCGGGGGCAGGCGCGGGCCAGCGCCAGGTAATCACTCTGGTCCACGCACGTCGGCAACGAACGCCGGCAAGCGATGAGATGTCCGACGGCGGTTCTTTCAGGCGCGGACGATTTCCCCGGCAGGGAGGCCTGGGGAAGTCGTCCGCTGCACCTATTTGTACTCCCCGAATGTCTCCGAAACGGCTGGCGAGGTTTGCGCGCCACGCCTTTTGTCGCTTTCCGCATTGCAGCATCGAAACCGCTTGCCACGCTGCCGGCGCTCCCCATAATTATGAATTATTGCGGCGCATACGCCGCGTGGGCAGTCTTCCCCGGCATCCCGGGACCGGAGGCATCGTGCGAATCATCCGGCAGGCGCTGTACCTCGAAGTGGCAGACCGTTTGCGGGCGATGATCGACGATCACACGCTGATGCCCGGCGCATGGATCGACGAAGTGGCGCTGGCCGCCTCGCTCGGCACCTCGCGCACGCCGTTGCGTGAGGCGCTCAAGGTGCTCGCGGCCGAAGGGCTGGTGCGGCTGGAGCCCCGGCGCGGCTGCTTCGTCAACGCGCTGACCGAGCAGGATCTCGATGAGATCTTCCCGCTGATGGCGCTGCTCGAAGGCCGCTGCGCCTACGAGGCCGCGCGCAACGTCACGCAGGCCGATCTCGACGCGCTGGAGGGCCTGCACGCCGACCTCGCGCGCTACGCCCAGGCAGGCGACATCGACGCCTATTACGAAACCAACTACCAGATCCACGAGGCGCTCCAGCGCCTGGCCGGCAACCGCTGGCTGTCCGGCGTGGTCAGCGACCTGCGCAAGGTGCTGCGCCTGTCGCGCCACAAGAGCCTGAAGCTGCCGGGCCGGATTCACGAATCGTGCGCCGAGCACATGTCGGTGTTTTCCGCGCTCAAGGCGCACGACCCGGAAGGGGCCGAGGCGCTGATGAAGACCCACGTGCTGCGCCAGCGCGGCGCGCTGCGGGCGCTGGATCGTGCCGATCCGGCCCCGGAGCCTGCCGCGTCCGCAGCCGCCGCCTCACCCGTTCTCCGCAACGTTCTCGCCGCAGGAGTCTCATGAGCGCCCTCGATCCCGCCGAACAGAAAGTCAGCGCCCCGCTGGAAGCCACGGAACCGGTCGGCGATACCTTGTTGTCGCGCTTCGGCCGCTGGTGGAGCCGCAAGGGCGAAGGGGAAACCGCCCCGGCCAAGCGTGCCAAGGCGGAGGAGGCTGACGCCCCGGCGCTGTCCACGCGCGCGATGAAGCGCCAGCGCGAGCAGCTTCGCCCCTGTTTCGATGCCCGGCTGACCGATGGCGCCGCCAACGCCGCCGCACAGGCCTGGCAGGCCGAGTACGAGGCCGCGCCGGAGCCGGTGCGCCAGGCGATGCTGACGGTGCTGGCCGAAGTGGCGGCGGGTGCCGATGGTGCTGGCGCGAAGTCGGGCAGCGCGCAATCGGCCTCCCAATCTGGCGCGGCGTCCGGCCTGTCGCAGGCGCTGTCCAACGCACGCATCCGCTTCTTCAAGCGGCTGGCCGCGCACCATGGCAAGAGCGACAACAGCGCGTGCGGCCTGCACTTCCTGATCCAGCTGCGCGCGGACATGCTCCGCTGGCACAAGCGCGTGCCGGGCCTGCGCGTGCTCGACGAAGATCTGGAAGCGCTGTTTTCGAACTGGTTCGATGTCGGCCTGCTCGAGTTGCAGCCCATCACCTGGGACTCGCCCGCCTCGCTGCTGGAAAAGCTGATCCGCTATGAGGCCGTGCACGAAATCGCCTCCTGGACCGATCTGCGCAACCGGCTCGACTCGGACCGCCGCTGTTACGCGTTCTTCCACCCGCGCATGCCGCGCGAGCCGCTGATCTTCGTCGAGGTGGCCTTCGTGCCCGAGATGGCGGCCAACGTGCAGGCGCTGCTCGACGAAGCCGCGCCGCTGGAAGACCTGCGCCGGGTCAAGTGGGCTATCTTCTATTCGATCTCCAACACGCAGGCCGGGCTGCGCGGCGTGAGCTTCGGCAATTTCCTCTTGAAGCGTGTCATCGAGGAATTGCAGCGCGAGTTCCCCAAGCTGAAACAGTTTGCCACGCTGTCTCCGCTGCCCGGGTTTGCCGACTGGCTGCGCAAGCAGCACGGCGACGCCATCGTGACGATCCTGGGCGAGAAGCGCCTGGCGCGCTGGACCGAGCGCCAGGGCACGGCGCCCACGGATGGCGCCGGCTGGCTGGCCGCGCTGCCCGCCGACGCGCCGGACCCCGTGGTGCGCGATACCGCGCTGACGCTGGCCGCCCACTACCTCGTGCGCGAGGGCGCGCCGGGGCAGCCGGCGGACCCCGTGGCGCGCTTCCACCTGGGCAATGGCGCCTGCGTGGAGCGGCTGAACTGGGCTGCCGACCTGTCGCGAAAAGGCCGCGCCCAGTCGTGCGGCATGATGGTGAATTATCTTTACGTGCCGGAGGCGCTGGATGACAATCTGGCACGCCTTGGCGATGGCAATCCCCGCATGAGCCGTGCGGTGGGCAAGCTGCTGTGACCCCTGGGTCGGGCACGGATGGCGCCAGGCATTTTTGTCGGGTGAATGTAGTACTTCGATTGACTTTCCGCAGCAAGTAGAGAGAGGAGACAGTACATGAATCGTCGTCAGTTCCATCTGACCGCGTGCGCGCGTGCGTTCGCGGTCGTGGCGGGTGTAGCCGCCGCGTCGGCAGGGTCGATGTATGCGCCGGCCGCGCTGGCCGATACGTGGCCGAGCAAGCCGGTCACCGTGATCGTGCCGTTCCCCGCCGGCGGCGGCACCGACGCCTTCGCGCGTCCGCTGACCGCCCAGTTGTCCAAGCAGCTCGGCAAGCAGTTCGTGATCGATAACCGCGGTGGCGCGGGCGGCACCGTGGGCGCCAGCATCGCCGCCAAGGCCGCGCCGGACGGCTACACCATCTTCATCGGCGGGGCGCACCACGCCATCGCCCCGTCGTTCTACAAGAAGCTCGATTACGACATCGAGAAGGACTTCATCCCCGTCACCGTGATTGCCCAGCCGCCGCAGGTGGTGGTGGTGAATCCGACCAAGGTGCAGGCCAACACGCTCAAGGAGCTGATTGCCTACGCCAAGGCCAATCCGGGCAAGCTGAACTATGGTTCGGCCGGCAATGGCTCGTCGCACCATCTGGCGGGCGAGCTGTTCAAGCTGCAGACGCAGACCTTCATCACGCACATCCCCTACAAGGGCGCCGGCCCGGCGCTGTCGGATTTGATCGCCGGCCAGGTGGACATGCTGTTCGACGGCCTGGGCTCGTCGGCGCAACACATCCGCGCGGGCCGCATCAAGGCGCTGGCGGTGGCGGCGAACAAGCGCTCGCCGGCCTTCCCGAACGTGCCGACGGCGGCCGAGGCGGGCGTGCCGAACTACGAGGTGTCGACGTGGTACGCGCTCTGGGCGCCGAAGGGCACGCCGAAGGAAGTGATCGACCGGCTCTACACCGAGACGACCAAGGCGCTGAACTCGCCGGAAATGAAGCAGATCTGGCTCCAGAACGGCTCGGAAACGCCGGCGTTCACGCCTGACCAGTTCGCCACGTTCCAGCATGCCGAAATCAAGCGCTGGGCCGAGGTGGTGCAGCGCTCCGGCGCCAAGATCGACTGATGGGCGGCACCGTCACGTTCGCGCGGGACGGCGCCGTGGCCACGGTCACGCTGTCGCATCCGGGCAAGCTCAACGCGATCTCGACCAGCATGTGGCAGGCGCTGACCACGGGCTTCGCGGAGCTGGCGGCGGATACGTCGCTGCGCTGCGTGGTGGTGCGGGGCGCCGAAGGCAATTTTGCCGCCGGCGCCGACATCGCCGAGTTTCCGGTCGTGCGGGGCGACGAGGCGTCGGTGCGCCGCTACCACACGGAGATCCTCGCGCCGGCGCTGGCGGCCATCGCCACGTGCCCGCATCCGACGCTGGCGATGATCGAGGGTGTCTGCGTGGGCGGCGGGCTGGAAATTGCCTGCCACTGCGACCTGCGCATCGCCGCGGCGGGCAGCCGCTTCGGCGTGCCAATCAACCGGCTGGGATTCCCGATGGCGCCCGGCGAGTTGGGCGGGCTCCTCGCGCTGGCCGGGCGCGCCGTCACGCTGGAAATCCTGCTGGAAGGCCGTGTGTTCGATGCGGCCGAGGCGGAGCGTAAGGGCTTGCTCACACGCGTGGTGGCCGAGTCCGCGCTCCACGACGAGGTAGCCGCCACCGTGCAGCGCCTCTGCGCCGGCGCGCCGCTGGCCGCCCGGATCAACAAGGCGACGATCCGTCGCCTGTCGCCCGATCCCGCGCCGCTCACGGCGGCCGAGATCGACGCGCATTTCGCCTACGCCGGCAGCCGCGATCACGCCGAGGGCGTGGCCGCCTTCCTGGCGCACCGGCGGCCCGAGTTCACCGGGGAGTAAGATGGCGGCCGGCCGGCACGTCCGCGTGCCGGTTTCGCCACCGTAATCCCGTCTTATTCGCCGGCATCCTATTTCCTTCGATTCCGTACCATGAACGCCAATCTGTTCGCCCTGTTCGAATCCCGCTTTCCCGTCGACCGCAGCGCGTGCTGCATCGAGACCCATGACGGGCTGTACTACAGCTGGGATGACCTGGACCGTGCCACCGCCAAGATCGCCAACCTGCTCGCCGGGCTGAAGCTGCCGGCCGGCGCGCGCGTGGCGGTGCAGGTGGAGAAATCGCCCGAGGCGCTGTTCCTGTACCTGGCCACGCTGCGCGCGGGCTATGTGTACCTGCCGCTGAACACCGCGTACCAGGAATCGGAAATCGACTATTTCGTGGGCAACGCCGAGCCCGCCGTGGTGGTCTGCGGCAGCAAGAACTTCGGTTGGGTGTCGAAGGTGGCGTTCCGCCACAACACCGCGCACGTGTTCACGCTGGACGACGACCGCAGCGGCTCGCTGCTGGCCCGCGCGGCCGCCCAGCCGGACACCTTCGAGACCGTGACGAAGGGCGACGATGACCTCGCGGCCATCCTCTATACCTCCGGCACCACGGGCCGCAGCAAGGGCGCGATGCTGACGCACCGCAACCTGGCTTCCAACGCCCAGACGCTGCACGAATACTGGGGCTGGCGCAGCGACGACGTGCTGCTGCACATGCTGCCGATCTTCCACGTGCACGGGCTGTTCGTAGCTTCCCACGGCGCGCTGCTGGCCGGCGCCAAGATGATCTGGGCGCCCAAGCTCGACATGGCGCAGATCCTTGCCTTCCTGCCGCGCGCGACGGTGATGATGGGCGTGCCGACCTACTACGTGCGCATGCTGCAGGAGCCGCGCTTCAACCGCGAGGTGTGCGGCAACATGCGGCTGTTCGTGTCTGGCTCGGCGCCACTGCTGCTGGAGACGTTCGACGGTTTCCGCGAGCGCACCGGCCACACCATCCTGGAGCGCTACGGCATGAGCGAGACCGTGATGCTGGTCTCGAACCCGTACGATCCCAAGCTCGGCGAGCGCATCGGCGGCACGGTGGGCATGCCGCTGCCGGGCGTGTCGGTGCGCGTGATGGATGGCGAGGGCAACCCCTGCGCGCCGGCCGCGATCGGCAATGTGGAGGTCAAGGGGCCGAACGTGTTCAAGGGCTACTGGCGCATGCCGGAGAAGACCGCCGAGGAATTTACCGCTGACGGCTGGTTCAAGACCGGCGACGTGGGCCGCTTCGGCGGTGCCATCGTCAGCCAGGCCGGCGAGCGCAAGGTGCCAGACGACTACCTGACGATCGTGGGCCGCAGCAAGGACCTGATCATCTCGGGCGGCTACAACGTCTATCCGAAGGAAATCGAGAGCTTTATCGACGAACTGCCGGGCGTGGTGGAATCGGCCGTGATCGGCGTGCCGCATGCCGATTTCGGCGAGGCCGTGGTGGCCGTGGTGGTGCGCAAGCCGGGGGCGGAGATCGACGAGGCGGGGATGATCGGCACGCTGCGTGGCCGTATCGCCAACTTCAAGGTGCCCAAGCGCGTGCACGTGGTGGACGAGCTGCCGCGTAACACGATGGGCAAGGTGCAGAAGAACGTGCTGCGGGAGCAGTTCGCCGCGCTGTGATGGATTTCCCCCTCGCCCTGTAGAACTGGGGGAGGGGGAAGCCGAACTACCTGTTTACTTCACCATCTGGACCGACCCATTGACCGACACGGTCACATGGGCTTTGCCGCCTTCCATGGGGATCGGCGCGCCGGCGTCTGCGGACATCGCCTTGGCGGCATACATGCGCGGCGTCGGCGGCACCACGCCGCCGCTGTCGTTCATCGACACTTCACGAATCGTATAATTGCTATAGCCGAACAGCTTGGTGCTGGTCTGGGCCTTGTCGCGGAACGCTGACACGGCCTGCTCGGCCAGCTTCGCCTCGGTGGCCTGGCGTGCCTCGCGCGAGAGCGAGAAGGCGACGTTCTGCACCTGCATCTGGTTGGCCAGTTCGCCGGCCAGCTTCGACACCGCCGCGAAATCCTTCGACTTCAGGATCACTTCTGAGCGCCCGCGCCACGTGCTGATGCGGCCGTTGCGGTCCGTGCTCGGATGGATGGTGAAGCCGCCCGACTGCGCTTCCACGCCCGAGGTGCGCTTGGCCTGCGCCAGCACGGCCTGCGTGCGGGCCGACAGCGCGGACGAGATCGCCGACGGCTCGGCGCCTTCCTGTTCCGCGGCCAGCGTCAGTTGCACCACGTCCGTGGGTACTTCGGTGACCGCCTCGGCGGACAGCGACAGTACGCCGGCGGGCGGCGGCAGGGTCTGGGCCGATGCCACGGCAGCGGTGGTACACAGCAAAGTGGCCGCAAGCAGTTGTTTCATTGTTGTTCTCCCGATCAAAGTGGTGGCTTTCAGACGCCTTTCCGCGCACTTCGTTCCGTGCGCGGCTGCAATGACTGTATCCGGGTGTTTCGCCGTGTAATACGGAGGGAGCGGCGCGCTCAGAACGTCCGCCACGCCTTCCAGAGCATGTACGAGGCGAGGCAGGCCAACAGCACGGCGAACACGCGCCGCAGCGCGTTGACGTCCATGTTGTGCGCCGCCCGCGCGCCCAGCGGCGCGGTGAGCACGCTGGCGATGGCGATGATGCCCAGCGCGGGCAGGTACACATAGCCGAGCGAGCCGGCCGGCAGGCCGCCCACGTCCCAGCCGCCCCAGACGTAGCCGACCACGCTGGCGAGCGCAATCGGGAAGCCGAGCGCGGCCGACGTGGCCACGGCGTTGTGGATCGGCACGTTGCACCAGGTCATGAACGGCACGGAGATGAAGCCGCCGCCGGCGCCCACCAGGCTCGAGATCAGGCCGATGACCGACCCCACGCCGACCATGCCCGGTGTGCCCGGTAGCCGGCGCGCGGCCGGTGGCCGGCGGCTGCGCAGCATCTGGAGCGCCGAGAAGCCGACGAAGACCGCGAACAGCAGCGACAGCCAGCCGGTCTTGAGCACGCTGAAGATCTTGCCGCCGCCGATCAGGCCACCCACCAGGATGCCCGGCGCCAGCGCCAGCACAATGCCCCAGCGCACCGCGCCGCGCTTGTGGTGGGCGCGCACGGAGGAGAGCGAGGTGAACAGGATGGTCGCCATCGACGTGGCGATGGCCATGTGGACGATGTGGCTGTCGGAGACCTGCATGGCTGTATAAAACAGCGTCAGGAAGGGCACCATCAGCATGCCGCCGCCCACGCCGAGCAGCCCGGCGCAGAAGCCGGTGAAGGCGCYGAGGATCAGCAGCCCCGGAATCAGGACAGGACTCATGGTCGCCCCGTCACTTCATCAGCCGTTCGGTGATATAGCGCCATTCGGCCGGCGTGACCGGCGTGATGGAGAGGCGGTTGCCGCGCCGGAGCACGACCATGTCCGCCAGCGCCTCGTGCTCGCGCAGCGCGGGCAGCGGGACCAGCGCGCTCTTGCGCACGAAACGCACGTCCACGAGCGACCAGCGCGGCTCATCGGGCTTCGAGGCCTTGTCGTAGTAATCGCTCTTGGGATCGAACTGCGTGGGATCGGGGTAGGGCTGGGAGCAGACCTCGGCCAGTCCGGCGATGCCGGGCTCGGGGCAGGAGGAGTGGTAGAACAGCACACCATCGCCGATGCGCATCTGGTCGCGCATGAAGTTGCGCGCCTGGTAGTTGCGCACGCCCGTCCACGGCAGCGTGCCGCGCCTGGCAAGATCGTCGATGCTGGCTTCGTCCGGCTCGGACTTCATCAGCCAGTACTGGGGGGCGCGTTGGCCCGATTTGGCGGCGGGTGGCGTCACGATACCAGTATCCGTCGATCAAAGAAAAAAGGCGGTGGTTCTGAAAACCACCGCCTTCTGAGGGGTCCCCGCCTCGGCCGCTGGGTCGGCATCCTGAACCCAAGTGAGGTTCAGAGTGGCTGCGGAAGTCGCATTTTGGGTACATCACCCACTCAGGGAGTCCAGGCAGAACCAAGACTATGAATGCGGTGACGCGCTCGCCCACACGACATAATCCCGCACCATGCAATGCATATCGGTTCAAGGAGTTATGACCCTCACGAACCAGGCAGGGAAACTGTCAAACGTCTGACTTTATATTCACCTTACGCTGCGAGCAGCTGGGGTGATGTCAGACGTTTGCCGTTTCGAAACAGGATGGGATGAAAACGGCGGTCGGGCGCGATAACCTGACCTGTATGCTGCACCGGTAAGGCGTTTGTGCAGTCTGGCTACACTATACACCGCGTCGTCTGGCATACCAAGTTCGGCATGTTGCATCGTTACATTTTCAACACCGGACATCGGCCAAATCCGACATTGCGCCATCGGCTTCACATGCCTGTCATGTGCGGCCGATGCGGTGTGATTTCAAGTCCGGCCAGATCCGTCCGATGTCGATGTCAGCCCGGCGCGCGCGGGTCGGTGCCCACGTGCGCGTACTGCCGCAGTGCCTCGTCGGCGCGCTCGTTCAGCTCGCGGATGCGGGCGCGCACGGCGTCCACGGGAATCTGCCCGTCCTCCTCCTGCTTGCGGCGCATGGCCAGCAGGTCCGAGGCGATGCTGATGGCCGCCATCACGGCCACGCGCTCCACGCCCTTGGCGGAGACGTTGCCCTTGAGCTTGTTCATCTGGTTGTCCACCAGCGCCACCGCCTCCAGCAGCGCGGCTTCGTTGTCCGGCGCGATGGCGAAGCGGTAGGGCTGCCCCGCGATGTTCACTTCGACTTGCTTATTGCTCATGCGTGTTCTCCGGGGGCGGGGTGCGCGCCGCTGGCATCGGGGTCCGAGCCGGTGGCCGGGGCGCCTTCGCCCAGCAGGTCGAGCTGGCGCGCATCGCTGGCCGTGGGCAGCTTGTCCAGAATCGACTGGATGCGCAGCTGGGCTTCCTCGATCTTGATATTGAGCAGTTCGCGGTCGGCCGCCATGGATTCGCGGTCCGTGCGCAACTGGCTCGCCTCGGCCCGCAGGCGGTCGATCTCCGCGCGCAGCCGCTGGTTTTCCGCCGCCAGGGTGTCTGCGTGATGCAGCACGCGCCCGATCTTGGCGGCCAGTTGTTCGAGTTCGTTGAGCATAGTGCCTGTCTGTCCGATGGAATGTGGGTCAGGTTTCGGGATTCTAGCCGATGCCGGATCGGCCACGTCGTCAACGAGACGTTTCTGACTGTAGCGTCGCCAGGAAGTTGCATCGATCGTCACGCAACGTGCGGGTAACCGGCCCCGGAGTGGACGGTTCCGCACCACGTCCGCCAGATTGACGGCCCCGGTGAAACTGCCTACACTCGCGCACGTTCCAGGTGCTCGCGACCCTGCCCACAGGGCCGCAGTTCAACGGGAAACAGGGAGTCCGGGGCGCGCCGCGCGCTGGGCCAACCTGTGCTGCCCCCGCAACGGTAAGCGACCGCGCACGCGCCATGCGCCGCGCAAGGGCCTGCCAGCATGCCACTGATCCACCCCGCCATTTGACGGGGATCCAGCGATCGGGAAGGCGGCCGGCCTGATGTCGTCAGCCCGGATACCGGCCTGAACGCGGGCGCACTGCTCCACAGCGGCGCGCCACTTCGCCACAAGGCCCGCGGGGACGGGCCCGGCCGTACTTCCATCCATCCAGCAACATGCGTTCCTCGCTCCACAGGCAGACCGCCGCGACCCAGCCGCCGGTCCGCCCGCGCGTGCCCGCCATCCTGGCGGCCATCGCCGCCTTCGTGCCCGCCCTTGTACCCGCTTTCTACCCCGCCATGGTCCACGCGCAAGCCGCGCCGGATGCCAGCGGCGCCGCCCCCGGCCAGACGCTCGCGCCGGTGGTCGTCACCGCCTCGCGCACCGCGCAGGCCGTGACCGAGGCGCTGCCGCACACCACGGTGGTCACTCAGGAAGACATCGTCAACACCCAGGCGCCGGACCTGCGCTCGCTGCTGCGCGGCCAGGCGGGCGTGGAGTTCGCCACCACGGGCGGCATGGGCGCCAACACCACGCTGTTCATGCGCGGCGCCAATTCCAACCAGGTGCTGATCCTGGTGGATGGCGTGCGCATTGCCGGCGCCAGCGGCGGCACCGCGCAGCTCGCCAATATCCTGCCGGACCAGATCGACCATATCGAAGTGGTGCGCGGCAACGTCTCGGCGCTGTACGGCTCCGACGCCATCGGCGGCGTGGTGCAGATCTTCACCAAGAGCGGCGCCGGCCAGGCCCCGGCGGCCAACGCTTCGGTGGAGTACGGCAGCAACAATACGCGCCAGGGCACCGTCGGCTATGGCGGGCAGGTGGGCGATACCTCGTTCAACGTTACCGGCTCGATGTTCAAGACCGACGGCTATTCGTCGATCGACGCCGCGAAATGGAATCGCGACAACCCCACGCGCGCCCGGCAGGGCATCGGCCCGAACCCGGCCGACAACCCGTACGAGAACAAGAGCGTCTCCGGCCAGGTGAAGCACAAGTTCAGCCAGGACTGGGACGCCGGCGTGGCCGCGTACTACTCCAACAGCCAGTTGTCGTACGACAGCACCAGCGGCAAGCCGACCGACGACCTGCGTATGGATAGCGAGCTGTACACGCTGTCCGCCTTCGTCAACGGCAAGCTGCTGCCCGACTGGCGCACCCATTTCAAGGTCGCCCAGAGCGAGGACCGCGCCGAAACCACCAAGAACGGCCTGTTCGACAGCCTGTTCAGCACGCGCTCGCGCCAGTTCAACTGGCAGAACGAGTACGCGCTGACGCCTGACCACACGCTGCTGTTCGGGACCGACTACCTCCAGCAGGAACTGTCGTCCAGCGCCTACAACGCGCCCATCCGCAATGTGTTCTCGGTCTACGGCGGCTACGAAGGCAAGATCGGGCGCCACCAGCTGCAGCTGAACGCGCGCAACGACCATTATTCGGACTTCGGCAACCAGGGCAGTTTCTTCGCCGGCTATGGCTTCCACCTGACCCAGGCGGTCAAGCTGATCGCCAACGTCAGCAACGCCTTCCGCGCGCCGACCTTCAACGAACTCTATTACCCGAACTTCGGCCAGCCGAACCTCCAGCCCGAGCGCGCGAAGTCGGCCGAGCTGGGCGTGCAGGTGGAGACTGCCGCCACCGGGTTGCTGCGCGTGACCGCGTTCGAGACCCGCTACAACGACCTGATCGTCTCCACGCAGCAGGCCAACGGGCTGTTCCTGGCGCAGAACGTCAACAAGGCCAAGGTGCAGGGGGTGGAGGCGTCCTGGCGCGCCAACCTGCTCGGCACCGATGTCGGCGCCAGCGTGACCTTCCAGAATCCGGTCGATGAAACCAACGGCACCCAGTTGCTGCGCCGCGCGCGCCGCCATGCGTCGTTCGATGTGGGCCGGAATATCGGCGATTTCCGAGTCGGGGGCGAGTGGCTGGTGTCGTCGTCGCGGATGGACAACGGCTCGCGCCGGCTGGGCGGATACGGTATCTTGAACCTCACCGCCCGCTACAACATCGACAAGCAATGGTACGTCGCCGCCCGCGTGGAAAACCTGTTCGACAAGAACTACCAGCTCGCCTATCCGTACGCCACGCAGGGCCGGGCGGGGTTCGTCACGCTGGGATGGCGCCAGAAATGAGGCCCGGCAAGGCGCCGCGCCCGGGCGGGGTCCGCCATGGCTGAGGCGCGCCGCGCGCTGGCCGTCTGGCTGCTCCTCGCCCTGGCGGGGCTGGCCGTGTTCGGCCTGTCGCTCGCGCTGGGCAGCGTATCGCTCGATGCCTCGCAGCTCTGGCAGGCCCTGACCGCCACCGATGCCGGCATGGCCGGCGCGATTGTCAGGGAATTGCGACTCCCCCGTGCCGTCGCCGCCTTCGCGTGCGGCGGCCTGCTGGCGCTCTCTGGCGCGCTGATGCAGGTGCTGCTGCGCAACCCGCTGGCCGAGCCCTATGTATTAGGCGTCTCGGGCGGCGCCGCCACCGGCGCGTTACTGGCGATGCTGCTGATGCTGCCGCTGTGGACCGTGCAGGCCGGCGCCGCCGGCGGGGCGTTGCTGTCGATGGTGCTGGTGGCTTCGCTGGCGCGCCGGGACCTGCTGCACCCGCGCGTGCAGGGCGGCCACCACGAGGCGGGCGCCCGCCTGCTGCTGACCGGCGTGATCCTGGCCGCCGGCTGGGGCGCGCTGATCACGCTGATCCTGGCCATCGCGCCGGAATCGCGGCTGCGCGGCATGCTGTTCTGGCTGACGGGCGACCTCGGCGGCACCGCCAGCTACGGCGCCGCGCTGGCCACGCTGGCCGTGGCGCTGGCGCTGGCCATGCCGATGGCCCGCTCGCTCAACGTGATGCTGCTCGGCGAGACCGTGGCGCAATCGCTGGGCGTGCAGGTGGGCCGGGTGCGGCTGGCCACCTTCCTGATCGCCTCGTTCGCCATCGCGGCGGCGATCACCACGGCGGGGTCGATCGGCTTCGTCGGCCTGGTCGTGCCGCATATGGTGCGGCTGGCCTGGGGCAACGACCAGCGGCTGCTGCTGCCGGCCTCGGTACTGCTTGGCGGCACGCTGCTGATGGCGGCGGATCTGATCGCCCGCACCGTGATCGCCCCGACCCAACTGCCGGTGGGCGTGATTACCGCGCTGCTCGGCGTGCCGACCTTCCTTTATCTGTTGCTGCGGAGGCCGCGATGAACCATTGGTCTACGCCGCTCGCGCCTTGTCCCAGCCTGCACCTGCGCGATGTCGCCCTGCGCACCGGGTCGCGCGTGCTGGTGGAGCATCTGTCGATGGCCATCGCGCCGGGCGAGTTCTGGTGCGTGGTCGGCCCCAATGGCGTGGGCAAGTCCACGCTGATGGGCGTGCTGGCCGGCCTGCGCGCGCCCGAGGGCGGCGAGGTGCGCATCGACGACACCCCGGTCACCCGCGCCGTGCCAGCCGCGCTCGCCCGCCAGCGCGCCTACCTGCCGCAGGCCGTGCACGACACCTTCTCGATGGCCGTGCAGGACGCCGTGCGCGTGGGACGTCATCCGCACATGAGCGGCTGGGGCTGGGGCCAGGGCGACGATGACCGCGTGGTGCGCGACGTCATGACCGAACTCGACCTCGACGCCCTGACCACGCGCGATGTCCTCACGCTCTCCGGCGGCGAGCGCCAGCGCGTGTCGCTGGCCGCCGCCATGGCCCAGCAGGCGCCGCTACTGCTGCTGGACGAGCCGGTGGCCCACCTCGACCTGCGCCACCAGATCCTCGTGCTGGAACTGCTGCGCCGCCTGACCACGGCAGGCCGCCACGCGGCCGTCGTGATCCTGCACGATCTCAACCTGGCGCGCCGCTACGCCACGCATGCGCTGCTGATGTCCGAAGACGGTCAGGCGCTGCACGGCCCCGCGCCGGAAGTCCTCACCCCCGCGCAGTGCTCCCGGGCGCTGCGCACCCCCATCGTCAGCGTCAGCGACGGCCTCCATACGGCGCTGATTCCCGATGGGATGACTGGAAATTCGTAAATGAGCGATATCGATAACAACACGCCGGACACCCCGGAAACGCCCGACACCCCAGACGATGCCGGCCGCGACGCCCGCCACAAGGCCCGCATGGCGCGCAAGAAGGAAGTGGTGGACGCCAAGATCTCCGCCGCGCAGACCGAGCGCGGCGTGATCGTGATCACCACCGGCAACGGCAAGGGCAAGTCCAGTTCGGGTTTCGGCATGGTCGTGCGCGCGATGGGCCACGGCATGCGCACGGGCGTGGTGCAGTTCATCAAGGGCGCCATCCCGAGCGGCGAGGAGATGTTCCTCCAGCGTTTTCCGGAAGCCTGCGCGTTCCACGTGATGGGCGAGGGCTACACCTGGGAGACCCAGGACCGCGCGCGCGACGTGGCCAAGGCCGAGGCCGCCTGGGAAATCGCCCGGCGCATGCTGCAGGATCCTGCCATCGGGCTGGTCCTGTTCGATGAACTGAATATCGCGCTGAAGCTGCACTACCTCGACGTGGAGCAGGTCATTGCCGACCTGCGCGCCCGTCCGCCGATGCAGCACGTGGTCATTACCGGCCGCGGCGCGCCGCCGGCGCTGGTCGAGGCCGCCGACACCGTGACCGAGATGACCCCGGTCAAGCACGCGTTCCAGCAGGGCATCAAGGCCCAGCGCGGCGTGGAAATGTAAAGACACTGCGGAAATGACGATGTCCACCTTCACCGACACCCCCCTGCAACTTCCCCCGATCGCCCCGCTCGACGATTCCCTGCGCGCCGCGCTCCAGGCCGCCATCGACGACAAGACCAAGCCGCCCGGCTCGCTGGGCCGGCTGGAGTCGCTGGCGATGCAGATCGGCCTGATCCGGGGCGAGACCCAGCCGGTGCTGACCCGCCCGACCATCATCGTGTTTGCCGGCGATCATGGCGTGGCCGATGCCGGCGTGAGCGCTTTCCCGCCCGAAGTCACGGCCCAGATGGTGCTGAACTTCCTCGGCGGCGGCGCGGCGATCAATGTCTTCACGCGCCAGCACGGCATGGTGCTGGAAGTGGTCGATGCCGGCGTGCGCGCGCCGCTGCCGGCCGCGCCGGGTCTGGTCAACTGCCGCGTGGCGGACGGCACGCGCAATTTCGTCGAGGAAGCCGCGATGACGCCGGCGCAGGCTGGCGCGGCCATCCAGGCCGGCATGGCGCGCGTGCTGCGCCATGCGGAGCAGGGCACCAACGTGATCGGCTTCGGCGAGATGGGCATCGCCAACACCTCCGCCGCCGCCTGCCTGATGAGCCGGCTGACCGGCCTGCCGCTGGCCGACTGCGCCGGGCGCGGCACCGGGCTGGACGACGCCGGCGTGGCCCGCAAGCGCGAGATCCTCGAGCGCGCGCTGGCCCGCCACGCCGAGGTCACCGCGCCGCTGGACGTGCTGGCCACCTTCGGCGGCTTCGAGATCGCGGCGATGACCGGCGCCTACCTGGCCGCCGCCGCCTGCCGCATGGTGATTCTGGTCGATGGCTTCATCGCCTCCGCCGCGCTGCTCGTGGCGGCGCGGATCGACCCGGCCGTGCTCCAGTACTGCGTGTTCTCGCATTGTTCCGATGAGCGCGGCCACAAGGCCCTGCTGGCCGAGTTCGGCGCCGAACCGCTGCTGGCCCTGAACCTGCGCCTGGGCGAAGGCACCGGCGCAGCGCTGGCGTGGCCGCTGGTGGCGTCGGCGGCGGCGTTCCTTAAGGAAATGGCGACGTTCAGCGGTGCCGGCGTGAGCGCCGGCACGGCCTGATCCGTCCCAGGACCCGACCATGGCCGACGAACTGCGCTTCTTCCTGACCGCCCTCGGCTACTTCACGCGCGTGCCGTTGCCGCAGCGGCTGGCCGGCTGGGTCGGTTTCCAGCCGCACTTCCTCAACGCGGCGGCGCGCTACTTTCCGCTGGTGGGTCTGCTGGTGGGCGTGGCCGGGGCGCTGGTCACCTGGGGCGCGCTGGCGTTGTGGAGCGCGCCCGTGGCGGTGGCGCTGGGCATGATCGCCACGCTGCTGCTGACTGGCGCGTTCCATGAGGATGGTCTGGCCGATTGCGTGGATGCCTTCGGCGGCGGCTATCGGCGCGAGGACGTGCTGGCCATCATGCACGACTCGCGCGTGGGCGCCTTCGGGGCCATCGCCATCGTCATGGCGCTGCTGCTCAAGTGGCAATTGCTGCTGGCCACGGGCGAGGCGGGCGGGCTGGCCGTGCTGCTGGCGGTGCTGGTGGCCGGCCATGGCGCGAGCCGGGCGATGGCCATCTCCTTCCTCGCCACGCACGACTATGTGCGCGCGGAGGGCAAGGCCAAGCCGGTGGCGCAGCGGCTGGCCGGGGCCGGGTTGCTGTTCGCGCTGGTCTGCGGCGTGGCGCCGCTGGCGCTGCTCGGGCCGACATTCGCGGGCGTGGCCATCGTCGTGCTGGTTGTCGTGCGCGCCGCGCTGGGCGCGTACTTCGTGCGCCGGCTGGGCGGCTATACCGGCGATTGCCTCGGCATGGCGCAGCAATGCGGCGAACTGTCGATCTACCTCGTGGCGGCCGCATGGACGTGGTCCTGATCCGCCACGCCCGGCCAGAGGTGGCGCCGGGCATCTGCTACGGCGCGCTGGACCTCGCGTTGGCGCTGCCCGTCTCGCCGCCCGCCGAGCGGATCGTCGCCACGCTGGACGGTCTGCGGCCGGACCGCATCCTGACGAGCCCGGCGGCCCGCGCGCGCGACACGGCGTCGGCCTTGTCCCACGGCATCGACACCCGCATCCATCCGGAACTCGAACCGCGCCTGCGGGAGCTGGACTTCGGCCAGTGGGAAGGGCGGGAGTGGGCGACCATCGACCGCGCCGATCTCGATCACTGGGCGGCCAACCTGATGGCGGCGCGTCCGCACGGCGGCGAGAGCGCCGCGCAGGTCATGGCGCGCGTGGTGGACTGGGCCGGATCGCTGCCGGCCGATGCGGGCGGCTGCCTGTGGGTGGTGACCCACGCCGGCCCTATCCGCATGCTGGCTGCGCACTGGCTGGGCCTGCCGCTGGCGCGCACGCTGTCGTGGGAGTTGGGCTTTGGGGCCACGTGCCGCTTCCATCTGGATAGTGCGGATGGCATGGGCGCCCGGCTCGGCTGGTGGAACCGGCTGTCGAACTAGATCGAATTCGGTCGAACGAGTACGAATCTGAGTCAGGACGGCCGGCGCGAGCGCGCGATATCGAGATCCTTGCAGATCTCGGCCGCGCCCTGCACCACGCGCGGGCCGGCGCGGTTGACCAGGTCACCGTCGATGATGAACAGGTTGTTGCGCGCCACCGCCGTCACCGACTTCCATTTTTCCCACATCGAGAAATCCGCCAGCGGCTTGTCCGGCCGCGTGGCGCCGATGCCCGCCGTCATCATCGCCTCGGGGTTGCCGGCCACCACCGCTTCCACGGACACGGTCGGCACCAGCGGCGGCTCGTTCCCGAACAGGTTGCGCCCGCCGCACAGCGCCAGCATGTCGCTGACCATGTGCTGGCCGTTCAGCGTCATCAGCGGCTGCTGCCAGACCTGATAGAAGACCGTCACCGGCGGCCGGTTGGCGTAGGTCTTGCGCAGCGTCTCCACCTGCTGGCGGAAGTCCGCGGCGGCGCGCGTGGCCACCGGGCCGGTATCCATCAGCTTGCCGAGCTTCTCCAGGTTTTCCGGGATCGATTCGAGCTTGCGCGGCTCGCTGTAGAACAGCGGCAGCCCGAGCGCGCGCAGGCGGTCGGTCTGCTTCTGCGCGTTGCCGTGGCGCCAGACCACGATCAGGTCCGGCTTCAGCGCGGCAATCCGTTCGAGGTCCAGCGCCTTGTTGTCGCCCACGCGCGGCAGGTCGCGCGCCTGCGGCGGGTAGTCGCTGTAGGAGACCGTGCCGACGATGCGGTCGCCGCCGCCAGCGGCGTAGAGCAGCTCCGTCACATGCGGCGCCAGCGAGACGATGCGGCGCGCGGGCTGGGCCAGCGTCACGGTGTTGCCGGCATCGTCGATGACCGAAACGGCCGCGTGGGCGGCGGAGGTCAGGAGCGCGCAAAGCAGGGCCAGCGCGGCGGTGGACTTCGTCATGTCAGGGTGCGAGAGAGGAGGTGGCATCGGCCAGCGCGCGGTCAAGCCGGCGCCAGCAGGGTTCGTCATCGGGTGGCAGGCCCAGGCGCAGGCTGGCGGGGCAGCCGCCGGCCGCATCGAACAGCCGGGTCCACACGCCTTGCTGCGCCAGCGCCGCGTGCAGGGCCGGCGCGCGGGCATCGGGGATCCAGCTGAACAGCGGCTGCGACACCGGGGCCAGCCCGTGCTCGCGCAGCAGCATGGCCAGCCGCTGGCCAGCGGCGGCGAGCCTGACGCGCGCGGCGTGCTGCCAATCGGCATCGGTGAGGGCATGCTGGGCGACGGCGCGCGCCGGGCCGGAGACGGTCCAGTGGCCGAGCTGATCGCCAAGTGCCGCGAGCAGGTCCGGCGCCGCGAACACGAAGCCGCAGCGCACGCCCGCCAGCCCGTAGAACTTGCCGAGCGAGCGCAGCACGACGAGGCCCGGCGCGGCGGCGTCCGCCACCAGCGACGGCGCGGCCAGCGCATCCATGAAGGCCTCGTCCACGACCAGCGTGCCGTGCCGGGCCGCCACTTGCCGATGCCAGTGGCGCAGCGTCTGCGCCGGCAGCAGCCGTGCGGTGGGGTTGTTCGGATTCACGACCACCAGATGGTCGAGGTCATCGGCCAGATCGACCCGGGCGAAATCGGCTTCATCGAGCGGCACGACCGTGTGCCCGGCCAGCGCGAACGCCGGGGCGTACTCGCTGTACCCGAGCGCGGCAATGCCCACCCGCCCGGGCCGCAGCAGGCGCGGTAGCGTGCGGATGGCCGCCTGCGAGCCGGCGACCGGCAACGCGTGCGCACCGCCGTAGGCGCGCGCGGCGATGTCCGCCAGGGCGTCGTCGTCCTGCGGCAGCCGTTGCCAGACCTCGGCGGGCAGCGGCGGCACCGGGTAGCCATCGGGATTGATGCCCGTGGACAGGTCGAGCCATTCGGCCACGGGCCGGCCATAACGGCGCGCGGCGGCGAGCAGGTTGCCGCCATGGCGGATCGGGGCGATGGCGGTCACTGGGCGAATCCCACTACCAGCGGCACGCTCAGCATCGCCAGCCCGAGCCAGAGCCACAGCGTGCGTTGCACCAGCCGCAGGCAGGCATCGACATGGGCCGCGCCGGGCCGCTCGCCCACGCCGAGGGGCGGGCGCTCCTCCCACTCGCCGTGATAGCGCGCGCCGCCACCGAGCGCCACGCCCACCGCGCCGGCGCCGGCCGCCATCACCGGACCCGCGTTGGGGCTGGACCACGCGGGCGCCTGCGTGCGCCAGCATCGCAGCGCCTGCCCGGTAGCGCCGAGCAGCGCATAGGTCAGCGCGGTCAGCCGGGCGGGGATCAGGTTGAGGCCATCGTCGATCCGCGCGGCGGCCCAGCCGAAATGCAGCAGGCGCGGCGTGCGATAGCCCCACATCGCGTCGAGCGTATTGGCGAGCCGGAACACGATCACCGCCGGGGCGCCGCCGATAAAGAACCAGAACAGCGCGCCGAAGATCGCATCATTGCCGTTTTCCAGCGCCGATTCGCAGGCGGCGCGGGCCAGCGCCTCGGCGTCGGCATTGGTGGTGTCGCGGGAGACGATGCGCGCGGTCAGCCGGCGGGCATCGGCCAGGTCATGGCGCGCCAGCGCGGCGGCAATCGGCGCGATGTGCTGCGTCAGACTGCACGCGCCCAGCGCCGCGTAGAGCGCCACCGCGTGCAGCGCCCAGGCCAGCGCCGGGTGCGCCTGCTGCGCAAGCGCGACCAGCCCCCAGGCCAGTGCGGCTGGCACGAGCACCATCGTCGCCCAGGCCAGCAGCCCGGTGGTGCGTTGGCGTAGCGGCGAGCGTGTGGGGCGATTAAGACGCGCTTCCAGCGCGGCGGCCAGACGGCCGAAGCCGACCAGCGGATGCCAGCGGCGCGGCTCGCCCAGCCAGCGGTCCAGCAGCACGCCGGCGAGCGCGGCGGCCACGCAGGCCGCCCAGGACATCATCAACATGGTGGGAAGATCACGCGGGGTCGGCGCCCTTGACCGCAACCGGAATGCCGGCCACGAGCAGGCGCACGCGGTCTGCGGCGGCGGCCAGCTTCTGGTTCAGGCGGCCCAGTTCGTCCACGTAGAAACGGGTGATGGCGCCCGTGGGCACCACGCCGAAGCCGATCTCGTTGGAGACCAGGATCACGTGGCCCGGCAGCATCGGCAGCGCGGTGAGCAGCGCGTCGATTTCCTCGGTGAAGGCGGGCGGCGGGGTAATCACGCCGTACTCGGGGTAGGCGCGGTTCTCGTCGAAGATCAGGTTGTTGAGCCAGAGCGTGACGCAATCGACGAGGATGCAGCCGTCATGGCGCGCGTGCGCGTAAAGGGCATCGGCTAGGTGTACCGGCTCTTCCACCAGCGCCCAGTCGGCCGGGCGGCGGGCGCGGTGCAGCGCGATGCGCAGCTCCATTTCCTCGTCGGCCGGCTCGGCGTCATGGCGCGCGGTGGCGATGTAGGTCACCGGGCCGCACGTCAGCGTGGCGTGGTCCGTGGCGAGCTGTTCGGCGAAATGGCTCTTGCCCGAGCGCGCCCCGCCCAGCACCAGCGTGAGCATGCGCGGGACCGCCGTGCCGGCCTGCGGCTGCGGCGCGGTCTCCGTCTCGGGCGTGCTGGCAACGGCGGCGCCGGCCGACGCGGGGTCGGCGGGTCCGGTGATGCCGAGTGACTTGGCGATGGCCTTGGTTTCCATCCGGCGTATTGTAGCGGCGGCATGCGGTGCCCGCACGCATGGAACTTGCAGGGCCACCGTGCGTGGCGCACCGGCCGGGCAACGACGCTGCGATAATCGCGCCATGCAATCGAAAACTATTTCCAGCGGCGCGCCGCTGCCCGGCGGGCGTGCCCTGCGCGGCACCCTGATGGTCCAGGGCACCACCTCCGATGCAGGCAAGAGCACCATCGTCGCCGGCCTGTGCCGCGTGCTGGCGCGCGCCGGTGTGGCGGTGGTGCCGTTCAAGCCGCAGAACATGGCGCTGAACAGCGCGGTGACCGTCGATGGCGGCGAGATCGGCCGCGCGCAGGCGTTGCAGGCGCAGGCGGCGGGGCTCGCCCCCCATACGGACATGAACCCGGTGCTGCTCAAGCCGAGCAGCGACATCGGCGCGCAGGTCATCATCCACGGCCGCGCGCGCATGGACCTGGACGCCCGCGCTTATCACGCCTACAAGCCGCAGGCGATGGCCGCCGTGCTGGAGAGCCACGACCGC
Source organism: Cupriavidus sp. 01L43 (assembly GCF_056399925.1). Taxonomy (NCBI): domain Bacteria; kingdom Pseudomonadati; phylum Pseudomonadota; class Betaproteobacteria; order Burkholderiales; family Burkholderiaceae; genus Cupriavidus; species Cupriavidus sp. 01L43. The sequence continues at coordinate 38,741 of NZ_JBFTSH010000001.1, forward strand.
CTGAAACAGGCGTACGAAGTGGTGCTGGTGGAGGGCGCCGGCAGCCCCGCTGAAATCAACCTGCGCGACCGCGACATCGCCAACATGGGGTTTGCCGAGCGGGTGGACTGCCCGGTGGTGCTGGTGGCCGATATCGACCGGGGCGGCGTGTTTGCCCATCTGGTAGGTACCCTCGATTGCCTGTCCGAGACCGAGCGCGCGCGCGTGACCGGTTTCATCATCAACCGCTTCCGGGGGGATATCCGCCTGCTGGAGCCGGGGCTCGACTGGCTTACCGCGCGCACCGGCAAGCCGGTGTTCGGCGTGCTGCCTTACCTGCACGGGCTGCATCTCGATGCCGAGGACGCGATCATCGACGCCCAGCCCGCCCGGCAAGGCGATGACGTGCTGCGCGTGATCGTGCCGGTGCTGCCGCGTATCTCGAACCATACGGATTTCGATGCCCTGCGCGCCCATCCCGGCGTGGACCTGCGTTTCATCGGCCCGGGCATGCCGGTGCCGCCGGCGGACCTTGTGATCCTGCCCGGCAGCAAGAGCGTGCGCGCGGACCTGGCCTTCCTGCGCGCCAACGGCTGGGACCACGCGCTGGCGCGGCATCTGCGCTATGGCGGCAAGCTGATCGGCATCTGCGGCGGCATGCAGATGCTGGGCCGGCGGATTCATGACCCGGACGGCCGTGAAGGCCCGGCCGGCAGCAGCGATGGCCTCGGCTGGCTCGACTTCGACACCACGCTGGCCCCGGAAAAGCAGTTGCGGCTGGTCGGCGGCCGGCTGGCGGGCGATGACGCGGCGCCGGTACGCGGCTACGAGATCCACCTCGGCGTGACCGAGGGGCCGGCGCTGGATCGGCCCGCTTTGTGGCTGGAAGACAACATTTCGGGCGATGGGGCCGGGCGGCCCGATGGCGCCCGTTCGGACGACGATCAGGTGCTGGCGACCTACGTCCACGGCCTGTTCGACGACCCTGCCGCGTGCGGCGCGCTGTTGCGCTGGGCCGGTTTGCGGCACGCGCAGGGGGTGGACCTCGACGCGCTGCGGGAGGCATCGATCGACCGGCTGGCGGACACCATGGCCGCCCATCTCGACCTGGCTGCGTTGCTCGGACCGCTTTCAGGGCAGTCCTGACCGTTCAGTCCGGGGCGCCGAGCCGGTAGACTATCGCAGCCATCGGTTCCTGGAGCTTTTCATGCCGGTAGTCGTGATCGCGAATCCCAAGGGCGGCGTGGGCAAGACCACGCTGGCCACCAATCTGGCGGGCTATTTCGCCCGCCACGGCCATGCCGTGATGCTGGGCGACACGGATCGCCAGCAGTCCTCGCGCGCCTGGCTGGGGCTGCGTCCGGCCGCCGCGCCGCCCATCCGCACCTGGGAAATCAATGGTGACCACATCGCCCGGCCACCCAAGGGCACCACCCACGTGGTGCTGGACACCCCGGCCGGCCTGCACGGCTGGCGCTTCGGCGATGTCATGAAGCTGGCGCACCGCGTGGTGGTGCCGCTGCAGCCGTCGATGTTCGACATCCTCGCCACCCAGGACTTCCTCACCAAGCTGGCCGATGAAAAGCGCGTGCGCCACGGCGAGGTAGCCGTCGGCGTGATCGGCATGCGCGTGGACATGCGCACGCGCGCGGCCGAGCAATTGCAACGATTTGTCGAAGGTCTTGGCTTGCCGGTGCTCGGCTACCTGCGCGATACGCAGAACTACGTGCAACTGGCCGCGCACGGGCTGACGCTGTGGGACGTGGCGCCGTCACGCGTGGCGCGGGATTGGGAGCAGTGGCAGCCGATTTTGCACTGGCTCGATGGGGGTTCGGCGATGCAGCCGGCCGCGCCTTCCCCTTCAGCCGCCTGAACTCCCGGTCAGCCGCCGCAACAGCGCGTCCACATCGACCCACGTCACCCGGCGGATCGGCACCATCAGGTCGGTGCCGGGGAACGGGTCGTCGAAACTCGCCGATTCCTCGCCGCCCAGCGCCTGGTAGAACGCCCGCGCCTGGGCGTTGCCATCCAGCACATAGAGAAACAGGGGCTTGCCGGGCCATTCGTAGGCCACACGCGCGGCGCAGTGCGTCATCAGCCGCTTGCCGAGGCCGAAGCCCTGGTAATCGGCCATCACATGGAGGTTGTCGAGGTAGATACCGTAGCCCGGTTCGGCCAGCGGCATCAGGCAACTGAAGCCGGCCGGCTTGCCGTCCACGCGCAGGATGGTGACGATCAACGGCGCCTCGGCGTCCTCCAGCATGCGCGCGCGCCAGGTGGCGAGGCGCTCGGCCGGGGCGTGGTCTTCGAGGTATTCGGTGGGAATCAGGCCGCCATAGGCGCGGCGCCAGCTGTCGGTGTGCAGCGCGGCCAGCAGGTCCGCGTCAGCGGCAGTGGCGGGGGCGAGTTCGATATCGGACATGGCAGGGCAGGTGTGGGCGGCGCACGACGGCAACGCCCCCGCACGATCACCGATCTTAACGTGCCACTGTTAGAATCGCGAATTCTTCGCATTTGCATTTGCGGGCTGCCCCACAGATGCCGAGCGATCGCCTCCGGTGTGGTGGATCGGCACGTTACTTAGTGACTGATGCGGCACTCTACAATCCCAATCCGCCCCTGACACCATGGTCTCCGGCCGTCTTCGTACCGTCTTCCTCAAGCTCCATCTCTATATCGGCCTGACTTTCGGCCTCTTGTTCGTGCTGATGGGCCTGACCGGCACCATGATTGCGTGGCGCGAGGAACTGGACACCTGGCTCAACCCGGACCTGCTCGTGGCGTCCTCGTCCGCGCGGATTCCGGTGGGTGCGGCCACGGTGGAGACGGTGACCGCCAAGCTGATGGCCGACCCGCAGTACGGCAAGCCGAACCTGCTGATGCTGCCCACGCACGAGCACGGCGTGTTCACCGCCTATTACCCGCTCAAGGGGCCCGAGGCCGGGCTAGGGCGCTCCCGGCAGGTGATGATCGATCCGATCACGCTGACCGTGAAAGGCGAGCGGCTCTGGGGCATTCCGGGGCTGTCGCGCCAGCAACTGATGCCGACGCTGTTCCACCTGCATCGCTACCTGCTGAGCGGCGAGACCGGCAAGACCATCACCGGCGTGGGCGGCATGATGCTGCTGATCCTGGTGCTGGTGGGGATCGTGCTGTGGCTGCCGAAGCTGACGGCGCGCGGGCTGAAGCAGTCGGTGCGCATTGCGCACGGCGGCTCGTGGTCGCGCTTCACCTACACGCTGCACCGGGCGGGCGGCATCTTCGTGGCGCCGGTGCTGGCCACCATCGCGTTCTCGGGCTGGTACCTGAATTTGCCGAAGTGGGTCACGCCGATCATCAGTAGCGTGATGACGGTGAGCCCCAACGACAAGCCGCAGTCGGCCACGCCGCCGGCTGGCGTGCACGCGATCACCCCGGCCCAGGCCATGACGGCCGCCCAGCGCGAGTATCCGAACGCGCTGGTCACGCGCATCGGCCTGCCCCGCAAGCCGGGTGATTCCTATGAGATGCGCGTGCGCCAGCCCGGCGAAGTCCGTAACGACAGCGGCTCCACGCGCCTCTGGCTGGACGCTTACACGGGCCAGCGCCTCGGCGCCCGCGACCCGCTGGCCGCGGAAACGCCGTCCGGCGACACCCTCATCACCTGGCTGTACCCGCTGCACTCCGGCGAAGCCTTCGGCACCCCGGGCCGCGCCTTCATCACCGCCTTCGGCCTGATCCCCCTGATCTTCGCCATCACCGGCGTGCTGATCTGGTGGAAACGCCGCAGCGGCCACCGCCGCCATCTGGCGCGGGAACGGGAGAGGATGCTGCGGGCGGGGTGAACTGACGGCGTCAGTTCATCGAGACACTGCGCAGCGGCGTGACGATGCCAGCAAGCTCTCGCTCGGCCAGTTGCGCCGCGGCCAGCAGGCTGTCCCAGTCGTCGGGCGGATTGCCGTTCGCCAGCATCTTCGCGAACACGCGGTACGCATCGGTCTTGCTTTCGTAGGCGCGCTTGGTGGTCTCGTCGTTGACCCAGCCAAACACGATGACCTTCTGCTGCGCGTTGAAGCGGTAGAACAGCCGGTACTGCTGGAAGAACCGCGCGCGGCACCAGTGCTTGTGCGTGTCGCCCAGCGTCCCCCCGAGCCGGTATTCGGCGTTCGACGGGTCGGACGGAATCCTGTTCATCATCAACTCGAAGATCGCCCTGAGCCGCTTCGCGGCGTTCTTCTGCCGATAGCCTTCCGGATCTTTTCTTGCCAGCCCCTCGACGGTGATGGTCAGCGACGTCAGTTGATCGATGAACAACGGATGGGCGTACAACCGCCACCCGTTGACGACCGGGGTCTCGGTTTGCGGCTCTGCCATCAGTCTTCGTCCGGCAGCGGGGCGTCGAGGTCGATCCCGATTTGACGCGTGAGTTCGTCGATCCGGGCCAGCAGATCCACGCTCAGCGCACGCAGGCGTTCCGGATGCTGGGCGATGTCGCGCTCCAGCAGGTCCAGGAAGGGGGCGAGTGCCGGGTCATGGGATACCGCCGCGCCCGTTGCTCGCTGCATGACGACTTCGCCACTTGGCCGCACCACGTAACGGATCTTGTCGCGGCGCTCAAGTTTCAACGCGCGCCGGATGACGTCGGGCACGGTGGTCTGGAATCGGTCGGTCAGCGACGATTCCGCCTCGACAACGGCCTCCTCGGGCGCGTGGTACACGAGCGGCATGGTGGAACTCCTCAACACAATGCCGTGATGGTAATGCAAGTGCATTACCTGAGCAATGCAAATGCATTACCGATGGGCCGAAAAAAAGCCCGCGCAGCGACGGGCTTTTTTGCAGCGACACGCTAAAACCTCAAATCTCGAGGTTATCGATCAACCGCGTCGCGCCCAGTTTGGCGGCGGTCAGCACGACCAGCGGTTCGCCGGCGGCGAATTCCTCGCGGGTGGGGGCCTGCAGGTTTTCGCGTTTGCGGATGGACACGTAGTCGGGCTTCCAGCCGCGCGCGGCCAGCTTGGTGACGGCATCGGCTTCCACCTGGAGCAGGTCGACCTTGTCGCCCGCGAGTACCGTATCGCGCACCTCATGGAGAGACTTATAGAGCATCGGCGCTTCGGCGCGTTCGGTCTCGGTCAGGTAGCGGTTGCGCGACGACAGCGCGAGCCCGTCCTCGGCGCGGATGGTTTCCGCCGGGATGATGTCGATGGGCAGCGCGAACTGCTTGACCATGCGGCGCACGATCATCAGCTGCTGGTAATCCTTCTTGCCGAACACGGCTACGCGCGGCTGGGCGCACGAGAACAGCTTCATCACCACCGTGCACACGCCCTTGAAGAAGCCGGGGCGGAACTCGCCTTCGAGGATGTCGCCCAGGTCGTGCGGCGGCTCCACGCGGTATTCCTGCGGCTCCGGGTACATGTCGCGCTCGGTGGGCGCGAACAGCACGTAGACGCCTTCCCTCTGCAGCTTTTCGATGTCGTCCTGCAGCGTGCGCGGGTACTTGTCGAAGTCCTCGTTCGGGCCGAACTGCAGCCGGTTGACGAAGATCGATGCCACCACCGGGTCGCCATGCTGGCGGGCCAGGCGCATCAGCGACAGGTGGCCTTCATGCAGGTTGCCCATAGTGGGGACAAACGCCGCGCGATTCTGCCCGCGCAACTGGTCCCGCAGCTCTTGGATAGAGGAAATGACTTTCATGTACGTGGTGTGCTGTCGTGGTAGGAGAGCGCCCGGGTGCGTGCCCGGGGTGCACCGGCTCTTGAAATCGCTGAAACGGGGGATGGCCGGTTGTCGGCGGATTGTAGAGCATCCGCGCCATTCGAAATGCCGCCTTGGCGGCTTGACCCGTGGGAATCAGGTCGGCGTGTACGTCAATCGCACATAAATTGGTGCGAACGGCTCGGCCTGCGTGATCTCGACGAGGGCCTCGCGCGACAGTTCCAGCATGGCGATGAAGTTCACCACCACCACCGGCACGCCCTTGCCGGAGCGGATGGCGTCGTCGAACAGTTCGGTGAACTCCATGAACCTTGAGTGCTGCAAACGCCGCAGGATCTGGCTCATGTGCTCGCGCACGGAGAGTTCCTCGCGCGAGATCTTGTGATGCTGGTTGAGCTTGGCGCGCCGGAGCACGTCAGCCCAGGCGGACTGCAGGTCAATCGTTTCCACGTCCGGGAAACGCGGCGACAGGCTCTGCTCGATATAGACCTGCGAGCGCAGGAAGTCGCGGCCGAGTTGCGGGACGGTGTCCAGCCGCTGCGCGGCCAGCTTCATCTGCTCGTATTCGAGCAGGCGGCGGACCAGTTCGGCGCGGGGATCCTCGGCTTCGTCGTCGCTGTCGGCCTTCTTCACCGGCAGCAGCATGCGCGACTTGATCTCGATCAGCATCGCGGCCATCAGCAGGTATTCGGCAGCCAGCTCGAGGTTGGTCTTGCGGATCTGCTCGATGTACAGAAGATACTGACGCGTCACCTGGGACATCGGAATGTCCAGCACATTGAAGTTCTGCCTGCGGATCAGGTACAGCAAGAGGTCCAGCGGCCCTTCGAATGCTTCCAGGAAGATCTCGAGCGCGTCGGGCGGGATGTAGAGGTCCTGCGGCAGCTTGAACAGCGGCTCGCCGTACAGGCGCGCGAAGGCCATGCCGTCGACCATGTCGCCGGGGCTGGTCGAGGCCGCACCGCCGGCGGGCGCCACGGTTGGCAGCTCCACGGGCAGCGTCAGCTTTTCCTGCGCGTCTTTCTCGCTCGGATGCATCCGGGTCAGGTCGGGTTCGGGATCGGGCGGGCCGGGATCGGGGCTCAATCGGGCTTAGTTGCCCGACGAGTACACGTACGGCTTCTGGGCCACGCGCGAGTCGTTGGCGCGGGCGCGTTCCTCGAGGTCGATCGGGGTCTTGTCCCACAGCAGGGCGCGGCCTTCGCGCTGCTCGGCTTCAAGGGCAGGACGTTCCTGCTTGAGCGTCTTGATGAACTGGGTGATTTCCGATTCGTACATGGCCATGATGAAACTCGCCGCCCGGTGGCGGAGTGGGGGAATAGTGGGGCACGATTTTACCGTATCGGCGACCGGGCAAGGAGGAATCGGCGGACGATGTCCGGGGCGCGAACCGGGAAGCGGCCCCGGGCGCCGGTTTCCGGTGTAATTTGACGCGATTCCGGCGTCGGACGCGGGGCCGGGTGTGGTCAAATAGCGACTTTGCCGGATCGACACGGACGGATGAGGATCGACTTGGGTCACGTGGCCACAAGGAGCGCCGCAAGCCGGGCGTTGCAATGCCCCCCACAGCCCCCCCAAGCCGGGGACGGTTGCCGCGCGCGCCTGCGCCGGGCTGGGCTGGCCCTGATGCTCGGGCTGGCCGGGCTGCTGATCCAGCTGCTGGCGTCCGAGGCGCTGGCCGCCCGCGCCGCCTACAAGGTGGAGATCGAGGCCCCCAAGGTCCTCAAGGACATCCTCGAGGAACACCTCGACCTCGCGCGCTACACCACCCGCACCGACATTTCCGAAGACCAGTTCGCCTACATGGTGGAAACCGTGGGCGAGCAGGTGCGCCAGTTCGCCTCCACCGAGGGCTGGTTCGATCCCGAAACCAAGGCCACCGTGACCGGCGAGGGCGACAGCCGCGTGGTCCATATCAGCGTGGACGCCGGTGCGCGTACGCTGATCCGGCGCGTGGACCTGGAGGTGACCGGCCCGGCCGCCACGCAGAACCCGCAGCAGGTGAACGAGATGCGCGCCAAGTGGGGCCTGCCCGTGGGCGACCCGTTCCGTCAGGCAGACTGGGACAAGGCCAAGGAAGATGCGCTGGTCGCCCTGCAAAGCCATACCTACTATGGCGCGAAGCAGACGGCGTCGCGCGCGCGGGTGGAGCCGGACGAGCATGCCGCCGATTTGTCGGCGCGCTTCGAGAGCGGGCCGGCCTACGTGCTCGGGCCGCTCGAGGTGGAGGGCACGCGCCGCTATCCCGAACAGATCGTCCGCAACGTGAACCCGCTCCGCGAGGGCGAGCCATACCGCGTAGAGCGGCTGCTGGAGTTGCAGCGGGCGATCCAGAACCAGCCGTACTTCTCCAATGTGCAGGTGGATCTGGCCGAGCCGACGCCGGCCGAATCGGCCGAGGCCGCCGCGAAGGACGAGACCGTGGTGGCGCCCGTGAAGGTGCGCGTGCGGGAATATCCGACGCACCGCGTCAGTTCCGGTGTCGGCTTCACCACCGATACCGGCGCGCAGGTGGAAGGCCGCTACTCGTACTACAACCTGTTCAACCGCGCGTGGGTGCTCGACACCCAGGCGCGCATCGAGCAGAAGCGCCAGTACGGCTTTATCGAGGCGGCCATGCCGCCGGACTCGCATACCTATCGCAACAGCATCTACAGCAGCTACGAGCGCACGATCGACATCGAGAGTACCGACCTGACCAGCTGGCGCGCCGGCCTCAAGCGCTCGCGCTCGCGCGAGAAGTACGACACCACCGTGTCGCTCGATTTCTACTACGACAACCTCGTGCCGTTCGGCCAGCCGGAGCAGATCTCGAAGGCACTCGTGCCGGCCTTCGCCTGGACCCGCCGCGACGTGGACAACCCCGTGTTCCCGCGCCGGGGCAATGTCATCAGCACGCAGATCGGGGTGGCGGCCAAGAATATCCTGAGCGATGCCACCTTCCTGCGCATGTATGGCCGGATTCGCCAGTACGTGCCAGTGGGCAACCGCGACCTGTTCATCGCCCGGCTGGAACTGGGTGCCAATATGACCTCGGCCGATCCGGCGCTGATTCCGGCCTCGCTGCGCTTCCGCGCGGGCGGTACCGATTCCATCCGCGGCTACAGCTACCAGTCGATCGGCACGCCGAACGGCGCCAGCGTGCTGCCGGCGCGCTTCCTGGGCACCGGCAGCCTGGAATACCAGTACTGGTTCAAGCCCGAATGGGGCGTGGCGGCGTTCTGGGACATGGGCACGGCCACCAACGACCTGCACGGCGTGAAGCTCTATCACGGCGTGGGCGTGGGCGCGCGCTGGCGCAGTCCGGTGGGCCCGGTGCAGCTGGACATCGCCTATGGCATCCAGCAGAACCAGTTCCGGCCGCATATCTCGCTTGGGGTGGCGTTCTGATGCATATGGACATGCCACCCGTGCCTCGCCGCAATGAAGATGAACCGCGCGCGCCTCGCTCCCCCCGTCCAATACGCCGCCGCGTCTGGCGAGTGCTCGGCTGGACGCTGGCCGTACTGCTGGCGCTGCTGATCGCCGCCATCGCCACCGTCGTGGTGGCGCTGCGCACCGAGGCCGGCACGCGCCAGCTCTGGACGCTGGCCACGCGCTTCTCGGCCGGCATGCTGGCCGGCACGTTCGAGGGCGGCACGGTCGTCAGCGGCCTGCGGCTGCGCGATGTGGTCTACGCCAGCGGCGACACGCGCGTCAGCATCGACAAGATCGATAGCCGCTGGAGTGCGACGTGGTCGCCGGCGCGCCTGCATGTGGAATGGCTGCGCCTGGGCAAGATCGACGTGCGCCTGCCGCCGTCCGCGCCCACGCCGGACACCGGGCCGGCGCAGATGCCCAAATCGCTGGAGCTACCACTGGCCATCGACGTCGACACGCTGACGATTGCCGAACTGTCGCTGCTGCAGGGCCCGCCCGCAACGGCCACGCCGCAGGTGTTTTCCGATCTTGCCGGCGCGCTCCATTCCGATGGCATGCGTCACCGCGTGGTGGTGGACAAGCTCGTCACGCCGTACGGCAAGCTGCAGGCCAATGCCCAGATTGCCGGGCAGGCGCCGTTCGCGCTCTCCGCCGAGGCGCTGCTGGAGGGCCATTGGCAGGACGAATCGTTCGCCGTATCGGCCACCGCCAGCGGCGCGCTCGACGCGCTGCGTGCCGAGGCCGAAGCCACCGGCGACCGCATCCGCGCGCGGGCCGGCATCGACGTGACGCCGTTCGGCAAGGTGCCGTTCACCCATCTGCTGATCGATGGGGACCGGATCAACCCGCGCCTGTTCAGCCCCACGGCGCCGCAGGCCAACCTGACCGTGCATGCCGAGCTGCGCCCCGTGGAAGCGGTGGCACCGCCGCCGCAGATCGCCCAGCCGGCGCCGGGGCAGTCCACGGCGAGTGCGGTGGCGGCGGCTTCGGCGGCATCGGCCTCCGCGCCGGTGCCACAGCCGGCGCCGCGCACGCGCAACCCGCTGGCCGTGGCTGGCGAGGTCACCGTGCGCAACCTCGATCCCGGCCCCATCGACAAGGAACGGCTGCCGGTGCACAGCGTGCGGGCGCGCGTGGAGGTCAGCGAGATGGCCCAGACGCTGCGCGACCTGCGCATCGCGCTGCCGGGCAAGGCCGAGATCGTCGGGCAGGGTGCGCTGCGCGACGGACGCGGCGGCTTCGACCTCGACGTGCACCGGCTCAACGCGGCCGATCTGTATACAACGCTGGTGCCGACCAACCTCTCCGGGCCGGTGATCCTGCGGCTGGAGCCGGGCCGCCAGAGCGTGGCGCTAGACCTGGCCGGCGGCGAGCTGAAGCTGTTCGCCGATGCGCGCGTGGACGAGGACGCCGTGACGCTGTCCGCGCTGCGCGCCGGGCTGGGCGCCGGCACGCTGACCGCCGAGGGCAAGCTCGGCCTCAAGGACACCCAGCCGTTCAGCTTCAAGGGCAAGCTGGCCAATTTCGATCCGGCGCGGCTGGCCAAGGTGGCGCCGGGCCGCATCAATGCCGATTTCTCGACCACGGGCTCGCTGGCCAAGGTGCTCAGGGTGGCGCTCGATTTCGGTCTGCACGAGAGCGAGTACGCCGGACTACCGATGACCGGCACCGGCAAGATCCGGCTTGAGGGCGAGCGGCTGCTGCCCAGCGAGGCGTCCCTGCTGATGGCCGGCAATCAGGTCAACCTGCGCGGCAGCTTCGGCGCGCGCGGCGACCGGCTCAAGGTCAATGTCGATGCCCCGCAACTGGAGCGCCTCAAGTTCGGCGTGGCCGGGCGCGCCAAGCTGGACGCCGAGGTCACCGGCACGCTCAAGCGTCCCGAGGTGGTGGGCGACTACAGCGCGCAGGCGCTGGTGATCGGCCCGCACAAGGTGGCCAGCGCCAGCGGGCATGCCGAACTGCGCGGCGGCCTGGACGGCACCGTGTCCGTGCAACTCGCCGCGCGCGACTATCAGGGGCCGCAGGCCACCGTCCATACGCTCGATGCCAACCTGAGCGGCACGCAGGGCAATCACACCTTCGACGCCAAGGCGGCCGGCACGGTGAACCGCCAGCCGATGCAGCTGACGCTGGCCGGGCAGGGCGCGTGGCAGGGTGACAAGGGCTGGAACGGCACCATCCGCACGCTCGACTTGCGCGGCACGACCATCGTGCGGCTGGCGGCGCCGACGCAGCTGCTGGTGGCGGACCAGCACATCCGGCTCGGGCAGGCGCGGCTGTTGTTCGAGCGCGCCACGGCCAACATCGACGGATTCGAGTTCGACCATGGCCGCATCCGCACGCAGGGCAATCTCGATGGGGTCGAGGTGGCCAATATCTTGAAACTGATGCAAACGCTGACCGGGGAGCCGCCGCCGCTGCGCTCGGACCTCGTGCTGGACGGCCGCTGGAACCTGAACCTGGCCGAGACGGCGACCGGGTTTGCCGAGATCCGCCGGCGCAGTGGCGACGCCTCGATCAGCGCCGGGCGGGGCTGGACCACGCTGGGGCTGGGCGAGACCGCGCTGCGCGCCGAGTTCGTTGGCAACCGGGTCACGTTGCGCGGCGGCACCACGGCGGCACGGATCGGCAAGATCGACGTCGATGCGTCGGCAGGGCTTGTGCAGGAGCAGGGGCTGCTGACCGTGGGGCCGGCTTCGACGCTGGCCGGCACAGTGTCGGCGGACATCCCCCGGTTGAAGTCGCTGGAATCCCTGACCGGCCCGCAGTACGCGTTCGAGGGCAAGCTGGCCGCCGCGATGCGGCTCGGCGGCACGGTCGGCAATCCGCTGCTGACCGGCACGCTCGACGGCAGCGATATCGCCGTCACGCTGTACGACCAGGGCATTCGCCTGACCGACGGCGTGGTCCATATCGTGCTGGACCAGAACACGGTGGAAATGAAGGAAGTGCGATTCCGGGGCGGCGACGGCACGCTGGTCGCCACCGGCAACGTCAAGCTGGGCGAGACCGACCCGAACCTGACCGCCAAGATCGTGGCCGACAAGCTCCAGTTGTTCGCCAGCCCCGAGCGCACGCTGATCGTCTCGGGCGAGGCCGGCATCGCCAACGAGAACAAACAGATTGCGATACGCGGCAAGTTCCGCGTCGATCGTGGCCTGTTCGACCTGCCCAAGTCCGGCGCGCCGGTGCTCGGCGACGACGTGGTGGTGGTGCGCCGCAGCGACCAGCGCGAACTCAAGACCGCCGCCACGCCGGTGGTGCCCGAGTCCCAGCCGGCAAGCCGCTTCAGCCCGCTGATCGACATCACCGTGGATCTGGGCGACGACTTCCGCTTCCGCGGCGCCGGCGCGGACATCAAGCTCGCGGGCCAGCTCGGCGTGAAGAGCGAGCCGCTGGCGCCGATGCGCGCCACGGGAACGGTGCGCGTGGTGGATGGCACGTACGAGGCGTTCGGCCGCAAGCTCAACATCGAGCGCGGCATCATCAACTTCAACGGGCCGATCGACAATCCGAACATCAACATCCGCGCCATGCGCCGCAACCAGGAGGTGGAGGCGGGCGTGGAGGTCACCGGCACGGTGCGGATTCCGCGCGTGCGGCTGGTGTCGGAGCCGAATGTGCCGGAGGAAGACAAGCTGTCTTGGCTGATGTTCGGCTACGGGGCGGAGAGCGCCGGGGCGGGCCAGCAGCGCCAGCTCAGCGGCGGCGCGCTCGGTGGCGCGGCGCTGGGCATGATCGGCGGCCGGGCGGGCAAGGGCATCGTCTCGCACCTCGGCATCGACGAATTCTCGATCGGGCCGTCCACGGCGGGCCTGAACGACCAGCAGGTGGTCAGCGTCGGCAAGGCCGTGACCGAGCAGATCTCGGTCGGCTACGAGCAGAGCCTGACCTCGGCGTCGAACGTGGTGAAGCTGACCTGGGCGTTCTCGCGCCGCTGGTCGCTGATTGCCAAGGGCGGGTCGATCAACGGGCTGTCGGTGCTGTTCAACCGCCGCTTCAATAACTGGAGTAGCCTGTTTGCCGCCGAACCACCGCGCCGGTCCACGGCTGCCGACGCTGGCACCGCGTCGGCCAGCGAGCCGGCCGGCGACCCTGTGGAAGCCATCAAGCGATAACCACCATGACCTTCACTTACGCGTCGCGCAGACGCCTTGCCACCATGGGACTGATTGCCTCCTTGCTTGCGCTGGTCGGCTGCGACCAGCAGAAAGTGGACGAAGCGATGAAAAAGGCCGGCAACGTGGCCCGCGACACGTGGAACAGCGTGAAGCCGGACAGCCAGCTATTCAAGGGCATCGAGATCGGCAAATCGACCGAGGATGACGTGCGCCGCCAGGCCGGCAAGCCCGAGATCGTGTGGGAGGAGGCCGATGGCGGCAAGCGGCTGGAGTACCCGCGCGGGCCCGAGGGCGTGACCACGTGGATGGTGCGCACCGCGCCGGACGGCACCGTGCGCACCATCGAACAGGTGCTGACGGCCGAGAACTTCCAGCGCGTGCGCCCGGGCATGAGCCAGGACGGCATCCGGCGCATGCTCGGCAAGCCGACCAAGGTGGAAGCGTTCGCGCTGAAGCAGGAGGAGGTGTGGGGCTATCGCTGGCAGGAGTCGCCCGCGGACCGGGCATTCTTCAACGTCCACTTCAACAGCCAGGGCGTGGTGACCACCACGTCACGCAGCGACGACCCGTCGCGGCAGGGGGGATGAAGTCTTTTCTCCCCTCTCCATTGGGAAGCGGGGAGCGAACACACGGTAGGCGAACTTAGCCGATCCGCATGCCCGGTACCGCGCCGCTGTGCGGTTCCAGGATGTACAGGCCCGGATTGGCCTTCTCGTCGGCCGCCGAGGCTGCCAGCACCATGCCTTCGGACATGCCGAACTTCATCTTGCGCGGCGCCAGGTTGGCCACCATCACGGTCAGCTTGCCCACCAGCTGCTCCGGCGTGTAGGCCGACTGGATGCCCGAGAACACGCTGCGGGTCTTGCCTTCGCCCACGTCCAGCGTCAGTTGCAGCAGCTTGCTGGAGCCTTCCACCTTCTCGCACGCCACGATCTTCGCCACGCGCAGGTCGATCTTCGCGAAATCATCGATCGTGATGGTGTCGCCGATCGGCTCGATGCCGGCCGGGGCGCCTTGGGCGCCCTGGGCACCATCAGCGCCAGCCGGGGCGGCGGTGGCCTGGAGCGAGTCGCGGTTGGCGGCCACCAGCGCCTCGATCTGCTTGGTGTCGACGCGGGTCATCAGGTGGGCGTACGGCTGCACCGGACGGTCGGCCGACAGTTGCTTGTCGATGGCGCGCCAGTCCAGCGGCTCGATGTTCAGGAAGCGCTCCACGCCGGCGGCCATGGCCGGCACCACGGGCTTCAGGTAGACCGTCAGCAGGCGGAAGGCTTCGAGCGAGACCGAGCAGGCTGCGTGCAGCGCATCGCGCTTCGCCTCGTCCTTGGCCAGCTCCCACGGCTTGTTGGCGTCCACGAAGCCGTTCACGGCATCGGTCAGCTCCATCACCAGGCGCAGTGCCTTGCTGTACTCGCGGCCCTCGTAGAAGGCGGCGAGCTGCGGCGCGGCCTGCCGCAGCTGCACCAGCAGCGGGTTGCCGAGCGCGGCCTCGTTGACCTTGCCGTCGAAGCGCTTGACCAGGAAGCCCGCCGCACGGCTGGCGATGTTCACGTACTTGCCGATCAGGTCGCTGTTCACGCGGGCGACGAAGTCGTCCAGGTTCAGGTCCAGGTCTTCCATGCTCGCGTTGAGCTTGGCCGCGAAGTAGTAGCGCAGCCATTCCGGGTTCATGCCGGTGTCGATATAGCTCTGCGCGGTGATGAAGGTGCCGCGCGACTTGCTCATCTTGGCGCCATCCACCGTCAGGAAGCCGTGCGCGAAGACGTTGGTCGGCGTGCGGTAGCCCGAGAAACGCAGCATGGCCGGCCAGAACAGCGTGTGGAAGTACAGGATGTCCTTGCCGATGAAGTGGTACTGCTCGGCGGTGGAGTGCGGGCCGACCCAGGCGTCGAAGTCGATGCCCTTCTTTTCCGCCAGGTTCTTGAAGCTGGCGTAGTAGCCGATCGGGGCGTCCAGCCAGACGTAGAAGTACTTGCCCGGGGCACCCGGGATCTCGAAGCCGAAGTACGGGGCGTCACGCGAGATGTCCCAGTCGCTCAGCGTGGAGGCCTCGCCTTCGCCGCCCAGCCATTCCTGCATCTTGTTGGCGGCTTCCGGCTGGGCCAGGTCGGCCACCCACTCGCGCAGGAAGCTCTCGCAGCGCGGATCGGACAGCTTGAAGAAGAAGTGCGTCGACGTCTTGCGCACCGGCGTGGCACCGGAGACCACCGAATACGGGTTCTTCAGGTCGGTCGGCACGTAAGTTGTGCCGCATACTTCACATGAATCGCCATATTGGTCCTTGGCGCCGCACTTCGGGCACTCGCCCTTGATGAAGCGGTCCGGCAGGAACATGTTCTTGACGGGGTCGTAGAACTGCTCCACCTCGCGCTCGGCGATCAGGTCCTCAGCCTTCAGGGCCAGGTAGATCTTCTCGCAGAGCTGGCGGTTTTCCTCGGCGTCGGTGCTGTAGTAGTTGTCGAAAGAGACCAGGAAGCTGTCGAAATCGCGCTTGTGCTCGGTCCAGACGCGGTCGATCAGCTGTTTCGGGCTGATGCCTTCCTTCTCGGCGCGCAGCATGACCGGCGTGCCGTGGGTGTCGTCGGCGCCCACGTAATAGACCTCGTTGCCCATCATGCGCTGGAACCGGACCCAGATGTCGGTCTGGATGTATTCCACCAGATGGCCGATGTGGATCTGGCCGTTGGCGTACGGCAGGGCGGATGTGACGAGGATGCGACGTGCGGTCATGAAGGAGGCCGGGGAATGATGATGAGGTCCGGCGAGCCGCCGGAGGGCGGGCGCGAGGACGGAAAGCGGCTATTTTAGCAAGCGGGGCGCCGGCGCGTCCGGAATCGGCATTGCAAACCGTTCGACCAAAAAAAAGCGCCGGTTGGTACCGGCGCAGCTTTCCACAACGGAAAAGGAGGAGAAATCAGATACCGCCCGGGAGGTCAGCCACCCATCGCGAGCCAGCAACGGTGGCAAGCGGTATCTGAACGGTATGACCCGCTCACCCCTGAATTGGTTTCAAGAAAATTTCGACTCGTCGATTTTGGGCCCGGCCGGCCTCGGTGGCGTTGTCCGCCACGGGCTGCGTCTGGCCCCGGCCCTCGGCGCTCAGGCGGTTCCGGGCGACGCCGCGGTCACCCAGGTACGACGCCACGCTCTGGGCGCGGCGCTGCGAGAGCTGCATGTTGTAGTTCGGGTTGCCGGTGCTGTCCGTATGGCCCACCACGTTGGCGACCACGTCCTGGTGCTGGCCCAGGGTCTGCGACACCTGGTCGAGCACTGAGCGGAACGACGGCTTGATGCTCGCGCTGTCCGTATCGAACGTCACCTGGCTCGGGATATTCACCTTGAGCGAGCCGTCCGGCTGCTCGGTGATCTGGGTGCCCGTGCCCGCCGTGTCCTTGCTCAGCTTGCCGCGGATGGCATTCCAGTTGTAGCCGGTGGCCCCGCCCACGGCACCGCCCACCGCCGCGCCCACGAGCGTGCCAGTGGTGTTGCCGCCGATCAGGTTGCCCAGGCCGGCACCCACGGCCGCGCCCACGCCAGTGCCGACCGCGGTATGGGTCTGCTGCTCCGTGGCGCAACCGGCCAGGGCTGCGGCAACGGCGAGCGAGACGGTGACGAGCTTGAATCTCATGCTTTCTCCTTCTGATGACATGCTGGGATATTTCACAAATGTTCGGCCAACGGCATACCGCATGGTAACTGCATCCGCCGGATTGACGCATCGAGCGCCCACAAGTTTCATCATGCGTTTGAAAACAAGCAGGACGATCGGGGCCGGGCGCCTTGCCGGCGTTGCCCCAGGCGGGTGGCCGGGCACTGGCGCACTACAATAGGGACATGGCAGTACCCGCACAAGGGCAAAGGTGTCAGAGATGTAAATGTCTGTAATTCCACACTCGATGGAGGGGATCTCGCCCGGCGCTATCGCGCCCCTGGCTGCTCCTTCATACTTTGATACATTACGCGCCTAATCCCCACTGACCTATATAAAGAAGCGGAGTCTGCCTTGAGCCTCACCATTGAACAGGTAACCGATGCCCTGCGCACCGTGATCGATCCCAACACGGCCCGCGACCTGGTGTCCACGCGCTCCGCCCGCAACGTGCGGGTGGACGGCGGCGATGTCTCGGTGGAAGTGGAACTGGGCTATCCGGGCAAGAGCCAGATCGAACCGATCCGCAAGCTCGTGATTGGCGCGCTGCGCACCCTGCCCGGCGTGACCAACGTCAGCGTGACCGTGACCATGAAGATCGTGGCCCACGCGGTGCAGCGCGGCGTGAAGCTGCTGCCGGGCGTGAAGAACGTGATTGCGGTGGCCTCGGGCAAGGGCGGGGTGGGCAAGTCCACCACGGCCGTGAACCTGGCACTGGCGCTGGCCGCCGAGGGCGCCCGCGTGGGCATGCTCGACGCCGATATCTACGGCCCGAGCCTGCCGATGATGCTGGGCATCGACGGCCGCCCCGAGTCGGCCGACGGCCAGACCATGGAGCCGCTGGAGGGCCACGGCCTGCAGGCCAACTCGATCGGCTTCCTGATCGAGCAGGACAATCCGATGGTGTGGCGCGGCCCGATGGTCACGTCCGCCCTGGAACAACTGCTGCGCCAGACCAACTGGCACGACCTGGACTACCTGATCGTCGACATGCCGCCGGGCACCGGCGACATCCAGCTGACCCTGTCGCAGAAGGTGCCGGTGACTGGCGCCGTGATCGTGACCACGCCGCAGGACATCGCGCTGCTGGACGCCCGCAAGGGGCTCAAGATGTTCGAGAAGGTCGGCATTCCGATCCTCGGCATCGTCGAGAACATGGCGGTCTACTGCTGCCCGAACTGCGGCCACGTCGAGCATATCTTCGGCGAAGGCGGCGGCGACAAGATGAGCAGCGAGTATGGCGTGGACCTGCTCGGCAGCCTGCCGCTGAACCTGTCGATCCGCGAACAGGCCGATTCGGGCCGCCCCACCGTGGTGGCCGAGCCGGATAGTCCGATTGCCGGGATCTACCGCGAAGTGGCGCGCAAGGTCGCCATCAAAGTGGCGGATAAGGCACGTGACATGACGAACAAGTTCCCGAGCATCGTGGTGCAGAATACCTGAGGCCGGCCGCCGCCATGGACGAAACCCTTCCCGCATCGCCTGTCTCGCCCGAGACCCCACCGGCTGGCCGGCCTGGGGTCACCATGGCCGTGGTGATGCGCAAGGTGCCACTGGCCAACCGTTGGCAGCCCTGGAAGTGGGAGCTGGACGCGGTGCTGCCGGACCTGGGCGAGTACGGCGCCGCGCCGCTGCGGCTCGATGCCGACAGCCACGGCGCGCGCTGGCTCTATCCGGGCCATCCCGTGACGCTGTATCGCGACGAGGGCGAGGGCTACTACCTGAACCTGACCTCGACCACGCCGTGCTGGTTCGTGCTGTGGCGCATGGCCGAGGAGCCCGATGCCGATGGCGAGACCCGCGCGGTGCCGGTGACGGTGACGCTCTCCTACAACGAGGCCGGGCGCTGGCTCGATGCCGGCGAAAGCGTGGAGAACGTGCCGCTGGAACCCGCGCAGCGCGAGTGGCTCGAAGCGTTCACGCACGAGAACTATCGCCCCGAGCCCAAGAAACGGCGCCGTCCGGAGTCCTTCAAGGCGCCGGAAGACCGCGCGCGGTACTGACCGCCCCGGACCCTGCCATGAGCGACGCCGATTCCTCCTTCCTCTCGCGCTGGTCGCGCCGCAAGACCGCCGTGCGCGAGGGCCAGCCGGTGCCCGCCGAGCCGGCGCTGGTGCCTGAAGCCACCCCGGCGGCGTTAGCGGAAGCCCCCGCTGCGCCGCCTGCCGAACCCCAGGAAGCCGCGCCGCTGCCCACCCTGGCCGACGTGGCGCTGCTGCAGCCGGGCGACAACATCGCCCGCTTCGTGGCGCGTGGCGTGGACGAGACGGTCAAGCGCGCCGCGCTGAAGACCCTGTTCGCCGATCCGCACTTCAATGTGATGGACGGGCTGGACACCTATATCGACGACTACGGCAAGCCGGACCCGATTCCGCTCGATGTGCTGCGCCGCATGACCCAGTCGGAGACGCTCGGGTTGTTCGACCCGATCGAGGAAGAGGAAAAGGAAGGGGAAGCGAAAGAGAAAAAGGAAACGGAGGGGGAGGGCGAGATGGCGGCCGATTCCAAGGCGCTGGAAGCCGAGGAATCCCCGGAAACCGAGGTCGCGCAAGCCCAATCCGCGCCCGACCTCCCCGCCGACACCCCCGCCGACATCGCCATCCCGCCCCTCCCTGCGGATAAACGCGCGTAGCCCTGCGCCGCGTGTGGGCCTAGAATGGGCCACCCCTACAAATCCGCCGACCGGGACGATCCTCCACCACGAAGAGGGCGCCGGGCCGGCAAGCAGTCTTGCCCCATGCCGACGCTGATCTGCAATTGCAACGACACCATGCCGCTTGACGGGGCGGCACTGTCCGATGCCTCTGGTTCCCTGAAGGTCCACCGCCTGCTGTGCCGGCGTGAAATCGGCGATTTCCGCCGGGCGCTCGATGGCGCGGAAGACGTCATCGTAGCCTGCACCCAGGAAAGCCCGTTGTTCACCGAGGTGGCTGGCGCTGCGCGCGAGGGCGGTGTGGTCACCGCGCCGGTGCGCTTCGTCAATATCCGCGAGACCGGCGGGTGGTCGCAGGGCGCGCGCCGTGACCCGGCCACCGCCAACGCCAAGATCGCCGCCCTGCTGGCTGCCGCCGCGCTCCCCGAGCCCGACCCGGTGGCGGTGGTGGACTACCGCTCGAACGGCGCCGTCCTGGTACTGGGCCCGGCCGCGCGGGCGCTGCCCTGGGCGGGCCGGCTCACCGAGGCCGGCCTCGAAGTCACCGTGCTGCTGACCGGCGCATCGATCAGCGATGTGACGCCGCCCGCCAGCCGCGCGTGGCCCGTCCACAGCGGCACGCTGGCCGGCCTGACCGGCTGGCTCGGCAACTTCACGGCCAGCTGGCGGACCGGCGCCGGCCAGAGCAACCCGATCGACCTCGACCTCTGCACGCGCTGCAACGCCTGCGTCGATGCCTGCCCGGAAGGGGCGATCGACTTCAGCTACCAGGTCGACCTGGACCGCTGCCGCGACCATCGCGACTGCGTGAAGGCCTGCGGCGCGGCGGCGGCGATCGACTTCGACCGGCCTGCCGCTACCGCCGAGGCGCGCTTCGACCTCGTGTTCGACCTCAACGACGCGCCGGCCTTCGCCATGCACCAGCCCCCGCAGGGCTACCTGCACGCGGGCGCCGACGTGGCGCGCCAGCATGCCCACGCGCTGCAACTGCAACAACTGGTGGGCGAGTTCGAGAAGCCCAAGTTCTTCCGCTACAAGGAAAGCCTGTGCGCCCACGGCCGTAACCAGACCACCGGCTGCACCGCATGTATCGACATTTGCTCGACGCAGGCGATTGGCTCGCGGTGGCGCGATGGCAAGGGTTCCATCGAGGTCACGCCCAATCTCTGCATGGGCTGCGGCGCCTGCACCACGGTCTGCCCGACTGGCGCCATCAGCTACGCCTATCCCGGCCCCGAGGCGCTTGGCGAGCGGCTGCGCACGCTGGTCTCGACTTACAACGCCGCCGGCGGCCGTGATGCCGTGCTGCTACTGCATGGCGAGGAGTATGGAAATCCGGCCATCCTGGCGCTGGGCCGCGCGGCCCGGGCCGGGCAGGCGCGCGGCGTGCCGCCCAACGTGATTCCCGTGCCGCTGTTCCACCCGGCTGCCACCGGCATCGAACTCTGGCTGGCGGCGCTGAGCTGGGGCGCGGGCGGCGTGGCCGTGTTGCTGACCGGCGACGAGGCCCCGCAGTACCGCGCCGCGCTGGTCGAACAGATGAATGTGGCGCGCGCCATTGTCGAAGGGCTGGGCTATCGCGGGTTGCGGCTGACGCTCGTGGAAGCGGGCGACGTGGGCGGGCTGGATGCCGGCCTCGCCGCGCTCGCCAGTCCCCCGTCGCGCGTGACCGCGCCGCCGCCGGCCAGCTTCCGCGCGGCGCTGGCCAAGCGCGAGACGCTCGACTTCGCCATCGACCATCTCGCCCGCCATGCCCCGGTGCCGGCCGAAGTGGTGCCGCTGCCCGCCGGCGCGCCGCTGGGCGCCATTACCGTGGACACGGGCCGCTGCACGCTGTGCATGGCCTGCGTGGGCGCGTGTCCGTCCAACGCGCTGCGCGACAACGCCGAGCGCCCGGTGCTGGCCTTTATCGAACGCAACTGCGTGCAGTGCGGGCTGTGCGAGACCACCTGCCCGGAGGACGCCATCGCGCTGGTGCCGCGCCTGCTGACGGGCGAGGGCGCCCGCCGCACGGTGACGCTGAACGAGACCCAGCCGTTCCATTGCATCCGCTGCGCCAAGCCGTTCGGCACCGCCCAGATGGTGCAGTCGATGCTGGTGCGACTGGCCGGCCACCCGGCCTTCGCGGGCGCCAACGCGGACCGGCTGAAGATGTGTGCCGATTGCCGCGTGGTGGACATGATCGAAAAAGACACCGGCGCGACGCGCGGGGCGACGCTCCAGTAACGCCAGTCGCCCCGCAGGGTGCGGCCGACCAGACCTATCAAGACATGACTGATTTCCAGCCGATTCAGCTGATCCCGCCCGCGCCGGCCCCCGGCGAGCCCGACGCCGAGGACATGGCCCGCGCGGACCTCTACGGCCTGCTGGCCACGCTGTTCTTCCAGCCGCCCGATGCCGCGCTGCTCCACCATATCGCCGCCAACCGCGCCAATGCCGAGGACGCCCGCACGGTGCTGGGCCAGGCCTGGAACGCATTGTGCGACGCAGCATCGACGACCTCCGCCGAGGAAGCCGCCGACGAGTACGCGCGCCTGTTCGTGGGCGTGGGCAAGCAGGAGGTCTTTCTGTACGGCTCCTATTACCTGGCCGGCTTCCTGAACGAACGCCCGCTGGTGGCGCTGCGCGACGACCTGGCCCGCTACGGGCTGGCGCGGCACGAGGGCATCAGCGAGACCGAGGACCACATCGCCACACTGTGCGAGGTCATGCGCTTCCTGGTGGCGGGGGATGATGTGGCGGTCTGCAACGCCGGCGAGCAGCAGCGCTTTTTTGCCCGCCATATGCAGCCGTGGATGGAGCGACTCTGCGACGCGCTGGCCGAGCACCCGCAGGCGCAGTTCTACCGCAGTGCGGCAGAACTGCTGCGCGCGTTCACCGGCGTGGAGGCGGTGGCGCTGGAGATGCATTGAGGCAGGGCGATTGTGTGAAAGCCGTGTGAAAGGCCAACGCAAGCACCGGGTTTATCCGCAGTTTGAGGATTTTCCGATTGACAGTGTGGTCTTTCATTTCGCTTCAATCTAGAATATGCAAGACAAGGCATAAATAGATCATCCATCGGTCACGCAAAACCGACAGGAGCCCCCATGAAAGACAAGCAATCCCGGGTCGCACGCCGGACCTTCCTGGCCGGGGCTGGCGTGGTTGCCGCTGCCGGTGCCGCCGCCGTGGCCACGCGCGGGCAATCGGCGCTGGCCGATGCCCTCGCGCCGCCCACCACCGCCGATGCGGCCGATCCCGCGCCCGACAGCCAGGGCTACCGGGTCTCCGCCCATATCCGCAAGTACTACCGCACCACGCTGATCTAGACCTGGGCGCCCGCACGGCGTGCCGGCTGGCGCGCCTTGTCTCTCGTCCCCCCTCTTTCGCCGAGGCAAGACATGATCCTGACCCGCAAGCGCGCGGACCAAGGCCAGACCGACCGGGTTGCGAACCGGCTCGCCGACCCAACTGCTCCGCAGGCCCATCCTTCCAGTCATGGCAATGGCAATGGCAATGGCAACGGCAACGGGCGCCTGGCGTCCCGCCTGGCCGCAGGGCTGGCCGGGGCGATGCCGACGATGGATCGGCGCAGCTTTCTCAAGCGGTCGGGCATCGGCGTGGGTGCCGGGCTGGCCGCCACGCAACTGACGCTGATCCGCAAGGCCGATGCCGACGACGGCAAGACCGGCGCCGGGGCCGGCAAGGGCGAGATCGTGGTACGGCGCACCGTGTGCGGCCACTGCTCGGTGGGCTGCGCGGTGGATGCCGTGGTGCAGAACGGCATCTGGATACGCCAGGAACCGGTCTTCGACTCCCCGATCAACATGGGCGCGCACTGCGCCAAGGGTGCCGCGCTGCGCGAGCACGGCCATGGCGAGTACCGGCTCAAGTACCCGATGAAGCTGGTCAACGGCAAGTACCAGAAGATCAGCTGGGACCAGGCGCTGGACGAGATCACGGCGAAGATGAAGGCCATCCGCCAGGAGACCGGCCCCGATTCGATGTTCTTCGTCGGCTCGTCCAAGCACAGCAACGAGCAGTCGTACCTGCTGCGCAAGTGGGTGTCGTTCTTCGGCACCAACAATACCGACCACCAGGCGCGCATCTGCCACTCCACCACCGTGGCCGGCGTGGCGAACACCTGGGGCTACGGGGCGATGACGAACTCGTACAACGATATGCAGAACGCCCGCGCGGCGCTGTATATCGGCTCCAACGCCGCGGAGGCGCACCCGGTGTCGATGCTGCACCTGCTGCACGCCAAGGAGAACGGCTGCAAGGTGATCGTGGTGGACCCGCGCTACACCCGCACGGCGGCCAAGGCGCATCACTACGTGCGCATCCGTTCGGGCACCGACATCGCCTTCCTGTTCGGCGTGCTGTATCACATCTTCCAGAACGGCTGGGAAGACCCCAAGTACCTGAACGACCGCGTCTACGGCATGGACAAGGTCAAGGCCGAGGTCCTGGCCAAGTGGACCCCGGACAAGGTCGAGGAAGTCTGCGGCGTGCCCGAGGCCCAGGTGAAGCTGGTGGCCGAGACCATGGCGAAGAATCGCCCGTCCACGCTGGTCTGGTGCATGGGCCAGACCCAGCACACCATCGGCAATGCGATCGTGCGCGCCTCCTGCATCGTGCAGCTGGCGCTGGGCAATATCGGCGTGTCGGGCGGCGGCGCCAACATCTTCCGTGGCCATGACAACGTGCAGGGTGCCACCGACGTGGGCCCGAACCCCGACTCCCTGCCGGGCTACTACGGCCTGGCCACCGGCGCGTGGAAGCACTACGCGGCGGTGTGGGGCGTGGATTACGAATGGATCAAGAAGCAGTTCGTCTCGCAGGCGCTGATGGAAAAGTCCGGCACCACGGTGTCCCGCTGGATCGACATCGTGACCGAGAAGCGCGACCTGATCGACCAGGACAACAACGTCCGTGGCGTGTTCTTCTGGGGCCACGCCCCGAACTCGCAGACGCGCGGCCTGGAGATGAAGCGCGCGCTGGACAAGCTCGACCTGCTGGTGGTGGTGGACCCGTACCCCTCCGCCACGGCCGCCATGGCGAACATGACGCCGACCGACGGCGACAAGATCAACCCGAACCGCGCCGTCTACCTGCTGCCGGCGG
Source organism: Cupriavidus sp. 01L43 (assembly GCF_056399925.1). Taxonomy (NCBI): domain Bacteria; kingdom Pseudomonadati; phylum Pseudomonadota; class Betaproteobacteria; order Burkholderiales; family Burkholderiaceae; genus Cupriavidus; species Cupriavidus sp. 01L43. The sequence continues at coordinate 63,369 of NZ_JBFTSH010000001.1, forward strand.
CCACCCAGTTCGAGACCTCGGGGTCGTGCACGGCCTCGAACCGCTCGCTGCAATGGCGCGAGAAGGTCATCGAGCCGCTGTTCGAGTCGATGCCCGACCACACCATCATGCAGGCCTTCGCCGAGAAGCTCGGCTTTGGCAAGGAGCTGTCGAAGAACTACAAGATGATCGAGGTCAAGCGCGCCGGCCGTACCTGGCAGGAGCCCGAGACCGAATCGATCTTGCGCGAGATCAACGCCAGCAACTGGACCATCGGCTACACGGGCCAGTCGCCGGAGCGGCTCAAGTCGCATATGCGCAACATGCAGATGTTCGACGTGAAGACGCTGCGCTGCAAGGGCGGCAAGGACCCGGTCACCGGCTACGACCTCACCGGCGACTACTTCGGCCTGCCGTGGCCGTGCTACGGCACGCCCGAACTCAAGCACCCGGGATCGCCGAATCTTTATGACACCTCGAAGCACGTCATGGACGGTGGCGGCAACTTCCGCGCCAACTTCGGCGTGGAGCGCGATGGGGTGAACCTGCTGGCCGAGGATGGCTCCTGTTCGGCCGGGGCGGAGATCACCACCGGCTACCCCGAGTTCGACCACGTGCTGCTGAAGAAGCTGGGCTGGTGGGACGACCTGACCGACGCCGAGAAGAAGGCCGCCGAGGGCAAGAACTGGAAGACCGACCTCTCGGGCGGGATCCAGCGCGTGGTGATGAAGAACCACGGTTGCCATCCGTTCGGCAACGCCAAGGCGCGCGCCGTGGTCTGGAACTTCCCCGACCCGATCCCGCAGCACCGTGAGCCGCTGTACTCCACGCGGCCGGACATGGTCGCCAAGTACCCGACCCACGACGACAAGATGGCCTTCTGGCGCCTGCCCACGCTGTACAAGTCGGTGCAGCAGCGCAACATCGAGAACAAGATCTACGAGAAATTCCCGATCATCCTGACTTCGGGCCGGCTGGTGGAATACGAGGGTGGCGGCGAGGAAACCCGCTCCAACCCGTGGCTGGCCGAGTTGCAGCAGGAGAACTTCGTCGAGATCAACCCGCAGGCGGCGTCCGCGCGGGGYATCCGCAACGGCGACTATTGCTGGGTGCGCACGCCGACCGGTGCCCGCCTCAAGGTGCGCGCGCTGGTGACGGAGCGCGTGGGCGTGGATACGGCGTTCATCCCGTTCCACTTCTCGGGCTGGTGGGAAGGCAAGGATCTCAAGCAGTTCTATCCCGATGGCGCGTACCCGATCGTCCGGGGGGAGGCCGTGAACACGGCCACCACCTACGGCTACGACTCGGTGACGATGATGCAGGAAACCAAGACCACCGTTTGCCAGATCGAGCGGTTTGCCTGAGCCTGAGAAGCGGAGAGACACATGGCACGCATGAAATTCATCTGTGACGCCGAGCGCTGCATCGAATGCAACAGCTGCGTCACTGCCTGCAAGAACGAGCACGAGGTGCCCTGGGGCGTCAACCGGCGCCGCGTGGTGACGATCAACGACGGCATTCTCAACGCCGAGAAGTCGATCTCGGTGGCCTGCATGCACTGCTCGGACGCGCCCTGCATGGCCGTCTGCCCGGTGGATTGCTTCTACCGCACCGACGACGGCGTGGTGCTGCACGACAAGGACGTCTGCATCGGCTGCGGCTACTGCTCCTACGCCTGCCCGTTCGGCGCCCCGCAGTTCCCCAGCGAGGGCGCCTTCGGCGTGCGCGGCAAGATGGACAAGTGCACGTTCTGCGCCGGCGGCCCGGAGAAGAACGGCAGCGAGGAAGAATTCGAAAAGTACGGCCGCAACCGGCTGGCCGAGGGCAAGCTGCCGCTCTGCGCGGAAATGTGCTCGACCAAGGCCCTGCTCGGCGGCGATGGCGACGTGATTGCCGACATCCTGCGCAACCGCGTGATCAAGCGCGGCACGGGCGGCGATGTGTTCGGCTGGGGCACGGCCTATGGCAAGCCGCAGGCGCCTGCCAACGGCACTCCGGCGGCCCCCAGCACCCCGCAGGGCACCGCACCCGGCGCCCCGGCCGGCGGAGGGCAGCCGTCATGACCCGCGCCGCGTTGATCGTATCGATGCTCGCCACCGTCGCGCTGCTGGCGGCGTGCAGCGAGAAGCCGCAGACCGTCTCGGCCACGCACAAGAAGTCGGATTCCATCGCCTGGCAGGGCGCCCCCGGCGACCCGTTCGTGGCCAAGGGCTGGACGGCGGGCGACAAGGACAGCTGGCAGCGTCAGATCCATCAGCGCAACCAGTACCAGAACGAGTACAACCGCATCCAATGAGCGGGGGAGGCGCCATGACCGTCATCCAGACCCTCAAGACCTTGCTGGCCGGGGTGGTCCTTGCCGCCGGTGTGGCGGGCGCGGCGCTGGCCCAGGCGCCGGCCTCGCCGCCTGCCGCGCAGCCTCCGGCGCAGGCGCAGGCCCCGACGCAGGCCCAGGCGGACGCCAACAATCCCGCCACGCACCCGGTGCAGCCGTTCGCGGGCGTGGCCAGCGAGAACATCTTCAACGTGCCCCGGCGCGACGTGGCCGCCGAGGCCCGCTCGCAGCAGGAGCGCTCGGTGACCCAGCCGGGCAACAACGCGCCGGTCTGGCGCGAGGTCAACTCGGACCAGCATCACTACAGCAGCCTGCCCGCCAAGGAAGCCGGGGTGCTGATCCAGCGCACCGGCCAGAAATGGCGGCTGTTCCGCAATGGCGTGCTGACGGTCTGGGGCGGCTGGATCCTGATCCTGGTGCCGGCGGCCATCCTGGCCTTCTTCGCCTGGCGCCGCACCATCCCGCTCAAGTCCCCGCGCACGGGCCGCATGATCGAGCGCTTCACGCCCACCGAGCGCTTCGTGCACTGGGCCGTGGCCATCTCGTTCGTGATCCTGGCGATCTCGGGCATCGTGATCCTGTTCGGCAAGCACTTCCTGCTGCCGATCATGGGCCACACGCTGTTCGGCTGGCTCACCTACATTCTCAAGAACCTGCACAACCTGACCGGGCCGGTGTTCACGCTGTCGATCATCGCCACCTTCGTGGTGTTCGTGCGTGACAACGTGCCGAACCGTGGCGACGTGGTCTGGGTGCGCAAGCTCGGCGGGCTCGCCTCCGGCGCCCACGTGCCCAGCGCGCGCTTCAACGCCGGCGAGAAGATGTGGTTCTGGGGCGGGATGGTGCTGCTCGGGCTGGTCCTCTCGGCCTCCGGCTGGGTGCTGGACATGATCGTGCCGGGCCTGGACTACTACCGCGCCACGATGCAGATCGCCCACGTGATCCATGGGGTCTCGGCCGTGGTGATGATCGTGCTGGCCTGCGGCCATATCTATATGGGGACGATTGGCATGGAGGGCGCCTACCGCGCCATGCGCGATGGCTACGTGGACGAGGCCTGGGCCCGGGAGCACCACGAGATCTGGTACGACGACATCCAGTCCGGCAAGATTCCCGCCCAGCGCTCCACGCCCCGTGACGGCACGCCGCGCGTGCGGCCGCGTCCCGGCGAAGTGTGAGGGTTTACCGCAGCGCACCATGCACCCGACCGGGGCGGCGTTACAATCGCCACGGCAGTCAACTCTAGAGGAGGGTTTGGCATGAAACGTGTACTTTGCGGTTTGGCAGTGGGCACCGCCGTGGCAGTGATGGCGGGTTGCGGAACCTCGGGCACCAGCAGCGATGCGGCCAGCGCCAGCGCGGCCCCGGCTGCCGCGCCGGCGGCGGCACGGGTCGCCGTGGGCGCCAAGGCGGCGGCACCGTTGCAGTCCAAGAGCGGCACCAATACCGCGGGCCGCGTCACCTTCGACCAGCAGGCGGCCGGCGTGATGGTGGTGGTGGCGGTCACTGGCCTGCCTCCGGGCACCTCGCATGGCTTCCATGTCCACGAGAAGGGCGATTGCTCGGCCCCTGACGCGATGAGCGCCGGCGGCCATTTCAACCCCGCCGGCAAACCGCACGGCCAGATGACCATGCCCGAGCACCATGCCGGCGACATGAACAACCTGACCGCCGACGCCAGCGGCAACGCGCGCGTACAGTTCCTGATGCCGGACGTCACCGTCGGCCCGGGCCCGAACAGCGTGATCGGCAAGGCCGTGATCGTCCACAAGGACCCGGACGACTATCGCACCCAGCCGACCGGCAACGCTGGCGGCCGGATCGCGTGTGGCGTGGTCGCCGCATCCTGAGTATCGATAGTTTTTGGCTATAAACGGTAGTTCCGCAGTAACAAAACGCCCCTGAAACCGGCCCGATGGCGCCCCCGCCACGGGCCGGCACCTTCCCGCCCTCGCCCCATGCCCCTGCGCCCCGAGTTGACCCATGCCGCCGTCCCGCTGATCGAGGAGGTGGAGGTCGTTGACGAACAGGGCCGCGTGCGCCCGGCCTGGCTGCCGGGCGAGCGGCCGCTGACGGTCTACCTCGACAAGCGCGAACTGGTGACCCTGATGACGCTGGGCGGCGCGCCCGAGCACCTGGTGCTGGGCTACCTGCGCAACCAGCGGCTGGTGGACGACATCGAGGACATCGCCGCGATCCAGGTGGACTGGGAGACCGAATCGGCTGCCGTGACCACCCGCACCGGCGTGGACCGCATCGAGGAACGCACCGCGCGCCGCGTGGTGACCACGGGATGCGGGCAGGGCACGGTGTTCGGCTCGCTGCTGGACGAGGTCGACAACATCCGCCTGCCCGGGGATGCCACGCTGACCCAGGAAACCCTCTACGCAATCATCGACACCATCCGCCTGCAGCAGTCGGTCTACAAGCAGGCCGGCTCGGTGCACGGCTGCGCGCTGTTCAGGGGCAGCGAGCTGCTGATGTTCGTGGAGGACGTGGGCCGGCACAACGCCGTGGACGCCATCGCCGGCCGGATGTGGCTGGAAGACATGACTGGCGAGGACAAGGTTTTCTACACCACGGGCCGGCTGACCTCCGAGATGGTGATCAAGGGCGCGCAGATGGGCATTCCGTTCCTGCTGTCGCGCTCCGGGGTGACCCAGATGGGCTACCAGATGGCCCAGCGGGTCAACCTGAGCCTGTTCGCGCGCTGCACCGGCAAGCATTTCCTGTTGTATACCGGGCGGGAGCGGTTCCGCCACAGCCAGCCCGAGGCGGCCGCGCCGGCCTGAAGGCGCGCCGGGGGGCCGCCGGAGGCGGTTCGCAGGCGGATTGGTTGTACAATGCGCCCCATTCCAGCGGCACCGGCTCGGCCGGGCGCCGCCCATCGTCCATTCCGCCAGCCAATATGAGCATCAAATCCGACAAGTGGATCCGCCGCATGGCGGAACAGCACGCCATGATCGAGCCGTTCGCGCCCGGCCAGGTACGGGAGGAGGACGGCCGCAAGATCGTCTCCTACGGCACTTCGAGCTACGGCTACGATATCCGCTGCGCGGACGAGTTCAAGATCTTCACCAATATCAACAGCACCATCGTCGACCCGAAGAACTTCGACGAGAAGTCCTTCGTGGACTTCAAGGGCGATGTCTGCATCATCCCGCCGAACTCGTTCGCGCTGGCCCGCACGATGGAGTACTTCCGCATTCCGCGCAGCGTGCTGACCATCTGCCTGGGCAAGAGCACGTACGCGCGCTGCGGCATCATCGTCAACGTGACCCCGTTCGAGCCCGAGTGGGAAGGTTACGTGACGCTGGAGTTCTCGAACACCACTCCGCTGCCCGCCAAGATCTACGCCGGCGAGGGCTGCGCCCAGGTGCTGTTCTTCGAGAGCGACGAAATCTGCGAGACCTCGTACGCCGACCGCGGCGGCAAGTACCAGGGCCAGCACGGTGTCACACTGCCGAAGACCTGACCGCATTACAATGCCGGCGTCCGGACCGACGGCCGCCCAATTCTGACGAAAGAGCCACATGACGCCGCCCGGGGGGAGCCTTCCGGCGGCCATGTGGCTCAAGTCTTTCCAAAGCCTTCTCATCAAGGATCGACCGATGAAATTCCGCTTCCCCGTCATCATCATCGACGAAGACTTCCGCTCCGAGAACATTTCCGGCTCGGGCATCCGCGCGCTGGCAGAGGCCATCGAGCGCGAAGGCATGGAAGTGATGGGCTTGACCAGCTACGGCGACCTGACCTCGTTCGCCCAGCAGTCCAGCCGGGCATCGTCGTTCATTGTCTCGATCGACGACGACGAGTTCGTGCGCGCCGATGACCAGCCCGAAGCCGCCGCCATCGAGAAGCTGCGCGCCTTCGTGAACGAAGTGCGCCGCCGCAATTCGGACCTGCCGATCTTCCTGTATGGCGAGACGCGCACCTCGCGCCATATCCCCAACGACATCCTGCGCGAGCTGCACGGCTTCATCCACATGTTCGAGGACACGCCCGAGTTCGTGGCGCGTCACATCATCCGCGAAGCCCGCGTCTACCTTGACACCCTGGCGCCGCCGTTCTTCAAGGCCCTGATTGCCTACGCGCAGGACAGCTCGTACTCGTGGCACTGCCCGGGCCACTCGGGCGGCGTGGCGTTCCTGAAGAGCCCGGTGGGGCAGGTATTCCACCAGTTCTTCGGCGAGAACATGCTGCGCGCCGACGTCTGCAATGCCGTGGACGAGCTGGGCCAGCTGCTGGACCACACCGGCCCGGTGGCGGCATCCGAGCGCAACGCCGCGCGGATCTTCAACTCGGACCACATGTACTTCGTGACCAACGGCACGTCGACCTCGAACAAGATGGTCTGGCATGCCAACGTGGCGCCGGGGGACATCGTGGTGGTGGACCGCAACTGCCACAAGTCGATCCTGCACGCGATCATGATGACCGGCGCGATTCCGGTGTTCCTGATGCCGACGCGCAACCACTACGGCATCATCGGCCCGATCCCGAAGAGCGAGTTCGACCCGGAGACGATCCGCCGCAAGATCGCCAACCACCCGTTCGCCAGCAAGGCCAAGAACCAGAAGCCGCGCATCCTGACGATCACCCAGGGCACCTACGACGGCGTGCTGTACAACGCCGAGCAGATCAAGGAGATGCTGGCGAGCGAGATCGACACGCTGCACTTCGACGAAGCCTGGCTGCCGCACGCCGCCTTCCACGACTTCTACCGCAACATGCACGCGATCGGCCGTGACCGCCCGCGCAGCAAGGACGCGCTGGTGTTCGCCACGCAGTCCACCCACAAGCTGCTGGCCGGGTTGTCGCAGGCGTCCCAGATCCTCGTGCAGGACTCCGAGACCCGCAAGCTGGACCGATACCGGTTCAACGAGGCCTACCTCATGCATACCTCGACGAGCCCGCAGTACTCGATCATCGCCTCGTGCGATGTGGCGGCGGCGATGATGGAAGCCCCGGGCGGCACCGCGCTGGTCGAGGAAAGCATCCAGGAAGCGATGGACTTCCGCCGCGCCATGCGCAAGGTGGAGGGCGACTACGAGGCCGGCAACAACGGCGACTGGTGGTTCAAGGTCTGGGGCCCGGACGCGCTGATCGAAGACGGCATCGGCGACCGCGAGGCGTGGATGCTGCAGGCCAACGAGCGCTGGCATGGCTTTGGCGACCTGGCCGACGGCTTCAACCTGCTCGACCCGATCAAGGCCACCCTGATCACCCCGGGCCTGGACGTGGACGGCGAGTTCAGCGAGCGCGGCATCCCGGCCGCCATCGTCACCAAGTACCTGGCCGAGCACGGCATCATCATCGAGAAGACGGGCCTGTACTCGTTCTTCATCATGTTCACCATCGGCATCACCAAGGGCCGCTGGAACTCGCTCGTCACCGAATTGCAACAGTTCAAGGACGATTACGACCAGAACCAGCCGCTCTGGCGCGTGCTGCCGGAGTTCGTCGGCAAGTACCCGCAGTACGAGCGCATGGGCCTGCGCGACCTTTGCGATGCGATCCACAGCGTCTACAAGGCCAACGACGTGGCGCGCGTGACGACGGAGATGTACCTGTCGGACATGGAGCCGGCGATGAAGCCGTCCGACGCCTGGGCGATGATGGCCCATCGCGAGATCGAGCGCGTTCCCGTGGACGAACTGGAAGGCCGCGTCACCGCCATCCTGCTGACGCCGTACCCCCCGGGCATTCCACTGCTGATCCCGGGTGAGCGCTTCAACCGGACCATCGTCCAATACCTGAAGTTCGCACGCGAGTTCAACAAGCTGTTCCCGGGATTTGAAACCGACATCCACGGTCTGGTGGAAGATGAGGTGGACGGACAGAAGGCTTATTTTGTGGACTGCGTGAAGCAGTAAGCCGGGCCTCACTCGAACCAAGAAAAACGCCTCGCGGTTGCGAGGCGTTTTTTTGTTGGCGTCCGTATCACTTCACTTAAGCTTACTTCGGTAGAAATTCAAGGTCATAAAGCGTCGCTTTTATGTGGATTCATTGTGGCGCAGGGCAGCTCTTGATGGCGGCCTGAAAGGCCTTGTCGTAGTCCACGTAGGTTTCGGGGTCGTAGGGTTCGATGGACAAGGTAAAGCCGTCAGATTCGCCGTAATGGCTGAGGGATTGACGAACCCACACGCCCCATGATCGGCCAGCGTGTTCTGCTATCAGATCGAACATGTGGGCACTCAAGTCGCTGTTATCGTTGAGTCCGGAATAGAGATAGCGCAGGTGCCTATACCAGTGGGGAACGCTCGTAATGGCCGCCAGCGCCTCCTTGGCGGGTTGTTCATCCGCTTTGCTTATGGGGGAATTCCATATCTTGAACTGCTTGGTGCGTTCCAGTTCGTCGAAAGGGACCGGAATCGGTTCTCGGCTGATCAACCGAGAATGGCCGCAGTGCAGCACCCATAGCCCCGTATTTACATAATCGTCGGCATAGATCACCACGCCGTTACCAAAATCGCTGTGATATTTGCTCGTCACCATCTTTACGCCACAGTATGCAGGAATCAACGAGGCGATTGCTGCGACCCAAACAATCTTACTTCGGTATAAATTCAAACAGGCCTCCCGGCACGGCAATGGGCGTATCGCCCGATACAACGGGGTAAGTCGCGCCAATGTTCTGGTAGGTAAAATCGTGCTTGCCGTTGAATTTCTCCCGCTCCTCATTCAGTTCGACCCACCTCTTGCACCATTCTTCGGCAGGCAAGGCGTTATCACTGGCCCTGCAGAGTTTCCCTAACTGACGTTCTTCGAACGTCCCCCAAGTGTTCTTGTAATCCGAGCGGCGAATATAGGCACGCACCTTCACTCGCAAATGGTTAGCCAGCAGTTGCGCCAGACTTTCATTGGTTTGCGGAAAGAATTGAACCCCTTCTTCGATGGGGTAGTCAGGGCGGTTGCCCATGCCGGTCCGGCAGGCATAGCTGTCGATCTGTGCGGAGCGGGAAAATGCCAACGGTGAAATTCGGTTGTAACTCAGCACGTCGAGGGACATTTGAAGGTCCCTGCCGAGCTGATAACCGAAAGCGATGCGTTGTGGCACGCCGTGACTGAACAAGGACAGGCGCTCGATCGGCGACTGCTTCCGGTCCTTGCCATGATTCAGATAGTGAATCAGCGCATCGGCGCTCGTTACGCGAACAAGAGCCGCCCATAGACATCGGCCGACTTCGCCGCAGCTTCTAGCATGGCTTCGCTATACGCCGGCGTGAACAACACCAGCGTCCTTGTCGATGCGGCCTTGTGGCGCCTGAATTCGGCCAGCTCGCGCACGGCCTGACCGATAAACATCATCTTGTTACCTGAACCCCGGTCGTGCTGGCTCCCGGCGACCGCGATCCATTCGGGCGTCGATGAAGCGGCGATATTCCCGGGGCGCATCAACAATGCTCCCGCCATCGCGGCACGCTGCTCCAGATGCGGATCGGCCAATAGCGCGGCCATCAACGATCGATTCACCAGCCCACCCGGGTGCACGGCGCCCATCTTGGCAAAGTCGACGACGACATAGCTTGCCGCACCGCCCCAAAGGAAGCCTCCAGCCGTATCGAAGCTGCCGGAGGTGATGGTCCCGCCGTGAGTGGTCGGGCTGCCCGAATAGGCCAAGGGCATATTGCCGACTGTGATAGACGGAAAGCCTGCAGTCAGCACTGCACCGCAGGCGCAGGCGTCGCCAACGCGCGCGGCGCCAAAATGATTGACGTTGGTATCGGCGGATGCGGACGTTATGGCTGAAGTGCCATGAATTGGGCAGAGATGCATATCGCCCAGTCGAGCGACAGGAAGCATGCATGTTTCCTTGTTGGCAGTTCGACGGAGAGCATCGACACTACCGAATCAACGCATGCGCGCTATTGCTCTCGCTCAACTTGCCCTGCATCAAAAACAAAAACCCCACACTCCGAAAAGTGTGGGGTTCGTCAGTACTCTGGGGGGCGCTTCAGCCGCGCACCATTACTTCTTCTTCTCGAACTCGAACTGTGGCGCCGCCGGTTCGCTGTCCTGCGACGGCGTGGGCAGCTCCAGCTGCCCGCCGCCCGAGGCTGGTGCCGAGGCGCCCGGCGCCGCCGGCGTCGCGGGGGAGGGCGCCTTGGGCCGGCTCGTTTCCAGGTCGATACTCAGGTCACGCGTGATGCTGCGGTCCTGCTTGACCTCCGTACCGGTGCTGACCAGCCCCGGGAACATGATGATCAGTGCCACCATGACCAGCTGGATCACGACGAACGGCACCGCGCCCCAGTAGATATCGGTGGTCTTGACCTCGCGCGGCGCCACCGAGCGCAGGTAGAACAGCGAGAAGCCGAACGGCGGGTGCATGAACGAGGTCTGCATGTTCACCGCCAGCAGCACGCCGAACCAGATCAGGTCGATGCCGAGCTTGTCCGCCACCGGGCCCACCAGCGGCACCAAAATGAATGCCAGTTCGAAGAAGTCCAGGAAGAACGCCAGCAGGAAGAACAGCACGTTCACGGCGATCAGGAAGCCGGTCTGGCCGCCCGGCAGCGCCGTCAGCAGATGCTCCACCCAGAGGTGGCCGTCCACGCCGTAGAAGGTCAGCGAGAACACCCGGGCGCCGATCAGGATGAAGATCACGAACGCCGACAGCTTCAGCGTGGACTCCATCGCCTGCTTGGTCAGCCCCAGGTTCAGCCGCCGCTTGATCAGCGCCAGCACCAGCGCGCCGAGTGCGCCCATGCCGCCGCCCTCGGTGGGGGTGGCAATGCCGAGGAAGATCGTGCCGAGCACCAGGAAGATCAGTGCGAGTGGTGGAATCAGCACAAATGTGACTTTTTCCGCCATGTGCGACAGCAGCTTCAGGTTCAGCGCCTTGTTGATCACCGCCACCACGAAGGCGAACAGGATGGCCGCGCCCACCGAGAGCACGAGGCGCTCGTCGAGCGGCGCCTCCGGCTTGTAGAGCTTGTCGACGGCCACGCCCACGGCGATGGACAGCACGGTCAGCACCAGGACCGAGCGCGAGCCGGTCGCACCGCTTTCCTCACGGAAGGTGCGCGCCTCGATCGGCAGCGCCGGCGCGGCGGCCGGGCGGATCAGGGTCACCAGCAGCACGTAGAGCATGTACATGCCGGTCAGCACCAGGCCGGGCACGAATGCGCCCTTGTACATGTCGCCCACCGAGCGGCCGAGCTGGTCGGCCAGTACGATCAGCACCAGCGACGGCGGGATGATCTGCGCCAGCGTGCCGGACGCCGCAATCACGCCCGAGGCCAGCCGCTTGTCGTACTTGTACTTCAGCATCAGCGGCAGCGAGATCAGCCCCATCGAAATCACCGATGCCGCCACCACGCCCGTGGTGGCCGCCAGCAGCGCCCCGACGAAGATCACCGCATAGGCCAGCCCGCCCCGGATCGGCCCGAACAGCTGGCCGATGGTATCGAGCAGGTCTTCCGCCATCCCGGATCGCTCCAGGATCAGCCCCATGAAGGTAAAGAACGGGATGGCGAGCAGGGTGTCGTTCTCGATGATGCCGAACAGCCGGTTCGGCAGCGCCTGGAGCAGCGAGGGCGGCAGCATGCCCAGCTCGATGCCGACAAAGGCGAACAACAGCCCGTTGGCGGCCAGTGCGAAGGCAATCGGGAACCCCGACAACAGGAATACGACCAGACTGGCGAACATGATCGGCGCCATGTTCGCGGCAAGGAAATGCGTCATCGTGGCGACCTCTTATTGTTTTTCCGACCGGCCGGGCGATGCGGCCTGCGCGATCGCGGCGATTTCCTCGGCCGGATCGAGCGCGTGCTTGCGGAACGCCGAGAACGGCAGCAGGCCCTTCAGGTAGGCGATGCGCTTGATCAACTCGGAAATCCCTTGCAGGATCATCAGGAAGAAGCCCGCCACGATCAGGAACTTGGCCGGCCAGCGGATCAGGCCGCCGGCGTTGCCCGACATCTCATGCCCGGCATAGGACAGCCAGAAGTAGGGAATCGCGAGCCAGAGGATGATGCAGCAGATGGGCAGCAGGAAGAACAGCACGCCGAAGATGTCGATCCAGACCTGCTTGCGCTCGGACAGGTGGCCCGCCACCACGTCGATGCGCACATGCTCGTCGCGGCGCAGGGTGTAGGGTGCCCCGAGCAGGAAGACCCCCGCGAACAGGTACCACTGCATTTCGAGCCAGGCGTTGGAACTGATGCTGAAGCTGTAGCGAATGATGGCGTTTCCGGCGCAGATCAGCACTGCAAGCAGGACCAGCCATTTCGCCCACTGCCCGATGAAATCGTTCACGGCATCGATAAGCCGCGAGATTTTCATGAGGAAAGACATGTGATCGTCCTAATGGGTACTAAGGGGCTACTGACGGGGGATACAGGGGTGGCGCGTTAGTCTACGTCTTCCGATGCACGGCTTCGCTAGGGTGAATCCCCAGTTCGTCACATTTTTGCCGCGATTTGAGGCAGAAGGCGTTGCGCGAATCACCAAAATGGTGTGCGAGGGGCCTGCGGGAGGGAGTAAGAGAGGAAGGGAGGGGTTGGGGCGGCAGGACAGCCGCCCCGGGTGCTACGTATTTCGGCGAATTTCGGGCGGTCCGGGGCGGACCGTTCAGCCTTGCAGCGCGGCGCGGGCAGCCTTGATGGCGGCGCGCACCTGGGCGGGCGCGGTGCCGCCGATGTGATCGCGGGCGGCCACGGAGCCTTCCAGCGTCAGCACGGCGTGCACGTCGTCACCGATCAGGCTCGACTTGTCGCCCAGGCCGGAGACCTCGCGCAGCTCGGCCACGGTGAGGTCGGCCAGGTCGCAGCGGCGGTCGTCGCAGGCGCGCACGGCGTGGGCCACGGCCTCGTGGGCGTCACGGAACGGCAGGCCGCGCTTGACCAGATAGTCGGCCAGGTCGGTGGCCGTGGCGTAGCCCTGCAGCGCGGCGGCGCGCATGGCCTCCGGCTTCACGGTGATGCCCGGCACCATGTCGGCAAAGATGCGCAGCGTGTCCACCACGGTGTCCACCGTGTCGAACAGCGGTTCCTTGTCTTCCTGGTTGTCCTTGTTGTACGCGAGCGGCTGGCCCTTCATCAGCGTCAGCAGGCCGATCAGGTGGCCGTTCACGCGGCCGGTCTTGCCACGGGCGAGTTCGGGCACGTCCGGGTTCTTCTTCTGCGGCATGATCGAGCTGCCCGTGCAGAAGCGGTCGGCGATGTCGATGAAGCCGACGCGCGGGCTCATCCACAGCACCAGTTCTTCGGAAAAACGCGAGACGTGCGTCATCACCAGCGCGGCGGCGGCACAGAATTCGATCGCGAAGTCGCGGTCGGAGACGGCGTCGAGCGAATTGCGGCAAACGCCGTCGAAACCAAGCTGGGACGCCACGAACTCACGGTCGATCGGGTAGCTGGTGCCGGCCAGCGCGGCGGCGCCCAGCGGCAGGCGGTTGACGCGTTTTCGGCAATCGACCATGCGCTCGGCGTCGCGCGTGAACATTTCCACATAGGCCAGCAGATGGTGGCCGAAGGTGACCGGCTGGGCCACCTGGAGGTGGGTGAAGCCGGGCAGGATGGTGTCGGCGTTCTGCTCGGCCAGGTCCAGCAGCGCGGCGCGCAGGGCGCCCAGCAGGCCGATGATGTTGTCGATCTCGCTGCGCAGCCACAGGCGGATGTCGGTGGCCACCTGGTCATTGCGCGAGCGGCCCGTGTGCAGGCGCTTGCCGGCGTCGCCGACCAGCGCGGTCAGGCGGGCCTCGATATTCAGGTGGACGTCCTCGAGGTCGAGCTTCCACTCGAACGCGCCGGACTCGATCTCGCCACGGATCTGCGTCATGCCACGCTCGATCTCGGCGCGGTCCGCCTCGGCGATGATGCCTTGCTTGGCCAGCATGGCCGCATGGGCCAGCGACCCGGCGATGTCGAACAGCGCCAGGCGCTTGTCGAAGAAGACCGATGCGGTGTAGCGCTTCACCAGGTCGGACATCGGTTCGGAGAAGCGGGCGGACCAGGCTTCGCCTTTCTTGGCAAGTTGGGAGGTCATGGGCGAGGGGACAGTTGTTGCGCGCGCCGCGAACGGCGGCGGGCGCTGGCGAAATTCGGGAAACCGCGATTATATCGCCCCCGGGGACGGATTCCGCGCCCGTTGGACGTTACCTCGCCTCAAGCCGGCTGGGCGACCACCCGGCCCTGGAACACCACCGGCCCAGACGGCCCGTCCGGGCTGGGCGAGCCGCCCGGCGGCTCGATGCTGATGGCGAGCGCCGGCACGCTGTCCGGCGCGCGCTTCACTTCCAGCCGCACCTCGTGGCGCCGGCCGATCACCCCCAGCGACTGCGGCTTGCCGCCTTCCGGCAGGGCCCAGAGCTGGAGCACCTGCTGGTCGGCCAGCTTCAGGTGATCCAGGCGGCGCACGGTGACCGTGCTGGCGGGGGCATCCCAGAGCACAACCACGGCGGGCCGAGCCTGATCATCGTTCAGGATCGCCACGGCGGACATCGTCGGCGCCTGCTCGCGCTGGTTCACCAGCCATTGCGACACCCCCACGGCCATCAGCGCCAGCAAGGCCAGCGCCGCCGAGGCCATGCGCAGCAGCACCGGGGCGTCCTGGAAGGCCTGCCACCAGTGGCGCGGGGGCGGCGCCTTCAGCTTGAGCGGGGCGGCCTGCCAGCCCAGCCGTTGTTCGATGCCGCACCAGACCTTGTCGACTGGCTGGGCCGCCGGCTGCAACTCCGCCAGCCCGGTCAGGCGTGCCTGCCAGCGTTCGATGGCGGCGCGCACGGCGGTCTCCTCGTGCGCCAGCCGCTCCAGCCGGCGCCGCGCGCCGCCGCGCAGCACCCCCAGTGCATATTGGGCGGCCAGACGGTCGAGCAGGTCAGGATGGCCGGTGAGCCTCATGCCAGCCCCTCCAGACAGGTGCGCAGCCGCTCCAGCCCCCGCCGGATCCACGACTTGATGGTGCCGAGCGGCACCTGTAGCTGGGCCGCCAGTTCGGTGTGGCTCAGGTCGCGCAGATAGGCGAGGGCGATGGCCTGCCGCTGCGACGGTTCCAGCCGTTGCAGGCAGCGGGCCAGTGCCGCCGCGCGTTCGCTCGCCAGCGCGGCATCTGCGGGGCCAGCGCGGTCGTCGGGCAACCAGGCTTCCAGGTCGTCATCGGGCTGTGCCGGCTGGCCACCCCGCGCGGCGGCCTGCCGGCGCAGGCAGTCCAGCGCCCGGTTGCGCACGATGGCGGCCATCCAGGTCATGGGGGCCGCCACGTGGGGGCGATAGTCGCCGGCGTGATGCCAGATGCTGACAAAACTCTCCTGCACGACGTCCTCCGCCCAATCCCGCCTATTAGTAATACGCAGCGCCAGGCCAAACAGTTTCGTCACGGTGAGGTCATAGAGCGCGCGCAGCGCCGGGCGGTCGCCCAGGGCGATGTCCTGCAGCAGGCCCGCCAGCCGCGCGGCAGGGTCCGGCTGCGCCGCCGCTTCGGGAGGAGCAGGGTTTGCGTGGGCATCCGCGGAGGAGGGCAGGGAAGCAGGCACGGGGGCGGGGCTAGGGGCTCCGCCTGAGTATAGGAAGAATGGGCTGGAAAGGCTGGAAAGGCTGGAAAGGACGGAAAGTCGATGGACCGCATCGGCTGCATCCGTCTGGCGCGCTGCCGCGTATATGCGGACAGGTGCGCCAACCCGTGGCGCGCCTCCCCCCAAAAGGAACAGGAGACCGTCATGGCCACTCTGGAAGAACGTCCCGCCGCCGCATCGCACATCGTCACCCTGCCGGATGCCCGCCGGCGCAGCCTGCTGAAGGCCCCCGGGCTGTTTGCGCTCGGCTCGCTCGCGGTGTTTTCGCTGGGCGAATCGATGCCGGCCTGGGCGCAGACCCAGTCGGGCAGCACCCGCGATGACATCAACATCCTCAATGTCGCGCTCGGGCTGGAATACCAGGCCATTGCGGCCTATCAGGTGGGCGCGGAAAGCGGCTTGCTGCAGAAGCCGGTGCTGGACACCGCCGTGAAGTTCCAGGGCCATCACAAGGCCCACGCGCAGGTGCTGGCGGGTACCGTCAGCAAACTGGGCGGCACGCCGGTGACGGCGAAGAAGCCGGGGGACTACAACTTTCCCGCCGAACAACTCAAGACGCAGGCCGATGTGCTGCGCTTCGCGGCCGGGCTGGAGAAGGGCGCCACGGCGGCCTACCTCGGCGTATTGCCGAATTTCCACAACCGCGAACTGACCCGGGCCGCCGGCAGCATCCTCGGGGACGAGGCGATGCACTGGGCCGTGCTGCTGTCGGCGCTCGGCGAAGACCCCGTGCCCGGGGCCTTCGTCGGCTAGATGTCGATGTCGATGTCGATGTCGATCAGCCGCTGTTGCGCAGCCCGGCCGCCACGCCGTTGATGGTCAGGTGGATGCCGCGCCGCACGCGCACGTCGTCGCCGTCCTTGCCTGCCCGGTAGCGCTTGAGCAGTTCGACCTGCAAGTGGTTCAGCGGGTCCAGGTAGGCAAAGCGGTTCTTGATCGAGCGTGCCAGCAGCGGGTTGTCGGCCAGCCGCTCCTGGCGGCCGGTGATCAACGCGAGCATGTCGCTGGTCAGGTGCCACTCGGCGCTGATGCGCGCGAACACGCTCTTGCGCAGCGCGGCGTCCTCGCACAGTTGCGCGTAGCGGGAGGCCACCGCAAGGTCGGTCTTGGCCAGCACCATGTCCATGTTCGAGAGCAGCGTCGAGAAGAACGGCCAGCTCTTGACCATGCGGCGCAGCGTGGCCACCGTGGCCTTGCGCGATTTCTCGTCCGGCGCCTCATCGACCAGCGCCTTGACCGCGCTGCCGAAGCCGAACCAGCCCGGCAGCAGCAGCCGGCACTGGCCCCAGGAGAAGCCCCAGGGAATCGCGCGGAGATCCTCGATCTTGCGGTTCTTCTTGTCCATCAGCTTGCGCGACGCCGGCCGCGAACCCAGGTTCAGGTCGGCGATCTCGGTGATCGGCGTGGTGGCGAAGAAGTAGTCCTTGAAGCCCGGGGTCTCGTAGACCAGGTCGCGATAGGCGGTGAAGGCGCGGTCGGACAGCTGCTGCATCACGCCCTCGAACGATTCCAGGTCCTTCGGCGCATTCTGCGTGGGCAGCAGCGAGGCCTCGAGCGTGGCCGCTACCACGGTTTCCAGGTTGCGCCGGCCGATTTCGGCATTGGCGAACTTGCTGTTGATGATCTCGCCCTGCTCGGTCAGCCGGATCTGGCCGTTCACGGTGCCCGGGGGCTGCGACAGGATGGCCTGGTAGGTCGGGCCGCCCCCGCGCCCCACGGTGCCGCCCCGGCCATGGAACAGCCGCAGCTTCACGCGGCGCGCCTCGAACAGCTTCACCAGCGCCAGCTCGGCCTTGTACAGCTCCCAGTTCGACGTCAGGAAACCGCCGTCCTTGTTCGAATCCGAATAGCCGAGCATCACCTCCTGCTCCACGCCGTGATGGGCGATGACCGAGTCGAAGCCGGGCAGGTCCAGCAGCGACTGCATGATGCCGGCCGCGTTGCGCAAGTCCTCGATGGTTTCGAACAGCGGGATGACCATCAGCTCCATGCGCGCCGGATCGGTCTTGCTGCCGAGCGTGCCGCGCAGCATGCCGGACTCCTTCTGGAGCAGCATGACCTCGATCAGATCCGACAGCGTTTCGGTATGCGAAATGATGTAGTTGCGGGCCACGCGCTTGCCGTAGCGGGCGCGCAGGTCGCGCGCCATGGCGAAGATCGCCAGCTCGCTGCGCGTCTGCTCGGAATACTCGTGCCACGGCATGGTCAGCAGCCGCGGCTGGCGCAGTTCGGCCAGCAGCAGTTCGCGCTTGCGGGCCTCGGGCAGCGCGGCGTAGTCGCGCTCCACGCCGGCGGCGGCGAACAGTTCGGCGATCACGGCCTCGTGGACGTCGGACACCTGGCGCATATCCACCGAGGCCAGGTGGAAGCCGAAGATGGCGATGGCGCGCTGGAGCGCGTCGATGCGCGCCTGGGCCAGCGCCACGCCATGGTGGGTGCGCAGGGAATCCATCACGACCTGGACATCGGCCGCGAACGCCTCGGCATTGTCGTACGGGGCCACGTCGGCCACCGGGTGGCGCTGGGCCTCATGGCCGGTCAGCTTCTGCGAGGTGGCGGCCAGCCGCGCGTACATGCCGATCAGCGCCCGGCGGTACGGTTCGTCGGATCGATGGTCGGAATGGTCCGGCGAGGCATCGGCCAGCGCGATCAGTTCCGGGCTGACATCCACCATCAGCGACGACATCGACAACTCCGCGCCCAGCGCGTGCAGTTCGTCGAGATACCACGCCATGATCAGTTGCGATTGCTCGCGCGCGGCGTGCTGGAGTGTCTCGGCGGTCACATTCGGATTGCCGTCGCGGTCGCCGCCAATCCACGACCCCATCTGCAGGAACGGGGCGAGCGGTGCCGGCGCGGTGCCGGCCTTGCCCTTCTTGCTGGTCGGGAAGACGGCGGCGATGTCTTCCTCCATCTCGGCCATCAGGCGCGGAATGCCGTGCAGGAAGGTGGTGCGGTAATAGGAGAGGGCGTTCTCGATCTCGTCCACCACCATCAGCCGGTTGTTGCGCAGCATGCGGGTCTGCCACAGCGTGGTCACGCGGGCGCGCAGTTGCGCCGTGTTGTGGTCGCGCTCGCGGGCGGTCATCGGCAGGTCGCGCTCGGCCAGCAGGCGGGCGATTTCGCGCTCGGCGTCGAGAATGCTCTTGCGCTGCACCTCGGTCGGGTGGGCGGTCAGCACGGGCACGATCAGCGCTTCGTCGAGGAATTTGCGCAGCTGCTTGCCGGTAACGCCGGCGGCGTCGATGGCTTCCAGTGCGCGGGCCAGGCTGCCCGGCTGCGGCGGCGAGCCGGCCAGTGCGTGCACGCGGCGACGGCGGTTGTGGTGCTGGTCCTCGGCGATATTGGCCAGGTGCGAGAAATAGCTGAAGGCGCGCACCACCTGGTTGGTCTGGTCGCGCGACAGCCGCTTGAGCAGGCGGTCCAGCTCGGCGCCGGCGGCGCGGTCGTTCTCGCGGCGGAAGCGCACGGCGGTCTGGCGAATTGTCTCAACCAGATCGAACGCCGCCTCGCCTTCCTGTTCGCGCACGCAGTCGCCCAGCAGGCGGCCCAGGAAGCGGATGTCCTCGCGCAGCGGCAGGTCCTTGTCGGCGGTACGGCGCGCGGGGGAGGTCGCGGCGATGGCTGCATCGGCGACCGTCGCGCCATTGGTGGCCACCACGGCCAGCTTGGCACGGGCGGCGCGCGGCTTCGCGGGGGCGGCGGAAGTGCCTTCCGCTTCACGTGGTGCAGCGGTGGTCTTGGCGGACTTGCGGGCAGGGGTGGTACGGGTGCGGCCCGATGGGCGCGCGACGGGCTGGGTCATGCAGTCATCTCCTCTGTCTTTTATAAGGTGCCGGTCGCCTTGAAGGCGCCCTGGTCATGTCCGATACGCGGCGAAGCGATTTCGGGCGCATTCCGGGGCCTGAGGCCGCCGGGGTGCGTGCTAACATGCGCGCATGCAAGCACCTGCGTCTCCGTCTTCTTCGTCCGCTGCCGTATCCCGCAGCATGCCGCACAAGCTCGTGATCGCCTCGCGCGAAAGCCGGCTGGCGATGTGGCAGGCTGAACATGTACGTGCTGCGTTGCAACAATACTATCCCTCGTGCGATGTGTCCATTCTCGGCATGACGACAAGGGGTGATCAAATTCTCGACAAGTCCTTGTCCAAGGTAGGCGGCAAAGGGCTCTTCGTGAAAGAGCTGGAGGTGGCGATGGCCGAGGGCCGCGCCGACCTGGCCGTGCATTCGCTCAAGGATGTGCCGATGGAACTGCCCGCCGGCTTCACGCTCACGGCCGTGATGGAACGCGAAGACCCGCGCGATGCGCTGGTCTCGTCGCACTTCGCGTCGCTGGACGAGATGCCGCCCGGCACCGTGGTCGGCACGTCTAGCCTGCGCCGCGAAGCCGCGCTACGCACCCGCTATCCCCATCTGGTCATCAAGCCGCTGCGCGGCAACCTCGACACCCGCCTGCGCAAGCTGGACGCCGGTGAATTCGACGCGATCATCCTGGCTGCGGCCGGGTTGAAGCGGCTGGGCCTGGGCAAGCGCATCCGCGCGCTGATCGAGCCGGAGGCCTCGCTGCCGGCGGCCGGGCAGGGCGCACTGGGTATCGAGATCCGTTCCGATCGACCCGAACTCGCCGCATGGCTGGCGCCGCTGAACCATACGCCGACGCTGCTGGCGGTGTCGGCCGAGCGCGCCGTGTCGCGCCGGCTGGGCGGTAGCTGCCAGGTGCCGCTGGGCGCCCATGCCCGCTGGCGTGGCGATGCCCTGCAACTCGACGCCTTCGTGGCCCTGCCAGACGGCAGCCGCGACATACGCGCGCATGCGGCCCGGGCGGTGGACACGCTGGAGGCGGCCGAGCAGCTCGGCGCATCGGTGGCCGGCGACCTGCTGGCGCGCGGTGCCGATGACGTGCTGGCGGCGCTTGCCGCGGCGGGTCCGACCTGAGGCGCGCGCGATGCCCCGCCCGACCGTCGTAGTTACGCGACCTGCCGGGCAGTCCCGGCAACTGACCGAGGCGCTCCAGTCCGCTGGACTGGACGTGCTCGGCTTCCCATTGCTCGCCATTGGCCCGCCCGCCGACGACGCCGCGCTGCGCGCAGCGCTGGCCCGGCTCGCCGACTATGCGCTGGTGGTCTTCGTCAGCCCCAATGCGGTCTCGTTCGCGCTCGATGCGCTGGCGAACGTGCAGAACGCGCCGGCGCTGCCGCAATGGCCGGCCCAGGTGCCGGTGGCGGTGGTCGGGCCGTCGAGCGTGGCGGCGCTGGCCGAACGCGGCATTGCCGCGCCTGCCTATCGCGTGGTGGCCCCGGCCGGGGCGCATGGCAACGCGGAAATCCACAATGAACCGGCGCGCTTCGATTCCGAGGCGCTCTGGTCCGAACTCGACACTTCGCCCGGCGCGTTCTCGAACCAGCGCGTGCTGATCGTACGGGGGAACGGCGGGCGCGACTGGCTCGGCGATCGCCTGCGCGATGCCGGCGCCACCGTCGACGCCGTGGAGGCATACAGCCGCACACTGCCGGAGCCCACGTCCATGCAATGGCAGGCCGTGCGCGATAACCTGAAGCCGGGCGCGCCGCCCTGCGCGTGGCTGCTGACCAGTTCCGAAGCCGTGCGCAACCTCGACGCGCTGGCCCGGTTGCACCTGTCGCCGCAGGAACACGAGCGTCTGAAGCAGATGCAGTGCATTGCGCCGCATGCGAGAATTGCCGCGCAGGCGAACGCGCTGGGCTTCGCCCATGTGCTGCCCGCCGCGCCGGGCGACGCCGGCCTGCTGGCCGCCTGCACGCAGTGGGCCGATGCCCACGCGGGGCCGGCGGAGGCGCTGGTCCGCCCAGATTCATCCGACACCCCGGTGGTGGCCGTCGCTCCGACGCCAACCCCGCGCGCGCCGGTTCCAGATTCCCCGTCAACGAAGGTTGATCGCGTGACGCCAGACACTACGTCCTCCTCTTCTTCAGCCTCCGCAGCCGCTGCGGCATCGGCCCCGCCGCCGCATGTCGCGCCGCCTGCGGCTCCTGCCGCCAGTGCCCCCACCGCTGCGTTCGCACCGCGCCGCATGAACCCGTGGTGGATTGTCGCCGCCGTCATCGTGCTGGCCACCGCGGCCGGCTTCTGGTGGCTGCAACTGCGCGTGGAACATCTGACGCAGGAACTGGCGCGGCGCCAGCAGAACAACGACGCGCTGGTCCAGGAGACCCGGGTGCTGTCCCGCAACGCGCAGGAGACGGTCAAGGAACTCCAGGCCAAGGTCGGCGCGCTGGACGGCCAGGTGGTCGAGACCCGCGACAAGCAGGTGGCGCTCGAGCAGGTCTACCAGGACCTGATGCGCAACCGTGACGACTGGGAAATTGCCGAGATCCAGCAGTTGCTGACCAACGCCGGCCAGCAGCTCCAGCTCAGCGGCAACGTGCAAGTGGCGCTGGCCGCGCTGCAAAGCGCCGACGCGCGGCTCGCGCGGGCCGACAAGCCGCAGTACAACCAGCTGCGCCGGGCCTTGGCGCGCGACATCGCCCGCATGAAAGCCGTGCCGGATACGGACCTGACCGGTGCCGCGATCAAGCTCGATGAGTCGATCAACCAGATCGACGTGCTGCCGCTGCTGTCCGGCGAACGCATGCTCGACCGCACGCCCGGCGAGAACGGCAAGCCCGCCAGCGCGGCGCAAGCATCACAAAATATCCAGCCGACGCCCGAATCCGGCAACGCCTTCGTGCGGCTCTGGCACTACGTGCTGGCCGAGATGGGGCAGGTGATTCGCATCCGCAAGGTGGACGACGCCAACGCGTTGCTGCTCTCCGGCGACCAGGGCTGGTTCCTGCGCGAGAACGTGAAGCTGCGCCTGCTCAACGCGCGGCTGGCGCTGCTGTCGCGCAACGAGCCGGTGTTCCGCAATGACCTCGCCGCCGCCCAGGCGCTGATTTCGCGATATTTCGATACCCGCTCGCGCCGCGTGCAGGGCGTGCTGACCCTGCTCAAGCAGGCGCAGGCCAGCGCGGTCTCGGTCTCGCTGCCGACCATGGCCGAGAGCCTTGGCGCGCTGCGTGCCCTGAAGAAGGAGTAGCCATGCGACTTCTGTTCTGGGTAGCGGTCCTGTTCGCCGGCGCCGTCGGGCTGGCGCTGTTCACGCAGTTCAACCACAGCAACGTGGTGCTGTTCTACCCGCCGTACCGGGTGGAAATGTCCCTGAATCTCACGCTGGCGCTGCTATTGCTGCTGTTCTTCGGGGTGTGGACGATCCTGACCACGTTCCGGCACCTCTCCGAGATGCCGCGCCGCGCTGCCGCCTACCGCGAACGCAGCCGCATGAG
Source organism: Cupriavidus sp. 01L43 (assembly GCF_056399925.1). Lineage (NCBI taxonomy): Bacteria > Pseudomonadati > Pseudomonadota > Betaproteobacteria > Burkholderiales > Burkholderiaceae > Cupriavidus > Cupriavidus sp. 01L43. Next base: position 86,502 of record NZ_JBFTSH010000001.1, read on the forward strand.
CAAGGCGCAGGCCGCGCTACGCGAGTCGATCGAAAACCTGTTTGCCGGACGTTTCGCCCGCGCCGAGCGCGCCGCGCGCGATGCCCAGGCGTGGCCGGAACAGGCGCAGACCGCCGCCCTCGTGGGCGCCCGGGCCGCGCACCGGATGCAGGAATCGGAACGCCGCGACGCCTGGATGGCGCAGGTCACGGACCCCGAGCGCGCTCAGGCGCGGCTGGTTTCCATGGCCGAATTGCTGGTCGATGCCCGTGACGCCGAGGGCGCGCTGGAAACCATCGCCCAGTTGCAGTCGCAGGGCGGGCGGCAGATCCACGTGCAACGGATTGCGCTGCGTGCGCACCAGCATCTGAAGAACTGGACCGAGGTATTGCGGCTGGCACGCTCGCTCGAGAAGCGCAACGCGCTGCACCCGGTGCTGGCGCTGCGGCTCAAGCAGCTGGCGGTGGAGGCGATGCTCGACGAGCGTCGCCATGACGCGGAAGGGCTGTACCACTTCTGGCGCTCGCTGTCGCCCGATGAGCGGCACGCGGTGCGCATCGCCGAGCCGGCGGCGCGCTACTTCTCGGCGCTGGGCCGCCAGAACGAGGCGCGGCGCATTGTCGAGGAAGCGCTCCGGGTCAACTGGGACAGCCGCCTCGTGCAGCGCTATGCCGAATGCGCCGAGCCGGGCAAGGCGCTGCCCCAGATCCAGCAGGCCGAGAAATGGCTGGCCGAACATCCGGCCGATGCGGATTTGTACTACACGCTGGGCGTGCTGTGCCTGGGCGAGCAGCTCTGGGGCAAGGCCCAGTCGAACTTCGAGCGCGCGCTGAAGTACGCCAACCCGGAGTCGCAAGTCCGGCTCCGCGTGCGCACGCATCTGGCGCTGGCCCGTCTGTTCGAGGAAACGGAGCGCCCCGAGGATGCCCAACGGCATTATCGGGAAAGTGCGATGCTGGCGGCCTGAGCCGATGGCTCAGCTTTCCTCTTCCGCCAGCTTCGCCCGGGCGGCTGCCTTCGCCTTCGGCGCCTTCACCACCGCGTAGCGCGCCAGCGTCTCCTGCCGGGCTACGTCGTGCTGCACGATCGGCCTCGGATAATTCTCACCCAGTCGCACCCCGGCCTCGGCCAGCACGGCCTCCGGCGCCGTCCACGGCGCGTGGAGGTATTTGTCTGGCAGCCGGGCCAGTTCCGGCAGGTACTTGCGGATGAACTGACCGTTCGGGTCGAACTTTTCCGATTGCGTGATTGGGTTGAAGATGCGGAAGTAGGGCTGCGCATCGCAGCCTGTGGACGCCGCCCATTGCCAGCCGCCGTTGTTGGCCGCGAAGTCGAAATCGTTGAGCTGATCGGCGAAATACTGCTCGCCGCGCCGCCAGTCCACGCCCAGATCCTTGACCAGGAAGCTCGCCGTCACCATCCGCAGCCGGTTGTGCATATAGCCGCTCTGGCGGATCTGGCGCATCGCCGCATCCACCAGCGGATAGCCGGTGGACGCCCCGCACCACGCCTGGAAATAGCGGTCGCCGGTTTGCGGGGACATCCAGCGCAGGCCGTCGTACTCGGGGTGGAACGACTTGCCTTCGGCCACGCGCGGGTGGTGATGCAGGATCATGAAGTAGAAGTCGCGCCAGATCAGTTCCGAGAGCCATACCGCCGCCCCGGCGCTGGCGGCGCCGCCGCGCAGCACGGTCTCGTGGGCGGCGCGGGCGAGGGTGCGGATCGAGATCGTGCCGAAGCGCAGGTGCACGGACAGGTAGCTCGGCCCGCGCAGTGCCGGGAAGTCGCGGCGGTGGCCGTAGTCGCCGATCCGGTCCAGGAATTCGTCGAACAGCGCGTGGGCGCCGTCCGAGCCGGTGGGCATGGCGATCTCGGGCAGGTTGCTCGGCGCGAAGCCCAGGTCGGCCAGCGTGGGCAGGTCCCGGCGATAGGGGGCCGGTACCGGCGCCAGTGCGTGGCGGTACTTATCCACAGGATAGGGGCGCAGGTCGAATGGCTGCACCGTGCGCAGCCACGCGTTCTTGTAGGGCGTGAACACGGCGAACGGGGCGCCCTGGCCGTTCAGGACCTCGTCGGCCTCGAAGATGACCTGGTCCTTGAAGGTGAACAGCACGCGGGAATCGGCGGCCAGCGCATCGCGCACGGCGGCATCGCGGGCGTTGGCGGCCGGTTCGTAGTCGTGGTTGGCGAAGACCGCCTCGGCCTCGAGGGCGGCTGCGAGTTGCGGGATCGCCTCGCGGGCCTTGGCATCGCGCACGATCAGGCCGCCGCCCCACTGGCTCAGGGCCGCGTGCAGCGGGGCCAGTGAGCGCAGGATGAAGTCGACGCGACGGTCGGCCTGGAGCCCCCGTTCCAGCAGGGGATCGAGGATCTCGCGGTCGAAGACGAACACGCACCATACCTGCCGGCAGTGCTTAAGGGCATAATGCAGCGCCGCGTGGTCGTCGGCGCGCAGGTCGCGCCGGAACCAGACCAGGCCGCGTTCGAACCGTTGTTCGATACGATACGGCGCGCGGCCGGCGGCATCCATCGATTGGGGCTGGGACGATCTTGGCATCGTCGTACCCTAACATATGGATACCCCGGCATCACATCCGCATTTCAGAGCATTCCCATGGCCATGACACTCGATCGAATTCTGCAATCCCAAGGCTTCGGCACGCGCCGTTATTGTGGCGACCTCGTGGCCGCCGGGCTCGTCGAGGTCAACGGCGAGCTATGCGAAGACCCCGGCGCACGCTTCGAGGTGGATGGCCTGCAACTGACCGTGGATGGCGAGGCGTGGCTGGCCTGCACCAAGGCCTACCTGATGCTCCACAAGCCCGCCGGCTATGAGTGTTCGCAGCGGCCGCGACACCACGAGAGCGTCTACAACCTGCTGCCGGTGCCGCTGCGTCAGCGCGAAGTACAGGCCGTGGGCCGGCTCGACCACGACACCACGGGCCTGCTGTTGCTGACGGACGACGGCCAGTTCATCCACGCCCAGACCTCGCCCAAGCGCAAGGTGCCGAAGTTCTACGAGGTAACCACGGCCGAGCCCGTGACCGAGGCGCAGGCCGAGGCACTGCGCACCGGCGTGAAACTCGACGACGAACCGGCCCCGATCGCCGCCGAAGGCTGCGAGATCACCGGCGAACACAGCCTGCGGCTGACGCTGATCCAGGGCAAGTATCACCAGGTGAAACGCATGGTGGCAGCCGCCGGCAACCATGTGAGCGGGCTGCATCGGAGTGCCATCGGCCGCCTGCAGCTCGATCCGGCGCTGGCGCCGGGCGAATGGCGCTGGCTCACGGCGGACGACCTGGCCGCGCTGAAGCCGGCCGACTGACGGGCCGCATCGACGAACCCTCCGGTGACGGATGCTGCGCAGGCCGGCAGAAAGTTTCGGGCCGACCGGCAGCGATTTGATAAAATGCAGCCATGGCGACGCCCGAAGCTCCAATCAATCTCACGAATCAGTTCCTGATTGCCATGCCCGGCATGGCCGACCCGACTTTTTCGGGTTCCGTGGTCTACCTTTGCGAGCACAACGAACGCGGCGCGCTCGGCCTGGTCATCAACCGGCCGATCGACATCGACATGGCCACGCTGTTCGACAAGATCGATCTCAAGCTCGAAATCCAGCCTGTGGCCCATCAGCCTGTCTACTTCGGCGGCCCGGTGCAGACCGAGCGCGGCTTCGTGCTGCACGATCCGGTCGGTGTCTATGTGTCGTCGCTGGCGGTGCCGGGCGGGCTCGAGATGACCACCTCCAAGGACGTGCTCGAAGCCGTGGCCAACGGGAGCGGGCCGCACCGGTTCCTGCTCACGCTGGGCTATGCCGGCTGGGGCGCCGGGCAGTTGGAGGAAGAATTGAGCCGCAATGGCTGGCTGACCGTCCAGGCCGATCCCGAGATCATTTTCAGCGTGCCGCCCGAAGAGCGGTTCGCCGCCGCAGTGCGCCTGCTGGGCATAGATTTCACGATGCTCTCGGGCGAGGCGGGGCATGCCTGATCAGGCGGGGCGCGCGACGCCCCCGGACGGCACCGTCCTCGCCTTCGACTATGGCGAGAAAAAAATCGGCGTGGCGCTCGGTAATTTCATCACCCGGCAGGCCCGCGCGCTGACCATTCTTCCCAATGTGACCGTGGAAGGCCGCTTCGAGGCCGTGAGCGCGCTGGTGCGCGACTGGACGCCGGTGCAGTTCGTGGTGGGCATGCCGGTCAACCCCGAAGCCGGCCCCGACGATGCCGAACAAGCCTCCATGCGACTTGCGCGCCGCTTTGGCAACCAGTTGAACGGCCGCTTCGACCTGCCAGTGGCCTTCGTGGACGAGCGCTACAGCTCCCGCGCCGCCGCCATGGCTGGGGCGAAGCGCGGCGCGCTGGACGCCGAGGCCGCCCGCATCATCCTGCAACAGTATTTCGACGAGCTTCCGCTATGACCCAGACCTCCACTCCCGACGCCGAGGCGCTCTACCACGCGCTGCGCGACCAGGCCCAGGCGCTGATGCCGGCGGCCGAGCGCGCCAACTGGTCCGTGGCCGGCATCTACTCCGGCGGCGCCTGGATTGCCGAGCGCCTGGCAGCGGACCTGAAGCTCGACAGCCACGGCGTAATCAACGTGGCCTTCCACCGCGACGACTACGCCAAGAAGGGCCTGCACAGCCAGGCCGAGCCGACCACGCTGCCGTTCGACGTGCAGGACCGCAACATCCTGCTGATTGACGACGTGCTGGCCACCGGCCGCACGATTCGCGCCGCCGTGAACGAATTGTTCGACTACGGCCGCCCGGGGCGTGTGGCGCTGGTGGTGCTGRCCGACCGCGGCGGGCGCAACCTGCCGATTGCCGCCGACTTTGCCGCGGCCACCATCGAACTGCCCCAAGACAAGACCCTGGTGCTGTCCCGCCAGGGCGAGGGTGCCGCCACGCGCTTCGCCTTCGCCACCGAAGCCCGTGCCTGACCGGCCCCGACCCGCACCTCCGCAAGCCACCCAGACCGACCCTGCCCGCGCCCGACCTGCCATGACCAAGATGTTCCGCAACCCGCAGCTGACCAAGAATGGCGAGCTGAAGCACCTGTTGTCGATCGAGGGGCTGTCGCGTGACATGATCACGCACATCCTCGACACCGCCAGCCAGTTCGTCTCGCTCTCCGACTCGGACCGCGACGTGAAGAAGGTGCCGCTGCTGCGCGGCAAGAGCGTGTTCAACCTGTTCTTCGAGAACTCCACGCGGACGCGCACCACGTTCGAGATTGCCGCCAAGCGGCTCTCCGCCGACGTGCTGAACCTGAACATCAACGCGTCTTCCACCAGCAAGGGCGAATCGCTTCTGGACACGATCAACAACCTCTCGGCGATGTCCGCCGACATGTTCGTCGTGCGCCACGCCAGCTCGGGCGCGCCGTACCTGATCGCCGAGCACGTGGCGCCGCACGTCCACGTGATCAACGCCGGCGACGGCCGCCACGCACACCCGACGCAGGGTTTGCTGGATATGTACACGATTCGTCACTTCAAGAAGGATTTCACCAACCTGACGGTGGCGATCATCGGCGACATCCTGCATTCGCGGGTGGCGCGCTCGGACATCCACGCGCTGACCACGCTCGGCGTGCCGGAAGTGCGCGCGATCGGGCCGCGCACGTTGCTGCCGTCCGGGCTGGAGCAGATGGGCGTTCGCGTCTTCCACAATATGGAAGAGGGCCTGAAGGGCGTGGACGTGGTGATCATGCTGCGCCTGCAGAACGAGCGGATGAGCGGCGCGCTGCTGCCGTCCGCGCAGGAATACTTCAAGGCGTACGGGCTGACGCCGGAGCGGCTGGCGCTGGCCAAGCCCGATGCCATCGTCATGCACCCGGGGCCGATGAACCGCGGCGTGGAGATCGACTCCGCCGTGGCCGATGGCTCGCAATCGGTGATCCTGAACCAGGTGACGTTCGGCATCGCCGTGCGCATGGCGGTGATGGGCATCGTCGCCGGCAACAATGATTGAGTCAGGCTCCCCCGAACAACCGAACGCCAAGCGACAGAACATGAAGATTCACATCCAGGGTGGCCGCCTGATCGACCCGGCCGCGAACCTCGACGCCGAGCAAGACCTGTTTATCGCCGCCGGCAAGGTCGTCGGCGTGGGCCGCGCACCGGCCGATTTCAACGCCAACAAGACCATCGACGCCCGCGGGCTGATCGTCTGCCCGGGGCTGGTGGACCTCTCCGCGCGGCTGCGCGAGCCCGGCTACGAGTACAAGGCGACGCTGGAATCCGAAGTGGCCGCCGCCACCGCCGGCGGCGTGACCAGCCTGGTCTGCCCGCCCGACACCGACCCGGTGCTGGACGAGCCTGGCTTGGTGGAAATGCTGAAGTTCCGCGCCCGCACGCTCAACCAGACCCACGTCTACCCGCTGGGCGCGCTGACGCTGGGCCTCAAGGGCGAGATCCTGACCGAGATGGGCCAGCTGACCGAGGCCGGCTGCGTCGGCTTCAGCCAGGCCGAGATGCCGATCCGCAACACCCAGGTGCTGCTGCGCGCGATGCAGTACGCGCAGACCTTCGGCTACACGGTGTGGCTGCGTCCCGAGGACCCGTTCCTCGGCGGCGGGGTGGCGGCGAGTGGCGCGGTGGCGTCGCGGCTGGGCCTCTCGGGCGTGTCGGTGATCGCCGAGACCGTGCGCCTGCATACGATCTTCGAACTGATGCGCACCACGGGCGCGCGCGTCCACCTGTGCCGGTTGTCGTCGGCAGCCGGCCTGGAACTGGTGCGGCAGGCGCGCAAGGAAGGGCTGAGGGTGTCGTGCGACGTGAACATGCATCATGTGGCGCTGACGGACGTGGACATCGGCTTCTTCAATAGCCAGATGCGCTTCTCGCCGCCGCTGCGCAGTGCGCGGGACCGGGACGCCATCATCGCCGCGCTGGCCGATGGCACCATCGACGCGCTGTGCTCGGATCACACCCCGGTGGACGACGACGAGAAGCTGCTGCCATTCGACGAGGCCTCACCCGGCGCCACCGGCCTGGAACTGCTGCTGCCGCTGACGCTGCGCTGGGCCAACGAGCACAAGGTGCCGCTGGTGAAGGCGCTGGCGCGCATCACCAGTGAGCCGGCCCGCGTGATCGGCCTTGGTGCCGGCACGCTGGCCACCGGCAGCGCGGCAGACGTCTGCGTGTTCGACCCGAAACACGTGTGGAAGGTGGAGCGTAGCGCGCTGAAGAGCCAGGGCAAGAATTCGCCATGGCTCGGCTACGAGATGGAAGGGCGCGTGCGCATGACCCTGGTCGGCGGCCAGATCGTGCACGAAGCGCGCTGATCAGCACGGATCTTAGTCGATCAATATCATCCGAGAGCCCTTACGATGATCTGGTTACGCAAGACGCGCCTCATCCTGCTGATGCTGCGCGGCATGCTGATCTGCGCCACGGTGTTCCCGTGGGCGAGTGTGGCGATGCGCGAGCGGCTGATCCGCAACTGGTCGCGCAAGCTGCTGAAACTGTGCGGCGTGGAGGTGGAGGTGCAGGGCCTGGCGCCCGGCCAGGCCGCCCCGCGCGGCGCGATGATGGTGGCGAACCACATCTCCTGGCTCGACATCTATGTGATCCATAGCTGGCATCCGGCGCGATTCGTGGCGAAGTCCGAGATCCGTAGCTGGCCACTCGTCGGCTGGCTATGCGAGAAGACCGGTACGATCTTCATCGAGCGTGGACGTAAACGCGACGCGCACCGGGTGCTCCATCACATCACCGAGGTGATGCGCGACGGTGACCTAGTGTGCGTGTTCCCGGAGGGGACGACGACGGACGGGACGGAAGTGCTGCCGTTCCACGCGAATTTGATGCAGGCGCCGGTCTCGGGCGGGTTGCCGGTGCAGCCTGTGGGGTTGCGGTATCTGGACGCGGCCACCGGCGAACCCACGGCAGCGCCGGCGTATATCGGCGATCTGTCCCTGCTGGACTCGCTCGACATGATATTGCGGTCGCCGCCGATCAAGGCGCGGCTGATGCTGGGACCGCAGTTACTGGCACAGTCGGCCGGGCGACGGGAGTTGGCGGTGGCGGCGCGGGAGGTGGTTGTTCAATTGTGCCAAGGGACGAATGAGGCGGCGCTGGAGGTCGTGGAGCGGCGGAATCAAGCGGTGACCGGCGAGGTCGTCGCCCAGTGAATCCTGATTGAGTGCGGGGCGATGTTGGGTTCCCAAAAGGGCTTCGACTGAGCGGTGAATCGGTTCGGATAAAATACGCCACTCTCATGTTGGATCCTCCCGATCTGTCGACTGACATTGTTTGGTCGAAAATATGATCTAATCGACGCATGGAAAATCTGGCCGCCGCGAACGCAGCAATACATAAAAACTATTCAACAGAATGGTCGCTAGCGGCTGTTTCCCTTGCTGGTACGTGCGGCATGCTGGTCTGGCTTTTTTGGTTCAGCCGCTATGGATTTGATTTCACGGACGAAGGTTTTTATCTGAATTGGCTATCGCAGCCATTCAACTATTCAGCCTCCAGTACCCAGTTCGGTTTCGTCTACCATCCACTTTACAACGCGCTTGCCGGAAACGTTGCCGCGCTTCGACAGGCGAACATCGTGTTAACTGCGGGGCTCGGCACGGCAGCGGCTTTTGCGCTGTTCTCCCGTGTTTTTGACACGTTCTCTCCAGGCCTGATGCAGAAGCTCGCAATTTCGGCGGCACTGGGAACCTCAGCGTTGTTGTCGTTGGTGTTTGCGGGCATGTGGTTGCCTACGCCGAGTTACAACACTCTTGCGCTTCAAGGACTTCTTGTGACGGTCGCGGGTCTGTTTGCGATCGATGCGAAGCAACGCACACCGAGCATAGTGGCTTGGGTTGCAATCGGCGTGGGTGGTTGGCTCGTATTCATGGCAAAGCCCACTTCGGCGGCCGCGCTGGCGCTAGCCGTCGCGATCTATCTGGTGCTGACTGCCACATTGCGTCTGGTGCCGATAATTATCACCGTAGTCACTGCCTTGGGGCTGGTCGCACTGTCAGCCGTTGTCATCGACGGATCGATTGGCGGATTTGTTGCGCGCCTGACGGCAGGTGCTCGCATTGCGACGATGCTGGACGGCAACTACGCGTTCAAGCTGATGTTCAGGCTGGAGGGACTCACACTCGATGCGCCTATCAAGGTTGTACTGTTCGCGATCGTCGCAGTCGTGACGTGTGTGATTTTCGTGGCGTCCATTGGCCTTCGTCGCCATCCCTCACTGGGGGTAATTCTAGCCAGCATTTTTGTCTTCGGGGGATTCGCGGCGATTGCACTAATGCTGCCGCTTGGGGCGGTGCCTGGGCCGTACCGCGGCCTGCTTCTGTGTGTTGTTCCGCTAGGCGGTGTCATGGCAGCGCTGCTGTTATGCCGGCTTGACCGATTGCAACACTTCCGCTGGAAGCATTGTCTCCTGGTCACCGCGCTGCTATTCCTTCCTTACGCTTATGCTTTCGGCACGGGCAACAACTACTGGATTCCGATTGCCGCCGGCGGGGTTTTTTTCGTTTATGCGGGCGCAATCGTGCTAGGCATGATTGTGGCAACTGGGGCGCGCATGCGCTCTCTCCTGTTTTTTGGGATTTCGGTTCAGATCGTTTCCGTACTACTAGTCAACGAAGGGTTGTCTACGCCGTATCGTCAGCCCACGCCTCTGGACCAGAACGACACGGTCGCCGAAGTCGGCATGGCCGGTTCCACATTGGTATTGGCCGGGTCTCACGCCAACTATCTTGCAACGGCATCGCGCATCGCCGCGCAGCATGGCTTCACGCGTGGGATGCCAATGATTGACCTTAGCGGTCACTCACCGGGCTTGGTTTATGCAATGGGAGGTAACGCGGTGGGGATGGCATGGACCTTGGGCGGATATCCGGGCAGTATTCCGTTCGCGACAGAAAATTTGCGGCGTGTGCCTTGCTCGCAACTAGCCGCTGCCTGGATCTTGACGGAACCAGATAATCAGCTTCGGGTACCTTCTACCGTGCTCTCCAGTTTCGGTGCCGATCCGGACAATGATCTTGAGACTGTTGGAACTGTCATGACCCCGGACGGGAAAATCCAGCATCTGCAGAAGCCCAAGCGCAATCGGGACGCAGCCGTTGCAGCGTGCGAGTTTGAACGAAGGAGGAGTGAACCGCCCCGGGTCTAGTGGAGGCTCCAATTCTCGAGAGAATGGAGCCCATGAGCAACCAAACTAAATTTTCCTCCGAGGTCCAAGAGCGGGCCGTACGTTTGGTTCGAGAGCAGCGCAGCGAGCACCTGTCGCTGTGGGCGGTGGTCGAATCCATCGCACCGATGATCGGTTGCACGAGCCAGACGCTGCGGGGTGGGTAAAACAAGAGCAAGTCGAGAGCGGCGAGCGCGATGGCGTGACCTCGTCGGAACGTAATCGCCTCAAGGCGCTGGAGCGCGAGGTAAAGCAGTTGCGCCGTGCCAACGAGATGCTGAAGCTGGCGAGGGCGTTTTTTGCCCTGGCCGAGCTCGACCGCCGTCTGAAGTCCTGAAGGCCTTTGTTGACCAGCACCGCGATGTATTCGGGGTCGAGCCTATCTGCAGGGTCTTGCTATCACGCTGGAATGGGTCGCCTAGTTCAATCGCCACCGGCTGATGGAACTCCTTGGCTATATCCCGCCCGCCGAAGGTGAGGCAAACTACTATCGGCGGCTTCAAATCCCTGCCGCTGAACCGCTATTAGCTTCAACCAACCAGCCTCCACGATTTCCGGGGCGGTTCACTCACGCCAGCGGATCGCGATAGATTGGGCATTCGACCTGGATCAAAGTGCGCTCGGTTGGATCGGCGGCGAGCCGTGCAGCGGTCAATTGGCCGCCCCAGACGCAGCCTGTGTCGAGGGCCATCAAATTGGGGCGCATGACAAGCCCGAGCGTGGACCAGTGGCCACAGACGACCGTAACGTTTGCGGTAAGACGGCTGGGTACGTCAAACCACGGCATGAGGTCCGCCGAGGCGCTGCCGGGACCCTCCTTGGTTTTCAGATCCATGACACCTTCCGCCGAACAGAAGCGGAGGCGGGTGAGCGCATTGACGATGACGCGATGGCGATCGATGCCGCGCAGGCCGTCGTGCCAGCGGTCGGCCGCATTGCCAAAGACATCGGCGAGGAAACCTTGCCAGTTTGGACCCTGGAGTTGTTCCTCCACTTCCCCCGCGAGGTCGGATACCTGGTCGGCGGACCACTGTGGCAAGACTCCCGCATGCACGATGAGAAAGTCGTCTTCACGAATGGCGAGTGGCTGATGCCGTAGCCATGTGAGTAAATCATCACATTGAAGTGATTGCAGGATATCGTCCAAGGTGTCTGACTTGGACGGCTTACGCACACCAGCGGCTACCGCCAGCAGATGAATGTCGTGATTGCCAAGAACGGTTCGGGCGCTGCCCGCTAAGTCCTTGACCAAACGAAGCGTGTTGAGCGAAGCGGGGCCCCGGTTGACCAGATCTCCGACAAAACGTAACTGAACGTCAGCAGGCAGTTTTGACCGCAACAGGTTCAGTGCGGGCAGGCAGCCCTGGATATCGCCAATGGCATAGGGCGCCAGCGACGCAACGGGTATCTCAGTCATGATTGGCGGCATTCAACGAAGGCAAGTGATCGGGCACACTTCCCCCAGAAAGTGGGGTGCGGGATACAGGAAATCGTTACAACAGGCTACAAAAAGATTGAGGCTGGAGACGAGAGTCACCTGTGCGTCGGATAGAATACGGCGTCTTGATGACACATTGGGTAAATCGTCATTTGCCTCCTTTTGGCGTCGAACGGCGGTAAATCATCACACACATGAGAAGAGACAAGGGGGTCTGGTGTCATCGTGCATCTTGGTTACCGGTGGGGCCGGTTTTATCGGCTCGAATTTCGTACTTGATTGGCTTCGCGGCAATCAGACGGAGGGCATTGTCAACGTCGATAAGCTGACGTATGCCGGCAATCGCAAGACACTGGCACAACTCGACGGCAATGCCCGGCACGTCTTCGTTCAGGCGGACATTTGTGATCGTGCGTCGATGGATGAACTGCTCGTCAGGCACCGTCCGCGCGCTGTTGTGCATTTTGCGGCGGAAAGCCATGTGGACCGTTCAATTCACGGGCCCGGCGAATTCATCCAGACCAATATCGTCGGTACGTTCACGCTGCTTGAAGCAGTGCGTGCTTATTGGAGCTCGCTCGAGGATCAGGCCAAATCTGTTTTCCGCTTTTTGCATATCTCGACCGACGAGGTTTTCGGTTCATTGAATGCAGACGATGCGCCATTTTCCGAAACCACGGCCTACGCACCCAACAGCCCGTACTCCGCCTCCAAGGCGGCGTCGGATCATCTGGTGCGTGCCTATCATCATACGTATGGCCTACCGATACTGACCACGAATTGCTCGAACAATTATGGTCCCTATCATTTTCCGGAAAAGCTGATTCCGTTGATGATCGCCAACGCGCTGGGGAACAAGCCGCTACCGGTCTATGGCGACGGCCAGAATGTTCGCGATTGGCTGTATGTGAGTGATCACTGTGCTGCCATTCGGGAGGTATTGGCGCGAGGCCGTGTTGGCGAGACGTACAACGTGGGCGGCTGGAACGAGAAGACAAACCTTGAGGTTGTCCATACGCTGTGCGATCTGATGGACGAGGCCGTTCCGCGTGCACAGGGATCGTATCGGGAGCTGATTTCCTTCGTGAAGGATCGGCCCGGCCATGACCGCCGCTATGCGATCGACGCCCGGAAGATCGAGCGCGAACTCGGCTGGAAGCCCGCCGAAACGTTTGAATCGGGTCTTCGCAAGACGGTGCGCTGGTATCTCGACAATCAGGACTGGGTGGCCGATGTCATGTCCGGCGACTACAGGACGTGGGTGGCTACGCAATATGCAGCGTAGTTGGGGCGTGACGCCCACTTTGCTTGTCACTGGAGGTAACGGCCAAGTGGGCTTCGAACTGGCCCGCAGCCTGGCATCCGCCGGCTCGTTGGTAGTGCTCGATCGAGCCGTGTGCGACCTGGGCAATGTCAATGACGTTCGTCGGATCCTCCGCGAATACCAGCCCGACGTGGTCGTCAATGCCGCCGCATATACAGCGGTCGATGCGGCCGAGCACGATTCGGCCCAGGCGTTCCTGGTCAATGCGACGGCGGTGGGCGTGCTGGCCGAGGAGACACGCGCGCTTGGCGGTTTGTTCGTGCACTACTCCACGGACCACGTGTTCGATAGTGCCCTGGCGCGGCCTTACGTCGAGTCGGATCCCGTGCATCCCAGGTCAGTGTACGGCAAAAGCAAAGCGGCCGGCGAAGCGCTGGTCTGTGCGGCGGGAGGCGCCTGGCTGGTGTTGCGTACGAGCTGGGTGGCTGGCGCACACGGCGGGAATTTCGTGAAAGCGATGCTCCGCCAGGCCAGTACTCAGAGTTCCATGCACGTGGTGGCGGACCAGCATGGCGCGCCGACCACAGCTGCGCAGGTTGCCGATGCGACGGCGCGGATCGTGACGCAGCACTGGCTGCGTGGCGACCGGCAGGCATTCCCGAGCGGGATCTACCATCTCGCAGCCGCGGGCGAAACCACGTGGCATGCCTATGCCGTGCGCGTGCTCGAATTCGCCCGCGCACGAGGCATGGCATTGCGGGTTGCCCCGGAGGAAGTCCGGGCGATTTCCAGCGAGGAGTTCGGCGGCGCGGCGCCACGTCCGGCGAATGCCCGGCTGGACACCACACGGCTGCGCGAGACGTTCGGCATTGCCCTGCCAGAATGGACGGTTGGTATCGAAGCGCTGGTCGCGGAACTGGTTTCCCAGTCGCCGTCGGTGCGGCAAGAGAAGGTCCATGTCGGTTGAGTTCGTCACACATGGCGCGCGCGGAGGTACACCATGAGGCTGCAGGTTTCTGTTACCGACATGCCTGGTGTTATGGCCCTCACGCCTGCCGTGGCGATTGATTCGCGGGGCGAGTTTTTCGAGAGCTTCAACGTTGAGGATTTTGCGGCGGTCACGGGAGTTCGCACCACGTTCGTGCAGGACAATCAGGTCTTGTCGGACAAGGGTGTCCTGCGTGGGCTCCACTATCAGTTGACACGACCGCAAGGCAAGCTAGTACGTGTGGTATCCGGGTCGATCTACGACGTCGTTGTCGATTTGCGGCGCAGTTCGCCGAACTGTGGCCGGTGGGCGGGCATGACGCTCGACGCGGAAAGCCGTCAGCAACTGTGGATACCGCCCGGATTCGCGCATGGCTATCTGGCACTGTCGGCGCGGACCAACGTCATCTATAAAACAACGGAATACTGGTATCCCAAAGACGAGAAAACCATTGCATGGAATGATCCCGATCTCGATATCGCTTGGCCGATCACCGAACGTGCCATCCTGTCGGAGCGCGATCGTATGGCCGGATCGTTTCGTGATGCAGAACTCTATTCGTAGAAGGCAAGCCTGCACCGGTCGGCGCCGGACTTGATCATTGGAATACCGTACTAGGCCCCCACAATATGCTGCTGAAGAAGATATTTGAGATGTCTCGTCAGAAGAAGATCCTGCTGATGATGCTTCTTGACTTCATCCTGTTGCCGTTATCGCTGTGGTCGGCGGTGGGCCTCCGGACCGATCACTGGTCGTTGCAGACCCAGTATCCAATCGGCATYTATTTCGTTGCCTCGTTGGTTGCGATCCCTGTGTTCATCAAGATGGGGCTGTACCGGTCCGTGGTGCGCTACATGGAAGACCGGGCCATGCTCACGATTATTGCGGCGGTCACCATCTCCATTGTGATCTTCGGCTCGCTGATTTTCTTCTTCGGTCTTTCGTACGTACCGCGCGGAGCGCTGGCGATTTATTGGCTGCTTGCCATCGTGTACATCGTATGCAGCCGCTTTTTTGCGCGCGCGGCGTTCCGTATGCTGCCGCAATTCGCCCGGCACGGGAAAAAGGTGGCGATCTACGGCGCTGGGGAGGCGGGACGGCAACTCGCCATGGCGCTGCGCGCCGGGCCCGAATGTGCGCCGGTGGCGTTCATCGACGATGATCGTACCAAGCGCGGCCTGAACATCGGTGGCCTCAAAGTCTATGGACCAGACGATCTGCCGACGTTGATTCGTCGCATGGCCATCGAGCAGGTACTTCTGGCGATCCCATCGGCGTCGCGGGGACGCCGCTTGGAGATTGTCAATGCGCTGGAGCCTCTGGCTGTGCAGGTGCGCGCCGTGCCGGGAATGGCCGAACTGATTTCCGGCGAGGCGCATCTGTATGACGTGCGCGAAGTGGAGATCGACGAGTTATTGGGCCGCGAGGTGGTGGCGCCGAATACTGAATTGCTGATGAAGGATATCGCCGGCAAGAACGTCATGGTGACAGGCGCCGGGGGATCGATCGGATCCGAACTGTGCCGCCAGATCATCAAGTGCCGGCCGGCGCGGCTTATCTTGTACGAGCAATCCGAATTCGCGCTCTATTCGATCGAATACGAACTGCTGGAGACGATTGGGGTCAAGGGACTGGGTGTCGAATTGATACCTGTGTTGGGCTCGGTGCAGAACGGTGAGCGAGCGTACGGCATTATGTCGCGCTACGCGGTGCAAACGATATACCATGCCGCTGCCTACAAGCATGTGCCGATCGTCGAATTCAACATGACCGAGGGTGTGCTGAACAATACGCTCGGCACAAGGGTGACGGCGGATGCCGCGATCCGTGCGAATGTGGAGACGTTCGTGCTGATTTCCACGGACAAGGCCGTGCGTCCCACCAACGTCATGGGAGCGAGCAAGCGCATGGCAGAATTGTGCCTGCAGGCGTTCGCGCAGGATCCCAGCGTGCGCACGCGCTTCAGCATTGTGCGTTTCGGCAACGTGCTGGGCTCGAGCGGGTCCGTCGTGCCGCTATTCAAAAAACAGATTGTCCAGGGCGGTCCGGTGACGGTGACGCACCCGGATATAATCCGGTACTTCATGACCATTCCCGAGGCGGCTCAACTGGTGATCCAGGCCGGCACGATGGGAGGAAGCGGCGAGGTCTTCGTGCTCGACATGGGACAGCCGGTCAAGATAGTCGATCTAGCGCGCCGCATGATTCACTTGAGCGGATTTCAGGTGCGGGACGAGGCGAATCCCGACGGAGATATCGCGATTGAATTCAGCGGACTCAGGCCAGGAGAAAAATTATATGAGGAGCTGTTGATTGGCGATACGGTTGTGGGTACCAACCACCCCCGCATCATGAAGGCCAAGGAGTCATTCCTGTCGCGTGCGGAGCTTGATGAGAAGCTGAACACACTGGTCAATGCCTGTGTCGCCAACGATTGCAAGGTCATGCAAGACGTCCTGCTCGAATGTGTCTCGGGCTTTCGCCCCGACTTCGAGATCAAGGATCACCTCTACCTGACCGCACAGCCGGCGCATTTGCGTCTGCTGTGCTGATATTTCCACGAACGCTGCGTGCGCCTGCCTGGTCGCGGTCACGACGGCTTACCGGACAAGACATGACGAGAGAAGAATTCGAGGATGCCCTTGGTGAGTTTTGGATGTTGCTGCGCCCGCGCCTGGCGCTCATGGGTATTTTCGCGATGGTCGTTGGCGTAGTGGTCTATCTGGCATCGCTTGCCGCGCCGGATCGTTTCACGGCAGTTGCAACCTTCGCGGCACCCAAGCATGTCGACATGCTGACCTGGGTTACCCAGGGCGACGAGATGCGGGAGGCCATGAATCGCAAGTTTTCCCTGCAATCGCGTTATGAGACCCCGACAATGCAGTTGTTGAAGCAGCGCTGGGAATCAGTCGTAAAGGTGCGCAAGTCGCGAGAAGGTTTGCTGACCGTGGCCGTGACCGATGGCGATCCGAAATTTGCAGCCAGTCTGGCCAACGATATCGCGATGGAAGCGCAGAGCGCAATCTTGCGGCGCAAGCTCTCCGACATGGCACGCCTCCTGGCGGATCGGAAGTTTCTCCTCGATCAGGCGCGTGAGCAGGAGCAGCGGTGGCAAAAAGCTTTGTCGCAGCCCGCCGCGGCCGGGCTGGTCGATACGCTGCCAGCTCTTGATCGCTACGCGCTGGAGGGGGTGGCGCGGAATCAGGCTGAAACGGCCGCGTTGTCGCAACGTACCACGCTCGACGAGGCCGGCCGGGCCGGCTTTTCATTGCTGAATCAAGAGGTTGTGCGTCTTCAGTCGCAACTGGCAACGCTAGCGCGCGATCAGCATGCCACGTCCAAGGCCATGTCCTCGGAAATGCTGCAGGCCGTCGATGCGCTGCAGCGCCACGTCTATTGGCAGGCGTTGGTGGAGATCGTCGGCCGTGACGTGGTGCGCCTTCACGATCAGGCGCTGATGGACATTCCCTTCGAGCAGGCGATAGTCCCTGATGCGAGGTCGGGTCCACCGCGACTCGGTCTGGCATTGCTGTCATTGATCGGCGCGTGGCTGTTTGCGGCGGCCATGCTGCTCGGTACCGCGTACATGCGCAAGCGATATTTGGTACACCGCCGCGGCAGGATGCATACATGAATGAGTTGGTTAACGTGAAACCTGGTATGAAACAAGCGCTTCTGAAAAAGCTGGCCGCCAAGGATGCGGTTATCGGTATCGTCGGGTTGGGCTATGTCGGCCTTCCATTGATGCTGCGTTACAACGAATTCGGTCTACGCGTTCTGGGCTTCGATATCGATCAGGGCAAGGTCGATGCGCTCATGCGCGGCGAATCGTACATTGAGCATATTCCACCGAGTGCAATCGTTGAAGCACGCGCCTCAGGTTTCGAGGCCACTACGGATTTTTCGCGGGCGGGAGAGGCGGATGCGCTGATCATCTGCGTGCCGACGCCGCTGAACAAGTACCGGGAGCCGGATCTGAGCTTCGTGCTGGACACGATGGATTCCCTGGTCCCCTATCTGCGCAAGGGGCAGGTGGTATCGCTGGAGAGCACAACTTATCCGGGCACGACCGACGAGGAACTGCAGCCTCGCGTGGAGTCCGGCGGTTTGCGGGTTGGCGAAGATATCTTCCTGATCTATTCGCCCGAACGGGAAGACCCGGGTAATCCGGATTTCACAACGCGCACGATTCCAAAAGTCTGCGGCGGCATCACTGAACACTGCCAGGAAGTCGGCATGGCGCTGTACGGTGGCGTGATCGATCGGGTGGTGCCAGTGTCCAGCACGCGTGCGGCCGAGATGACCAAGCTGCTGGAGAACATTCACCGCGCGGTGAATATCGGTCTGGTCAACGAGATGAAGATCGTTGCTGACAAGATGGGTATCGATATCCACGAAGTCATTCGCGCCGCTGCGACCAAGCCGTTCGGCTTTGTGGCATATCATCCCGGTCCGGGCCTGGGTGGCCACTGCATTCCGATCGATCCCTTCTACCTGACCTGGAAGGCGCGCGAGTACGGCCTCCACACGCGCTTCATCGAACTGGCCGGCGAGGTCAACAGCGCCATGCCTGACTGGGTCGTTGGCAAGGTGGCGCACGCGCTTAACGAGCGCAAACGTTCGATCAACGGCAGCAAGGTGCTGGTGCTGGGCATCGCCTACAAGAAGAACGTGGACGACATGCGTGAATCGCCAGCGGTGCATATCATGGAGCGCCTGCGCGCGCTCGGTGCAGAAGTTGCCTATTCCGACCCGCATGTGCCGCAGTTCCCCAAAATGCGTGAGCATCATTTCGACTTGTCCAGCGTGCCGCTGACGGCGGAATCGTTGGCAAGTTTCGACTGTATCGTGCTGGCCACGGACCACGATCGTTTCGACTACGTGGCGATTCAGGCGCATGCACAACTAGTGGTCGACAGCCGCGGCAAGTATTTGTCGGCGCTTTCCAACGTCGTTCGCGCATGAGATCCGTCATGAATTCCACGAAATCGCCGGTCAGCGGCCGGAAAGTACGTTTTGCCCTGGTTGGTTGCGGTCGTATCGCCGCGAACCATTTTGGCGCGCTCGAGCAACATGCCGATCGTGCAGAGGTAGTGGACATCGTCGACACGGATCCGGCCGCGCTTGCGGCGGCCGTGGCACGCACCGGCGCGCGGCCGCACACATCACTCGACGCCATGTTGGCCGCGACCAATGCGGATGTGGTGGTGCTCACGACCCCTAGCGGTCTGCACCCGGTGCAGACCGAGGGCGTGGCACGCGCGGGCTTGCACGTGGTCACCGAGAAGCCGATGGCGACGCGTTGGGCCGATGGTGTGCGCATGGTGGATGCGTGTGACCGCGCCGGCGTCCGTCTATTCGTGGTCAAGCAGAATCGGCGCAACGCCACGCTTCAGTTGCTGAAGTCGGCAATGGAGGCGCGCCGCTTCGGGCGTGTCTATCAGGTGCATCTCAACGTGTTCTGGACGCGCCCACAGAGCTACTACGATCAGGCGAAGTGGCGTGGCACTTGGGAGTTGGACGGTGGCGCGCTCATGAACCAGGCCAGTCACTATGTTGATCTGCTCGACTGGCTGATCGGCCCGGTGGAGAGCGTTCATGCGTACACGGCCACGCTTGCGCGTGACATCGAGGTGGAAGATTCAGCGGTACTGAACTTGCGCTGGCGTTCCGGCGCGCTTGGTTCGATGGCGGTGTCGATGCTGACATACCCGAAGAACCTCGAAGGCTCCATCACGATCCTAGGCGAGAAGGGGACCGTCCGGGTCGGCGGCGTCGCGGTCAACGAAATCCAGTTGTGGGATTTCGCCGAGCCACATGGCATGGATGCCAAGATCCAGGACGCCAGCTATCAGACGACTTCAGTGTATGGCCTAGGTCATCCCGCCTACTATGACAATGTGATTCGCGTGCTGTGCGGTGAGGCGGAGCCAGAGACCGATGGCCGCGAGGGCCTGCGTTCGCTCGAGTTGCTGATCGCGGCCTATCGTTCGTCGCGTGAGGGTCGCCGCGTCAACCTCCCGCTGGAACTCTGATCATGACCAGCTACCAGGCACACCCCACTGCGATCGTCGACGATGGCGCGCAGGTCGGCGACGGCACGCGCATTTGGCATTGGGTGCATGTCAGCGCAGGCGCCATCATCGGTGAACGCTGCTCGTTCGGGCAGAACGTATATATCGGAAACGATGTCACCATCGGCAGCAACGTCAAGGTGCAGAACAACGTATCGATCTACGACGCGGTGACGCTCGAGGACGATGTGTTCTGCGGCCCAAGCATGGTCTTCACCAACGTCAACAATCCTCGCAGCCATGTGTCGAGGAAGAACGAGTACCGTCGCACGGTGGTGCGGCGCGGTGCTTCCATCGGTGCCAACGCCACTATCGTATGCGGCCACGAGGTGGGCGAGTATGCATTTGTCGGAGCCGGCGCGGTGGTGACGCGCGACGTGCCGGCGTATGCGCTGATGGTTGGTACGCCAGCACGGCGGCTGGCCTGGATGTGCCAGTGCGGCGAGCGTCTTGCCGAAACCAAGGGCCCTCAGGCCTGTGCGGACTGTGGCGCCCAGTATGAAATCAGCGCTGAGGCGTGCCGTCGCGTGGCATGAGCCGCGATTTGCTTCGCTGGGTGCGAACGGCGTGTTATAGTGCGTTCATTCGTTGAACAGACTCGCCCCGACGGCGCCGGCACGTTGTGCCAGCGCGTGCTGGCTCGCATGCCGGCTTGATCATGCAAGAAGAAGAAACCGATTTTCGAGTGCTGCGGCTGCTGGCAGACAATCCACGTATGAATCAGCGCGAGATGGCTGGGATTCTTGGGGTCAGCCTGGGAAAGACCAACTACTGTCTCAAGGCGCTGTTGGGGCGCGGACTGATCAAGATGCAGAATTTCAGGAATGCCGAGAACAAGCTTGCCTATGCATACCTGCTGACACCCATCGGCATCGCGCGCAAGGCCGATCTCACTGCGCGCTTCCTCAAGCGGAAGATGGACGAGTACGAGCGACTGCGCGCCGAAATCGAAGCCTTGCAGCGCGAAGTCGAACGCCTCGGAGACATGAACCGACAGCGCGCGCTGGAACACGGGCCGGCATCACGCTGAATCTCCGCCGCAGTCCGCCGCACGAAGGCGGCTAACCTTTCCTGTCACCCTAATTGACCGTCCTGAACGATGCCTGAATCCTCGATTCCTTTCATTGACCTGAAGACGCAATATCAGGCCTTGCGCCACCACATTCAGGCGCGCATCGATCGTGTGCTCGAACATGGTCAGTACATCATGGGGCCCGAGGTACGCGAACTCGAGGAGCGGCTCGAGGCCTATACCGGTGCCGCGCATTGCGTCACTGTCTCAAGCGGAACGGAGGCACTGCTGATTAGCCTGATGGCGCTTGGTATAGGTGCCGGCGACGAGATCATCACCACGCCTTTCACGTTTGTCGCGACGGCTGAGGTCATCGTGCTGCTTGGTGCGGTGCCGGTGTTTGTCGATGTGGAGCCAGACACCGGCAATATTGATGCTACGCGCATCGAGGCCGCGATCACGCCGCGCACACGCGCCATCATGCCAGTCAGCTTGTATGGACAGCCGGCTGACATGGACGAGATCAATGCAGTGGCCGCGCGCCATGGCAACATCCCCGTTATCGAGGACGCCGCGCAGAGCTTTGGGGCCGAATACAAGGGCCGTAAGAGCTGCAACCTGTCCACGATCGGATGCACCAGCTTCTTCCCCAGCAAGCCGCTCGGATGCTACGGCGATGGCGGTGCGATTTTCACAAGCGATGCAGCGCTGGCGCAAGCCATGCGCGAGATTCGCGTACATGGACAAAGTAAGCGCTACGTGCATACGCGCATTGGCGTCGGCGGCCGGATGGACACGCTGCAATGCGCAATTGTGCTGGCCAAACTTGAGCGCTTCGAATGGGAAGTCGCGCAGCGCCTTGAGATCGGCGCGCGGTACAACGCGCTGGTCGATGCGGCCAACGTGGCGCGTGTGCGCCTGCGTGACGACCGCACTAGTGTCTATGCGCAATACACGGTAGTGGTGGAAGACCGCGAGGACGCACAAGCGCGCTTGAAGGCCGCGGGCGTTCCGACAGCCGTGCATTATCCCGTGCCGCTCAACGATCAGCCTGCATACCGCGATTTGTGCAAGGGCGGACCCACACCGGTGTCGTCCAGCTTGGCGCGGCGCGTCATGAGCCTGCCCATGAGCGCCGATCTGGCTGATGAACAACTGCGGCGCATCGTCGAGGCGCTGGCCCAGCGGGCCTGACGCATCCAGCCGATCCGATAGACTCATGCGACGTTTTGTGCCGCAGAACCGCTTTCTGCGATCGGTGTTCGCCCTGGTGGCGGGAACGGCTGCCGGCCAACTGGTACTCGTAGCGGCAACGCCATTACTGACGCGGCTGTACCACCCGGCGGACTTTGGCTTGTTCGCGGTATTCACTGCCGCGATGTCGGTCGTCCTGGTGGTTTCGAGCCTCCGCTACGAGTTCGCCATACCATTGCCGCAAGGTGATGGCGCGGCGCGCATGCTTCTGATTCTTGTGCTGGCCATCAATGTCGCCACCTCGTTGTTCTCTCTCGCTGTCGTTGCGGTATTCCGGCACGACATCGCGCGATTGAGCGGGACGCCTGCGCTGGCCGACTATCTGTGGATGCTGCCACTGGTGATCCTATGCACCGGCACATACAAGGCACTTAATTATTGGGCGGTGCGACATAACGCGTACCTGGCCATCGCGAGAACCAGGCTGGTACAGGGCTGCGCCAACGTGGCGACGCAACTGCTGGTGGGATTTGCCGGCGCCGGGGCCATCGGCCTGATTCTTGGGCAACTGGTCGGGCTGACCGTTGGTACGGCCCGCCTGGCACGTGGCCTCCGGCTCACCGTAGCGGCCAAGCGGGCCTTTGGTGCGCCCTTGCGGCTGCGTGCTCTGTCGCGGCGCTATCACCGATTCCCCAAGTATGACGCGCCGGCAGCGCTGGTCGACATCGTCGGCACGCAGATGCCCAACATGTTGCTGGCCGCGCTATTCAGCCCGGTGGTGGCAGGCTTCTATATGCTTGCGGAGAGGGTGTTGATGATGCCCATGGCGCTGCTGGGGCAGGCAGTGGGACAGGTGCTGCTCGGCGCGAGCCAAGACAGCGCGCGCAGCGCCTCTCTGGACCGGTTCGCGCTCAAGGTGGTGTGCGCGCTGATTGCGGTTGTGGCATTGCCCACTCTTGTGGTCTTCTGGTTCGGCGGCGATCTGTTCGCCATCGTCTTTGGACAGAGCTGGCGTGAGGCCGGTGTTTACGCCAGCTGGATGATGGTCGGGCTCGCGGCGCAGTTCTTGTATTCGCCGGTGTCGATCCTGCTGATGGCCACGGAAGGCCAGCAGCTCAACCTGTGCATCAATCTGTTCCTGCTGTGCGCTAAGGCCGCAGTCATCTGGTACGGATATCACGTCAATAGTTCGCTCGTGGCAATCATCGGTTTCTCCATGGTAAGCCTTGCCGGCTACACGGGCGGTATTCTGGTCATCCTGTTGCATACACGCCGGCATGCGGTCCGGCTTCGCTCTGCATCGTACTGATTCGTCGAGACATTTATGTGTGGCATTGTGGGAGGTTTCTGGAAGCTTTCGGACAAGCAACTGGAAGCGCGGCTCGAATCCGCGCTGGCCGCCTTGCATCATCGTGGGCCCAACGACCGTGGCTACGACCTGCGGCATACCGCGCATGGCGCCGTGGTGCTCGGGCACACGCGCCTTTCAGTGATCGATCTGACGGCGGGCGGCCACCAGCCGATGATCAGCGCCGACGAGCGTTATGCGATGATCTTCAATGGCGAGATATACAACTATCGCGAACTACGCGAGGAGTTGCGCGCGCTTGGTCACGTCTTCCGCACCGCGTCCGACACCGAGGTGCTGCAGGCGGCATGGACGCAATGGCAGGCCGATTGCCTGCCGCGCCTGGACGGGATGTTCGCGTTCGTGGTACATGACAGGCACCTGCAGAGGTTGACCTGCGTTCGCGATGCCTTTGGCATCAAGCCGCTGTTCTATGAGCAGCAGGGCGGCCATCTGATATTCGCGTCGGAGCATCCCGCCCTGCTGGCGCTGCGTGGCTCGCGCAACCAGCTTGACTGGCAGCGCAGCTACGACTACCTGGTCCATGGCGACTACGACAGCGCAGATCGGTCCTTCGTCGAAGGCGTGCGCCATCTGATGCCGGGGCACCTCTTGGAGGTGGATCTGGCTACGTTTGGGACCGCCACGCCGCGCTGCTGGTGGCGGCCCGATACCCGCGAGCGTGCCAGGCTGTCGTTCGCGGACGCCGCGCAGGCGGTGCGGGAGCAGTTCCTGCAGAACGTGCGCCTTCATCTGCGCAGTGATGTGGCCCTTGGGGCCGCGCTGTCCGGCGGCATCGATTCCTCGGCAGTGGTTTGCGCCATGCGGCATGTCGAGCCGGATGCGCCAATCCATACGTTCAGCTACATCGCTGAAGGCGGCGATCTTTCGGAGGAGCATTGGGCGGACAGCATCAACCGCCACGTGGGTGCGCGGCCGCACAAGGTCAGCGCGGACGGAGCCGACCTGATTCGTGATCTGGACCAGATGATTCGCGCGCAGGGCGAGCCTTTCGCTAGTACCAGCATCTACGCGCAGTATCGCGTGTTCCAGTTGGCGCGCGAGAACGACGTCACAGTGACGCTCGACGGGCAAGGTGCGGACGAGCTGCTGGCCGGCTATAGCGGCTATCCAGGGTATCGGCTGCTCAGCCTGCTCGGTAACGGTGGCGCGCTCGCCGCGCACGACTTTGCGATGCGCTGGAGCCGCTGGCCAGGCCGCAGCTATCGCCTCGCAGGGATGGAGCTTGGTCGCATTGTGCTGCCGGATGACCTTTACCGCTCTGCGCGGAAGATGCTGGGTCGTGATTTCGCGCCGCCCTGGCTGGATACCAACAAGCTGGCGGACGCCGGTGTGACGCTGACCGAGGCGCGGCCGCCACTGAGCGCGGACTCGCGTGGGCGCCGGGTGATGGAGCAACTCGGCAAGTCGCTACAGTTGCGCGGCCTTCCCGCGTTGCTGCGCCATGCGGACCGCAACGCCATGCAGTTCTCGGTGGAAAGCCGCGTGCCGTTCCTGACGGTCCCGATGGCGAACCTGCTGTTGTCCCTGCCGGAGGAATACCTGATTTCACGCGAGGGCGAGACTAAGAGCGTGTTCCGCGCCGCCATGCGCGGCATCGTTCCGGATGCGGTGCTCGACCGCAAGGACAAGATTGGTTTTGCCACGCCAGAACGGGACTGGCTCATGAGCCATGCCTCGCAGTTCCGGACCTGGCTGCAGGACGCCGATGCGGTGCCGTTCATGCGGCGCGACGCACTGCTGGCCAGCTTCGATGCCGTGATGGCCGGCAAGATGCGCTTCAGCTGGCAGGTGTGGCGTTGGGTTAATTTCGTGCGATGGCATGCGACATGCACATGACGGCAAGCCGGAATGCGCTGGCGCCCAAGGATGGTGGCGCCGCGTCTATGGATAACGATTGAGTACTGAGAGGTTCTGCGTGAAAATTCTGACGATCATTGGTGCCCGTCCCCAGTTCATCAAGGCGGCGGCGGCATCGCGGGCGTTCCTTCGGCGCAAGTCGATTGCGGAGGTAATCGTCCATACGGGACAGCATTTCGATGCCAACATGTCAGACGTGTTCTTCGATGAACTCGAGATTCCGCGTCCCAACTATCACCTCGGCATTGGCGGCGGCACACATGGGCAGAACACCGGCCGCATGATCGAAGCTATCGAGCGCGTCATCCAGGAGGAGCGGCCCGATTGGACGCTGGTCTACGGCGATACCGATTCTACACTCGCTGGCGCGGTGGCCGCCTCGAAGCTACATATTCCGGTGGTGCATGTGGAAGCGGGGCTACGCTCGTTCAACAAACGCATGCCGGAGGAGATCAATCGGAAGCTGACCGACCATGTCAGCACTCTGCTGCTCGCACCCACCACGACTGCGATTCGCAACCTCGAAGCGGAAGGCGTTCATGGCGAACACGTGGTCAATGTGGGCGATGTGATGTACGACGCCGCGCTGATGTTCTCGGCCAAGGCGGAGCGCGATAGCGGCATCCTACGTACGCTGTCGCTGACGCCGGGGGCGTACATCCTTGCCACTGTGCATCGGCAGGAGAACACTGACGACCGCGAGCGTCTGGGCAGCATTCTCGCGGCGTTTGGCCGTGCCTGCCAGCCGGTGGTACTGCCCTTGCACCCCCGCACGCGCCAGCGCATTGCGGCGCAGGGACTGTCCGTGCCAGCGAATGTTCGGATCGTGGACCCAGTAGGCTACCTCGACATGGTCATGCTCGAGCGACATGCCAGCCTCGTCGCTACCGATTCGGGCGGCGTCCAGAAGGAAGCCTACTTCCATCAGGTGCCATGCATCACTTTGCGGGACGAAACGGAATGGGCCGAACTGATCGATCTTGGCTGGAACCGCCTCGCCGCCCCTGGTTCCGTCGGCTTCGTGGATACCTTCTCCGCGATCCCCTTGCCGGGGCGCCTAGATGCGATGCCCTACGGCGACGGGAATGCCGCCGAGCGGATTGTCGAGGCGATCACGGGATTCCAACGCTGATTTCGGCCCAAGCATGGTGCAGACGACACAACTCTCCAGGCCGCTACTGACCCTTGTCCTGCTTATGTTGGTCAAGGTGGTGCTCGACTATTTTGCGTATCACGTCTCTTCCGTCTATGGCATCTATGGCCTGGAAGTGCGGGGCGCATGGGGATCCAGCCAGTATTTGCTGTCCTGGGGCGCCGCGTTGGTGGTCTTCGTCTGCGCGTTGCCTTACTTGTCGGTAAGCAACGACGAAGTCGACTACGCCATCCTGTTTCTGCTGATCGCCACCTTTCTACCGGCCACTTCCGTGTATTGGGTGGTCGAGGGCAGCACGGACTTCCTGATTTTCTGCGCCACATTCTGGGCGCTTCTCTGTCTATGCCTGTTTTTCGTCGCGCCATGGCGCGGGGCCCCATCCGAGGCAATGCCAACTTCGCGTTTCGAGGCGCCTTTGACGAAACTCTACGCCGTGCTGTTGGCACTACTCCTGTTGAACCTGTTGCACAGTTACTCGATTGGCCTCGATTTCAGTTTCACGTCGGTGTACGAGCGGCGGCGCGAATTCGTGGCGTGGCTGAGCAATGGCTGGACCTATCCGTATGGGTGGTCGGTGTACGTGTTTGCAGTGTTCCTGATCTTCGTGGCGCGCTCGCGGCTGCTCGCGTTATTTGCGCTCGGTTATGTGGCGGTGTTCTTCCTGTCCGCTGGCGACAAGGTATATTTGTTCCTGTTGCTTTTGCTGTTGGCCTTCCAGTGGTTGCGCGGCGGCCGGCACGCAGTCGCGCAGATACTGTTCGCGTTCATCGCGCTGTTCTTCACGGCGGTGTTGCTGGACTCGCTGTGGCTCGGGTTCATCGTCAATCGCTTCGTGATTCTCCCGATCGATATCGCTTACCGCTACGCGTGGCATTTCGCCGGCCAGCAGTTGTGGTACGGCTACAGTTTCCTGTCCGCCTTCGTCAGCTATCCTTACGACGGCGCGCCGTCCCAGATCATCGGCGACATCTACTATCTGCGGGGCGATGGCGCCAACGTGAATTTTCTTGCGGATGGCTACGTCAACTTGGGCTGGCCCGCGTTGCTACCATTGCTGACATTCTTCGTGGGACTGAGGGCGGTGTTCCGCCGCTCCCGCTATTTGATCCTGCTCTGTCCACTGCTGATCCAGTTGATGAACGCGCCCTTGCCGACGGTCATGCAGACCGGGGGCGGCATTCTGATGGTGGCGGCATCCCTGCTGTTGTCCTGGCGGGGCGGGAAGGTTTCCGCGAGAGAAAAAGTGCTGGCATGAGCATGACGATCTCTCTTTTCACAGAATTACGATCAGGCCGTCAGGCAGTCTCGGAAGCCATGGACCATCCGCTCATCTCCGTTATCGTCCCGTGCTACAACCACGCCGCCTATGTCGACAAGGCGATCGACAGCGTATTGAAGCAAACCTATCTGAATGTCGAGTTGGTCGTCATCGATGACGGCTCGCGCGACGAGTCGGTACGCATTTTGGAGGCGCTGTCGGCGAGACACGGTTTCCGCTTTGTCTCGCAAACCAATCGCGGGGTATGCAAGACTTTGAACCGCGCTATCCAGGAATTTTCCACCGGCCAGTACATTGCACTACTGGCTTCGGACGATTACTGGGACGTGACCAAGCTGGCCAGGCAGATGGAGGCGCTCGCCATCCGCCCAGGTGCGGAATTCTGTTACACCCAGGCGCGTGAGTTTAGCGATCATGGGCAGACCGGGCCGGTGTTTCCGGCCCGACCGCCGTCCGGGAAGGTGACCGGACGGGTATTCCTACGGCAGGGTGTGCCCGCCGGCTCCATGCTGTTCTCGCGACGTCTTTATGACAAGCTTGGCGGATTCGATGAGAACCTGCGCGAGGAGGACTGGGACTTCGTGATCCGTTGTTCGGCGGAAACCGAATTCGTGGTGGTCCGGGACGCGCTGTTCCATTACCGCGCGCATCCTGGCAATACGATGCGAACGCGCGCCCGCGCAGAGATCTTCCGTCAGAAAGCACTTATTCTGTCGAAGAATTTTCATCTGGTCTCGCCGTACCGCTGGTTCCTCTCGCTTTTCATTCATTTTGCGCACGACATCGTGCTGTCGCGCTGGCTGGGTAAATAGCCCAAGGCTCCGACGACGTGCGCATACAACGCAAAGACAGGTGAATATGAAAGGCATCGTCCTCGCCGGAGGTTCCGGTACTCGCCTTTACCCGGCGACGCTTGGCGTCTCCAAGCAATTGCTGCCGGTCTATGACAAGCCGATGATCTACTACCCGATCTCGGTGCTGTTGCTCGCCGGTATCCGGGACATCCTGATTATCTCCACGCCGCTCGACCTGCCACAGTATCAGCGTGTGCTAGGGACGGGGGAGAAATTCGGCGTGCGTTTCAGTTATGCGGTACAGCCGAGCCCCGACGGCCTCGCGCAGGCGTTTTTAATTGGCGAGGATTTCATAGGAGGCGATGGTGTCTGCCTGGTTCTTGGCGACAATATCTTCTACGGACAGGGATTCCGCCCAATCCTGCATGCGGCGGCGGCGCGCACCGAAGGTGCAACCGTGTTCGGCTACAAGGTCAAGGACCCGGAACGCTTTGGTGTCGTGGAGTTCGACGAGGCTGGGCGGGCACTTTCGCTCGAGGAAAAGCCGGTGCGGCCAAGATCCCACTACGCGGTGACCGGGCTGTATTTTTATGACAATGCGGTCATCGATATCGCCAAGAGCGTCAAACCGTCGCCGCGCGGGGAGCTCGAGATAACGAGCGTCAACCAGGCGTACCTGGAGCGCAATCGCCTAAGCGTGGACGTGCTTGGGCGGGGGTTTGCCTGGCTCGATACGGGGACGCACGCGAGCCTGTTGGAGGCGGCACATTTCGTGGAGACCGTCGAAAACCGCCAGGGCTACAAGATCGCCTGTCTAGAGGAGATCGCCTGGCGCAACGGCTGGCTGGATTCCGATGCGCTCCGTGCGGCGGGCAACCAACTTCACAAGACCGACTATGGTGCCTATTTACTGGCGCTGGCGGAGGAATCATGAGTGTCTTCATTCATCACAGCGCCGACGTTGCGGCAGGCGCCGAGATTGGCGACGGCTCGCGCGTGTGGCAGTACGTGGTTATTCTCGCCGGCGCGAGAATTGGTCGAGAGGCCAATATCTGCTCGCATACGCTGATTGAATCCGACGTCATAGTGGGTGACCGTGTGACGGTCAAATCCGGCGTGCAGTTGTGGGACGGTCTGCGGCTCGAGGACGACGTGTTCATAGGGCCGAACGTCACCTTTACCAACGACATGTTTCCGCGCAGCAAGCACTACTTTGGCAGTTTCCTGCCGACAGTGATCCGGCAGGGCGCATCCATCGGCGGTGGCGCGGTGATCCTGCCCGGAGTGACTATTGGTGTCCGGGCCATGATCGGTGCCGGCGCGGTCGTGACACGTTCGGTACCCGACGAGGCGGTCGTGGTGGGTAATCCTGCTAGAATTGTCGGCACTGTGGCGGAGTATGCCGACCGTCAGTTGCCAAAAGAATGAAGATCGGGAGGCCGCGCCTGTTCGCGCCGGCCTGACGAGTTCCACATAAGATTTCGATGTCGATAGAACACTGCAGGACTATCTCGTTGCCGAGAATCGACGATTCGCGAGGCAGTCTCTCGTTCGTCGAAGGCGGTCACCATGTTCCGTTCGCGATTGAACGGATTTACTATCTCTACGAACTTCGTGAAGGAGCCGAGCGTGGCGCGCATGCCCACAGAGCACTTCAGCAATTGATGGTGCCGATAGCCGGCAGCTTCGAGGTCACGCTCGACGACGGTCATGCGCAACGCACGTTCGTTCTCGATAGACCCGAGAAGGCGCTGTATGTCTGTCCGATGATGTGGCGCGAACTCGGCAGTTTCTCCCCCGGTGCGGTATGCCTGGTGCTGGCTTCGGCCAAGTACGATGAGAAAGATTATTTCAGAAACTATGATGAGTTTCTGAGCGCGGTTATAGGTGAAAAGTAAATGGTGCAATTTCTCGATCTCAAGGCCATCGCACAGCAGCAGCGCGAGGAATTGTTGCAGGCGATGACGCGGGCGCTCGATTCGGGCTGGTACATCCTCGGTGAAGAACTGAAGGCGTTCGAGGCGTCATTCGCGGCTTATTGTGGGGCCACGCATTGCATAGGTGTGGCGAACGGTCTCGATGCGCTGACATTGACGCTGCGCGCCTGGAAAGAAATGGGCCGCCTCAAGGAGGGTGATGAGGTGATCGTGCCAGGAAACACCTATATCGCGAGCGTGCTGGCGATCACCGAGAATCGACTCGTACCGGTGCTGGTGGAGCCTTCCGACGAGACATTCAACCTCGACCCAAGCCGTATCGAAGCCGCCGTGACCTCGCGCACGCGTGTGATCCTGCCCGTGCACCTGTACGGCCGGCTGGCTGACATGCCGGAGATAATGGAACTGGCCTTGCGTCGCGACCTGCTGGTGCTCGAGGATGCCGCGCAGGCTCATGGCGCGGGCCTCCAGGGGCGTCGTGCCGGCAGTTGGGGCAATGCGGCGGGGTTTAGCTTCTATCCGGGCAAGAACCTTGGTGCGCTTGGCGATGGGGGCGCCGTGACAACCAGCGACGACGAACTCGCTGGCACGCTGCGAGCGTTGCGCAACTATGGCTCGCATGAGAAGTACAAAAACCTCTTCCGGGGCGTCAATAGCCGCCTCGATGAAGTGCAGGCAGCGGTACTCGGTGTGCGTTTGCGCCATCTCGATGCGCAAACGGCGCGGCGCCGTGCGGTGGCCGCTCAGTATCTCGAGGCGATCGACAATCCTCTTGTCACGCTCCCGAAGTTGGGTGCTCCTGAGCAGCACGTCTGGCATCTGTTTGTGGTGCGCTGCCCTGCGCGCGACGCGCTGCAGGCGCATCTGGCGTTGAACGGCGTGCAGACACTGGTGCACTATCCAATCCCGCCGCACCGACAGCAAGCTTATGCCGCGTATGCGGGGCAGCAACTGCCGATCACTGAACAAATGCACGACGAGGTCCTCAGCCTGCCGATCTCGCCGGTGATGACCGACGAGGAAGTCGAAATCGTGGTGAAGCAAGTCAACGCGTTCCAAGGATAAGCGCACCATTATGCAAAAGAAGGTCTGCCATTTCAGCTCCGTCCACCGGCTGAATGACATCCGTGTCTTCCACAAAGAATGCCGTACGCTCGCCGCGGGGCCATATGACGTGTCGCTGGTCGCGTGTCCGGCCGACACGCCGGCAGGGTCCGGCGTCTCGATCATTCCCCTGCATGCTACTGGGGGCCGGCTGCGGCGCATGGTGGCGCGTGCGCGTCAGGCCTATCGCATGGCAAGGTCGCAGAAGGCTGATGTCTATCATTTTCACGATCCCGAACTGCTGCCTTATGGTCTGTTGCTCAAGAAGCTGACCGGGGCGAAAGTCATTTACGATTCACACGAGTGCTATCCCGACGATATCCTGACCAAGGAGTGGATTCCGCTGCCGCTGCGCAAGATCGTTTCGGTGACGTTCCGCGTACTGGAGGATTTCGTTGTCAAGCGGCTCGACTTGGTTGTCACCGCTACTCCGCATATCGAGGAACGTTTCAAGCTGGTGGCGCGCCGGACCGTGACCATCAACAACTATCCACTGTTACAGGAATTCGTGCCGGCTACCAACGTCGAGGCGACGAAAGATGGCTTCTGCTACGTTGGTGCGATTAGCATGGTGCGCGGCGTTTTGCCACTGATGGACGCGCTCGAATACGTCGATCCCGATGTCCGCTTCTACCTCGCCGGCACCTTCGCCGGGGCCGACATCGAGGCTGCGGTCAAGAGCCATCGTTATTGGCACCGTGTCACATACCTGGGGCAGGTTAGCCGCAAGGAAATCTCTGAGATCTACGGCAAGTCGTTCGCCGGCATCGTTAATTTCCTGCCGGCACCCAACCATATCTTTTCCCAGCCCAACAAGTTGTTTGAGTACATGTCCGCAGGCATTCCGGTGATTTGCTCTGACTTCGAATTGTGGCGGCAGGTCGTGGATGCCGGAAAGGCAGGTATCTGCGTTAATCCTGGGTCTGCGCGACAGATCGCCGATGCTATCAACAGCATTCACCGCGACAGTGCGCTGTGGGAAACCTGCTCGCGCAACGGGCGCCGACTGATCGAGGAAAAATACTCGTGGGACCGCGAGGGTCAGAGGTTGCTGGCCTCGTATAAAGAGGTCCTGGCCCAATGAGGCTGGCGCCCGCCACGCAGGCCGATCTGGCGCACTTGGCTTCGGTGCATCGGCGCGCTTACTCCGACGCGCATTTCACGTCGCGCTTCCCGCACGATCTGCTGGAGCGCTACTACGGTCATTTTCTGGGCTCCGACTGCTTCATCACCAAAGCCGTGCCCAGCGAGGATCCAGCCGATGCGCCGGTCGGCTTCGTGGTGAGTGGCCTGCGCATCGGTGCCCGCATCGCGGTTTTCAAGCAAAACTGTCGCGGCGCGATCGTGCGGACCGTCCTGTCGCATCCGGCGGCCGCGGCGCGCAAGATCGTCTCCGACATTTACTTCCGATTCCTCGATGCGCCGCATGCTTTCGAAGAATGTCCTTATCTGATCCTGTCCATCGCCAGCGATCGGTCGCTTCCGGGCATCGGCGCGGCTCTGCTGGAATCGGCCCGGGCCTCGGCGAGCAAGATTGGCTGCGATGCCGTCGGTCTCTATGTGCGCGTAAGCAATATCAACGCGATCCGTTTTTACTTGGCTCACGGGTTCCTCGTCAAGGGATACGTGGCGGGCCAGTTCTATCTCGAGACTTCGACCTCATGAGCCAACAACCATCGTTCATCCCGTTCGCGCTGCCTCATATTGGCGATGAGGAAATTGCCGCCGTAACCGAGGCGCTTCGCTCTGGCTGGGTCACCACGGGACCCAAGACTAAGGCATTCGAGCAGGCTTTCAGCGAATACCTCGGCGGCGGCCTGGAGAGCATCGCCGTCAATTCTGCAACTGCCGGTCTGCACTTGGCGCTCGAGGCGCTGAAGATCGGCCCTGGCGACGAGGTGATTGCCCCGACGCTCACGTTCACCGCCACCACGGAAGTGGTGCGCTACATGGGGGCCGACCCGGTGCTAGTGGATGTGGATGCCTGCACGCTCAATATTGACCCGGCTAAGATCCGCGCTGCCATCACGCCGCGCACCAAGGCGATCATGCCCGTGCATTACGGCGGCTTGGCTTGCGACATGGAAGCGATATTCGCCATCGCGCAGGAGCATGGACTCAAGATTGTCGAGGATGCCGCGCATGCGCTGCCGACCACGGTTGGCGGGGTCAAGGTCGGACAATTGCGCTCCGACGCGGCGGTGTTCAGTTTCTATGCGAACAAGACCATGACGACCGGCGAGGGCGGCATGGTGGTGACGCGCGATCCCGAGTTGGCGCGTCGCATGAAGGTTATGCGCCTGCACGGCATCAACCGCGACGCATTCGACCGTTTTGTATCGAAGACGCCCGCCTGGTACTACGAGGTGGTCGCGCCCGGCTTCAAGTACAACCTGACCGATATCGCTTCTGCGCTCGGCCTCGTGCAGCTTACGCGCCTGCCAGCGTTCCTCGAGCGCCGTCAGGCGCTTGCCGCGCGCTATGCCGTGGAACTCGCGGACTTGCCGCTGGTGTTGCCGGCCGACGCACCGGCAGGTGACACTCATTCCTGGCACCTGTACGTGATTCGCCTGGCCGATGCTGCGGTGGCGCACGGCATCACGCGCGACGGTGTCATCCAGCAACTGTCGGAGCGTGGTATCGGCACCAGTGTCCACTATGTACCGCTGCACCGCCAGCCGTACTGGCGCGACCGCTATGAGCTGGAGCCGGAGATGTTCCCGATTGCCGACAAGGCATACCAGACGATGCTCAGCATTCCGCTGTACACGATGATGTCCGACGATGACCAAACGCGTGTCATTCTGGCCCTGCGTGAGATCCTGGCGTAGATGACGAAGCGTCTGTTCGATCTGATCTGCGCCGGGCTTGGCCTGGCAGTATTGTCGCCCCTATTGCTGCTGTTGGCGATCGCCATTCGCGCGGAGTCGACGGGTCCGGTTTTCTTTAGGCAAGAGCGTGTGGGGCGGTTCGGCAAGACGTTCCGTATCCACAAATTCCGCACGATGGTGATCGATGCCGAGCGGAAAGGTCCGCAGATCACCGTCGGCGCGGATCGCCGGGTCACGCGCGTCGGTCATCTGTTACGCAAGTACAAGTTCGACGAATTGCCCCAGTTGCTGGATGTACTGATTGGGGACATGAGCCTGGTCGGCCCGCGCCCGGAGGTGCCTCGCTACGTCGCACGGTATCCCGATGACCTGCGGGCGCGCGTGCTCTCGGTGCGTCCGGGTATCACTGATCGGGCCTCGATCGAGTTCAAGGATGAGAACCTGATTCTTGGCCGGGCCGCCGATCCGGAGCGTGCGTATATCGAAGAAGTGCTGCCCGTCAAGCTGCGGTATTACCTCGATTACGTCGAGAACCGCTCGCTGTGGGAAGACTTCAAGATCATATTGTCGACCTTCGTTGCGCTGGTCAGGTAAGCTGCCGGGCTGCGGGGCTCCACATCGCGGAAAAGGCCGGCTAGCGCAGGAGCTGCTCCCAAAGTCCGGCGGCGTAGCCAGGGTCCGCAGCACGCGCGTCGTCTCGTGCTTGTGCGCCCAACGTGTCGCGCAGCGTGGCATCGGACATCAGGTGATCCAATGCCCGGGCAAGTGCATCAGGATCGTTCACAGGTGCTAGCAGACCGTTTTCCTGATCACGGATCAGTTCGCGTGGACCGGTTTCACATGCGGTGGAAACTACGGCCAGGCCGAAGGCCATGGCCTCGATCAGTGCGAGCCCGAATCCCTCATAGCGCGAACTGAGGCAGAAGATGGTGCTGTCTCGGTAGACTGTCTCCATATCGGTAAGCACGCCAGGCAAGCTGACACAAGCATGCAGTCCGAGGCGTTTCACTTTTGCCTCGAGCGCGGCACGCTCTTCCCCTTCTCCGACGATCCGCAGGTGCCAGGAAGGATGGCGCATGTGCGCACGTGCCCAGGCATCGAGCAGAACGTCAAAGCCCTTTGCTGGAACCAGCCGGCCTACCGCAAGCACTGTGGCAGTATCGCGAGGCGCCGCCATCGTGGGCAGTGGGAAGGGCAAGGGGTTGCCGATGGTGACGAGCTTCGCGCGTTGGAAGAACACAGATTCCCATCGCACACGGTCTCGCGTGGTCAGCACCACAATGGCTTCGTTAGTGAGTGCCGCCAGCCGGCGGGCCACATGTCGCGCCTTGCTGCCGAGATCCTCCTCAAAATGGCAATGTTCCCAAGCGATCCGGCGTACCTCCATGCCGGTAGTGGCCGGCAGTGTGAACAACGTCAGCATCGTATCGACTTCGATCAGCGCATCCACTTGATGCTCGCGGACGAAGCGTCGAATGCCGCGCACCGTCGCCAGGTACTCGCGCTTGAACGACGGCCGCGCCGCGAACAAGGCATGATGCCGCACGTCGGGATGTAGTGGAAACACACTGGCTTCATCCCATAAACTGAGCACAAGCACCCGATACCCGCGCTCCGCCAACGCACTGGCGATCACCGCCGTCATGCGCTCGGCCCCGGCGAATTCGTTCAGCGTGCCGGTCAGGAAACAGACGCAGGGCAGGGGGGCGGTCATGCGGACACCATCTCCCGCACGGGTCGCTTGCGCCACCACAGCGCCATGCCGACGATCACCGCGACGCTGTTGCCCAGGACATAGCCAGCAATCGCGCCCCAGTTGCCGAACCGGGGGATGACCGCCAAATCGAAGGCGAGCGTCGTCGCCAGCACCAGCGCCCACTTCATCGCCACCCAGCGCGGCCGGCGCAGGTAGACCGCCAGCAGGGTCAGAGCGACGTCCGCGAAGACGAGCGCCGACGCCACGGCGGCCACCCGCAGCAGCGTCACCGTGGCCTCGAAGGCGCTGCCATAGAGCAGGCGGACGATCCACGGCGCGCACGCGGCAATCGCCAGGCCACCGACCAGCCCGAGCGCGCCCAGCGCCGCCGCAATCCGGCCGATGTTCGCGTGAGCCTCCGCAAACGCCGTGCGCGCATAGACGAAGCTGGGGGCGATGCCCGCTACGAGGATGGTCGCGAGCATCGAAAAATTATCCAGCAGCTGCATGCACGCCGCATAGGCGCCGAAGTCCGCCGCCGGCACCGTCGGTTGGAGCACGAGCTGGTCAACCCGGCGCGCGCCCATCATCAGGATGAAGCTGACCCAGAACAATGCGCCCGCCGAGAACAGCTCGTGCGCCTGACTCGCCTGCCACACGGGGCGTTGCCGGGGTGTCCGGGTCAGGTAGTAGGCCGCGAGCAGCGCGGCCAGAAGCACGGCCTCGAGCGCGAACGCCGTGGCGTAGCCCGGCACCGCGGTTATGCCCGTAGCGAACAGCCCGCCGACCAGCGCCGCCTTGACGGACAGCGCGGCGAGGCTCGCCAAGGCGCCGGGCCGATTGTTGGTATGGGCCTGCATCCAGGCATTGACCACGCCGAAGGGCTCGCGCAGCAGGATGGCCACGCCGAGCCACAGCGCCGCGTGCCAGACTTCCTGCGTGGGGGATGTCAGCGCCAGATACACG
Organism: Cupriavidus sp. 01L43; assembly: GCF_056399925.1. Taxonomy (NCBI): domain Bacteria; kingdom Pseudomonadati; phylum Pseudomonadota; class Betaproteobacteria; order Burkholderiales; family Burkholderiaceae; genus Cupriavidus; species Cupriavidus sp. 01L43. Next base: position 123,593 of record NZ_JBFTSH010000001.1, read on the forward strand.
CACATCAGCAAGTACCCCGCCACACCGCCCGCAAGACGCAGCACAAACGCATGGTCGATGATGCGGGCCTGGGCCTCGGGCGCCGCCGCCACGAGCCGTGGCACCACCACCTCCGCACCGCACACCAGCGCCAGCGAAGCGGCAATCAGCACCACTGACTGGGCGTACTGGAAATGCGCGAACCCGGCTGGCCCGAGCGCGCGCGCCAGCATGGCCACCACGCCGATCCCGATGCCTACCTGCAGGCCGCGCTCGGCCAGCATCCACAGCACATTGCCCGCGATGCGCCGATGCATCACGCGGTTTCCGCCGGGATGACGCGCGCGGCGTGCGTCAGGCTGGTGTAGTGCGCCAGCCAGCGTCGGGCGATGGCGTCGATCGAGAACGCGGCCAGCACGCGCTCTCGACGCGCCGCTTCCTGCGCTGGGGTGCCGCGACCCGCGCGCAAGGCGTCGGCCATCGCGCCGGCAAGGGCCGCTGCGTCGCCGCGCGGCACGATGACGCCCTGATCGCGCAGGACTTCGGCCACGCCGGGCGCGTCGGTCGACACCACCGGGCATCCGCACGCCAGCGCCTCCACCAGCACCATGGGCAGCCCTTCGATATTCGATGACAGGACGAACAAGTCGGCCGCGTTGAGCAGGGCAGGGATGTCGTCACGTGGGCCGAGGAGGGTGACTGACGATGTGAGCCCCTGCGTTGCGATCTGCCGGGCCAGCGCCTCGGTGAGCGCGCCGCCGCCCGCGATCAGCAGGTGCGCCCGCGCGGCGGGCGGCAGCTGGCCAAACGCACGGATCAGTAGATCCTGGGCCTTCTCGGGTGCCAGCCGGCCAACGTTGAGCACCACCCGCGCATCGGGCGCAATGCCCAGACTGGCGCGCGCGGCGTCGCGCAGGGCTGGGTCCGGCCGAAATCGCTCGACATCGATCCCGTTGGGCATGACGACAATGCGGTCATCCGGCACGCCCCCGGCGGCGATCATGCCGGTGCGGCCGTCCTGGCTGACGTGGGTGGTCAGCGACGCCCATCGGTCGGTCAGCCGGTAGGCCAGCATCCGCATCGTGCCGCCTTCGCGGAAGCTGTGCGCGGTGCAGACCAGCGGCGGGCTATCGACCAGCCGCGTCAGCAGCCGGGCGAACAGGTTGGCGTGGACCATGTGGGCGTGCATGACGTCGGGGCGCCATGCCTTGACCAGCGCACGCGCCTGCGCCAACGCGGCGGCCATGCCGCCGGGCGTCTTCCGCATGTTCAGTTCGAAGACCTCGGCGCCGGCAGGCGTGTCGATCTCCCGCCCCGGTGACAGGCTCAGGATCGCCACCGCGTGCCCGAGCGCCAGGAAGGCCCGGGCCAGCGCCACGACCTGATGCTCGGCACCGCCCACCTTGAGGCCAGTGGTGATCAGCAGGATCCGCATGGTGGCCGGCGCCATTAGCGGGCCCCGTAGCCGGTTAGCAGCGTGCGCAGCGTCTTGACCACGATCAACAAATCGAGCGCGAACGAACAGTGCTTGACGTAGTACAAGTCGTAGCTCAACTTGGTGACGGTTTCCTCATGGGTGCCGACGTAGCCCTGCTGCACTTGCGCCCAGCCGGACAACCCCGGGCGCACGAGGTGCCGGTACGGATAGTAGGCGATCGTCTCGGCGAAGGTGTCGACCATCGGCACCTGCTCGGGGCGCGGGCCGATCAGGCTCATGTCGCCCATCAGCACGTTCCACAACTGCGGCAGCTCGTCCAGTCGATACTTGCGGATCACGCGGCCCACGCGCGTGACGCGGGCATCCTGGCGCGCCGCGAAGCGCGCCGTGGCATCGGACTGGACGCTCATGCTGCGGAACTTCAGCATCGTGAACGCCTCGCCGAAGCGGCCGACGCGGGCCTGCCGGAACAGCACCGGCCCCGGCTGCTCGAGGCGGATAGCCAGCGCGGTGAGCGCCGAAAGCGGCAGGGCGAGCGGCACAAGGCACAGCACGGCGGCAATGTCGAGCAGACGCTTCACAAAGCCGTATAGATAGTGGCGCGCGTAGTCGTCCAGGAAGTTTTCGTCGATATGGTCAAGCCCCACGCGGCCGGTCAGCATCTCGCCGATCCGCTCCACCGAATACAGGCGGACGTGGCTCATCTTCAGCCGCGCCAGCGTGCGCGTGCGCTCGGGGTCGGCGGTGCCCGAGCGGTCGAGCATCAGGCCGTCGCAAAACACGGCATCCTCGATCGAACGGATGAAATCGAAGCGGATCCGTGCCGGCGGACTGGCGCCGGGCATGGCGAGGATCGCCTCGAGCTGTTCCAGCGCGCGCGGGTCCGTGTAGCCGATCACCGGCACATAGTTCTGCACGAAGCGCCGGTAGCCGATGCCGCTCCAGACCAGCGTGGTGAGGTAGCCGAGCAGTAGCGCGCCGCGTGAGTACTCGATATGCCAGCCGGCGAAGACGAACAGCAACAGGGCAAACGGCAGCGTGGCCGAGATGCCGACCAGGCTGTTGCCCTCGATTGGCGGCAGATGAAGCGAGCGGTGCAGCAGCAGGAACGTGCACAGGTAGGGCACGATGCCCCAGAGCAGCGTACGCGTGAAGACGTAGGTGACGATGCCCGCGTGGTGTAGGGTCTCCGCCGCGATCGTGTTGAGCCCGAACAGCGCGAGCCCGAACGCGGCCCATGACAGCATGCGGCTGGCCCGGCGGATGGTCTCGGAGGCGCGGCTGGCCGTCGTGGCGCGCGACGCGCTGGCGAGTCGGGCGGCTTCCTTGTTTGCGCTCATGTCAGGCACGCTCCGTGGGCATGGGCTCGCTCACCCGCCGTCCCAGTGCCTGTCGATAGACCGCCCAGGTGGCGTCCGCCATGGGCGCGATCCCAAACGCCTGCTCCCATCGGGCGCGAGACAGCTGGCCGAGGGCGGCCCGGCGCGCGCTGTCGCCTGCCAGCATCGACAGATGCCGGGCCAGCGTGGCGTCATCGCCCTCAGCCATCAGCAACGCGTCTGGCATGTCTCCAAACTGCTCACGGATGCCGGGCAGGTCGGACGCCACCACCGGTAGGCCGGCCCGCATCGCTTCCAGTACAGAGAGCGGCAAGCCTTCGTGATCGGAGGCCAGTACGAATACCTGCGCTGATGCGAGCAAGGCGGGTATGTCTGCCACGTTGCCCGGGAGGCGTACCCGGCCGGGCGCGACGGCGTCGGCCAACGCCTGCATGGCGCCGCGCATCGGTCCCGCGCCGGCGATCACGAGTTCGCAATCGCCCAGCTTCGCCTGCCCGAAGGCCCGGATGACTGTATCGGGCCGCTTCGGCGCGGCCAGTCGCGCCACCATCACGATCCGCGTGAGCTGCGCTGCCGGCTGCGCCCGCGCGGCGGCGTCGGGGATACCGTTGTGAATCACGCTGATACGTGACGCGGGGATCGGCAGGCTGCGCGCCAGTTCTCGCTCCGCATCCGCCACGCAGATCAGGCGCGCGGCCAGCGGTGCCAGGCACCATTCGGCAACGCGCGATGCCAACCGGCGTGCCAGCGGCGCGGCGGGTTTGAATCCGAAACCGTGTACCGTGTAGACGACCGGGATGCCGAGCAGCCACCCGGCCAGCCTGCCGAGCGCGCCGGCCTTGGCGCTGTGAACGTGAATCAGGTCGGGTGCGGCATGGCGCAGCGCGGCCATCAGTTCGCGCAGGGTCTTCAGGGCGCGCAGCGGCGACATGGCGTTGTCGAGCAGGGCCAGCCGCGCCGTCTGTGCCCCGGCGGCCTGCGCGGTGGCGAAGAGTGGTCCCTCACCGCCCGCCAGCACCGTGGCGTCGATGCGGCCCCGCAGCGCGCGCACGAGGTCGGCGACGTGCGATTGGGCGCCGCCGATCTCGGAATTCGTGATGACAAAGGCGACGCGAGGCCGGGAAGGAGGCAAGTTCTGCACGAACGCGGAAGAGAGTTGGATGGGCGGCACGGAATCGCGCGAGAAATGCCGGTTTGCAGACGGTTTGCGGGTAGCCCGGTGATTATAAACTGGCGCGGTTTGCACAATCCGGCAAAATACACCTTTTTGGCGCCCTGCCCGCGCCCTGCCCAGGCCAGTCTCCGGGCGGTATCGCACCATGAACTCGTACACGGGAAGCCACATGAAACTTGACCCCTCAATCTTCAAGGCCTATGACATCCGCGGCATCGTCGGCAAGACGTTGACGCCCGAGGTCGCCCGCCAGATCGGCCTGTCCTTTGGCTCCGCCGCCGTCGAACTTGGCGAGAAAACCGTCGTCGTGGGCCGTGACGGGCGCTTGTCCGGCCCGGATCTGCTCGGCGGACTCGTGGAAGGGCTGCGCGCTGCCGGTGTCGATGTGATCGACCTCGGCATGGTTGCCACCCCGATGGTCTACTTCGGCACCAATATCGAGCTGGACGGCCGCCGCGCCGGGTCCGGCATCATGGTCACCGGCAGCCACAATCCGCCCGACTACAACGGTTTCAAGATGGTGCTCGGCGGCAAGGCCATCTACGGCGACCAGATCCAGGCGCTGCACCAGCGCATCGAGGCCGCCAAGTACACGCAGGGCAGTGGCGGATACAAACTAGTCGATATCCGACAACAGTACCTCGACCGTATCGTCAGCGACGTCAAGCTGGCCCGCCCGATGAAAATCGCCCTGGACGCCGGTAACGGCGTGGCTGGCGCCTTCGTCGGCGACCTGTTCCGGGCGCTCGGCTGCGAGGTCGTCGAGCTGTTTTGCGATGTCGACGGCCATTTCCCGAACCATCATCCGGACCCGGCCCACGTCGAGAACCTGCAGGACCTGATGCAGTGCCTGCGCGACACCGACTGCGAGCTGGGCCTGGCCTTCGACGGCGACGGCGACCGCCTCGGCGTGGTCACCAAGGATGGCGAGGTCATCTTCCCGGACCGCCAGCTGATGCTGTTCGCCGAGGAAATCCTCTCGCGCAACCCGGGCGCGCAGGTCATCTACGACGTCAAGTGCACCGGCAAGCTGGCGCCGTGGATTCGCGACCACGGCGGCGAGCCGCTGATGTGGAAGACCGGCCATTCGCTGGTCAAGGCCAAGCTCAAGGAAACCGGCGCGCCGATCGCCGGGGAGATGAGCGGCCACGTGTTCTTCAAGGACCGCTGGTACGGTTTCGACGATGGCCTCTACACGGGCGCGCGCCTGCTGGAAATCCTGTCGCGCCACGCCGACCCGAGCGCCGTGCTGAACGCGCTGCCGAACTCCAACTGCACGCCCGAATTGCAACTGAAGTGTGCCGAAGGCGAGGCGTTCACGCTGCTCGACAAGATCCGCGCCAATGCGAAGTTCGAGGGCGCGCGCGAAGTCATCACGATCGACGGCGTGCGCGTGGAGTACCCCGATGGCTTCGGCCTGGCGCGTCCGTCCAACACCACGCCGGTGGTTGTCATGCGTTTCGAAGCCGATAACGATGCCGCGCTGGCGCGCATCCAGGCCGAGTTCAAGCGCGTGATCCTGGCCGAGAAGCCGGATGCAAAGCTCCCGTTCTGAAGTGGGGCAGCCGGCCGGCGCCGCAACGTCGAACCAGGCCGCGCCGCTCGCCGTGGCCGCGCCGTTCGCGTTGCCGGCCCCGCCGCGCATCCTGGTCGTCAAGGTCTCGTCGCTGGGCGATGTGGTGCATAACATGCCCCTCATCCACGACCTGCGCGCGCGCTGGCCCGATGCCGAGATCGACTGGGTGGTGGAAGAGGGCTATGTCGATCTGGTGCGGCTGCTGCCGGACGTCCATCGCGTGATTCCGTTCGCGCTGCGGCGCTGGCGCAAGCGCTTCTGGCAGGGCGACACCTGGGCCGAAGTCGGCGCGCTGCGCGACGCGATCCGGGCGCGGCCCTATGACGCGGTGCTGGAGACCCAGGGCCTGCTGAAGACCGCCATCGTGGCGCGCACCGCCGCGCGCACGGCCGGCGCGCCCGTGATCGGGCTCGGCAATGCCACGCAGGGTTCCGGCTACGAGCCAGCATCACGCCTGTTCTATACCGCGCCGGTCAAGGTGCCGCGCCAGACCCATTCGGTGCGGCGCTCGCGCCTGCTTGGTGCCGCGCTCACGGGTGGCACGCCACCGGAGCCGCCGCGCTTCTTCGGTCCTGCGGCGACCTCGCTGCATGTCGATGATCCGCTCTGGGCTGGGCTGCCGCCTCGGTACGCGGTCTGTTTCCATGCCACGGCCGGCGCGAAGAAGCGCTGGCCCGTGGCGAACTGGCATGCCCTCGGTCAGAAGTTGCATGCCGAGGGCCTGACCGTGCTGCTGCCCTGGGGCAGCGAATCCGAACGCCGCGATGCCGAGGCGCTCGCCGCCGGCATGCCCGGCGCGCAGGTGCTGCCGCGCTTCTCGGTCATGCAGGGCTTCGGCCTGATCAATCGGGCCGAGGTCGTCATTGGCGTGGACACCGGCCTCGTGCACATCGCCGCCGCGCTGTGCCGGCCCACCGTCGAGATCTACACCGCCACCTGGCGCTGGAAGACCGAAGGCTACTGGTCCGACCGCATCGCCAATGTGGGCGACGACGGCATCGTGCCGTCCGTCGATGAGGTCTACGCCGCCGCCGTGCGGGTACGCGGAGTGCCTGCCTGATGCTTCGTCTGGTTTACACGTTGTTGTGGGGGGTGATCCTCCCACTGGCGCTGCTGCGTCTGGTCTGGCGGTCGCGCAAGGAACCTGGCTATCGCCGCCACATCGGGGAGCGGCTTGGCCGATATCGCGGGCTGCCGGCCAACGGGCCGTGGCTCTGGGTCCATGCGGTGTCCGTCGGCGAGACGCGCGCCGCGCAGCCGCTGCTCGACGCCTTGCTGGCCGCGTATCCCCGCCATCGTATTTTGCTGACCCATATGACGCCGACCGGCCGCCAGACTGGCCAGCAGCTCTATGGCGACAACCCACGCGTGCAGCAGTGCTACCTGCCGTACGACGTGCCGGCGCTGGTGCGCCGCTTCCTCGCGTATTTCCGGCCCGAGGCAGGGCTGATCATGGAGACCGAGGTCTGGCCCAATCTGGTCCACGTCACGCGCCGGGTAGGTGTGCCGCTGTTCCTGGTCAATGCCCGACTGTCGCCGCGCAGCTATCGACGGACGGCGCGCTTCGGCGGTGCGGCGGCCTCGCTATATAACGATTTCACGGCGGTGCTGGCCCAAACGGCTGGCGATGCCGAGCGCTATCGCGCGCTCGGCGTGAAAGCCGTGCAGGTGACCGGCAATCTCAAGTTCGACATGCAGCCGCCGGAGGCCGGCGTCACGCGTGGCCAGACCCTGCGCAGGGCGTTCGGCGCCCGCCACGTGCTGGCCGCCGCGAGCACGCGTGAAGGGGAGGAGCCGCTGATCCTGGAGGCCTTCGCGCGCTGGCCCGGCGCGGCGCGTCCCGCGCTACTGCTGGTACCGCGCCATCCGCAACGGTTCGACGAGGTGGCGGCGCTGGCCACACGCGCCGGCTTCAGCGTGCAGCGCCGCAGCCAGTTGGACGTGGAAACCCTGGACACGCCGATCACCGCCGACATCGTGCTCGGCGACTCCATGGGCGAGATGGCGATGTACTACGCCGCCTCGGATATCGCCTATATCGGCGGTAGCCTGATCCCGCTCGGCGGACAGAATTTGATCGAGTCCTGCGCCGTCGGCACGCCGGTGCTGATGGGCCTGCACACGTTCAACTTCGCCCAGGCCACGGAAGATGCCATCGCCGCCGGCGCCTGCCTGCGCGTGGCCGACGCCGACGCCCTGATGGCCGCCGCCTCGGCCGTGCTCGCCGATGAAGCGCGTCTGGCCGACATGCGCGCCCATGCGCTGACGTTCGCCGGCCTGCATCGGGGTGCCACGCAGCGCACATTGGCAGCCGTCGCGCCAGTGTTGCGCTGACATACAGCCGCCACGCGGGCGTCTACACTGGTTGCATAGTGAGGAAAGTGCAACATCCGCCGCTTAATCGCGGCATGCGCAACCAGGAGCTCGATCGATGCAACATCCCTTCTCCATGCGTGGTGTTTTCGCCACATTGATGCTGGGCGCCGTGGCGGCAATGGCCGGCTGCGCCACCGGCCCGGCGCCCGACCAGCCATCGGCCAGCGCCAGCCTCAACGAGACCCGCTCCGGCGGTCCGAGCCGCTGGGAACTGATCCGCTGGCAGAACGCCGATGGCACAGTCCGTGACATTCCGCATGGCGACAACGGCCAGCCGGTCATCTTCGAATTCAATGACGGCATTGATGCCTCCCAAGGCACCGTGAGCGGCACCAGCGGCTGTAACCGCTTCACCGGCGGCTATGGCAAGACCAGCGCCGGCATCCGCTTCGATCGCATCGCCGGCACGCGGATGGCCTGCACGGGCGTGCGGATGGAGGTGGAGGGCGCGCTGCTGAAGGCCATGCACTCGCCCTTTACGACGGTCGGCACGCAGCCGTCCGCCGGCGCCACGGGGCGCCAGATCATCTGGAAGACGGCTGACGGCGATCTGTTGCAATTCGTCGAACGGGAAGGCGTGGGCCGGCGCGGCGCCAAGGCGGACGCCGCAGCGGGGCACGAGAAGATCGTCTATATCGACTCCCAGCGCGTGGAGTGCTCGGGCGTGGGCCGCATGCAGTGCTACCGCTGGCGCGAAGCGCCCGATGCCCCGTGGCAGCTATGGTACGGGCCGATCGAGGGGCTGGACTTCGAATCCGGCGTGAGCTACAAGCTGCGCGTGCGCGAGTACCAGGTGCCGAATCCGCCCGCCGACGCGTCGGCCATCCGCTGGCAGCTGTTGAGCGTGGAGGAGCGCAAGCGCGGGGGTTGACCTAGTCGATCGTTTAGAATGCCGGGTTACTTCGTCGGCGGGCAGAGATCCGCGGCGGAGGTGCCAATGTCTTTTCGCAGGCTTTTTATGATTGATCGAAAGAATCGGTTGTGCACGATGGCCGACATCCTCGTGTTTGCATTTCCGGTGCTGATTCTGTGCGTGCCGCGCGGGGCCGGGGTGTTTCTTGCCGGGGTCGGGCTGTTGATGCTGGCTGGCTGGCGCCAGATGCTGCCGGCCTGGCGCGAGCATGCCCCAGTTTTGCGGCCGCTGGCCTTGTCCGTGCTCGCGTTCGTGGCCGTCTTTCTGGTCTCGAAATTTCTGCACGACACGCCGTGGGACGTGCTCGACAATCCCTCTCGTGTGATTCTTTCGGTACTTACGTGCTGGTTGATTGTCCGGACGGCTCCTAATCCCGCCATGCTTTGGCGGGGTATCACGATCGCGCTGGTCCTGGCCCTGCTGATCGTGGCTTACCAGAAGTTCGCGCTGGGCCAGCTTCGTCCGGCGGCCTGGACGCAGGCGATTGCGTTCGCCAATATGGTCGCTGCGATCGGCCTTGCCGGCTTCGCCCGCCCGGGTGAGAGCCGCCTCACGCATGCCACGGCATGGTTCAATGTGCTGTGCGCCACCGCCATCCTGATGCTCAACGGCACGCGCGGGGCGGTCGTGGCGATGCTCCTTACCGTGGTGCCGATGCTGATCATCCGGTATCGCCGCTTCACGACCCGCATGTTCGCCATCGCCATTGCCACCGTTGTGGTGCTGGCGGTCGGAGTGTATTCGATCCCTGGCAGTCCGGTTTCCCAGCGTGTTGACCAGGCTGTGGCCGAAATTCAGCAGTTCGAGCAAGGCAATATCGAAACCTCAGTCGGTGTCCGCCTGAAGATCTGGCACATCGGCATGCAGTACTTCAGCGAGCATCCGTGGACCGGCGCCGGGGTTGGGCAGTTCGCCCGCATCCTGCATGCCACGCCGTTCTGCAAGCAGACGAAATCGCTCGCCTGTGTGCTTGAACACGCACATAGCGACTTGGTCGAAGCCGCAGCGACAACTGGGCTGCCCGGCCTGCTGACGATGCTTGGGCTGTTTCTGGTGCCGGCGGGGCTTTTCTTTCGGGCAATGCTGGCGTGCAATGCCGCGCATAACGACCGGGGGGTCAGCCTGGCGGGCGCCGGGCTGGGAGTGGTCATGGCCTCCCTGATCTCGGGCATGACGCAGGTGACGATGGCGCATCAGGCCAACGTGGTGTTTTATGCGGGTTTCATCGGCCTGCTGCTGGGATTGGCGGCGCACGAAGCGTTCGAAAGCAAAAACGCTGTGAACACTCTCAAAAGTGCGCAAAGAATATCATCGGTCCTTTCAGACCAGTCCGAAACGCGAACAAAAGTTGCGCCAGTTTGAGGATGTTTCTCATGATGGCTGTCCTTGCGGCGATAGTGCGCATGATGGCTGTCCTTGCGGCGATAGTGCGCATGATAGCGACGTATCGGTACGGTGTTGGAGGGGAGGGCGGTGGCAGCTGACAAAAATCGGGAGCGACTGCGCGATTTTATTTTTTCGATTTGGCACGACGATTCATTCCTTGAATACGGCTTACCGATTTTTTCTGACCCAATTTGACTTTGTGAACAAGACGGCATACGCGGATCATTCGATGGTCTATTTGTGGTTCATGGATGTGCTCAACATGATCAGCGCCACTTTCCGGCATTGCTTGCCATGTTCAATCTGACCACGATCACCCAGGTGTCGGTTAACCCGGCGTACCCACAATTCGATCTTTCAACCGGTCGTGCAGGATGACGGGGGCGGCAAGAATGAAGAAGGTTGCAATTCTGCAGTCTAACTATATTCCTTGGAAGGGTTATTTCGAAATTATTGCTGCTGTCGACGAATTTATCCTCTACGACGACATGCAGTTTACCAAGAACGACTGGAGAAACCGCAACCGGATCAAGACGCCAACTGGTACGCAGTGGCTGAGTATTCCAGTGGGCAGCACTATTCGCCGTCGGATTCGCGATGTTCGGTTGCCTGCTTCCGCATGGGCGGAGCAACATTGGAAAACACTATCGTTCAATTATCGTGCCGCGCCATATTTTGACGAAATAGCGCAGTGGCTTGCACCGATATATCTGGAAAACCACTGCACTGATCTGTCGTCATTTAACCGGAGCTTAATAGAGGCGGTTTGCAGCTATCTTGGCATTGACACTGTGCTCCGCAATTCCTGGGACTACGCGCTATCGGAAGGCAAGACGGAGCGGTTGGTAGATCTTTGTCGTCAGGCCGGAGGTTCGGTATATGTGTCCGGTCCTTCTGCGTGCGGGTACCTGGATGAGTCCCTATTTCGGGCAGCGGGCATCTCAGTGGAATGGATGCGGTATGGACCTTACCCGGAGTACTCTCAATTGTGGGGGCCATTTTCCCACCAGGTATCAATAATCGACCTACTGTTCAATTGTGGCAGAGACGCTGCTCGATACATGAATTGCATTCGACCGTGAAACTCTCGATCGTCACTACCCTCTATCGATCCCGCACCTACTTGCGTGAGTTTTATGAACGCGCGACGGCGGCAGCGCAGGGTTTCGCATCGGACGACTACGAAATTGTCGTTGTCAACGATGGTTCTCCGGACGACAGCCTTGAACTTGCAATAGAAATGGCTGGCCACGACCCGCATCTGTTGGTTGTGGATCTCTCCCGCAATTTCGGACACCACAAGGCCATGATGACAGGCCTCGCCCACGCCAGTGGCCAGCTTGTTTTCTTGATTGACAGCGATCTAGAGGAGTCGCCTGAGTGGCTCGAAAACTTCGCAAGGCAACTGGAGGAGACGCAGTGTGACGTCGTCTATGGCGTGCAGGAACAGCGCAAAGGCGATTGGTTCGAGCGTATGTCCGGCCAGTGGTTCTGGACGCTTTTCAATGCCCTGACCGACATGTCACTTCCCGCGAATATCGTAACCGCCCGCCTGATGACGCGTCGGTATGTTGATGCGTTGCTGCAGCATCAGGAGCGCGAGGTCTTTATGGCCGGCCTGTGGCACATCACTGGATTTTGGCAAGTCGCGCAAACGGTGCGAAAGCTCAGCAATGCCACTTCGACCTACACGTTTCGTAGAAAGGTTTCGTTGTTCGTCAACTCCATTACCGCCTTCAGTAATACGCCGCTTATTGGAATATTCTACCTCGGGTTGTGCATCTCTCTACTGGCCCTTACTTACGTCTGCTGGCTGCTCGTGCACTGGTTGTTCTTTAATCGGCCTCCGACGGGTTGGACTTCTGTTATGGCATCAATCTGGCTGATAGGTGGGTTGCTGATGTCCTGCGTCGGCATTATTGGTATCTATCTTTCCAAAATATTCTCCGAGACAAAGCGCCGGCCCTACACGATCGTGCGACAAATCTATCGGCGCCAATCATGACGCAACGCATTGTTTTCTTGTGTTCGGGGGGGGGCGGAAACCTGCGCTTTATCGTGCAGGCGCTGGCCTTGGGGACATTGGATGCGGCGGTCTGCGCTGTTTTCACGGATCGAGAATGCCTTGCCAACCGATTTGCCCGCGAACACGGTATCACGACAGCCGTGCTGGATTTCGCGGGAGGGCAGGCAGCCGTGATTGCTGCGCTCAATGACGTTGGCGCGGACATCGTTGTGACCAACGTCCACAGGATCCTGTCGGAGCCGATAGTCGTTGCGTATCGTGGGCGCTTGGTGAATCTTCACTATTCACTGTTGCCCGCCTATGGTGGCGTGATTGGTACACGCCCGATCGAGATGGCGCTTGCCGATGGCGTCAAGTTCATCGGCGTCACATCGCACCACGTGGATGTGGCGGTCGACGCCGGTCGTCCTATTGCACAGGCGGTAATTCCGGTCGCTCCAGAAGACACGGTTGAAGACCTTATGGACACTGTCTTTCAAAGTGGCTGCCTCTCGCTGCTTGAGGCGCTACGGGCGGCCGCTGCGCCTGTTGCCGGCGGTTGCACGGAGAGCATGTGCATTCATGGTAGGGAAATTCGATTCAATCCGCCTTTATCATTCGACCTGGACGTGTTTGACCCAGGATTTTGGCGACGTTTGGCTGACTATCCCGCGCGGCCCGATGCGATGTCGGCTTTATCGTGAACTGGGATCCCATTGAAGTGGAATACGCCTGATGGCTCAGATTACTAGCGGAATACGTGCGGCCTTGTCCCACCCGATCATCTACTCGGCATTTCAGAGTTTCATGGGAGCGACCAGAGATCGTGATACCTACGTCAGCCAATTCCTGTTGCCGCAGACTGGCATGCGTATTCTGGATATTGGTTGCGGGCCGGCTGACATTCTGGTGCATTTGCCAGACGTGGAGTATTTTGGGTTCGACATCAGCGAACGGTACATTCAAAAGGCGCGCAGACAGTTTGTTGACCGCAATGCGCATTTCCGATGCAAGCTCATGTCGCCTGGCGACCTTGCGGTCCTGCCGCGATTCGATCGAATCATTGCCATCGGGCTGCTACATCATCTGAGCGATGAACAGGCTGTGGATGTGATGCACATGGTTTCTGCCCGACTGGCGCCAGGCGGTCGCATGGTCACACTCGACCCCTGTCTGAGCGTGGATCAAAATCCCATCGCCCGGTGGTTGGTGAAGAGTGATCGCGGTCAGAATGTGCGCACTTGCGAGGGCTACGCGTCGATTGCACGGTGCGCGTTCGACAGCGTCAGCGCGACGGTTCATCACAAAACCTGGATCCCTTATACCCATTGCTATGTCGTCTGTGAGAACAAAGATGTCACTGACAGCGAATTTGCCGGCAAGGCAGCGGAGAAACCATGATAAGCGATGATATCGAGTTCAATCGTCCATATATGACGGGCAAGGAGCTTCAGTACATCGGCGAAGCTAACCAGGGACACCGTCTCGCTGGCGATGGACCTTTTACGAAGCGTTGCCACCAATGGCTCGAGAGTCATACAGGCACGCGAAAGGCACTGTTAACTCATTCCTGTACCGCAGCGCTGGAAATGTCTGCGCTGTTGTTGGACATAGCACCCGGCGACGAGGTCATCATGCCCTCGTACACGTTTGTTTCCACAGCTAACGCGTTTGTGCTGCGGGGTGGCATACCCGTTTTTGTCGATATTCGCGATGACACTCTGAACCTTGATGAGACACTGGTCGAACAGGCCATCACGGCGCGCACGCGGGCCATTGTTCCGGTGCACTATGCTGGCGTGTCATGCGAAATGGATGCCATCATGGAAACTGCGAACAGGCATGGGATTGCGGTCGTGGAGGACGCGGCGCAGGGTGTCGAATCGACCTATAAAGGTCGTAAACTGGGTAGCATAGGAACATTAGGCGCCCTCAGTTTCCACGAAACCAAGAACGTCATTTCCGGCGAGGGCGGGGCACTGTTGGTCAACGATCCGGCATATGCCGCGAGAGCGGAGATCATTCGTGAGAAGGGGACGGATCGCAGCCAGTTCTTTCGGGGTGAGGTGGATAAATATACCTGGCAGGAGGTGGGATCCTCATTTCTGCCCGGTGAACTGATCGCAGCCTTTCTTTGGGCGCAATTCGAGCATTCGGACGGAATATTGGAGACTCGTCTCGCCACTTGGGCGCACTACCACGAGTTGCTCGCGCCGCTCGAAGCGAACGGCGTCTTGCGCAGACCGTACATTCCCGACCACTGCGGGCACAACGCGCATATGTACTACGTGCTGCTTTCGCCTGACATTGACCGACAAGCCGTGCTCGGCGCACTCAGGGCGAGTGGTGTCCAGTCCGTATTTCATTACGTTCCGCTGCATTCCTCTCCGGGAGGGCGCCGGTATGGCAAGATGCACGGTAGCCTGGAGGTCACGGATCGACAATCCGACAGGCTGGTTCGATTACCGCTTTGGGTCGGCCTAACCCCGGCGCAGCAGGAACGAATCGTCTCCGCCCTTTACGCGGCGTGTCGGGCCTAATGTTGCGATGATAACTTACCTGCTAATTTTTCCGGTAGCGACCCTCGTTGCCTACAGCCAACTGATGGTCAAGTGGCGCGCCGCGTCGACGCCCGTGCAAGCGAGCGTAACTGGCAAGCTCGCTGTGATGCTCGCGGACCCGATGATTTTGTCCGCATACGCTGCCGCGCTTGCCGCATCGATTGCGTGGCTCTTCGTCGTGACAAAACTGCCACTGACAGTTGCGTTCCCTGTGTACATTGGCGTTACGTTCGTGATGGTGGCTACGGGGGGCTCTTTGCTGCTGGGCGAACCCATGCCCCTCTCAAAACTCGTCGCGATTGCAATGATTCTTGCGGGTATCGCCATAGGCGTTTCGTCTAGCTCATGAACAAGCCCGTGGATCGCCGCTTAGGAATCGACAATTGGCTGGATGCCTTAGCAGAGCGTATTGATCGGGATGCGCCGGATTTGCGCTCGCTGTTCGATGTGTACGCCGAAGAAGCACGCTTTGGGCGCCAGTTCCTCTCCGACGAGTTGATGCGATTGCCGCATGGTGCTACCGTGCTCGAGGTCGGTGCAGGTGCATATTTGCTTAGTTGCCAGCTGGTACGTGAGGGTTTCGGTGTTACGGCACTGGAACCTATTGGCGACGGATTCTCACATTTTCACAGGATGCAAGCGATCGTCGTCCAACTCGCCGACGAGATGCATTGCTTGCCGCGCATCGTGGCGTTTCCGGCCGAAGAACTCAAAGAGCGGGGCGCTTTCGATTTCGCGTTCTCAATAAACGTGATGGAGCACGTCCGCGATGTTGGCGCCGTCATCAGTCGCGTGGCGGACAGCTTGCGGAGGGGGGCATCGTATCGTTTCACTTGCCCTAATTACGCATTTCCATACGAACCGCATTTCAACATGCCGACGCTGTTCAGCAAGCGACTGACTGAGCGGTGGATGGCTAAGCGCATATTCAACTGGGACAAGCTCGAAGATCCCGAGGGGACTTGGAGTTCACTGAACTGGATCGATGTCGGGCAGGTCAGGCGTGTCCTGCGAGCGCACCCCGAATTGCGCTTCCAGTTTGATCGCAGCGCGCTGACCAAAGCGCTGGAGCGGATGGTACGAGATCCGCAGTATGCGGCTCGCCGTCCGGCCGCCCTGCGTTTTTGCATCGACGGACTTGTACGTACGGGCCTGCACAAGCTTGCTTCCGCATTACCGCCTGCGGTGCTTCCAATTATCGACTGCCGAATCCAAAAGGTTGCGTAGCGCCAAGTCTCCCTCTTGAAGCGGTGCCTAAATCGGGCCGACCGTATGCAACTACCGGACGTTAGCGGTACGTCTGACAGGCGATATGTTCCTGAACCGACCTGATAGGTCGTATACGTTCCCCGAATTGCGAAGGAACTTAGCGCCGTCGGCATTGATGGAGAGGCCACCTTGATTCATAGGCTGTCTGTTCCTGGTCACGCTTGTCCGATCCCAGTTCCCAGCTCAGCCAGGTCTCATCTGGTCGATGCCAATCGGATTGGATACACACATCTGTCGATGTGTCCTGGATTCGCACATCGCTGGGGGCGGGTGGACAGTGATGCGGCACGCCGCGACAGAAAAATCACAAGCGGAAGAAGCACAATTGCCGAGATAGCGAGCAACCTTCCAATTTTCATTGTCACTTCTTTGCGGGACTTTCGGCACGCACAGAATACGGCCACTTTGGGATGGCCGCTGACAAGACGATGCGGCATGGTCAAGACGACGGCTTCGAGCCGGCGATGCCCATGGCACGTGGGTTGAGCTTGACGCGCGAAGGTGCAGCGGGCGAGATTATGCCGACGCTGTCTCGCGTTGGTAACTTATACATCGCCCCCGGCACCGACGTCAGCAGCGTATTGATCTGCACGACGTCTTCCTCGCTGAGCACCGCCGTCGATGCCTTCAAGCGCAGCCCGTTCATGATCGTGTCGTAGCGGGCCTTGGCCAGGTCGCGGCGGGTCGAGAACAGCTGCGCCTCGGCATTCAGCACATCGATATTGATGCGCACACCCACCTCGTAGCCCAACTGGTTCGATTCCACCGCGCTCTGTGCCGAGCGTTCGGCCGCTTCGAGCGCCTTGACCTGCGCCAGCCCGTTGGACACCCCCGAGTACGTCTGCCGCGCAGTCTGCGCAGCCGTGCGGCGCGCGAATTCGAGGTCGCTGGCGGCCTTGTCGGCCAGCGCCAGCGTCTCCCGCACGCGCGACTGGATCTGTCCGCCGGCGTAGATCGGAATGCTCAGTTGCACGCCCACCACGCCCGAGTTGTAGCGGCTGCCGACATTGCTGAGCTGGGTCGCCGTGCCCTGCGCATTGGTATAGCCATACGACGCGACGAGGTCGACGGACGGCAGGTGGCCGGCCCGGGCCTTGTTCGATTCCCGCTGGGCGGTCTCGAGGTTGTAGCCGGCAACGCCGACCTGAAGATTGGTCTGCTCCGCCTGCGAGGCCCAGGCGTTCACGTCGGCGGGCATCGGGCCCGGAATGGCGGCCTCGGCGCGCAGCCCCATCAATTCGTCGACCGGCTTGCCAGTGATCTGCTGCAACGACGCGCGTGCCACTTCGAGCGCGCTACGGGCCGAAATCTCGGTGGCCGTGGCCAGGTCGTACCGCGCCTGGGCGTCGTTGGCGTCGGTAATGGTGGCCGTGCCCACCTCGAAATTGCGCTTGGCCTGCTCGAGCTGCTCGCCGATGGCCTTCTTCTGGGCGCCGGCCAGGTACAGGTTGTCCTGCGCGGCCAGCACGTCGAAATAGGCCTGGGAGGCCCGCGTGATCAGGTCGAGCTGCGCCTGCTGGAACGTGACTTCGCCGGCCAGCGTGGCCAGTTCGCCCTGCTTGTACGTTTCCCAGCGATCCCAGCGGAACAGCGGCTGCGTCAGTTGCAGCGCCCAGGTGTTGGCGTTGAAGTAGCGCGTGACGTCCACGGGCGAGCTGTAGTCGGCCATGGTGCGCTGCACGCCGGCCGTGCCGAGCACCTGCGGCAGCAGGCCGGCGCGGGCCTGGGGCAGGCGCTCGCGCGTGGCCAGCAGTTGTGAGCGGGCGCTCGCGAACTGGGCGTCATTGGCTTGCGCATCGCGGTAGACCTGGAGCAGGTCCGCCCCCGCAGCGGCCGGAACATGCAGCAGGGCCAGCAGGGACACGGCGAGCGCCAGGGGTTTCCTGGCTGCACCGGGCACGGCGAGAAGCGCGAAACTCATGACATCTCCAGCTCGGCCAGCGCGCGCGCGGCCATCGTTCTTGTTGGTCTACGGGTGATACTGCTGAGGCGAGCGACTTCGGGACTTCGGGATTCAGCGTGACGGCGGGGCCCGGACATCGCCCGGGCCGCCTCCCTCAATACTGCGGAACGGACGGGTCCACCTGCGTGGACCACGCGTGGATGCCACCGGTCAGGTTGTAGACGTTGGCGTAGCCCTGGCGCTCCAGGAAGCTGGCCACCTGCATGCTGCGCGCACCGTGGTGGCAGATGCAGACGATCTGCGCTTCATCGTCGAGTTCGCCGAGGCGGGCCGGGATCTGGCCCATCGGGATGTGGGTGATGCCGGGCATCGCGGCGGTGCGGATCTCGAGATCCTCGCGCACATCGAGCAGCACCGGCTTGGCGCGGCCGGCGTCAGCCAGCCATTGCGCGAGTTCGGGGGCAGTAATGACCTGCATGGCGGCTCCCGGCGGCTCAGAACTGGAACCGCGACGGCTGGGCAGCGCCTTGCAGCGGCTTGACCAGCGTCTCGAACAGGTTCACCGACTGGTAGCCGGATTCCGAGGTGCGCGTGATGATGCGCGCTTCCATCACCGGCGCGTCACCGACGATGACCGCGATGCGGCCGCCCACCTTGACCTGCGACAGCAGCGCCTGCGGAATCTCGGGCACCGAGCCCGACACGCAGATCACATCGTACGGCGCGGCGGCAGCCCAGCCCTCCGCGCCATTGCCTTCGGCCACTTCGGCGTTGCTCACGCCGGCGGCGGCCAGGTTCTGGCGGGCCAGTTCGGCCAGCTCGGGCACGATTTCCACGGTCAGCACGTGGCGGGCGCGGTTGGCCAGCAGGGCGGCCATGTAGCCGGAGCCGGCGCCGATTTCCAGAACATTCTCATGCTTGCGCACGTTCAGGTCCTGCAGCAGGCGGGCTTCCACGCGCGGGGCCAGCATGTTCTGGCCGGCCGGCAGCGGGATCTCCATGTCGACGAAAGCCAGCGCGGCGTATGCCTGCGGCACGAACTGCTCGCGCTTGACCACGGCCAGCAGGTCCAGGATTTCCTGGTCCAGCACGTCCCACGGACGAATTTGCTGTTCGATCATGTTGAAGCGGGCTTTTTCGAGATCCATCTTGCCTTTTCCTTCCAATTCCAGTGCTTGCGGAGAGCCCGCCATTTTACCCCTGCGGACTGCCGCAGGATGTTTACAGATTATTGGCAACGACTTGCGCGGGGCCAGTTGTTGCGCGTTGGCACAGGGCCGGCGCTCAGCTGTCCTCGCCGCCAGCCCGGTCGGCCGCCTGGGCGGCCAGCATTTCATCCCGGATCTGTTCCCAGACCCAGGGGCCGGACTTCGCCGGCAGCGGCGTGTCCCGGGCCGGTCCCGTGGTCAGGCCGAACAGCAGCATCTGGATCAACTGGTCCACGAACGCCGCCGGATCGATCTCCTGCACCGCCACCTGGCTGAACGCGCGCTGCCACAGCATCAGGAAGACCAGCGGGGCGCAGATCAGCGTGGTGGCGGGGTTTGCCGGGGTCTCACGGAACTCCCCGCGCGCCGCGCCCCGGGCCAGCACACGGGCGAACAACTCGTCGCCGGGGCCCATCACTTCGTCCTGGTAAAACTGGGCGATGTCCGGAAAATTGCCCGATTCGGCCATGATCAGCTTGGTCAGCCCGGCGGCGCGCGTGGCGCCGATCAGGCCCCACCAGCCCAGCAGCAGTTCGCGCAACAGTTCGGGCGTGGACCCTTCGTAGGTCTCGACCAGATCGATTCCCCGGGCCAGCGCCGGCACCATGTTCTCGCGCACGACGGTCTTGAACAGCTCTTCCTTGTTCGCGAAGTACAGGTAAACAGTGCCTTTCGAGACACCTGCGGCGGCGGCAACGTCCTCGAGCCGGGTCGCGGCGTAGCCGCGCTCCACGAACAATTCCAGCGCGGCCGCCACCAGCTCCTGCGGGCGCGCGGCCTTGCGCCGGTGCCACCGGCGCGCGTCGGGATCTTTCTTGGGCGAGAGTTCGGTCACAGGGCAGGGATACGCGAGACGGCGGCGCACGTCCGCGTGGCGGCGCCGCATCGAAATTAAATAACTTGTGGGTCAGTAATGTAGAGGAGCGGTCTTGAGCGGTCAAGCCAGCACCATCCCGCATTGTGACGCATCCGGCGCAGGTTGCGCTTTGTTGCAGGTTGGACGGGACGGCTCAGGCAGAATGACGCCTTTCGCGTACCTTTCCCGATGTCTTGCATGACGACATCTGCGCCTGAACCTTGAGCATGGCCTGCCAGTCTGACTTTTCCTGCCGCGATGGTTGCGGCGCCTGCTGCATCGCGCCGTCCATCACGTCGCCCCTGCCGGGCATGCCGCACGGCAAGCCGGCGGGGCAGCCCTGCGCGCAGTTGCTGCCCGACATGCGCTGCGCGGTGTTCGGCCAGTCGGAGCGCCCGGCGTTCTGCGGCGGGCTGCGCCCTTCGGCCGAGATGTGTGGCAACTCCCGCGAGGCGGCGCTGCACTGGCTGACCCGGCTCGAGGCGCTGACCGCGCCATCCACCGTTGCCGCCTGACTGGCATCAGGCCGCAGCCCGTCTTTTGGAGGTTCTACGATGATCGCGATGACACGCCGGCGCTGGCTGGCGGCCGCAGGCATCGCCACGGCAACTGCCGCCACCGCCTGGCTGGCGGCCTGCAGCGGGTTCATGAACGAATACACGTTCTCGCAAAGCCAGCTTCAGTCGGCGCTTGAACGCAAGTTTCCGTTCAACAAGCGCTATATGGAGTTGTTCGATATCCAGCTCGCCAACCCGCAGTTGGCGCTGGACCCCACGCGCAACCGCGTGACCGTGCAGTTCGACGCCACCATCGACAACCGGCTGTTCTTCCGCCAGCCGCTGACCGGCCGTTTCGCGCTGGACAGCGCGTTGCGCTACGACCCGCCGTCACACTCGCTGGTGCTACAGGACCCCGAGGTGCGCCAGTTCGACGTGCAGGGCATGCCGGCACAGTTCTCGCGTCAGCTCAATGCGCTGGGCGGGATCCTGTCCGAGCAGCTGTTGCAGGGCTACCCGCTGTATACGTTCAAGCCGGAGCAGTTGCGGCTGGCTGGCGCGCCGGCGGAGCCCGGTACAATCACGGTCCTGCCGGACGGTATCAACGTCAAGATTAATCGTCCGTAAACACGGTTTCCCAATAATAATGCCGAGGGTTCGCGCATCCCCGCGCGGACCGAACCGCGCCTGACCTCTCCTGAATCCGCATGGATATCGCACTTGCCCTGAAAGCCGTGATCCTCGGCATCGTCGAAGGACTGACCGAGTTTCTCCCCATCTCCAGTACCGGCCACCTGATTCTTGCCGGCCAGTTGCTCGATTTCAACGACGAGAAGGGCAAGATCTTCGAAATCGTGATTCAGTTCGGTGCGATTCTGGCGGTGTGCTGGGAATTCCGGCGCAGGATTGGTGCGGTGGTCAGCGGCCTCGGTTCCGATCCGAAAGCCCAGCGGTTTGCGATCAACGTCATTGTGGCCAGCGTGCCGGCCATCGTGCTGGCGCTGATCTTCGGCAAGTGGATCAAGGCCCATTTGTTCAATCCGATGAGCGTGGCCATGGCGTTTATCGTCGGCGGCGTGGTGATTTTGCTCGCCGAATGGCGCGACGCACGCCGGGGTACGGTTTCGCATCCGCAGGGCAATGCGCTGCTGGAAGCGGCCAAGGCCGGGGCGCCGCGCATCGAATCGGTGGATGACCTGAACTGGCGCGACGCGCTGAAGGTCGGCCTGGCGCAGTGCTGCGCGCTGGTGCCCGGCACGTCCCGCTCCGGCGCTACGATTATCGGCGGCATGCTGTTTGGCCTGTCGCGCCAGGTGGCGACCGAGTTCTCGTTCTTCCTGGCCATTCCGGTGATTTTCGGCGCCACGGTCTACGAGCTGTACAAGGCACGCGCGCTGCTCTCCGCCGACGACCTGGGGATTTTCGGCATCGGCTTTGTCTTCGCGTTCCTGTCGGCGTTCCTGTGCGTGCGCTGGCTGTTGCGCTTCGTTGCCACGCACGATTTCAAGCCATTCGCGTGGTACCGGATTGTCTTCGGGATTATCGTGCTGGCCACGGCGTGGACCGGGATGGTGTCCTGGCACGCTTGAGGTAAGCGGAGCAAATAAAAAAGGCGTGGTCTCTATCGGCCACGCCTTTTTTGTTTCTGCTGGTGCCCCAGCGATCAACGCTTGCGGAACACCACGTCCCAGACGCCGTGTCCGAGCCGGACGCCGCGCTTCTCGAATTTGGTCACGGGCCGGTAATCGGGCCGCTCGGCAAAACCGCCCTCGGCCTGCGAGGTATTTTCCAGGGCCGGTTCGCCCGACAGTACTTCCACCATCTGGTAGGCATACTCCTCCCAGTCCGTGGCGCAGTGGAGATAACCACCGGGCTTCAGGCGGCTGGCCAGCAGCTTGACCAGCGGCGGCTGCACCAGCCGGCGCTTGTTGTGCTTCTTCTTGTGCCAGGGGTCGGGGAAGAAGATATGCACGCCATCGAGACAATTCTCAGTCAGCATGTGTGCGATGACCTCGACCGCATCGTGCTGCATGATGCGAACATTCTCAATGCCGCGCTCACCGGCCAGCTTCAGCAGGGCGCCAACGCCGGGCTCGTGCACCTCGCAGCCCAGGAAGTTGTCCTGCGGACGCAACTGGGCGATATGCGCGGTGGTCTCGCCCATGCCGAAGCCGATCTCGAGGATGGCCGGGCCCGAACGGCCGAAGGTGGCCGTCCAGTCGAGCGGCGTGGGCGCATAAGGCACGATGAAGCGCGGGCCAAGGTCGTCGATGGCGCGCTGCTGCCCGGTGGAGGTGCGCCCGGCGCGCCGCACGAACGAGCGGATGCGGCGCGGATGCGCAACGTCATCGCCGGGTTGGCGCGGGGCATCTGACGTGGCCTCGGCGTCGTCGGCCGGCTTCGGTTCGGTACTGGCGTCTTGGGGGAGCATGGCAACAAAAAGCCGCCGGGCGGAGTGCCGATCGGACTATCGACCGGGTGCCAGAGGCGGCTTGTTCAATCAGGGGTGGAGCGGGCGATGGGAATCGAACCCACGTCTTTAGCTTGGGAAGCTAAGGTAATGGCCATTATACGACGCCCGCTATGGCTACAGGGGCAGGATTGTAGCACGGTTGGGGGATTCGTCCTGCCTCCGGGTTGCTCCTGATGCGTTGGTGAGCATGTCGTGCCTGCCCCATCGACAGGCCAGACTGGCTGTTCGCCGCGCGTGCCAATTGATGGAAAAATAAGGGCAAGCCGCAAGGCCGAAATACCGAAGGAGAGCGAGGTAGAATGCGTCACTTTGGTAGTGGACGGTGATAAAGAAGAATGGATAAACAAACGCAGAAGTTGTTCCTTTTGGCGGTTTTCCTGGCATTTGTGGCGCGGGCGTCAGCATTTGTCAGTCCGACTTTCAATGTCGACGATTTGTGGTATTGGGCGAGAGATTTTGATTTCGTCACAAGTACGGTCGCATTTCGGGAAGGCCGTTTTTTCGGGCCCTGGCTGTATGAATTCCAATATGCGCTCGGCGTGAATGCGCCGCGCGCTTTCGCCTTTTCCGCAGCCTTTTTGACGGCATGCCTTGCCGTGACTTCCACAATGGTCTGCCGCATTTGGAAGATTGAAGGCAATGCCATGGCCTCTGTCCTGGCCGTGGCAGTCCTGACCTTGCATCCGTATCAGACCGACTTATATACATGGAAGCTCGCCATGCTGAGTGGCGGCATTCCATTCGTGATGACGATGTGGGCGCTAATCATCGCGCCCCGAGGTGCCCTGCAATTTGCCGGCGCGCTTTTCTTGATCGTATTGGCATTCGGGATCCATCAGATTCCGCTGGAATATGCCGCCGCCGCCCTGGTGTTGGCTGTGCCGATCCATTTGGCCCGAGGCAATTTCGTCTTGCGGGAATGGCTGCGAATGGTGGCAGCCCTGACGGTCGGGACGATCTTGTATGTCATCGTGGCCAAGCTCACGATTTACTACACCACCCATTTCGAGAGTGTCGGTCGGGATAGTTTGATTGTGCTGTCCGATCCGATGCTAGTGGTGGATCGTGTCGAAGAACTGGTAGGGATGTTCCTCCTGAATGACCCGCTCACCGGATGGCTGACGCGCGTCATTCTGGGCGTGCTGCTGTTGACGGGTTGCGTTGGCGTGTTCTGTGCGCCGGGAACGCCGATCGGCCGCAAATTTCTCGTACTGTTTTGTCTGATCGCAAGCCTTGCTATCGCTTTCCTATGCGTAGTTGCGTTGACGGTCGTGCCCACTGCCTGGATGCCCGCGTTTCGTAATTTGATGTCGGCCAATCTGCTCTGGGCTGCGGTTATTGTCGTTGCGTATCTATTGAGTGCCGTCCGTATCAGGAAGGTGGTTGTCGGATTGGTTTGCCTCGTGCTTTTCGGATTTATGGGAACAAACGGGGAAATCCTGAGCGATCAACAACGCGCGAACAGCCGCGATGTTGTGCTGATGAGCCGCATCAGCAGCGATATAGAGAAGCTGCCTGATTTCGCCAGGATCAAGGCGCTGGCCTTTGTCGGGACGAATACCGCGCCGCTCAAGAATCTCAGGACCGGCTCCGATTTCTCTGTCGGCTGGTATAACTACGGCACCACGCTGTCGGTCTTCTCGGTATGGTGGCCGGGTTATCTGGTGGCGCTCTACAACGAAGTGAATGGCTCAGGCATGGCGTACGTCCAGAGTGAAGCCGCCCTGACCACCGCCTATCAATATTGCGCAGCCAACAAGATATGGCCTGGACAAGGCGCAATCAAATCGATGGGGGACTGGGTGATCGTATGTGTGGGCCCTTACAGGGAACCCGAACCCGGGCGCTTTGAGCCAGAGTCAGAATCAGAATAAGCGTGATGCACGATCAACCGCCGCGCTCGCGGAAAGGCATCTCAATCAGGCGGTAGCGCAATGCCGCCAGGGGCGACACTGACGGGGCTTACCATCCCGTCAGACCAGGCGCAGAATGTCATCCATTATCCGCATCCGGATTTCGCCGTGCACCTCGCCCCCGCCCAGCGCTTCAATGCCGAATTCCTGCCGCGCATCATCGCGCGCATTCACGCGTTGTCTCGCGGCACGCTTCAGACCGAGGTGCGGCCGGCCGATCGCCCGCATTTGCCGGCCTGCCTGCGGGTCTCCGGGGCCGCGCGGGCCGGCGGCGGGCGCTATGCGCATCCGCTGGACATCACGCTGTCATGGGATGGCTACGAGGTGGAGCGGCTGTTCGAGATCGGCGGCGAAACGCGCTTTGCCGCCTACCTGGAGGCGCTGCCTGCCAAGCTCGATGCCTGGCAGGATGCCCGCCAGCTCGATCTGAACACCCGCACCCAGGCCGATCCGGCGGTGTTGATCGGCGGGCTCGATTTCGAGCATCTGGTTCGCTAGCCCGCGCGGGGGCTCAGATGACCAGCCGGCAGACGGCCGATTCGGCCTTGCCTGGCGCCAGCCACCGCAGCCCCTCTCCATGCCCGATCGCGTTGGGCAACCCCAGCCACGGCTCCACGCAGTAAAAGTCAGAATCTTCTCGCTCGGACCACGTCGTGATCGCGTGCCATGGCGCGCGCCCCGGGACGTTGAGAACGAAGTCGATCTCGCGCGCCGGCATTTGCAGCCGCAACGTGCCCGGCCCGCGCAGGATGTGGAAGGTGTCCTGCAGCCGGGCGTCATCCAGTCGATAGGTGCGCTCGGCCGGTTCGGCGCCGGTCAGGCCGCCGTCCGGGGTCTGTCGCACGCGGTCTGCGGGCGGCAGGGACAGGCGGGTTGCCGATCGCTGCGCGTGGGGCAGCGCGAAGTAGAAATGATGGCCGGCGTACCACGGCAGCGGCGCCGAGCCCGTGTTCCTGACTTCTAGCTCGACCTCCAGCCCTTCGGGCACGAGCCGGTAGGTGGCCGTGAAGACAAAGGCGAACGGATAGCCCGCCTGCGTCGCCTCGGACGATGTCAGCGTCATGCTCACCGCAGACTCGGAGAAATCCGATACCTCGAACGCCATGTCGCGGGCAAAGCCGTGCTGCGGAAGCTCGCGCACCACGCCGTCGGTATCGCGCCATTTCCCCGGTTCGCCGTCGACGAAATGCCGGCCGATGAATGGGAACAGCAGCGGGTTGCCGCCGCGCACCTTGGCCACGCGGGACCAGTCGGCATCGTCCGGCCAGTAAAGGATGTCCTGGCCGCGATGGACCCATCGCACCAGCCGGCCGCCATGCGCCGGTGCCAGCAGCAGGTAGTTGTCACCCGTGCCAATGCGCACCAGATCCTGCCCTTGAAAACGTTCCATGCCGACCTGCGCCATGCGTCTGTCTCCCGCCGAAATTCGGAAAACCACGAGGGTATCGCATCTTGCCGCCTGCTCACGCAGCGCCGCTATTCGGCCATGTAGATCGTCTCGCGCACCAGCGGATACACCTGCGACTCCCAGTGCTTGCCGTTGAACACGCCGTAGTGGCCCACGCCGGTCTGGATGTGATGCATCCGCATGTAGGGCCGCACGTTCGTGCACAACTCCTGCGCCGCCATGGTCTGGCCGATGGCGCAGATGTCGTCGCGCTCGCCCTCCACGGTGAGTAGCGCGGTGCGGCGGATGGCCTGCGTCGCCACGCGCCGGCCGGCCACGTCGAGCAGGCCCTGCGCGAGCAGAAATCGCTGGAATACGAGGCTCACGGTCTCAAGGTAGAACTCGGCCGTGAGGTCCATCGTGGCGAAGTACTCGGCGTAGAAGGTCTGGATGGCATCGGCCTTGTCGTGCTCGCCGCGTGCGCGCAGGTCGTAGAGATCGCGCAGGGCCTGCTCGTGGCGCTCCCGGTTCATGCTCATGAATGCGATCAACTGCACGAAGCCCGGATACACGCGGCGCGTGGCGCCCGGAAAGCGCCACGGCACGTAGCCGATCAGCGTCGATTCGAACCATTCGATGGGCCGGCTCATGGCCAACTCGTTGACCTTGGTCGGATTCACGCGCGCGTCGATCGGGCCGGCCATCAGCGTCAGGCTCGGCGGCTGCGCCGGGTCGCCGTCCTCGGCCATCAGCGCCACTGCGGCCAGCGCTGCCACGGTGGGCTGGCACACGGCCATCAGGTGGGTATGGCCGCCCAGCGCGTGCAGGAAGGTGATCAGGTGCTGCACGTATTCATCGAAGCCAAACCGTCCGTACAGCACCGGGACGTCGCGCGGGTTGTGCCAGTCCGTAATGTAGACGTCATGGTCGCGGAGCATGGTTTCCACCGTGCCGCGCAGCAGCGTGGCGAAGTGGCCGGACATCGGCGCCACCAGCAGCACGCGCGGCTGCGCGGGCGCGCCTTCGCGGCGGAAACGCAGCAGGGTGCAAAACGGCGTGCGCGTGACGATTTCCTCGACCACCGGTACCTCGCCGCCATTCACGCGCACGCTATGGATGGCGAATGGCGGCCGGTAGTGCGTCAGGCGGGCCAGCGCCAGCACCTCGCAGGCGGCGCGGACGGATCTCAATGGTTCGCATTCGTCGGCGCCCTGATAGCCGGCGATCAACGTGGCAGCGATATCGGCCAGGGAGCAGGCCGGCTGCATCATGTCCGCGTAGGTCTGGTAGGCCTGATAGAGCATTGCTCGTTTTCCTCCGCGGCATGGCGCCTCGCCTGATGTAAGCGTAGTGCGCCGCAATATATATGCCACCGATAATTGAACTTGGCACGCCGCTTGCGCGTGGCGAGTGGCATGACAAGCAGGAAGGAGGGAGTGCGGCAAGGGGCGCTTCCGCAGGCCATGCGCCACATCCGGTGGCGAGATACGGCCTCGGACTGGTGCCGCGCCGCGCACCGCACGGGTGCTTGGCGATGCGGCATCCGCCACCGATACTGCAAACGATGCATCGCGCACTGGCCCGGGGGGCCGAGGAGGCATGATGGCGAAGACGACGCTGACCATCAGCAGCAAGACCTATTCGTCCTGGTCGCTGCGCGGCTGGTTGCTGGCCCGGTTCGCGGGCCTGGAGTTCGAGGAAGTGCTGGTGTCGCCCGAAGATCCGGCGGCGCGTGCCGAAATCCTGCTGCTGTCGCCGTCGATCCTCGTACCCTGCCTGCGCCATCAGGGCGTGACGGTCTGGGACACGCTGGCGATCGCCGAATACCTCAATGAGATTCGTCCCAAGGCGGGACTATTGCCCGACGATCTCGTCGCGCGCGCCCACTGCCGCGCCATCTGCGGCGAGATGCATTCCGGTTTCGCGGCGATGCGCGCCGCCTTGCCGATGAACCTCAAGGGGCATTTCCCCGGGCTCAAGGTCTGGTCGCGCGCCCAGGCCGACATCGACCGGATCGTCGCGATCTGGACCGAGTGCCTGACCCGCTACGGCGGCCCATTCCTGTTCGGCGAGCGCCGCACGATGGCGGACGCGATGTACGCGCCCGTGGTCACGCGCTTCGTCACCTACGGCGTGATGCTCGATCCTGAGCCGGTGGCCTACTGCAAGGCCATCCTCGCCATGCCCGAGATGCAGGAGTGGATCAGCGCCGCGCGCGAGGAGCCCGACGAGATCAGCGAACTCGATGTCGAATTCTGACCCTCTCTGATCCTTCCCCTAGACCTAGGCGGCCGCCGTCCTCGCCAGATAGGTGGCCGCGTAGGCAAAGTACCAATCCAGGCAGTCCGGATTGGCCATCGCGTCGCGGTTGGCAATCTGCTCCGGCGGATGGCCGAGYAGCAGCTTCTTGATCGGCACCTCCATCTTCTTGCCGGACAGCGTGCGCGGCACGCCGGGCACCTGCACGATGTCATTCGGCACATGACGCGATGACAGCCCGGCGCGAATCCGCGCCCGCAGGGTATCGCGCAGCGCCTCATCGAGCACACTCCCCTCGCGCAGCACCACGAAGAGCGGCATGTACGACTCGCGGCCAAGGTATTCGAGGTCGACCACCATGCTGTCGAGTACCTCAGGCAGTTCCTCCACCACGCGATACAGCTCGCTGGTGCCCATGCGGATGCCATGCCGGTTGATCGTGGCGTCTGAGCGGCCGTAGATGATGGCGCCCCCGCGCGGCGTGATGCGGATCCAGTCGCCGTGGCGCCAGGCGTTCGGATAGGTGTCGAAGTAGCTGTCGCGGTAGCGCTTGCCGTCGGCATCGCCCCAGAGGTAGAGCGGCATCGACGGCATCGGCTCGGTACAGACCAGCTCGCCCACCGCGTCGATCACCGCCCGGCCTTCTTCGTCGAAGGCTTCCACCTTGGCGCCCAGGCAGCGGCACTGCATCTCGCCCGCGTACACCGGTAGCAGCGGACAGCCCGCCACGAACGAGCCGGCGAAGTCGGTGCCGCCGGACATCGGCGCGAGCCAGATGTCGGCGCGCACGTGGCGATAAATCCACTCATAGGCCTCTTCGGGCAGCGGCGAGCCGGTGGAGCCCAGCCCGCGCAGCCGGGACACATCGGCAAAGGCGGCCGGCTCCAGCCCGGCTTTCATGCAGTTGGTGAAAAACGCGGCGCCGGCGCCGAACATCGTCACGCGCGCTTCATCGACAAAGCGCCACAGCACGCCGGCGTCCGGCCAGGCGGGGTTGCCGTCGTAGAGCGCCACGGTGGTGCCGAGCAGCAGGCCGCCCACCTGCGCGTTCCACATGATCCAGCCGCTGCTGCTGTACCAGTGGAAGACGTCGTCCGGGCCGAGGTTGTTGTGGAACGCCAGGAGCTTGAGTTGCTCGATGACGATGCCGCCGTGGCCATGGACGATCGGCTTGGGCATGCCGGTGGTGCCGGACGAGTAGACGATCCACAGCGGATGGTCGAACGGCACCGGCTCGATCCGCAGCGGCACCGCGTGCGCCAGCACGTCCGCCCAGTCGTGGCGGCGGACCGGGCCGGCGGTGTCGATCTCACTGCCGATGGCCGGAATCAGCACGAGGTCGGTCAGCGAGGGCAGGGCGGCGACCAGGTCGGCGATCACCGGCGCGCGGTCGTAGGTCTTGCCGCCGTAGCGGTAGCCGTCGACGGCAATCAGCACCTTGGGCGCGATCTGGCGGAAGCGGTCGATCACGGCCACCTGGCCCATGTCCGGCGCGCAGCCGGACCAGACCGCGCCCACGCTGGCCGTGGCCAGGAAGGCGACGATCGTCGCCGGCACGTTGGGCAGGTAGCCGGCCACGCGGTCGCCCGGCGTCACGCCCATCGCGCGCAGGGCATGGGCGAGGGAGGCCACCTGGGCTTCCAGGGCATCCCAGCTCACATCGGCCAGCGGCTGGGCTTCGCCGGCATGGCGGATGGCCGGGCGCTGGCGCGCCTCACCGGTGCCGGCGTGGCGGAAGACCTGCTGGACGTAATTGAGCGTGGCGCCTTCGAACCAGCGCGCACCGGGCATGGTGCGGCGGTCCAGCACGCGCTCGGCGGGGGTATCGAAATGGACGTCGAAGTAGACGCGGATGGCGTCCCAGAACGCCTCGATGTCGGTGACCGACCAGCGCCAGAGGCTGTCGTAGTCATCGAAGGCGAGGCCGCGCTCGCGGCGCAGCCATGTGATGAAAGCGGCCAGCTGGCTGCTCTCGGCAAAGTTGGCGGACGGCGTCCACATCAGCTTTCCGGATGCCACGGTCATGCCTGTCTCCTCCTCGACCCGTCTGCGCGGGGGTTTGGGGTGCGCCGCGGGTTTGTCGCTGGTGCGTCGACAGAAGCCGGCGCGGCGCGATGCGAGGTCACATGATAACCGTCTCCGAGATCACCTGGCGGCGCCCCCCGATTCGAACAGCGTGCCCCACATTTCGTCCACGCGCGCCTTGACGGCGGGATCCATCGAGATGGTCCGGCCCCATTCGCGTGTGGTTTCGCCGGGCCACTTGTCGGTGGCGTCGATGCCCATCTTCGAGCCCAGGCCGGAGACCGGCGAGGCGAAGTCGAGATAGTCGATGGGCGTGTTGTCGACCAACACCGTGTCGCGGCTCGGATCGACCCGGGTGGTGATGGCCCAGATGACCTCCTTCCAGTCGCGCACGTCCACATCGTCATCGACCACGACGATGAACTTCGTATACATGAACTGGCGCAGGAAGCTCCAGACCCCAAACATCACCCGTTTGGCGTGGCCGGCGTACTGCTTCTTCATGCGCACCACCGCCATGCGGTAGCTGCACCCCTCGGGCGGCAGGTAGAAATCGGTGATTTCCGGGAACTGCTTCTGGAGCAGCGGCACGAAGACCTCGTTCAGCGCCACGCCCAGCACGGCGGGCTCATCGGGCGGCTTGCCGGTGTAGGTGGAGTGGTAGATCGGGTCGCGCCGCATGGTGATGCGGTCGATCGTGAAGACCGGGAACCAGTCCTGCTCGTTGTAGTAGCCGGTGTGGTCGCCGTAGGGCCCCTCCAGCGCATGCTGGTAGCCGGACGGGTGGGCCGGATCGGGCTGGATGTGGCCTTCGAGGATGATCTCTGCCGAGGCCGGCACGGACAATTCGGACAAGGTCGGCGTCAGGCAGCCGGCCAGCGCGGTGCGGCTGCCGCGCAGCAGGCCGGCGAACTGGTATTCGGAGAGCGTGTCGGGCACCGGCGTCACGGCGCCGAGGATGGTGGCCGGGTCGGCGCCCAGCGCCACGGCGATCGGGAAGGGCTTGCCGGGGTTGGCCAGCGCGTGCTCGCGGAAGTCCAGCGCGCCGCCGCGATGCGCCAGCCAGCGCATGATCACCTGATTGCGGCTGATGACCTGCTGGCGGTAGATGCCCAGGTTTTGGCGCTTCTTGTGCGGGCCCTTGGTGACCACCAGGCCCCAGGTGATCAGCGGGGCGGCGTCGCCGGGCCAGCAGGTCTGGATCGGCAGGCGGCCCAGGTCCACGTCGTTGCCTTCCCACACGATCTCCTGGCAGGACGGGCTGCTCACGCGCTTCGGCGCCATGTCCCACACGGACTTGGCCAGCGTGAACAGCTTGCCGGCCTCGCGCAGGCCGCGCGGCGGCTCGGGCTCCTTGAGCGCCGAGAGCACGCGGCCGATGTCGCGCAAGTCCTCGAGTGAGTTCGCGCCCATGCCCATCGCCACCCTGCGTGTCGTGCCGAACAGATTGGCGAGCACCGGCACCTTATAGATAGCGTCATGGCCCGCGCCTGCATCGTTCCGAGATTGCACGCTCGGTTTCTCGAAGAGCACGGCGGGACCTTCCGCGCGCAGCAGGCGGTCGCAAATCTCCGTCATTTCGAGATTGGGCGAGACCGGCGTGGCGATCCGTTTCAGCTCGCCAAGCTGCTCCAGTTGGCCGATGAAATCGCGCAAGTCTTTGTATTGCATAGTGAAATCTGTGAAGGTTGCCGCGCTGCGCCAATCCATGGCGTGCCTTGGCGAGGTGTGTGACGATACACATCAGCGTCCGGCGGTGCAAAAAAATCGTGTCGGAAGCGTACGAGAAATGTAAATTTTTTGCGGTGTAGACCGGTCCTCAAAGGAAGGGTAACCCTAGGCCAGTCCTACGATCCCGAGCCGCCGGGTGATGTAGCCGCCGCTTAAATAACGCCGTTACATATTTCTAAAAGTAGTGACTTGTACATTCGTTATGCTTGACGGGTTATAAAAGGGTTCCTACAATCCGGTCTGCTCTGTGGGGTGTTGCGCCGCAACATGGCTTGAGGCTTCTGTCAAGAGGCGCTCTTTAAAAAAGCCAGCGTGACCACACCTCCTTTGATCTTGATCGCGATACGTGTAGCAAGCGTGCGCGGCGGGGTCCTCCGGCGGGATGCCGGAGCGTGAGAGTCTTTTAGTGGCAGGGTGCGTTTCCCCAAGAGCGTACCCTGTTTCTCGTTGGGCGCATGGGGAGCGCCCGCCAACAGGTGCTGGACACCCCTGCTAGGTGGCGCAGCATCCTTACTTGAGTACGTTGAGATCGGGCACGCGTGGCAATTGGCACGCGCGCAGCGGGCAGCGGATGGAGGTAAGTATGAGCGGTTGGAAAACCCTTCATCTTCCCGGTGTCGGGCGGGCGTTGCAGGTCCGCTTTAGACAACCGGTTCCCGGTGTGAACCGCGCGCTGCAAATGCGCCTGGCCCACCCGGTGGCAGGTCGCGCCTTGCTGCGCGGCAGCCGTACCACCTTGAAGTACACCCTGAACAGCCTGGGCGTGCTTTCTGTGGCCGCAGCAGTCACCTTGACGGTCAGCCAGCAATGGCGGACGTCGCTCGCTGGGGCGCTGGCGGGCAAGGAAGCACCCACGGTACTGCTCGGCGCTGCCCTGCCGGCTACCACGGCCCATGCCAGCACTGGCGTGCCGCCGGTCTCGGCCGACGTGGCCGCCGCGCGTCTGGCGCATGCCACCAACGGCTTGCCGACGGTGTCTGGCGTGGACGAGTGGAGTGTGTCGGCCGCGGGCAAGGTCCCGTCGGTGGCGCACCTGGCCGCGCAGATCCCGGTGCAGCGCGTGGCGCTGGACGCCCGCAACACGACGGCGCTCGGCTCCGCACGTGAGCAGGCGGCCGTGGCGGACTACATCGCCCGCAAGTACCGCGTGGCGGCGCAGGCCACCGGGCAACTGGTGAAGGCCGCGTACATGACGGGCCGCGAGGTCGGCATCGACCCGCTGCTGATCCTCGGCGTGATCGCCATCGAGTCCAGCTTCAACCCGTACGCCGAAAGCGGCGTGGGTGCGCAGGGCCTGATGCAGGTCATGACCAAGGTCCACCAGGACAAGTACGAAGCCGTGGGCGGCGTGTCCGCCGCACTGAACCCGTACGCCAACATCAAGATCGGCGCGCTGGTGCTGAAGGATTGCATCGCCCGTGCCGGTTCGCTGGAAGGCGGCCTGAAGTACTACGTGGGTGCGGCCACGACCAACACCGATGGCGGCTACGGCGCCAAGGTGCTGGCCGAGCGCGCCCGCCTGCGCCAGTTGCTGGGCCTGCCCGCCAACGACGCGGGGAAGCCCGCCGACGCCAAGCCGACGACCGCCGAGAAGCTGGAAGCGGCCACGGCCACGGCCCAGGCGGCCTGATCGTCAGGCTGCGGAAGAAAAAGAGCACCCCTCGGGGTGCTCTTTTCGTTTGCGCTGTATCTATATAGATGGCGATGGCCGGCCCGGATCCTCAGCGCAGGAAATGGTGGAGCCGCTGCATCGCTTCCTCGATGTTCTCCATGGCCGTTGCGTACGAAATGCGGATGTAGTCGCGCGCCGTATGCGGGCCGAAGTCCGTGCCGGGCACCATCACCACACCGGCGTCATGCAGAATGGCCTGCGTCAGCTTGTCGGCATCGCCCGCATGGGGGTGGTTCACGTGGCGGCAGTCGGCATAGACATAGAAGGCACCGTCCGGCTTCACCGGCACGCGCAGCCCCAGCGCCTCCAGCGCCGGCACGATGGCGTCGCGGCGGCGGCGGAATTCGGCCTTGCGCTCGTCGTAGATCGCCAGCGCCTCGGGCGTGAAGCAGGCCAGCGCCGCGTGCTGCGCCACCGCCGACGCGCAGATGAACAGGTTCTGCGCGACCTTCTCGAAGGCCGGCACCAGCGCGTCCGGCACCACCAGCCAGCCCAGGCGCCATCCCGTCATATTGAAATACTTCGAGAAGCTGTTCACGGTGATCACGTTGTCGTCCAGCGACAGCGCGGACACCGGCGGGGCATCGTACGACAGGCCCTGGTAGATCTCGTCGAGGATGGCGAAGCCGTTGCGGCGGCGGACTTCGGCGAGGATGCCGCGCAGCTCGTCCGGCAGGATCGACGTGCCGGTGGGATTGCTCGGCGACGCCAGCAGCACCCCGCGCGTGTCCGGCCCCCAGTTGGCGGCCACCTGGGCGGCGGTGAGCTGGAAGCGCTCGGCCGGCCCGCTCGGCACCATGCGCGCCCGGCCGTCGAAGGCGGCCACGAAATGGCGATTGCAGGGGTAGCTCGGATCGGGCATCAGCACTTCGGCGCCAATCTCTACCAGTACCGCGCAGGCCAGCAGCAGCGCGCCGGAAGCGCCGGCGGTCACGATCACGCGGCGCTCGGGAATATCGATCCCATAGGCGGTCTTGTAGTAGCCAGCGATGGCCTCGCGCAGCGCGTGGATGCCCAGCGCCCCGGTGTACTGCGTCACGCCCCGGCGCATGGCCGCCTCCGCGGCATGCACGACCGGCGCGGCGGCGGTGAAGTCCGGCTCGCCAATCCCCATGTGGATGATGTGGCGCCCGGCCCGTTCGAGTTCGGCGGCCTGCTTGGCCAGTTCCATGACGTGGAAGGCGTCGATATTGGCGAGGCGGGAGGCAGTGGCAAGGCGCTGGAGGTCCATGGCGGTCAGGATGGGCAGAGGGCTGGGGTGGCTTGAGGGTAAGGGTAGGCAGCGCGGCGTGGATCCCAAAGGATCACGCGATGCGCGGAAATATGGCGCCGAAACAAAAACACCCGCCGGGGCGGGTGCTCTGGGCTGGTGTCAGCCAGCAGTGACGGGAGGCTTAGCGGCGCGCAGCGACTTCCGGCGCGCGAACCTGGGCGGCGAGCTTGTCCAGCACGCCATTGACGTACTTGTAGCCTTCCACGCCGCCGAAGGTCTTGGTCAGTTCCACGGCCTCGTTGATGACGACCTTGTAGGGAATGTCCAGACAATGCACGAGTTCGAAGCTGCCAACCAGCAGCGCGGCGCGCTCCACGGGCGACAGTTCGGCCACGGGGCGATCCAGGAACGGTTCGAACGCGGCGGTCAGGCGCGCTTCCTCGCGCACGGCGCCGTTGAGCAGGGCGTCGAAGTGCTCGCTGTCGGCCTTGTTGAAGCCTTGCGCGTCATGCAGGTGGGCTTGAATCGCACCAATATCGTTACGATTCAGCAGCCATTGATAGAGGCCCTGCAGTGCCAGCTCGCGCGACCGGCGGCGCGCGCTCTTCGGCGGGGCCTTGGGCTCGGTGCGGGCCGGCTTGGCGCCGCCCGGCTTGCCGGCGTCGCCGGTGTCGGTGGCGTCACTCGTCATGCTTCCTCGTCTTCATCTTCGTCGTTCTGGCCGCTGCGCAGGGAGTCCAGCGCGACTACCAGGTTCGCCATTTCCACGGCGGCGCGGGCGCAGTCGCGGCCCTTCTCGCGCGTGCGGGCGTGCGCTTGCGCGTCGGTATCCACGGTCAGGATGCCGTTGGCGATGGGCACGTTGAAGTCCAGGCCCACGCGCGTGATGCCGGCGCCGGACTCGTTCGAGACCAGCTCGAAGTGGTAGGTCTCGCCGCGCACCACGGCGCCGAGCGCGATCAGCGCGTCGAACTGGCCGCTTTCGGCCATCTTCTGCAGCGCCAGCGAAATTTCCAGCGCGCCGGGCACCGTCACGACCAGCGTGTCTTCGCCTTCCACGCCGAGTTTTTCGAGTTCGGCCACGCAGGCCTCGCGCAGCTCGTCGCAGACGGGCTCGTTGAAGCGACCCTGCACGATGCCGATGCGCAGGCCTTCACCTTCGAGGTTGCTGGGGTAGAAGCCGTGATCCATTGTCAGTTCTCCAATTGTTCGGGGAAGGGTGGCTGGCCGCGCCGGAAGGGCGCTGGCCGCCATCGATATTCGTGATTATTCGTTCGTCTTAGTCGCAGTTCGCTTCGCCGTGCATCGGCTGGCAGCCTGTCACTTCGAGATCGTAGCCGGTCATGCTCGGCATCTTCTGGGGCGAGCCCAGCACGCGCATCTTGCCCACGCCGAGGTCGCGCAGGATCTGGGCGCCCATGCCGTAGGTGCGCAGGTCCGGCTTGCGGCGCGGACGGTCTTGCGGGGCGTCCAGCGCGGCGAACTGCGAAAACAGCTGCTCGGGCGAATCGCCCACGTTCAGCAGCACCATCACGCCTTGCTCGGCGCCGTGCAGTACCTCCAGCGCGGCCGGCAGGCTCCACGAGTGCGTGGTGCGGGCCGATTCCAGCAGGTCGAGCACCGAAAGCGGCTCGTGCACGCGCACCAGCGTCTCGGTGTCCGGGCGCGGCTGGCCCTTGACCAGCGCCAGGTGGGCGCGGCCGGTGGGCTTGTCGCGGTAGATCACGCCCTGGAAGGTGCCCCACGGCGTCTGCATGGTGCGCTCGCCCGCACGCTCGATGATGCTTTCGGTGCGGCTGCGGTAGTGGATCAGGTCGGCGATGGTGCCGATCTTGAGATCGTGCTCGCGCGCGAACTCGACCAGATCCGGCAGGCGCGCCATGGTGCCGTCGTCCTTCATGATCTCGCAGATCACGGCCGCCGGCGTCAGGCCGGCCAGGGCGCCGAGGTCGCAACCGGCTTCGGTATGGCCGGCGCGGATCAGCACGCCGCCGGGCTGGGCCGTCAGCGGGAAGATGTGGCCGGGCTGCACGAGGTCGCTGGCCTTGGCGTCGCGGGCCACGGCGGCCTGCACGGTGCGCGAGCGGTCGGCGGCGGAGATGCCGGTGGTCACGCCTTCGGCGGCCTCGATCGACACCGTGAAGTTCGTGCCGTGCACCGTGCCGTTGCGCGACACCATCGGATACAGCTCCAACTGGCGGCAGCGTTCGGCGGTCAGCGTCAGACAGATCAGGCCGCGCCCGTACTTCGCCATGAAGTTGATGGCTTCCGGCGTGACGAAGTCGGCCGCCAGGACCAGGTCGCCTTCATTTTCGCGGTCTTCCTCGTCAACGAGGATGACCATGCGGCCGGCGCGAATGTCGGCAATGATGTCTTCGGTACGGGCGATAGTCATGGCTGGGGCAACGTCAGGGAATACAGCGGGTGGCAGTAGGCGGGCAGGGCCGGAGGCAGGTGCAACAAAGCCGGCGAAATCAAGCCCGCTATTGTACGCCAAGCGGCCGGGTTCGGTCCCGCACTAGGCTGGCTCTAATATGGCTCATTAGGCACTTATGGGCTGCGGTGTGACGGACGACAGTTACGGACGCGGCTGCCCGCTTATCATGTCACTCACTGGATACGTATCGGGAGCCTGCCGCATGACCTTGCCGCTGATGGGAATTCGTGTCGTTGAGTTCGAGGGGATTGGCCCCGGTCCGCTGGCGGGCCGGATGCTGGCCGACATGGGGGCGGAGGTCATCGTCATCGCGCGCCAGCAGAAAGTGGCCGTGGCGGCGCAACTTGGTGGCGATAAGGAGAGTCCGCTGCGGCGGGGCAAGACCATCGTGCCGCTCGACCTGAAGAACCCGGCGGGGCTGGCGGAAGCGCTCGCGCTGGTGGCCGGCGCCGATGCCTTGATCGAGGGCAACCGCCCCGGCGTGATGGAGCGGCTGGGACTTGGCCCCGCCGACTGCGCCGCGCGCAACCCGCGTCTGGTCTATGGCCGCATGACCGGTTGGGGGCAGGCCGGGCCGCTGGCCCAATCGGCCGGACATGATCTCAACTACGTGGCGCTCACGGGCATGCTGTCGCTGTCCGCGCGGCCCGGCGAGACGCCCGCCATCCCGCCGACCGTGGTGGGCGACGCCGGCGGGGCGCTGGGCCTCGCCTTCGGCATCGCCTGCGCGCTGGTCGATGCGCGCGCCAGCGGCCGGGGGCGCGTGGTGGACGGCGCCATCGTCGACATGGTGGCCATGCTGGGCGGTATCGCGCTATGGGTGCGCAACAACGGCCAGATCGACGGCCCCACGCCAAGCCCCTTCCATCAATCGCCGTTTTACGATGTTTATGCCTGCGCGGACGGTGGGCATATCACCATCGGCGCGCTGGAACCGCAGTTCTACGCGCTGCTGCTCGCCAAACTAGGCATGACCGATGTGGATCCCGCTGCGCAGTACGACCACACGACGTGGCCGACGCTGAAATCGCGATTCGCCGACTTGTTCCGCAGCCAGCCGCGTGCCCACTGGGATGCGCTGCTCGGCGGCACCGATGTCTGCTACGCGCCCGTGCTGAGCGTGGCGGAGGCCGCGAGGCATCCGCACAACGTCGCGCGCGGCATTTTCATCGAGCGCCCGGACGGCACGCTCGACGTGGCCGGAGCGCCGAGGTTCTCGGACGCGTCGCCGTCAGAGCAGTGAGACGGACTCGCCCTGCGAGGCCGACAGCATCCGCTCCACGTACCGCGCGATCAAGTCGATCTCGAGGTTGACGCGCGCGCCAGCCTTGAGTTCGTTCAGCGTGGTCACTTCCACAGTGTGCGGGATCAGGTTGATCGAGAACTCGCAGCCTTCGGCCACGTCGCTGACGCTGTTCACGGTCAGCGAGACGCCGTTCACCACGACCGAACCCTTGTAGGCCAGATAGCGGCCCAACTCGCGCGGGGCGCGGATGCGCAGCTCGTGCGATTCGCCCACCGGGGCAAAGCGCACGACATCGCCGAGCCCATCGACGTGACCGGACACGAGATGACCGCCCAGCCGGTCGGCCAGCCGCAGTGCCTTCTCGAGATTGACGCGGCCCGGCTTGTCGAGGCCCACGGTCTTGTCGAGTGATTCTCGGGAAACGTCTACGTCGAACTGGCCGTCCTGCAGGGCCACGACGGTCATGCAGGCGCCCTGGATGGCGATGCTGTCGCCGATGATCACATCGGTCAGGTCCAGTTCGCCAGCGGCGATGCGCAGGCGTACGCCGGCGTCGGCGTTGCCCAGCGGGGAGACGGTGTCGATGCGGCCAACGGCCGCCACAATGCCAGTAAACATGCTTGCCTCGGAATGCGTAGGGTCTGTCTGTTCAGGGGGATGTCAGTGCTTGCTGTCGCCACGGCGGGCAATCAGCCGGAGGTCGTCGCCGATCTGGCGCACCTCGTGCCAATGGAAGTCGACGGCGTCTTCGAGCCTGGCCAGCGGCGGCAGGTTGAACATGCCCTGCGCATCGCCCAGCAGCCGGGGCGCAAGGTAGATCAGCAGCTCGTCGGCGCAGCCCTCGCGGATCAGGGATCCGTTGAGCTTGAAGCCGGCTTCCACATGCAATTCGTTGATGCCGCGCTTGCCCAGTTCCTGCAACATGCGGCGAAGTTCGACCTTGCCGTGCGGATTGGGCAGCACCACCACCTCGGCGCCGCGCGCCTCCAGCGCACGCTGCCGCGCGGCGTCTTCCACGGCGCAGAAGACCAGCACGGGCTTGGCGAAATCCCCGGTGTCGCGGTTCAGGATCTGCGCGTCGAGCGATACCTCGAGGCGGGAGTCCACCAGCACGCGCTGCGGCTGGCGCGGCGTGGGAATGGCGCGCACGGTCAGCGCGGGATTGTCGTCCCGCACGGTGCCGATGCCGGTGAGGATGGCGCAGGCCCGGGCGCGCCAGGCGTGGCCATCGTCGCGCGCGGGTTTGCCGGTGATCCACTGGCTGGTGCCGTCATGCAGCGCGGTGCCGCCATCGAGGGAAGCGGCCACTTTCACGCGCACCCACGGCAGGCCGCGCGTCATGCGCGAGACGAAGCCGATGTTGAGATCGCGCGCTTCTTTTTCCAGCAGGCCGCAGCGTACGTCGATGCCGGCATCGCGCAGCCGTTGCAGGCCGCGCCCGGACACCGCCGGGTTGGGGTCTTCCATGGCGGCCACCACGCGGGCGATGCCCGCACGCACCAGCGCCTCTGCGCACGGCGGCGTGCGGCCGAAGTGGCTGCACGGCTCCAGCGTGACATAGGCGGTGGAGCCGGCGGGATCGTGGCCGCGCGAGAGGGCGTCCTTCATCGCCTGGATCTCGGCATGGTCCTGACCGGCCGGCTGGGTATAGCCCTGCCCGATGATCTCGCCATGCTTCATCAGCACGCAGCCAACGCGCGGGTTGGGCGTGGTGGTGAACATGCCCCGCGCGGCGAGCGCGAGGGCCAGTTCCATGGCGGTATGGTCGGAGTCGGAAAACATGGCGAGGCAGGCTGTGCCGTTAGGTGAGAAAGCAGGGCGATCAGTCGCAGTCGGCATCGGGGCCGGCGCCGCAGATCCGGATGCGCCCCTGGGCGCCGAGCCTGACCTGCCGCTGCGCACCGCGGCATCGCACATGGAACGTGGCCGCGTAGAAACCGCCGCGTTCCGATCGAGAGTATCCCACAGGTGTCAAGCGGAGCGCAGGCGGTCCCTTGGCGCCATCGGTGCCGCGCAGGGTCACGCGCAGGCAGGCGGCATCCAGCGCCGTCACGGCGATGGGCGGCCCGGTGGTCGCCTGGGGTGCCACCGGTGCGAGCTGCCATCCGCCATCGAGCGTGGTGGCGCCCGGCAAGGGCCCGAGCCGGATTTCGACGCGCCGGTTGGCCGCCGTGGTGCGTGCCATGGCCAGCGATGCCGCCAGCCGGTCTGCGGCGTAGGTCACGGTGTGCTCGGCCAGCATGTGGCGCAGGGCGGGCAGGGCGATGGCCGCGAGGATGGCGGCAACGGCCAGCGACACCAGGAGTTCGGTCAGCGTCATGCCGCTGCACCGGCGGACGTGCGCGATTGCGGTCTGTTGCATTTCAGCACCCTTCGGGCAGTCGAGCGGGCGGATTCGCCGCGGTGAGCAGGGAAAGCCACTCGCCCGTGCTCCGCAGCACGAGGGTGCCGCAGCGCGTATCGACAAAAGTGGGCGTGGCGCGGACTTCGACGCAGCGGGACAGGTCAAGTCCGGCGCAACTGGTGGCCGTCAGCAAGTGCCGGACCGGGGCGGGCGGCGCGGGCACGGGGCGGGGCCAATGGCCGGCCGGGGCGGTTGCGTCTAGGGCGCTCGCAAACGTCGACGCGCTGAGGGCATGCCGCTCGAGCGCCAGCATCGCGGTGACCGCTTCGGCACGTGCCTGCATGCGCCACGCCCGGTGGAAATGCTGCCGCCATGCCGGTAGCGCCATGGCGGCGAGGATCACGACGATCATCAGGGTGATCATCAACTCGACGAGGCTGAAGCCGCTGCTTTGGGTGCGCGGCAGGCAGGGTCGGTGCGTCATGGCGATGCTCATAGCGGTGTCCGGATCAGTTCGCGCCAGCCCAGCCGACCGCGCCGGCGTGTCAGGTAGGCGTGTTGTTGCAGGTAGGCGCCGTCGCCATCGACCTGCCACAGGGCAAGGGAATGGACATCGCGCCGGGAGATGCCGGGCGCCGGAGCGGCACCTTCGATGACCGGGGAGAGGCTGACGAACGGACCACCGAAGGCCGGATCGAACGGCAACCCTGTGATGGCGGCGCCGGGTTTGCCATCGGCCTGCAGGACGGTGACCGACTCCCCGGTAGCGGCGTCGATCAGGTAGCTCCGCGCGCGGCCATCGGGCGCCAGCGTGGTGAAGGCGAGATGGGCAGGGCTGGCGGCGTCCAGTGTCTCGATCTGTTCGCCCGGATGGGGCAGCGCAAGCGTCCATCCTGTCGTGCCGGGTGGGTCCGACGAGGGGACGGCACGCAGCACCACGCCGTTACCGCTCGGGATTGCGCGGATCTGGCGTGGGTTGGCTGGCTTTTCGGTGTGGTCCGGAATGGCGGACACGGCGTTGCCGGTGCCGTAGAC
This sequence comes from Cupriavidus sp. 01L43, assembly GCF_056399925.1. Classification (NCBI taxonomy): domain Bacteria; kingdom Pseudomonadati; phylum Pseudomonadota; class Betaproteobacteria; order Burkholderiales; family Burkholderiaceae; genus Cupriavidus; species Cupriavidus sp. 01L43. The sequence continues at coordinate 165,809 of NZ_JBFTSH010000001.1, forward strand.
AATAAGCGGGGAAGCACCGGTGTACGTGATCACGGGTGGTTCGACACTGCCACGTCTGCTGGCGGTCTGGCGATGCAGGCATGTTGCGGGTGGCGTATCGGCGCCAAGGGCGTCGAGGGGGAACCGCCAGAGGCGGCCTACATCGTCGATGGCGTACGCGGCGCGGGCGGCGCCACTGGCATCGCTCCGCACCGTGACGGCGAGGAGTTGCGTGGTGGCCGTCTTGCTGTCGCAGCCTTGTTCAGGTAGCGGCAGTCGCGGAACACGGCCGGTGGTCGCCCAGGCGCCTGCCGGCCGGTCCAGCGGAAGCAGCGCCAAGGCCGCCCGTGCACCCGCCGGCGTGCCCGGCGCGAGGATGCCGACGGCGAACCAGCGCCGCTCGTTGTGGACCCTGAGCATGGCGGCGCGTAGCGGGCCACTGCCGGTCAGTGGCAAGGCGTCGCTTCCCGTCACTTCCCAGATCAGTTGGATGGGTGTGTCGGCGTCCGGAGTGGATACGTCGAGGACGAATGCGGTGCCGGGCGTGCGCGCCGTAGCGGGTGTGGCGCAAAGGAGAAGGGTGCGCCAGCGGCCGTTTGGGTCAGCATCCACGCTATGGGGCCTTGGGCACGGCGGGGCCGGCACCCGCGTGCCCACGGCGGTTAGGGCGGCGGCTTCGGCCAGTGCGGCGCGCGGTAGGTAGCCCGTGAGTTCCTGTCCCGTGACCGCGTGGAAGCCGTGGAGGATGCCATCGCGCGTGCCCAGCCAGACGGTGGTTGGCCGCAGTGCGTGTGCGTTGCGGAAGGCGGTGTGGCCTGGTTGCATGGGCTGCCACGCGGGCGGCGCCACCACGTGCACACGCGCGCCGGTGGCGCTGGCAAGCCGGGTGTCGCGTGGGCGCATGGGTGGGATAAGGCGGTTGCCACGCAGCCAGGAGAGCCGGTCTGGGCCTTGGATGTCGGGTTGTCCGATGGTGGGATCGATGTTGAGGCTGTGCTTGGCCTCGGCATCGATGGCCTGCCACCGCAGGGGTGTCAGCCGCGCTCCGCCCAGATAGAGGCGACGCGTGTCCGTGGCGCGTTGGTCCAGTAAATCGCCCGCTTCCCAGAGGTGCAGTACCCCACGCCGGTTGGCATCGGCGGTGGTGCGGAAGCCGATGGCATGGAGGCGGCCCGTCCAAGGATAGGCGGCAGGTGCCACGCGGTAGCCCATCGGCAAATGGCCGGCCTCGCTGGCAACGGCGCTGGCGCACAGCCCTAGCACCATCGCCACGCACCCCATGACAAGGCGGATCATGGCTGGAACTCCGTCTGCAGCAGGACGCGCACGGACGGATCGCGTCCAAAACCGAGTGCGGTAATGCGGAAGCGCGGCCACTGGGCTGTGCCGGCCAGTGTCTGGAGGGTCTGGTGGTGGTCGAGGACTTCGATGAGGTAGCGGGGCGGATGCGTCGCCCCGGCAACGCCTTCGGGCAGATCGGGCAGGCGCACCCTGGTGAACGCGCCGATCGACAGGGCAGGCACGCTCTCGGGCGGGCTGCCCTCGATCCAAGGCCACCAGGCCGGCTGGCCGGTGCCCGTTCGACAGATGCCGCGCTGGGCCTCCACGCCGCAATGGCCCGGGTCCGGCCACGACGCCAGCCGAGCATGCGGCGACGCGGCAGCCGCGAGCAGATCCGCCTCCGCATCGAGCAAGGCCGCCTCCGCCGCGCGGAACGCGATCTCGCGGTCCAGTTGCAGCCCTGCCAGTTGACGGCCGGCGTGGAGGAAGTGCATCGCTGCGGCGCAGACGCTGGCCGTGAGCACCAGCATCGTCGTGACGAAAGCGAGAACGGCGATGCCATCCTGCGTGCGGCGGGTCAGCATAGGGCCTCCAGGCAGGGCGAAGGGTTGCGCAGGCGGAAGGTGGTGGTGAAGACGCGCCGGCGGACCGCATGCCGGGTCGCAGGGGGGAACGACAAGTCCTCGTCGGCGTCGCCATGGGTCAGAGCGGGCAGCAGGGTCAGCGGCTCTGGCCGGGTCGTCTGCCCGGTAGCGCGGTCGCCCCGGATCACCAGTGCGATCTGCACCGTGCGCACGCGATGCCAGCCGGCATCGCCCTGCGCCCGGATGTCGCGGGCGCGGAGATAGGTGTCCGCCTCGCCGTCGCCGTCCCGGTCGACGCCATAGCGCAGCTGCATGGCCTCCACGCCACGGACGAGCGTCCCCGAGGTGTAAGTGACGGCTTGCATCTGGCGCCCCTGCCGGCGCGGATAGCGGCACAGCAACTGCGGCACGCCATCACTGCCGAGGCCGATGTACAGCAGGTTCATCGCGGCGTGATGCGAGGTGGGCACGCCATCGACCGGTTGGGCGGTTGCCGCCAGCGCATGCCCGCCACAGTCGGTCATGGTGCCGTCGGGCCGCGTGGTCGCATCGCCGCTGCTGCTGCCGGAGAAGCGCAGGCGCAGGGCATCGCTCTGATGCCGGCCCCGGGTGCCGCACGGGGCAGATAGATCGACGGCGGGCTGGCCGCAGTCGTCGTGGCCCTCGAGCGGCGCGGTTGGCGCCGGATGCCCTGGGGTGAGCGAGGCCCGACCGGGAATCCAGCCCGCCTGACGCACCAGTTGAGCGACGATGCCCAGCGCCCGATGGCCGCGCTCCGCCATCATCACGCTGTCCGCGACGTTGGCGTATGCCTGCCGGACGACTTGGAACGTGGTGATGGCCAGTACGGATGCCAGCAGCCCGAGCACCATCCCCACCATCATCCCGGTGAGCGTGAACCCACGCTGGCGAGGGCGACGCGTCATGGCGCTACCCATAGCGCCACGTGGGCGGGAGGTGCCGTCATGCCGGGTGAGGCGTCCGCCGTAATGCGGCCCGGCCCGGCCAGCACAATGCGCGCACCGGGCGCGCAGAGCGGCCGAGCGCCGGCCCCGACGCCGAGCGCGCCACACAGCTGCGCGTGGCGCCCGCCGGGCGGCACCATCGAACCGGCACCGGCCGTTTCGGCGAACTCCGACGCCCACTGCGTGGTCTGCGCCAGACTCTCCTGCTCACCCGCCAGCCGGAGCCACAAGGGGCCGAGCACAGCGAGCGGCATGGCGCCAATGCCGATGACGGCAAGGCAGATCAGCGATTCGAGGAAGATGTAGCCGCGCGCGCGTTGCTTAGGGCAGCGGCCGGCAGGAGAGGGTGGAGCAAGGGACATGGCGCATCGGTTCGAACAGAACGGATGTCCACGATAGCCTCGGGCGAGGCCCTAAAACGTGTCCGGATGTGGAGGTTTTGTGGAAGTTTGTGTCCGAGGTCGACTCGGAACAGAGCCAGGCCGGAGACCCGGTTTGGCCCGCGCACGGGTCATGCGCGGGCCGGGGAAACGGCTACCAGCACTCCGCCAGGCTTGCCGTGCCCGTCTTGGTCTTGGTATTGAGGTTGTCGATGCCGAGGGTTCCGCACAGCGCGTCGGCCAGCTTTGGCGCGGCCGTGAGGGTGTAGCCGGTGGCATCGGCGCCGCCGGTCACGGCGATGGTGATCACATGGCTGCCTTGATCGCAGGTATCCCCGGACCCCGTAGTCTGGGCGGCGCAAGCCAGTACCTTGAGTTGGGCCGGGTCCGACGAATACTTGTTGTTCACCGTGAAATACCGCTCCTGGGCACCCTGCACGCGTGCCAGGGCGGCCTTGGCTTCGGTGCGGCGCGCCTTGGTCACGTACTGCCCGTACTGCGGGTAGGCAATGGCGGCCAGGATGCCGAGCACCATGACCGTGATCATCAGTTCGATCAGCGTGAAGCCTTGCATGCGCTGCCGCAGTCCTGTCCGGGTCATTGCCGTTCTCCGTCTTGTTTCATGTTGCACCGCCATCAGTGCAGGATCTCGCGCCACGACAGGCGACCGCTCGGCTTGTCGGCGCTTTCCGTGATGGTCTGCGTGCCGCCGCTCGAGCCGGACATCAGCTTGCACTCCTTGCCCGGGCCGCAGTCGATGATAGGCGGCTTCGGCGTGATACCCACCGTCGAGCCGACGCCGCTCACCACCACACCGTTGACCGTATCGTTTTGGTCGATCTTGCCGTCGCCGTTCAGGTCCACCGGCGATTCACTGAGACGCGCGCCGCTGAACGTGCCGACTTCGTAGATGAAGCTCGAGCCGCCGCTGTCGCAGACCTCGGTGGACGGCGTCATCGTGACCAGCACGACACGTTTGCCACGGATCAGGGCGTCCGTGACCACCCGCTCGCCGAGTTGGGCGTAGGTGGGGCCAACCAGAAGGTCCATGTACCAGCCCTGGACCCCTCCAGGCGTCAGTTGCACCTTTGTGTCGGTCGAGATCCGGTAGGTGAGGCCGTTGGAAACCCCAGCCGACAGCGTCTTCTGTTCCTGCAGCATGCTGCGCGTGATCGTGCCCTGCGCGGTAATGTTCTGGTCCCAGATGCCGTACAGCGACTGGGTCGAGAAGTTCGAAGGGTCGCTGTTGTCGACGTACCGGCCCGTGCCGAACACCACCATGTAGCCGCCGGTCGGGTTGCGCGCCACGTCCGGCTGGCCGGTGATCGGTTGACGGTTGCCGGCACTGTCCTTGGCGGTGAACATCAGCTTGCGCGTGGACTGCCACTTCGAATCGGTCTTGTCCGAGACGTCGAACTTCCAGAGGTTGCCGAGCAGGTCGCCAGCGTAGAGGAAGTCCACGGTACCGTCGCCGTTGACGTCCGCCGGGAGCACCGAGGCAATCCCGTTGGACGCCGTCGCGGTGGCATCGTCGAGCGTCAGCTTGAGATAGTCCGTGCCGGGCGTCCAGCGCTTCGAGCCCCGCACGCGGTCCAGGTAGACGATGAAGATGGAGCCACGGCCCGCCGTGCTGTTGTAGCCGTTTCCGAAGATCGCCACCCACTTGCCATTCGACATCTTGACGATTTTCGGCTGGCCCACCACGTGGCCGAGATCAGCGTCGGCCGAGCTCGGGAACTCCCACAGCACGGTGCTGCCTGCGGTGTTCTCGCTGACCGACTCCGGATCGGTGACGTCGAGCGCGAACACCCCACGGCCGCCGAGGCCGAGGCCGCTGACCAGCACGGTGCGCCAGTTGCTGTTGACCTTCGCATCCTTGACGGCGGGTGTCCCGTCGACCGTGTAGGTGTGGACGTAATCGAGGTTCGTCAGGGTGGGCAGCTTGCTGTACACCAGGGACGGCACGTAGGCGAACAGCTCCTTGCCGCCGTCTTCATCCTTGGCGGAGAACGCGTGCATCATGCCGTCGTTCGCGCCCACGTAGAGTACTGGCTTGCGGGACCGCTTGCTCAGCACGAACTCGGCGTAGTCGTTACCCGCGTAGCCGGCGTTGGGCGGGCCCACGTACTGCGGGCTGGAGTTCACGATGTCGCCCAGGATGGTGGTGGGGCGGGCGCGGAACTTGCCCGAGGCATCGCCCTCATTGCTCTTGTCTCCGCGCAGCCAGTTGACGCGCTTCGTGCCGTCCGCGCCGCCCGTATTCATGATGGTCTGGAAGTCGGGGGGCAGGCTGTCGTAGCGGAACGGAATGCCCGCGCCATCGGGATCCACACTGTTGTACGTGAGGATCGCGCGGTTGGTGGGTGCGATGCCGCGGAGCGTCTGGCCGGCGTCCCAGATGGCCGGGAGGACGGCCTCGCCCTTGGCATTCAATGCAAAGTTGAACAGCTGGCCTGACCAGTCGGAGCCGTTGAAGCGCGCCTGGTAGGACCGTGTGTTGACGTCCAGCCGCGACGAGCTTGCCGCGACGGAGGAGGACGACGAGGTGGCCAGGATCGAGATGAAGGCACGCTCCAGCGCCGCGCTCAGCGCGCCCGGGTTGGTGGCGTAGAAGTAGTTATCGGGCAGGCCATCCGAGCCGCCGTCGCCGTTGGACAGGCGGACATCCCATTCGGTCTGTTTGTTAGGGGTCTTGTCGCCGTCGCCGTCCTTGAAGCCGCCCCACTTGGCGGCGTACTGGAGCGGGTCGAGGAACTGCGAGCCCGCGTTGCCGGTTACGCTGTAGGTGACGCTCGTTTCCGCATCGCCCAGATTGCAGTTGCTGCAGCCTTTGACGCCGGTCGGGTCGGTGTAGTTGAAGCCGTAGATGCCGGAGTGGAAGTGCGGGCCGTCCTTGTCGGTGCCGGACACTACGTAGCCGAAGCCCTGCCCGTTGCTCGAGGAGCCGGACACCACCTTCGTCGACACCGTGATGTTGCCGCCGGTGACGGAGTAGCTCAAGATACCCCAGACGTCCTGGTCGTAGTCGCCACCGGCCACCGAATCTTCCCAGCTCACGTAGAAGCGGCCGCTGCTGGCGTCCTGCGAGATCACCTTGAAGTCGACCAGCGTGCCGGTGCTCGGGTCAACGTTGGTCGGGTGCAGCTGGTAGGACGGCATGATCGTCACGGTCTTGCCGTTGACGTTCACGTTGATCTTGGGCGTATTGGTCGCCAGCTGCACGGCGTAGGTGGAGACCTTCAGCGCGGCGTTGCGGGTGGTTTCATCGGCGGAAGTGACGTCGATGTCCGTCCGGATGCGGTTCATGTGCGCGAACAGCGCCGCGCCCGCGATCTGGAACGTGCCCTTCTGGGACGGTCCTTCCGGGCAGATCCCGAGCACGTTGCTGAGCGAGCCGACCTTCTTGGCCGAGCACACATTGTCGATGATGCCGCCGCTGACCCCGCCCGCGAACCAGTTGCCGTTGTCGATGCCTTCCCCGGTGCCAACCTTGTTGGTCCAGTCGCTGATTGTCGGCGATCCGGCCAGATCGCTCAGGCCGCCCAATTGGTCGTTGTCGTAGGAGGAAACGCTCGAGTTGAACACCAGCGCATTGAGCGGCGAGCAGTAGGGCGCACGCTTGGGGTTCGACGCCGGCAGGTTCATCGGGTTGGCCCACGTCGCGGTCGTCAGGCCGAGGGCTACGTCCTTGCCATTGGACTTGGGTGCGAAGTCGGTGTTGGCCGTCTTGCCGGCGAAGTAGCGGAGTGTCTCGACATAAATTTCCGAGATCGGATTGCCCCACGTGGAGCAATTCCCTTCGTTGGCCGGCTTGTTCTGGGCGTTCTGGCCGCCGCTCGGTTGAATGGCGGTTTGCTGATAGTTGCAGCTGTCTGCGCTGGTGTAACCCCCATCGCTATAGCTGTAGCCGTATGGGCGCAGCTTGTCGATGTTCCAGACAATGCCCTTGACCGGGGTGGCAGCGCGGTAGGTAAAGATGCCAGAGTCAGGGTTGATCTCGGTCGAGAAGTTCGTCACGTTCTGGCGCAGCACACCACCTGAGATGTTCTTGTCGTAGGTGCCCGTCATCAGCCCGAACAGCATCTGGCCGGTTTCGCCATACTTCTGCAGCAACCCGTACGGCTTGTACGCATTGCCGTACTGTTTGCACGATTCGCCACCAATCATCCCCGTTACGCAGGCCTGCACGCGTGCGTTGAACGTGCCCTTCCCCTGCCCCGTGCCGGTGCCCCGAACCGACTGCGACGGGTTCTCGGCCGACGCGTTGATGCCCGATGTTGCGGCGCGGTTGCCGTTCGAGGAGCCGGAGACAGTCTTGCCGTTGGTCTGAGGCAAAAAGCTGCTTTGGGTGTTGCTGGCCTCGCTGTACCAGTTGCACTGCCATTTCTCGCTGGCGCCCCAGGTGGCATAGTTACCTTTGACTACGCGCAATTGCGGGGCCTGCGTGTTGGCCTGTGAGTTGAGATTGCTGCTGTCTTTCGGGGTGACATTGCAGATGGTCAGGCCGCCGCGCGTGAGATTGGACACGGTCCACGACGAATAGCTGTTGCTTGCGCCGGCCGGCTTGGACACGCTGTCCGCGTAGATTGCCATCGTGATGGCGTTGCTATTGCCAATGCTGCTGATCCAGCCGGTCAGCGATGTGCCGGCCGGAGCGCTGCCGCGCGGAACCAGCCGAATCTGGTCGCCGATCTGCATCTTGGAGTTGTCGCTCACCGTCAGCGTCACCACGTCGGCGCGCAGCGTGATCTGGGTGGACGACGTCTGGGTCTCCACCTCGGAAGGCAGTTCCAGGTCTACCGGCACCAGTTTGCGCAGGTCGGTGCCGCCGTAGTACTTGGCCCAGGCGTGGGCGTCCATCGGCAGGAACGCGCGTTCCAGCACGGTGGTCGTAGCCGTGTCTACGGCGCGTGTGCCGCCGTAGAGGATCTTGCGCACTTCGTCGATGCGGCTCATCGACACCCAGTTCAGGAAGTTGCCGCTCCACTTGGTGCCGTCGCAGTATTTTGCGCTGTCAGCCATCGCGGCGGGCACGAAGCCCTGGATGCTGCTGCTGTCGTAGTTGTAGCACTTGGCGGAGTCGAAGTAGCCCGCGTAGGTGATGCGCGAGCTATACGTCGAGTCCAGGATGCCGTCGCCGTCCAGGTCGGAGTAGTCGTTGTACGCCTTCTGGTGAAGCGAATGATCCTTGGAGAGATCGATCATTACCATCGGCGAAACGCCGCCGCCTGCATAGAGGGGCTTGGTGGACAGGTTGAGCTGTGCCGCCGAGGCGGAGGCCACGGCGAGCAGGAACGATGCTGCAAGCAGTACGGCTTGCAGGCGGCTCGCGGGTCGGTGCAGAAGGAACGGTTTCATGGTGCGCCCAGCGGTTGGAGGGTTGCGCGACACGGTTCGGGAAGTATCAGAAACGCACGACTTCCTGGATCATCACCTTCGTGCTCGGGTTGGCCCCGTAGCCGATGGCGCTGACGCGGAAGACGTACTTGATGTTGCCGGCCTCGAGGCTGCCTTCGTTGATGTCGGGGATCGATTCGATCAGGTAGCGTGGCTGCCTCGAGACGCCGTTGGAGCCGGCGGCGGCCACGGTCGGCAGCTTCTGGTCGGCAGTCAGCAGCGTCACTTCGCCGAGTTCCACGGACCGGGCGGGATCCTCGAGGTACAGGTCCCATGCCGGCTTGCCCGTCACGGCGGGCAGGCAGAAGCCCTTGAAGCCGGCGACGTCGCAGGTCAGCGCCGCGCCGGTGACGCCGGAGATGAAGCGGATGTTGCGGATGTCGTTGCGGGCATCGCGCAGCGCTGCCTCGGCAGCCTGGAGCGCGATGTTCTGGTCGCGCGTGTTGCGCGCCATGCGCTCGGACGACAGGCTCGACATGCTCGCCGCCAGCCCAACCAGCGTGAGGATGATCAGGAACAGCAGCACCAGCACCAGCGAGATGCCGCGCTGCCCCTGGCGTCGATGCAGGCGGGCGCGCGGACGGGGAAGGATTCGCGTCATGTCGTGTCAGTTCAGGCGGTTGCGGAGGGCGATGAAGAACGTGGCGTGCTTGCGCAGGCGGCCGTCGTTGGCCATGTTCATGACGCTGCCGGCATCGCCGGCCGGGGCGGCGTCGTTCTGGGCATACGCCTTGCCGAAGTGGTTCAGGACCAGCGAGGTCGGCGCGGCGTTCGTGGTGCTCTTGCCGCGCAGCACCAGCGAGACACGCAGGGCGCGCACATTGGCCATGTTCGCCGCGCCGGGGCGGACGAAGCGGTTGACCGTCTGGTCGCCGTCGGTATCCTCGCCCAGCAGGATCTGGAACGCCTCGACGTTGGGGAACAGCGGCGTGGCGGCCCCGTTGACCGTGCACTGGAGCCAGGGCACGCCGGCCGCGTCGTTGATGATCGAAAACACCTCGGTCATCAGGATGTTGCCGTTCACATCGTTGCCGGCGCAGTCGATCATGGTGCCGTCCGGCGTCGGGGCCGTGGGCGTGCCTGGCACCGCCGCGGGGTCGGCCCCCGGCGGCGACGAGCCGAAGTAGCGCACGGTCAGTGTGTCGCTGGCATTGACGCCGGTATCGTTGGTGGCTTCGAGCGTCTCGTTGACACCGAAGCTGTTGTCCAGGAACGTGAAGTCGGAATAACCGGCCTGGCGGCCCTGCCGTTGCAGCAACTGCGCGATGGCGCGCGAGTTCTCCTGCACTTCGGCGAGGTCGCCCTGCGTGTTGTAGGAGCGCTGCTGCGCCAGGTAGAGTGAGATCACCACGATGACCAGCAGCATGCTGATCACCATGCCGACCATGAGTTCGACCAGGGTGAAACCCTGCGCGCGGCGCCTCGGTTTGCGGATGGACGTAGTCATGGCACGAAGGCGGTCACGAATCGTTGGGGGGTGTCCTGGCCGTCCTCGCGCCACCAGATCTTGATGACGTAGGGCGCACCGTTGACGTTCTGGCACTGCGGGTCCGCGGCGTCGCCGTCATTGGGGGAAGCGTCGATGCAGATCATGCCGCTGGCGGCGGGCAGCGCTTCCTTCAGATCGTCCAGCCAGGCCGCGAAGCTGGCCCCGGCCATGGCCGCCGGCGTGCACCCCTTGGCCGCGTAGCAATCGGCGTTCGGTACGCCATTCGGCTTGTCGAACGCGCCGGCCGTCATGGCGACCTCATTGCTGCGCATCTGGTCCGCCATGTTGTAGGCCATGGTGGTGGCGATGTTGCGCATGGACGCCGTGCGGGCATCGACCAGCGTGCGGAGCTGCAGCATGGCCAGCGCCAATACGCCGATGGCGAGCACGACGATCGTGATCAGTGACTCAATCAGCGTGAACCCGTCATGGCGCGCGCGCGTGGGCGTGCGCAGTCGAACCGGGCGGGCACGTCTCGGTAGGCCGTTCTGTGGGGAGGGCGACATGGCGTCAGATGCAGGGCGTCTGCTGCTGGGTTTGGGGGCGGCCGCTGCCGGTCATGCTGACGGTCTGGCCGGGCAGTTCGGAGTTGCGTTCACAGAACCGCCAGGTGGCCGTCGGGGAAGTGGAGGCGCCCGAGGACCGGAACCGCACCAAATCGGGTGTGGCGCCCAGGTTGCCGGCTTCCAGGGTCAGGGTCGGAGTCGGCTCGTCGCTGTAGCGCAGCACGTCGTCCGTGGGATCGACCACGCCGTCGCCGTTGAGATCGGCGAAGATCACGCGCCGCTGGTTCCAGTCGTCGGAGCAGGCGTTGCCGGTGCCCACGGGACAGATCGTGACGGTGCTGTTGCGCCGTGCCGCTTCGCTGCGGGCCGCTTCGATCTCGGTGAAGAACTTCGACGATTCCGTCGCGATGCGGCTGTTATGCAGGAAGGAACGGAAGTTGGGGATGGCCGCCGCCGCGAGGATGCCGAGGATCGTCACGGCAGTCAGCAACTCGATCAGCGTGAAACCGCCGATCAAGCGCGTCTGAGAGCGGTGGAGATGCCCGATGCGGGCGCGGCTGCGCGGCTGGCTGGCATGCCGCGGCGACTCCATGCCAGCGGGCATGGACGCAGGCCGAGCAGGCGTCAGCAAGCCCACTGCCCAAAGGCAGAAAGACTGACCCATTTGTGACTCCCGTCCAAAAAATCGAACTGTTCTTTTGCTTTTCTACGGGCGGCGCGTTGGAGTTTTGCTGCGCCGGAGCCTCTGTCGGGCCCCGTTTACGCCGTGCACGCGCTCGCCATCCGGCCTCCTTACCCGAAGGAGGTCAGTGCAGATTAGACAGCTTTTTTTACGAAGTAGCTACCCCTTTCGTGGGGTAAGCGGGGAAAATTCGTCGAGTACGTCGCGAAATTCCGACACATCTTCAAAACTGCGATAAACGGAAGCAAAGCGGATATAGGCAATTTTGTCGAGTTTGCGCAATTCGCGCATAACCAGTTCGCCCACCTGGCTGCTGGCGATCTCTTTCTCGCCCAGCGCCAGCAGTTTTTCTTCGATCCGGGTAATGGCCTGGTCGATGGCCTCGGCGGACACCGGCCGCTTGCGCAGGGCCAGCCGCATGGAGTCCTTGAGCTTGCCGCGCGTGTAGTCCACGCGGGAGCCGTTTTTCTTGACGATGGCAGGGAAGAAGAGCTCGATGCGCTCGTAGGTGGTGAAGCGGCGGTCGCAGGCTTCGCAACGCCGGCGGCGGCGCACCGTGTCGCCGTCCTCGGAGACGCGACTGTCAAGCACCTGGGTGTTGGAATGACCGCAGAAGGGGCATTTCATGCCGGACCACCTGAAGATATATGCCGGGCCGCATTATCGCTCGCGGTGTGCAAAAGGTAAAACGGCGCTGCCGGGGCAGCGCCGTTCGTCACGCGCACTATATAGATAGGCGCGATGCCGGTTGTGGGCCGGATATCAGCCGTAGACCGGGAAGCGGCGGGTCAGGGCGGACACCTGCTCGCGCACCTGGGCGATATTGGCTTCGTCGTGCGGGTTGTCCAGCACGTCGGCGATCAGGTTGCCCACCTGGCTGGCTTCGTCTTCCTTGAAGCCGCGCGTGGTCATGGCCGGCGAGCCCAGGCGCACGCCCGAGGTCACGAACGGCTTTTCCGGATCGTTCGGGATGGCGTTCTTGTTCACCGTGATATGGGCGTCGCCGAGGATCTTCTCGGCTTCCTTGCCGGTGATCTGCTTGGCGCGCAGGTCCACCAGCATCACGTGGCTCTCGGTCTTGCCGGACACGATGCGCAGGCCGCGCGCGATCAGGGTCTCGGCCAGCACGGCGGCGTTCTTCACCACCTGTTGCTGGTAGGCCTTGAACTCCGGCGTCAGCGCTTCCTTGAAGGCGACGGCCTTGCCAGCGATCACGTGCATCAGCGGGCCGCCCTGGATCCCCGGGAAGATGGCCGAGTTGATGGCCTTCTCGTGCTCGGCCTTCATCAGGATCACGCCACCACGCGGGCCGCGCAGGCTCTTGTGGGTGGTCGTGGTCACGAAGTCAGCGTGCGGCACCGGGTTCGGGTACACGCCGGCGGCGATCAGGCCGGCGTAGTGGGCCATGTCCACCATGAAGTAGGCGCCAACATCCTTGGCCACCTTGGCGATCCGCTCGAAGTCGATGCGCAGGGCGAAGGCCGAGGCGCCGGCGATGATCATCTTCGGCTTCTTCTCGTGGGCCAGCTTCTCCAGCGCGTCGTAGTCGATGTCTTCCTGCGCGTTCAGGCCATAGCTGACCACGTTGAACCACTTGCCGCTCATGTTCAGGGCCATGCCGTGGGTCAGGTGACCGCCTTCGGCCAGGCTCATGCCCATGATGGTGTCGCCCGGCTTGAGCATGGCGAAGAACACGCCCTGGTTGGCCTGCGAGCCCGAGTTCGGCTGCACGTTGGCGGCTTCAGCGCCGAAGAGCTGCTTCACGCGGTCGATGGCCAACTGCTCCACCACATCCACGTACTCGCAGCCACCGTAGTAGCGCTTGCCGGGATAGCCCTCGGCGTACTTGTTGGTCAGCTGCGAGCCCTGGGCGGCCATCACGGCCGGCGAGGTGTAGTTCTCGGACGCGATCAGCTCGATATGGTCTTCCTGGCGCTGGTTTTCCTTCTGGATCGCGGCGAAGACTTCGGGGTCGATCTGCTCGATGGTGAAACGGCTGCGTTCAAACATGGCGTGACTCGTCTGTAAAAAAGGGATGCCGATGCACTTTTCGGATACGAACAGGCAATCGGGATACATCTCGGGGGTTTCGCAGAACTTCGCGATTAGGGCGCGCGGGGAAGGCATCGGCGTCCCGCACCAGTGACCTCTATATATAGAGGTCGTCCGGTGCAGGGCGCACCCTGCTTCCCATTCGCTGCCCAGGCGAGCGGCAGGCGTTTGTGATTCACGCCAGATAACTTGCGCTTCCTCGTGGTAGTACCCACTGACTTCGCCAGTCGCGCAAGATGGAATGGTTGCCGCAGAGTTTACGCGAGGCCGCGCCGCGCCGCAAGGCGGTGCCAGAGGGGGTAACGCGGGGGCAGGGCAGGCCGGATGTGGCGGGCGGTGCATCGGGCCAGCTTCCCGCAAAGCCGCGCGGCGCCTGGCTCGCAACTTGCTGTTGCATTTCTCCTGCGGGTTTACCTGCGGCGGGCCGTTGCGGTCCGTTACAATGCCGGCCATGCCGAACTATGTCTGGCCGCTGCGCGTGTACTGGGAAGACACGGATGCCGGCGGCGTGGTGTTCTACGCCAACTACCTGAAATTCTTTGAACGGGCCCGGACCGAATGGCTGCGCTCGCTCGGGATCGGTCAGCAGGACCTTGCCGATACGTCCAATGTGGTCTTCGTGGTACGCAGTACTGCTGTGGAATACAATGCGCCCGCCCGGCTGGACGACCAGCTGGAAATCCGCACCGTGATTGAACGGGTGGGGCCTGCCTCGGTCCAATTCGCCCAAGAAGCGTGGCGCGACGACCTCCAGCTGGCCAGCGGCAAGATCCGGGTGGGATGTGTCGATAAAGACACATTTCGTCCGGCCCCGATTCCTGCTCCTGTTCTCGCAACTATAAGAAACGCTCGATGAATCCGGTGACCGTCACGCAAGACCTGTCGATTATCTCGCTGGTGCTGCACGCCAGCCTGCTGGCACAGGCCGTCATGGCGCTGCTGCTGGTGATGTCCCTCTTCTCGTGGACCTATATTTTCCGCAAGCACCTGGCGCTGCGCGCCGCGCGCAGCCAGACGGAAATCTTCGAGCGCGACTTCTGGGCCGGTGGCGATCTCCAGGCGCTTTATAACAGCGCCGTCAACAACCGCCACAACACCGGCGCGCTCGAACGCATCTTCGAGTCCGGCATGGGCGAGTTCCTGAAGGCCCGCGAGCGCAGCAACGACGCCGGCGCGCTGCTCGACGCCGCCCGCCGCGCCATGCGCGCCGCCTACCAGCGTGAGATGGATGTGCTCGAGTCGCACCTGCCGTTCCTGGCATCGGTAGGCTCGGTCAGCCCGTACATCGGCCTGTTCGGTACGGTGTGGGGGATCATGAACGCCTTCCGCGGCCTGTCGAATGTGCAGCAGGCGACGCTTGCATCCGTTGCGCCCGGTATTGCCGAAGCCCTTGTGGCCACGGCTATCGGTCTGTTTGCGGCGATTCCGGCCGTGATCGCCTACAACCGATATGCAACGGAGATCGATCGTCTGGCCATCCGCTTCGAGAGTTTCATGGAAGAGTTCCTGAACATTCTCCAGCGCCAGACCCGCTAATCCACCTCATTCATCGCATTCGGAGCACTAGCCATGGCAGCCATCCAGCGCCGCGGCGGCTCGCGCCGCCGGGCCAGCGCCGACATCAACGTCGTGCCGTATATCGACGTGATGCTCGTGCTGCTCGTCATCTTCATGGTGGCGGCCCCCATCGTGAATCCGGCCGTGGTCGACCTGCCTTCCGTGGCGCAGGCCACGCCGCAGCAGAAGGCGCCGCCCATCGTCGTGTCCGTGCATGAGGACGGCACCCTGACTGCGAGCGGCAAGGACAACGCCGGCAACGCCTTCGAGCGCAAGCTCGACAAGCGCGGCCTGCTGGATTTCGTCCACCAGCGCCAGAATGAAAACCCGGACCAGCCCGTGGTGATCGCCGCCGACCGTGCCGTGAAGTACGAGGCGGTGCTCGACGTGATGTCCGTACTGAAGGCCGACGGCGTGAAGCGCGTGGGCCTGATGGTCAAGTCCAAGTAAGCACCGCGACATCCAGTGGCCAGTCTCTCGTCACGTCATCCGCAAGCCCGGCCGCAGCGCCGGGCCCAGGCAGCCGCCTATCCCTACCAGCCGGTGAAGGAGCGCGGCACCACGCGCTCGTTCGTGATGGCCCTGTTCATGCACCTGCTGCTCGGGCTGGTGCTCTACTATGGCGTGCGCTGGCAGAGCAGCACGCCGGTGGGCGCCGAAGCCGAGCTGTGGGACGAAATTCCCGACACCACGCAGGCCCCGCCGCCGCGCCCCGTGGAGCTGCCGCGCCCGACGCCGCAGCCAGAGCCGGCCGTACGCAGCAAGGCCGAGGAAGACGCGGACATCGCCCTGGAACGCCAGAAGCGCAAGCAGGCCGAGGAGGCCGCCGAGCGCGAGGCCGCCCGCAAGGAACAGGAAAAACGCGACGCCCAGCGCAAGGAAGAGCAGCGCAAGGAAGACCTGCGCCAGCAACAGCAGCGCGACGAGGCGCAGCGCAAGGAAGACGCGAAGAAGAAGGCCGAGCTGGATCGCAAGGAGCAAGCCGAGCGCGACCGCAAGGAAGCCGCTGACGCGAAGGCCAAGTCCGACGCCAAGGCCCGCGCTGACGCGGAGCAGAAGGCGAAGGCCGCCGATGCCGAAGAGAAGGCCCGTGCGAAGGCGGATGCCGATGCGAAGGCCAAGCGCGAAGCTGCGGCCAACGCCCAGCGCAAGAGCGAGCTGGCGCGCCTGCAGGCCCTGGCTGGCGGCAACGCCACCTCCAGCGGCGGTGGCGTGGGCAGCGCGGCGGGCTCCGGCGCGGGTTCGGGCGGCAAGGCGTCGCCGGGCTACGCCGACCGCGTGCGCCGCAAGGTGAAGCCGAACATCAACTTCGGTGGCGATGTGGACGGCAATCCGGCAGCCGTGGTGTCGGTCTCGCTGGCGCCGGACGGCTCGCTGCTGTCCGCCCGCCTGAGCAAGTCCAGCGGCAATGCGGACTGGGACAACGCCGTGCTGCGTGCGGTACAGCGCTCCGACCCGCTGCCGACTGACGAGAACGGCAAGGCGCCTTCGAGCTTCACGATCACGTTCAAGCCGAAGGACTAGGCGCCTCATCTGCCATGTTTTGCAACATAATGCAACCTTCATCGATGGCGTCAGGTCGCATTGCTACCATGAACGGTTGCCTGACGCGGCCGGCAGCGTGCAATTGCACGCAGAACGGGCCATGCGCCAAGCGGCGCGTTGCCCGTCCTGCTGTAGTTGCTGTGCCCGCCGTACCGATGAATCCTGATATCGACTGAGGAGCAGCATGCGAAAGCTTTGGGCCCCCAACTGGCTGTCCGCAAGGCGGCACAACGCTCAATCCACATCGTCGCCCGCCACCCAGCCCACGCGTGAGCAAAGCCGCTACGCGCTGATGGCCTGGCTGGCGGCCGCACTGATGTCGGCCGGCGTCGCACACGCRCAATTGAATGTGGAAATCACCGGAGTTGGCTCGAACCAGTTCCCGGTGGCCACCGCCAACTTCCAGGGCGAGGCGCAGGCCCCACAGAACCTGACCGCCATCATCCGCAGTGACCTGGTCAACAGCGGCCGCTTCCGCAACGTGGATCCGGGCGGCGCCACCGTGGCCGAATCGGCCCAGGTGGATTTGGGTAGCTGGAAGTCGCGCGGCGCCGATGCCTTCGTGGCCGGCAGCGTCACCCCCGCCGGCAACGGCCAGTACGAGGTGCGTTTCCGCCTGTACGACACGGTCAAGGGCCAGAGCCTGGGCGGCCTGGCCTTCACGGTCGGCCAGAACCAGTTGCGCGTGACCGCGCACAAGATCGCCGACTACATCTACGAGAAGCTGCTCGGCGAGCGCGGCGTGTTTGCCACGCGCCTGTCGTACGTGTCGAAGGTGGGCAACCGCTACCAGCTGCTGATTTCCGATTCGGACGGCCAGAACGCGCAGATCGCGCTGACCAGCACCGAGCCGATCATCTCGCCGGCATGGTCGCCTGACGGCCGCCGCGTGGCCTACGTCTCCTTCGAGGCGCGCAAGCCGGTGGTCTACGTGCACGACCTGGCCACGGGCAAGCGCACGCTGGTGTCGAACCAGAAGGGCAACAACAGCGCGCCGTCGTGGTCGCCGGATGGCCAGCGTCTGGCGCTGGCGCTCTCGCGCGACGGCAACACGCAGGTGTACCTGGTCAATGCCGATGGTTCGGGCCTGCGCCGCATCTCGCGCAGCAGCGCCATCGACACCGAGCCGCAGTTCTCGCCGGACGGCCGGAGCATCTACTTCACGAGCGATCGCGGCGGTGCGCCGCAGATCTACCGCATGCCGGCCTCGGGCGAAGAGGGCGGCGCCGCGCAACGCGTGACGTTCAAGGGCAACTACAACGTCAGTCCGCGCCTCTCGCCGGACGGCAAGTACCTGGCCTTCATCTCGCGTTCGGGCGGCTTCAAGCTACAGCTGCAGGACCTCTCCAACGGTGACGTGACGTCCCTCACCGATACGTCCAATGACGAAGCCCCGAGCTTCGCCGCCAACGGCAAGTACATTCTCTACGCCACCCGCGTGGGCGGCCGCTCGGTGCTGGCGGCGGTGTCCACGGATGGCCGTACGAAGCAGGTGCTGTCTCTCCAGTCCGGCGAGGTTCGCGAGCCGTCCTGGGGTCCTTTCATGCAATAGTGCAATAGAAAAAAGAGGAGTTATTGCCATGTCCCAAATGATGACCAAGTCGCTCGCCCTCGCCGCCCTGCTCGCACTGGGCGCCTGCAGCTCCGGCGTGAAGCTGGATGACACCGCCAAGTCGGGTACCGGCACTGCGCCGACCACCGACCCGCGCGCCGTGGCGCCGGTGGACGTCTCGCGTGACCCGCTGAACGATCCGAACAGCCCGCTGGCCAAGCGCAGCGTGTACTTCGACTTCGACAGCTACAGCGTGAAGTCTGACTACCAGAGCCTGCTGCAGGCCCACTCGCAGTACCTGGGCGCCAACAAGGGTCGCAAGATCCTGATCCAGGGCAACACCGACGAACGCGGCACCAGCGAGTACAACCTCGCCCTGGGCCAGAAGCGTGCCGAGGCCGTGCGCCGTTCGCTGTCGTCGCTCGGCGTGCCCGAGTCGCAGATGGAAGCCGTGAGCCTGGGCAAGGAAAAGCCGAAGGCCACCGGTCACGACGAAGCCTCGTGGGCCGAGAACCGTCGCGCCGACATCGCCTACTGATCTACGGATAAGTCTTCATGAATGCTCGCGCATCCACCCTGTTGTGGCTGGCAGCCGTCTCAGGCGGCTTGCTGGCAGCCACGTCCGCACACGCCGGCGTCTTCGACGACGACGAGGCGCGCCGCGCCGTGATCACGTTGCGGGACCAGTTCAACGGTTTCCAGGCAACGGCTTCACAGCGCATCGACCAGAGCAGCAAGGCCCAGCTCGACATGCAGAACCAGCTCGAAGGTCTGCGGCAAGAGGTGGCCCGCCTGCGCGGTCAGAACGAGGTGCTCCAGAACGCGGTGGATACGCTGCAGAAGCAGCAGAAGGACTACTACGCTGACCTGGACGCGCGGCTCAAGAAGTTCGAGCCGCAACAGGTGACCGTGGACGGCCGGGAGGGCATGGCCCAACCGACCGAGAAGCCCGAGTACGACGCGGCGCTGAAGCAGTTCCAGTCGGGCGATTTCAAGGGTGCGGGCAATGCGTTCTCGGCGTTTGCCAAGAAGTATCCGCAAAGCCCCTACCTGCCGCTGGCGCAGTTCTGGCTCGGCAATTCGCTCTACGCGCAGCGTGACTACAAGGGCTCGACGACGGTCCTGCAGAGCATGGTGTCGGCCAACCCTTCACATCCGAAGGTGCCGGACGCCATGATCGCCATCGCCAACAACCAGCTTGAGTCCGGCCAGAAGGCCGCGGCGAAGAAGACGCTGGAGACGGTGGTGGCCAAGTATCCGGGCACGGAAGGGGCCCAGGCCGCGAGCAACCGGCTGAAGACCCTGAAGTAACCGGTACTGCCTGGCAGTACCGTTGCAGGAGGAAGCCCGCTGGAAATTCTGGCGGGCTTTTTCTTTTGGGGCTTTGCGACCATGGAAGGAAGCCGGGCGATGGGCGCCATCAGTCCAGCCTGATTGGGGGCGGCCCGCCGGCGCGCTAAAATACGCGCTTTCGCAGTCAGCGACCCCCATTCCGCGCCGTCCGCGCCCCCGATCATGACCAAACGCGCCATCGTCCTGCTTTCCGGCGGACTCGACTCCGCCACCGTCCTCGCCATGGCCAACGCCGCCGGGTTTGAAACCTACGCGCTGTCCATGCGCTACGGCCAGCGCCATTCGTCCGAGCTGGAGGCCGCCAAGCTGGTGGCGGCGGCGCTGGGCGCCAAGCGTCACGAGATCATCGACCTCGACCTGCGCCGCTTCGGCGGCTCCGCGCTGACCGACGATACCCTCGACGTGCCGACCGACGGCGCCACGGGCGGCATTCCGATTACCTACGTGCCGGCCCGCAACACCATCATGCTGTCGCTGGCCCTGGGCTGGGCCGAGGCGATCGGCGGCCGCGACCTGTTCTTCGGTGCTAACGCCGTGGACTACTCCGGCTATCCTGACTGCCGTCCCGAGTATGTGTCCGCCTACGAGGCGCTCGCCAACCTGGCCACCAAGGCTGGCGTGGAGGGCGACCGCTTCCACGTGCACGCGCCCATCATCGACATGACCAAGGCCGAGATCATCCGCGCGGGCGTGAAGCTGGGCGTGGACTACGGCCTGACCGTCTCCTGCTACAAGGCCGACGACGCAGGCCGCGCCTGTGGCGTGTGCGACTCCTGCCGCATCCGTCGCGCCGGCTTCGAGACGGCGGGCGTGCCCGACCCCACGCGCTACCAGGCCGCTGCCTGATCGATCCCCGCGCCAGCACATCATAAAAATACGAGTCACCCCCGGTCCACCATGCCTGACATCGACATCCCCGCGCTCTCCCACACCGTGCTGTGGAGCACGTTCGCCCTGACTTTCCTGTTCGGCGCCATTCTCCAGCGCACGCATTTCTGCACGATGGGCGCCATCTCGGACATCGTGAACATCGGCGACTGGAGCCGCATGCGCATGTGGGTCATGGCCATCGGCGTGGCGATGATCGGCACCGGCGCGCTGGCCTGGGCCGGCCAGATCGATCCGACCAAGACGATCTACACCTCCGCGAAGCTGGCCTGGCTGTCAGCGGCGGTGGGCGGGCTGATGTTCGGCTTCGGCATGGTGCTGGCCTCCGGCTGCGGCAGCAAGACGCTGGTGCGCATCGGCGCGGGCAACCTGAAGTCGCTGGTGGTGTTTGTGTTCCTGGGGCTCTCCGCCTATATGACGCTGCGCGGGCTGTTTGGCGTGGTTCGCGTGAACACGGTCGACACGGTGGCCGTGGCGCTGCCCGTCACGCAGGACCTGCCGTCGCTGGTGGCGCAGGGCAGTGGCATCGCGCGCGGCACGTTGCAACTGGTGCTGGGCGGGGCGATCGGCGCGGTGCTGGTGCTGTGGGCGTTGGCGGGACGCGGGTTCCGTAGCTTCGACAACGTGCTCGGCGGCCTTGGCGTGGGGCTGATCATCGTCGGCATGTGGTACGTGTCCGGCCATCTTGGCTATGTGTCGGAAGACCCGAACACGCTCGAGGAACTGTTCGTCAGCACGAATAGCGGCCGGATGGAAAGTCTGAGCTTCGTGGCGCCGTACGCCTACACGCTGGACTGGCTGATGATGTTCAGCGACAAGAGCAAGGTGCTGACCATCGGCATCGTCAGTGTGATTGGCGTGATTGCCGGCGCGGCGGTGTACGCGCTGGCCACGCGCACGTTTCGCTGGGAAGGCTTCGGCAATGCCGAGGATGTGGCCAACCACATGGTGGGCGGCATGCTGATGGGCGCGGGCGGGGTGACGGCACTGGGCTGCACGATCGGGCAGGGGCTCTCGGGCGTGTCGACGCTGGCCGTAGGCTCGTTCATCGCGCTCGCAGGCATCGTGGTCGGCGCATGGCTGGCCTTCAAGTACCAGATATGGCGGCTGGAGCGCATGGTCTGAGGGTTGACGCCTGACAGGTAGCTCTCTATAATCGCGGATTCGATTTTTGCGGGTCGTTAGCTCAGTCGGTAGAGCAGCGGACTTTTAATCCGTTGGTCGCGTGTTCGAGTCACGCACGACCCACCAGCATTGCAGAAGGGCCTGTGGCGCAAGTCACAGGCCCTTTTTGTTTTGTCTTTCCGCCTCCGGCGTTCGCCACCGCACAGAACTCCTGCGCCGCGCGTCCACAATCCATGGTTCATCCCGCGCGCCTCTGCCAGCGCGCGAACCCCTCATTTCGATGGCGATGAGACGACACGATGAACAGGCTTCTGGCTCGCCTGGCCGCGCTGCTGGCGTGGGGGCTGGTCGCGATGGGCGGCGCGCAGGCGTCTGACTTCGCCTGCCAACTGGCGCCGCAGTCCGCCGCGGTGCGCTGCGACGATCTGGTATCGCCCGGCCAGCGCTGCGGCAGCCCGGCGGACCGCCGCCCCGTGGCCCAGCGCATGATCTGCGAATACGCGATGCTCCACATGGGCTACGTGCGCATCGACGACGACCAGCGCCGCCAACTGCGCGCCGGCACCCTGCGCATGGGCGACTTGCAGGCGTGGCGACGCAAGCGCGATGCCTGTACTTCCGTGCCGTGCCTCGACGCCGTGTTCGCCGAGTGGTGGCGCCACCGCAGCGACCGGCTGTCCGCCGGGCGGCCGCCCGCGCAGCCGCCGGCCAGGCCGCTGCAGGCGCGGCCCGCGCAGGAATTCGCCATCCCGGCCCGCCCGGAGCTTCCGCCGGCGACCCTCGTTCCTGCCGCACCCTCCGCCGCCGCATCGCCCCCCATGTTGCCCGACGCCGAGCCGGTGCTGGCGATGACGATGGCGACCGCGCCTGACGCCCTCCCGCAGTCGTCGCTGCTTTCATCGGTGCACGACACCCGGCCGCCGCTGCCCAAGGAGGAGATCGGCGCCGCTTTCGCCACCTTCTCCACCCGGCATGCGATGGCCTGGGCCTGGCTGCTGTGGCTAGGGCTGCTGCTGGTGACAAGCGTCGGACTGGACTGGGTCCTGAAGCGCCGCGGACGGGCGCCGCAGGCGGAGGGCCAGCCGGAAGCCGCGGGCACGGCCGGTGTGGCCGGTGTGGCCCGACATCATCCGGCCATGTCCCGCGTGGCGATTGTGCTCGGCATGCTGCTGGTACTGAACGCGATCCTGCTGCTGGCGGTGTTCGTCAGCCGCTAGGGTCCAATTAACCAGTCTGAGTTAGAGACAGCCCCATTCCCGGTCATCGAAAATGCACTTGGCACGCTGCACGCCGGCGTGGCCATCGGTTCATTCGTCCAATGGGTGAGCGCCGCACGCCGGCGCGGGAAGTGTCTATGCAGCAAGGCGGTACTGCCCTCCCGGTCAATGAGCATGTTCTGCGCATCATCTGGCCGTTCCTGCCCGTGGTGGTGGCGCTCGCATTGTTCTGTCTGGCCAGCGTCGACATGTTGTCCGCCGCGCGCGGTTTCGTGGCGGGCGAGAGCCTGTGGTCGAAGGGGCAGAAAGATGCGGTGATGCATCTGCTGCGCTACACCGACTCGCGCGACCCTGCCGACTTCGCCGCCTACCGGCGTGCCATCGCCGTGCCCCTCGGCGACAAGCAGGCGCGTCTCGAACTCGAAAAACGTCCGGATTTCGATCGTCAGGTCGCCGTGGAAGGCCTGCTCGTCGGCGGCAACCACCCCGACGACATCCCCGGGATGATCCGGCTGTACCGCTATTTCCGGAATGTGACCGAAATCGACCAGGCGATTGCCGTCTGGGCCGCCGCCGACGTGGACATCGCCCGTCTGACCGTCGTGGCAGACAAGTTGCGAGAATGTGTCGGCGCGCGGGACGAAGCGGCCTGCCTGCCGCCGCTTCAACGCGAGATTGCCGAACTCGACGCGCGGCTCGGCCCGATGGAGATTGCGTTCTCGGCCACGCTCGGCCAGGCATCGCGGCGTGTGCGGGGCGTGCTGCTGTCCGGCACCGTCCTGCTGACGATCCTGTTGCTGGGCTGTGCCTCATGGCTGTCGATGCGCACCCAGCGCAAGGAGCGTGAGCTGCGCGCCGCGCTGGCCAAGAGCGAGCAGCGGCTGCAACTGGCCGTGGCGGGCAGCGACGATGGCCTCTGGGACTGGCATCCCCACCATGGCGAACTCTATTTCTCGCCGCGCTGCGCGGAGATGCTCGGCTTTGGCGCCGACGAGTTGCCGCACGCACGCGAAACCCTGCTGGCCCTGATGCATCCGGCCGACGTCGCCGAGTTCGACCGCCAGTTGGCCCGCCACGTGCGCGAGGGCACGCCGTACGACGTGGAGATCCGCCTGCGCCGCAAGCAGGGCGGCTACCTGTGGGTCCGCGCGCGCGGCCGCATGGTGCGCAGCCCGGTGGGCAAGGCGGTGCGGATGGCGGGCTCCCTGAGCGACATTTCCGACCGCAAGCGCTTCGAGGCGCAGTTGTTCGCCGAGAAGGAGCGGGCGCAGGTCACGCTGCGCGCCATCGGCGAGGCGGTGGTGACGACCGATGTCTGGGGCCGCATCGATTCGATGAACCCCGCCGCGGAGGGGCTGACCGGCTGGTCCGAGGCCGAGGCAGCCGGCTGCTTCCTGGCCCAGGTTTGCCCGCTGCTGGACGAATCGACCTGCACGCCGGTGACCGACCTGGTGCCGCGCGCGCTGGAAGACCGCTGGCCGAGCCAGTGCGTGATGCTGCTGGCGGGGCGTGCCGGCGGCGGCCCGGTGGTGGTCAAGCCATCGGTGGCGCTGATGCGGGACAAGGGCGGGCACGCCATCGGCGTGGTGTTGGTGCTGCACGACGTGAGCATGGAGCGCGCCCACGCCGCCCAGCTGGCGCACGAGGCCAGCCACGACGCGCTGACCGGGCTGGTCAACCGTGTCGAGTTCGAGCGCCGCGTGGCCACCGCCATCGCCCGCGTGCGGCAGGAGGGCGCCGCGCACACGCTGATGTACCTCGATCTCGACCAGTTCAAGGTGGTCAATGACACCTGCGGCCATGCCGCCGGCGACGAGCTGATCCGCCAGATGGCCGCCGTCATGCGCCAGCAACTGCGCAAGGGCGATACGCTGGCGCGGCTTGGCGGCGATGAGTTCGGCGTGCTGCTGGAACACTGCGATGCGGGCGATGGCGAACGCGTGGCCGAGGCCCTGCGTCGTGCCATCGCCACGTTCCGCTATGCGCATCGGCAGAGAATCTTCTCATTGGGTGTCAGCATCGGACTGGTACGAATCGATGCCGGTACCGGCAAGGTCGAGGAGGCGCTGAGCGCAGCTGATGCGGCGTGCTACATGGCGAAGGAGGGCGGCCGCAACCGCGTGCAGGTGTATCTGCCGAACGACAGTGTGGTGCGCGCCCGGCACGGCGAGATGGAGTGGGTCAGCCGGGTGCACGCGGCGCTGAGCGCGGGGCGTTTCTGTCTCTACGCGCAGGACATCGTGCCGTTGCAGCCGTCCGAATCGGATTCGGCAGGCGCGGCAGGGCGGCATATCGAAGTGCTGCTGCGCCTCGTGGACGAGCAGGGCCAGCTGGTGCCGCCGATGGCCTTCGTGCCAGCGTGCGAGCGCTTCAACCTCATGCCGATGATCGACCGATGGGTCGTGGAAACCGCGTTCGCGGCGCTGGCGCGGCTCCAAATCGAGCGGCCTGGCGAGATCGGCATGTGCTCCATCAACATGTCCGGTGCCTCGCTGGCCGACGCGCACTTCCCCGGCTTCGTGCGGCAGCAGGCCATCCGCCATGACATCGCTTTGTCCGGCATCTGTTTCGAAATCACGGAAACGGCGGCGATCAACAACCTGGCGCAGGCGGCGGCCTTTATCGAGCAACTGCAGGGCATGGGCTGCGTCTTCGCGCTCGACGACTTCGGCGCGGGCATGTCGTCATTCGCCTATTTGAAACACCTGCCAGCGGCTTACCTGAAGATCGACGGCAGCTTCGTGCGCGAGATGCTCGATGACCCGGTCAATGCGGTGATGGTGGAGGTGATCCAGCGGATCGGGCACGCGATGGGCAAGAAGACCATCGCCGAATTCGTCGAGTCGGAAGCCATGCGGGAGCGGCTGCAGGCGTTGGGCGTGGACTACGCCCAGGGGCAGCTGATCGGCGCGCCGCTGCCCTTCGCGCGCGGCAACGCCGTGGTGGTGGACGGCGCCGAGCGGTTCGCCGTCACCCTCTAAGGCAGGTTCAGGGCAGGTTCAGGGCAGGTTCAGGGCTGGGCCGGCGGCGGTGCGTCCGGCGTGGGGGACGGTACCAGCGGATCCCGGAAGCCGGTATCGAACGCCTTCGCGGCCACGACCTCGGCCGCGCTGGCCGGGGCTTTCGTGTCCTGCCAGGTCTTGTAGGCCCAGTATCCGGCGCCAGCGACCATGCCGTATTTCGACAGCTTCCAGGCCACGCGGCCGATGGCGGTCCGGCGCAACAGCGGCATCGCCAGGGTGATGGCGGTACTCAGCATCGGGTATTCGCGCGTCACGCCCAGCATCTTGAGCCAGCCCGAGGGCCGGGTCAGCCGGGGCAGCCAGGAGCCCAGGTTGGTCATGCGGCGTGCGCCGCCGCGTACCTGGCGCAGCGCCTGCACGGCGTCGTAGCGTTCCAGTGCCGCGCGGGTGATCAGCAGTTCCTTGCGGACGGCCAGCGGCAGCTGTACCTCGCGCGAGAATCGCACCGGGCGCGGATGCTCGGCGCGGCGTTCGTCCATGGAGTCGTCGTCGGGCGTGGTCATCGGCGCAGCATCTCCCGGTCCTTGTCGAGTTCGGCGAGCGTGTCCGCGAACAGCGGCGGGGCGTTGCGCACCATGCGGCGCGCGGTAAGCAGGCAGGCGGCCATGCAGACCAGATAAATCACGACGATCGCGCCGATGGCCTGCCAGCGGTAGGTTTCCCAGAACAGGATGGCGACGAGAATCGTAAACGTCATTAGCGCCATGCCGAAAAATACCAGCCCGAAGCAGGCCAGCAGGGCGACTTTCATCAGCCGGGTGCGTTCCTCGGCCAGTTCCACGCTGGCAAGTTCCAGGCGCGTCTGGACCATCGACACCATCGAACCGGTCAGGTTGCGCAGGGAGTCCAGGAACTTGGGGGAAGGGGATTCGCTCATGCGGCTCCGGCGAAGAATCGATGCGCCAAGATTGGCGGCATCCTCGATGAGCGGACCGGGCGGCGGCATGGCGCCGCGCCTCCCGGGCCTTCGGCGCGGGCCGGCGCGGGCGCGGGGCCCGGATGCCGGCCGGCTTGCGCCTGTCTTACTTGCGGTTCAGCAGCAGGCCGATCAGCAGGCCCACGCCGGCCGCCACGCCCACGGCCTTCCACGGGTGGTCATGCACGTAGTCGTCGGTGGCACGCGCGGCGGCCTTGCTCTTGGTGACCACGGCGTCCTGCAGATCCTGGGCTTTTTCCTTGGCCTGCTTCAGCAGGCCCATGCCGCGCTCGCGCAACTCGGCAGCCTTCTCGCCGGTGGTCGAGGCCGCTTGCTTAAGCAGTTCTTCGGCATCGGACAGAACGGTCTTCACATCGCTCATCAGTTTCTCCTGTTTGCGGGCGGTTGGTTCGAATGGTGACATTTTGCCTTGCTCGCTATCGCTTGTGGCGCTTTCTGTCTTCCACTTAGGATATGTGGCGGCAACCCATCGTTTCAAGGCAAGCCGCTCACCCGACCGTCTTTATGACTTCGAGTGATTTTATAGTGACTTTATATTCGTTTCGGTTGGATCGCAATCCAACTAAGCTGGTTCCTTCAACCTTCCCCCTGGAGATTTTCAACAATGGCACTGCGTCTTGGCGACATCGCCCCGGACTTCGAGCAAGAATCGAGCGAGGGCCGCATCCGCTTCCACGATTGGCTGGGCGACGGCTGGGGCGTGCTGTTCTCGCACCCGGCGGACTACACCCCGGTCTGCACCACCGAGCTGGGCCTGACCGCCAAGCTGAAAGGCGAGTTCGAGAAGCGTAATGTCAAGGCCATTGCCCTGTCCGTGGACAGCGTGGAGTCCCATAAAGGCTGGATTGGCGATATCAACGACACCCAGTCGACCTCGGTGAATTTCCCGATTCTGGCCGATGCGGACCGCAAAGTGTCTGAGCTTTACGACATGATTCACCCGAACGCCAACGAAACGCTGACCGTCCGTTCGCTGTTCGTGATCGATCCGAAGAAGAAGGTAAGACTGATCATTACCTACCCGGCCAGTACCGGTAGAAATTTCAACGAAATCCTCCGCGTCATCGATTCCCTGCAACTGACCGACCACCACAGCGTGGCCACGCCGGGCAACTGGCAGGACGGCGACGACGTGGTGATCGTGCCGTCGCTGAAGGACGAGGAGATCATCCGCCAGAAATTCCCGAAGGGCTACAAGGCGGTTCGCCCCTACCTGCGCCTGACGCCCCAGCCGAACAAGTAAGCCGGCCGGCAGGCAGGCAGGCAAGTGTAAAAAAGCCCGGCTTGCCGGGCTCTTTTACATCGTCTTCCGCTGAAAAACCGCGATCAGAAGAAGGCTTGCAGGCCGGTCTGGGCGCGGCCCAGGATCAGCGCGTGGATGTCGTGGGTGCCTTCGTAGGTGTTGACCACCTCGAGGTTGACCACATGGCGGATCACGCCGAATTCGTCCGAGATGCCGTTGCCGCCGAGCATGTCGCGGGCTACGCGGGCGATGTCGAGCGACTTGCCGCACGAATTCCGCTTCATGATCGACGTGATTTCCACGGCGGCCGTGCCTTCGTCCTTCATGCGGCCCAGGCGCAGGCAGCCTTGCAGGCCCAGCGTGATCTCGGTCTGCATGTCGGCCAGCTTCTTCTGCACCAGCTGCGTGGCGGCCAGCGGGCGGCCGAACTGCTTGCGGTCCAGCGTGTACTGGCGGGCGGTGTGCCAGCAGAACTCGGCGGCGCCGAGCGCGCCCCAGGCAATGCCGTAGCGGGCCGAATTCAGGCAGGTGAACGGGCCCTTGAGGCCGCTCACGCCCGGCATCAGGTTCTCTTCCGGCACGAAGACCTGGTCGAGCACGATCTCGCCCGTGATCGACGTGCGCAGGCCCACCTTGCCGTGGATGGCCGGCGCGGACAGGCCCTTCCAGCCTTTTTCGAGGATAAAGCCGCGGATGGCGTCCTTGCCGTCGTCGCCGACCAGCTTGGCCCAGACCACGAAGACATCGGCGATCGGCGAGTTGGTGATCCACATCTTGGCGCCGGACAGCTCGTAGCCGCCGTCCACCTTCTTGGCACGGGTGATCATCGAGCCCGGGTCGGAGCCGTGATTCGGCTCGGTCAGGCCGAAGCAGCCAATCCATTCGCCGGTAGCCAGCTTGGGCAGGTATTTCTGCTTCTGGGCTTCCGTGCCGAATTCATAGATCGGCACCATCACCAGCGACGACTGCACGCTCATCATCGAGCGATAGCCGGAATCCACGCGCTCCACTTCCCGTGCGATCAGGCCGTAGCTGACGTAGTTCAGGCCCGGGCCGCCGTATTGCTCGGGAATGGTCGGTCCCAGCAGGCCCAGTTCGCCCATCTCGCGGAAGATCTCGATGTCGGTCTTCTCGTTGCGGAAGGACTGGAGCACACGCGGCATCAGCTTGTCCTGCGAGTACGCGGCGGCGGCATCGCGCACCATGCGTTCTTCGTCGGTCAGTTGCTGGTCCAGCAGCAGGGGGTCGATCCAGTTGAATTCGGCATTGGCAGCCATGGAGGTCTCCTTCTTTGGTGGCGCGCCGAGGGGCGGGGGGCACCCTCGAACAAGTGTAGTGAAGTTCCGCATTGCGGAACCTTGTTCCGATGAGCTAGTATAGCCGAACCGATCCGCAGTGCAACAGGGGGGGTGGACCCGATCCCGCCCTGCCGCATGACAGGTGGATCATTCTTCTCATGGAGCCACGCCTTGGCCACTTCCTCATTGCCCGCCCCGGCGGCAAACGCCGATACCGAGCGCCCCGCGCGCGAAAGCGATCCGAACTTCGTGACGGCGCTGGCGCGCGGCCTGGAACTGCTCCGTTGCTTCCGCACCGGCGAGGCGATGCTCGGCAATCAGGATTTCGTGCGCCGCACCGGTTTTCCGAAGGCGACGGTCAGCCGGCTGGCCGGCACGCTGGTGCAGCTGGGCTACCTGCGCTATGACGACAGCCTGGGCAAATACGCGCTCGATGCCGGCGTGCTGGCGCTCGGTTTCTCGTATTTATCCGCCTCGGACGTGGTGGCGCTGGCGCGTCCCCACATGCTGGCGTTCGCGCAGGCGTATGGCGTGTCGGTGTCGCTCGGCAAGCGCGAGCGGATGGAGGTGATCTATCTCGAATCGATACGAAATGACGCCGGCGTGATGCTCGGCCTCGGCGTGGGGTCGCGGCTCTCGCTGATGTCGAGTTCGATGGGGCGCGCCTATCTGGCCGCGCTGCCGGCCGCGCGACGCGAGCGCGTGCTGGGCGAATTCGCACTGGCCTATCCGGAGCAGTGGAAGCAGCAGGAGGCGCCGATGCGCGCCGCGCTGGCCGAGGCTGAGCGGCTGGGTTATTCGGCCTCGTTCCGGGACTGGCATCCCGCTATCCACGCCTGCGCCGTGGCGTTCCGGCCGGTGGGGGAGAAGGACCTGCACATGATTAGCTGCAGCGCGTCGTATGGCACGGTGGCCGAGCAGGTGTTCCACGAGACCCTGGCCCCGGCGCTGCAGGCGCTGGGCGCGCGGCTGTCCGACCCCGGCGCGCGCTGATCGAACGCGGGGTATTTGCCATCAAAGGTCCGTGCGCAGCTTCCACAGTTCCGGGAACAGCACCACGTCGAGCATCTTGCGCAGGTAGCCGACGCCCTCGGTGCCGCCGGTGCCGCGCTTGAAGCCGATCACGCGCTCCACCGTGGTCACATGGCGGAAACGCCATTGCCGGAAAGCATCTTCGAGGTCGACGAACTTCTCGCCCAGCTCGTAAAGCTCCCAGTATTTGGACGGATTGCGATACACCTCGAGCCAGGCTGTCTCCACGGACGCGTTGTAGGTCGTCGGCTGGGTCCAGTCGCGCTCCACCACCTCGGCGTCGATCTGGAACCCGCGCCGCGCCATCAGGCGGATCGCCTCGTCATACATCGACGGCGTGTGCAGCGCGGCATCCACCAGCGCCAGATGCTCGGGCCGGTGCGCGTGCGGGCGCAGCAGCGCCGCGTTCTTGTTGCCGAGGATGAACTCGATCTCGCGATACTGGTACGACTGGAACCCCG
Organism: Cupriavidus sp. 01L43; assembly: GCF_056399925.1. Lineage (NCBI taxonomy): Bacteria > Pseudomonadati > Pseudomonadota > Betaproteobacteria > Burkholderiales > Burkholderiaceae > Cupriavidus > Cupriavidus sp. 01L43. The sequence continues at coordinate 196,355 of NZ_JBFTSH010000001.1, forward strand.
ATGACGCGCCCAGGTAGGGCCGCATCGCCGAATACTCGGGCGGCGTCATCGTCGCCAGCACGTTCCACGCCTGCACCAGCTGGTCCATGATGCGCGACACGCGCGCGAGCATCTTGAAGGCCGGGCGCAGTTCGTCGTTGCGCACGCCATCACGCGCGGCGCGCAGCTCGTGCAGCATCAGCTTCATCCACAGTTCCGTGGTCTGGTGCTGGACGATGAACAGCATTTCGTTGTGGTCCGGCGAGCGCGGATGCTGGGCGCTCAGGATCTGGTCCAGACCCAGGTAGTCGCCGTAGCTCATGTCCTGCGCGAAGTCCATCTGCGCGCCGTGCCACTTGTCGTCCGCCGCATCGCCGGTGTTGGCCGATGCGCCGTGTCCCATCGGACATCCCTTGAATTCGCTCATGGTCCGCTCCGCTCAGGTCACTGCCGTCCGCACGGCGAAGCGCGCGTCGCGATAGGCGCCGCTGTCGAGCACGTCTCGCAGAATCTCCACGGCGTCCCAGACTTCCGTGAAGCTTGTGTAGAGCGGCGTGAAGCCGAAACGGGCGATGCCGGGCTCGCGATAGTCGCCAATCACGCCACGTTCGATCAGCGCCGCGACCAGCGCGTAGCCGTCCGGATGGACGAAGCTGACCTGGCTGCCGCGCCGGGCGTGCTCGCGCGGCGTGACCAGGGTCAGCGGGTGCGTGGCGCAACGCGCCTCCACCAGCGCGATAAACGCATCGGTCAGTTTCAGGGACTTCGCGCGCAGCGCGGTCATGCTGGTCTGGGCGAAGATGTCCAGCCCGCATTCGACCATCGCCAGCGAGGTCACCGGCTGCGTGCCGCACAAGAAGCGGCCGATGCCCTCGGTGGGGCGGTACTGCGGCGACATCGCGAACGGCGCCTGATGGCCCCACCAGCCGGACAGCGGTTGCCAGAACGCGTCGCGCAGCGCCGGCGCCACCCAGACGAAGGCCGGCGAGCCGGGGCCACCGTTCAGGTACTTGTAGGTGCAGCCAATGGCGTAGTCGGCGCCGGCCGCGGTCAGGTTCACCGGCACCGCCCCGGCCGAGTGGGCGAGATCCCACACCGTCAGCGCGCCGCGCGCGTGGGCCAGTTCGGTCAGTCCGGCCATGTCGAGCATCTCGCCGGTCTTGTAGTTGACGTGCGTCAGCATCAGCACAGCGGTGTCGGGGCCCACGGCGGCTTCGATCTCGGCCGGGCTGTCCACCAGGCGCACCGAGTAGCCTTGCTGGAGCAGGTCGGCCAAGCCCTGGGCGATGTAGAGGTCGGTCGGGAAGTTGCTGGCCTCGGAGACGATCACGCGGCGTGCCGGGTCGCGTTGCTGCTGCACGCGCAGCGCGGCGGCCAGCACCTTGAACAGGTTGATCGAGGTCGTGTCGGTGACCACCACCTCGTCGTGCCCGGCGCCGATCAGCGGGGCCAGCCGGTTGCCGAGCCGGCGCGGCAGATCGAACCAGCCCGCCGAATTCCAGCTACGGATCAGGCCCTCGCCCCATTCGGCGGACACCACTTCGGCGGCGCGCGCGGCGGCGGCACGCGGACGGGCGCCGAGCGAATTGCCATCGAGATAGATCACGCCGGCAGGCAGCGCGAACTGCTCGCGCAGGCCGCGCAGGGGGTCGTCACGGTCGAGCGCGACGCAGTATTCACGGGTCAAATTCATGGGCTGGAAATCAGACGATTCTGAAAAAGGTCAGGCGAGGGCGCGCAGGATGGCGCGTACCGGGCTGGCATCGAGCGTGGCAAGGCGCAGCGGCAGGGCGATCAGTTCGTAATCACCCGCCGGCACGTCGTCGAGCACGATGCCTTCGAGAATGGCAAGCCGGTGGTCGCGCACGGCGTGGTGCGCGTCCATCGTCTTCGAGTCCTGGGGGTCTAGCGAGGGGGTGTCGATGCCGACCAGCTTCACGCCGTGGCGGGCCAGCAGCGCGATCGTCTCGGCGGCCACCGCGCAGAAGTCCGCATCCCACGTGCCCTGCGGCGCCGTGGCGTAGGTGCGCAGCAGCACGCGCGGCGGCGTGCCGGCCAGCGCGGCTTCCACGTGGCGCGGCAACACGTGCCGGCCGGCGCCGATGCAGTCGATCACGCGGCACGGGCCGAGGTAGGCGTCGAGCGGCACCGCCCCAATCGGCGCGCCATCGGCCACGTAGTGGAGCGGGGCATCCGCATGGGCGCCCGTATGGGGCGACATCGTCATCCGGCCGACATTGACCGGGCACTGGCCATCCATCACCCAGGCGGGGTCGTGCTGGAACGGAGTGTCGCCGGGCCACACCGGCGTGGCCGGTGAGACGGGTGGGGTGATGTCCCAAATACGGCGGGCATCGTGAAAATCGGGGGCGTGGGGCATGGGGGCGGCAGGGATCATGAAGATCGTCGCGTCGATGACCGCATCATAGTCAAAAGCGCCCAGAAGAGGCTTGCGAAATGCCCCGTCTGGCGGGGCATGTTTCGCATAGAATTGTGTAGATTGAATTGAAATTCGCAGATTCTGCGACAAAGACCGCAATGACCCTCGACCCCATCGATTTGCGCATCCTCACCTGCCTGCAGGAGAACGGCCGCATCAGCAATCAGGATCTGGCCGACAAAGTGGCGTTATCACCCTCCGCGTGCCTGCGGCGCGTGCGCTTGCTGGAGGAGCAGGGGGTGATCGGCGGCTATCGCGCGTGGTTCGATGCCGAGCGGCTGGGGCTGGAGATCGAGGCCATCGTGCAGGTGTCGATGCGCCACGACCTCGAAGGCTGGCACGACACCTTCAACGCGGCCGTGCAGGCGTGGCCGGAAGTGCTGACCGCCTATGTGATTACCGGCGACAGCAACTACATCCTGCGCGTGCAGGCGCGCAACCTGAAGCACTACTCGGATTTCATCGTCAACCGGCTCTACCGCACGCCGGGGGTGATGGATATCCGCTCGAACATCGTGCTCCAGCGGATCAAAACGGATGGTTCGCCGCTGGCGGCGCTGCATGCCGACCAGGGCGGGAAAGCGTAGGGGAGGGAGGGGGACGGCTTAGCGGTCCAGTGGCGAGACCGTGGAGAACTGGCCGCCCTGGAACACCAGCGGCTGGCCGCCGCAGTCCTGCAGACCGCAGCGCTCCACTTCGCCGACGAAGATCACGTGGTCGCCTTCGTCGTAGCGGCTGCGGTTATGGCATTCGAACCAGGCCAGCGCGTTGGCGAGGATCGGCAGGCCGGTTTCGGAGAGGCGGTAGTCCACGCCGGCGAAGCGGTCGCCCTTGAGCGAGGCGAAGCGCTGGCATAGATCCATTTGCGACGCGCAGAGCACATTGATGATGTAGTGCGTCCCATCGCGGAACATCGGCAGGCTGTTGGCGCGGTTGGCCATGCTCCAGAGCACCAGCGGCGGGTCCAGCGAGACCGAGTTGAACGAGCTGGCTGTGATGCCGACGAACGGCGCGCCGTTGGCGTACGGATGCCCCGCCGCGCGCGTGGTGATGACGGTCACGCCGGTGGCGAACTGCGACAGCGTCCGCTTGAAATGCTGCGAATCGAAGTCGGGCGAGGCGGCCTTGCGGCCCGTGATGGGGTCGTCGTCCTCGGCAGGCATGCCCATGTCTCGGGCTCCACACAAATCCATGATTTTCATTGCATCGTCAGCCGGTACGCCTTGTACGGATGTCACCTTGCGCCGCGCGCAGGGGCGCGTCGGTGGGATTTCGTACAAAACGGGCCGGAATCGCGGCGGCCGAAACCCGGCGCCGATCGTCCCCCGATTGTAGCGGAGTCCGGACATTTGCCCGACGGTAGGGTCTTTCGCGCCGGCTGGCCCGATACGCGTTCAGAGCCGGTCCGCGATGGCCTCGGCCAGCCGCGCGATGCTCAGCGGCGCGCAGCCTTCGGCGTTGTTGCTGACGATCACGTAGGCCGGCTGGCCCGTGCGCAGCGTGCGCGCCACCACATCGGCAATGGCGTCGCGCGTCTCCGGGTCAGGTTCGACGATCTTGTCGAATGGACCGTAGGCCTTCTCGGCCATCGCATAGGAGCGGCCTTCGCGCAGCATCCAGCGCAGCACCAGCGGGCCGGGCGCGCCCTCGTCCATCAACGCCTGCGCGGCGGACTGGCGGGCCACGGGYGGCAGGCGGTCGCGCGCGGCGAGGCAGAAGCGCACGCCACGGTCCCGCAGCAGGCGGATGTAGCGCGGCGTGAGCAGGGCCGCGTCGCGGATCTCCACCGCGTAGCAGGCGTGCGGGGTCAGGGTGGGGTCCAGCGGCGGCAGCGCGGCCAGGAAGGCGTCCAGCCGGGCGAGGAGGGCGGGGCCGTCATCGCCCACGCCCGCCAGCGGCGACAGTTGGAACAGCAGCGGCCCGCAATGCTGGCCGAGCCCGCCTGTGGCCGGCACGATGCAGTCCCGGATCGCGATCTCGGGATTGAGGAAGCCCGCGTTCGGCAACCGCCCGGCGCCATCGGGCCCGCGCAACCAAGCATCGCAAACGCTGGCCGGCGCCTTGACGAGGAAGCGGAAGCCCTCGGGCACCTGTGCCGCATACTGCATATAGTCGGTCAGCGGGATCGGCCCGTAGAAGCCCCGGTCGATCCCCGCCGCGCGCAGCAGCGGATGCTGGCCGCAGGCGCGCAGCCCCTTGCGCGAGAGCAGGCTCTCGCTGTACTGGCCATCGTAGACCAGCCCGTGCCAGCCCGGATATGACCACGACGAGGTGCCGAAATGGAGGTTGGGCGGCAGCCGCTGGCCGAGCGCGACCAGCGCGGCGTCGGGCGTCCACGGCGCGACGACCTTGCCGGCGGGCTTCTTCTTGGGCAGTTCGCCAGCCGCAGGATCGGCGGCTGGCGAGGGTTCGGAGGAGGCGGGGAGCGGCGATGCGGGTGCATCGCCGAACAGGTCAAGCGTATCGTTCAATCGATTCTGACGGCATTGCCGATCGTGGCGTCATAGATATAGCGTCGCGACCAAGGCAGGGTGTCGGCCGGGCGGCGCGCCTTGTGGCACACCACCTGGTAGATCGACATCTGGTCGGTCGTGAACGCGTGGGCGGTACCGGCCAGGTAGATGCGCCAGATGCGGTATTTCTTCTCGCCGACCATCTTCCGGATCGTCTCGCCGTTGGCCTCGAAGTTGTTGGCCCAGTGGAACAGCGTCTGGGCGTAGTGCCGGCGCAGCAATTCTACGTCGAAGCCTTCGAGCCCGCCCTGCTGCAGGGTCTGGAGCACCATGCCGATGTGCGGCAGCTCCCCCTGCGGGAACACGTAGCGATCCATGAAGCCCGAGCCGTCCATCGGCACCTCGCCGCTGTGCGGGTCGGTGGAGGTGATGCCGTGGTTCATGGCCACGCCGTCGTCCGCCAGCAAGTCGCGAATGCGGCCGAAATAGGCCGGCAGGTTGGCCTTGCCCACGTGCTCGAACATGCCGACGCTGGTAATGCGGTCGAACTGGCCGGCGGTGTCGCGGTAGTCCTKGAGGCGGATCTCGATGCGGTCAGACAGCCCGGCGGCGCGTACACGTTCGGTGGCGAGGTCGAACTGGTTCTGCGAGAGCGTGATGCCCACGCAGCGCGCGCCGAACTTCTGCGCGGCGCGCAGCACCAGCGCGCCCCAGCCGCAGCCGATATCGAGCAGGGTCTGGTCCGGCTGGAGCCGGATCTTGGTCAGGATGTGGTCGATCTTCTTCAGCTGCGCGGTGGCGAGGTCTTCATTGCCGTGCTCGAAGTACGCGCACGAATAGACCATGTTCGGATCGAGCCAGAGCTTGTAGAAGTCGTTCGAGACGTCGTAGTGATACTGGATCGACGCCTGGTCTTCCTGCTTGGTATGGGTGAAGTGTTCGGCCACACGGGCGAGGGCGCCGCCGGCACTGCGCGCGGCTGCGGCGGAGAAGCCGAAGGCGACGTTGATGATGTCGGCCAGGCGGCCTTCGAGGTCGATCTTTTCCTGGACATACGCCTCGCCGAGGTTGTCCAGGCTGGGTACCAGCAGCAGCGGCAGGGCGGTGGCCTCGCGTACCGTCAGGGTGACGTCGGGCTTCTCGAAATGGCCGAGCGGGTACTCTTTGCCATTCCAGAGCCGGAGCTTCACCGGCAGGTTGGCGTGCTCGCGCACGTCGGCGATCCAGCTGTCGAGCTGCTTGTCCAGGGCTTGTTTGAAAAACATGCGGCTTCCTCCCGAATTGGTTGCGGCACACCTCTCGTACGACCCTAAAACTTTACGCCAAAAGTTTGGATTGTGCAGTGCGCGTCCCCGGACGCCGCTGTCTGCCGCGTACTTGTCTGAACAGGCAGACAAGTACGCGGCGCGGGATTCAGGGCGACAGCCGCACGATATTCCAGCTGCCGTCGTCTTGCTTGCGATAGCCGATGCGGTCGTGCAGGCGCGACGGGCGGCCCTGCCAGAACTCGATCCAGGTGGGCGCCACGCGATAGCCGCCCCAGTGCGCGGGGCGCGGCGGGTTCTCGCCGAACTTGCTGCGGAAGTCGGCCTCGCGGGCCTCGAGCACGTCGCGGCCGGGCACCTCGCGGCTTTGCTCGGACGCCCACGCGCCCAGCCGGGAGCCAAGCGGGCGCGAGGCATAATACGCGTCGCTCTCGGCCTCATCCACCTTTTCCACGATGCCTTCCACGCGCACCTGCCGCTCGAGCTGTACCCAGTGGAACAGCAGCGCCGCGCGCGGGTTGGCCTGCAGGTCGAGCCCCTTGCGGCTCTCGTAGTTGGTGAAGAACGTGAAGCCGTTGGCGTCCATGCCCTTCAACAGCACGATGCGCGCGGACGGCTGGCCGTCGGCATGAACCGTGGCCAGCGTCATGGCATTCGGCTCGGGCAGCTTGGCCTGGAGCGCCTCGTCGAACCAGGTCTGGAACTGGCGGATCGGGTCGGCGGCCACGTCGGATTCGGAAAGCGCGCTCAGCATGTAGTTGCGGCGCAGGTCGGCTAGTTGGGTCATGTCGCGATCACGAAGGAAGATGCACTTCGAGTATAGCGAATGCGCCGCGCAGCGCATTTGCGGTGTCGCAAATCGCCGCGCTTGTTTTAAGCTTTATTCGATCTCCGCCACTCGCGGCTTGCGGGACTGGTTGCGGGAGTAATAGCCCGCCATGCCCATCGCGCCTGCCATCGAGAGGAAGATCGGCAACATGCCGAGCGCCGTGCCGACCACACCGAAGGTCAGCGGCCACACCACCTGGCTGGTGTTGAGCACGGCCGAGCGCAGCCCGAGGGCCTCCCCGGCGCGGCCCGAGGGCGAGGCGGTATGGAGGATGTTCATCACATTGGGCTGTGCGCTGCCGAGCGCGAGGCCCAGCACGAAGGCCAGCCCGCACATCAGCCAGAATTCGGCGACGAAGGGGTAGACGAGGTAGGCCATGGCGCCCACCATCAGCGCGGTCCGAATGATCTTCCATTCAGACAAATGGCGCGACACCAGCGGCATGGCAATGCGGATGGCCAGCGTGGCGAGGGCGAACGCGCCGAGCACCCAGCCGATGGACGACGGCGACAGGCCGATGCGCGAGCCCTGGATCGGGATCAGGAACGCGTGCAGGTCCCACGCGGCCGAGAGCACCGCGCTGGCGATAAACACCGCGCGCAGTTCGGGATGCTGGAGCAGGTCCAGCGTGGAGCGGCGGCTGCCGTCCTCCACCGCGATCCGCCCGGCGTTGCCGCCCGTGGCCGGCAGGCGCGGCCGCACGTACTGGAGCCCGGCCTGGCCGAGCAGCGCAACCACCACCAGCACGCAGAACGCGGGCCGGAAGCCAGCGTGTTCGATGACATAACCCATGACCACCGGGCCGAGCGTGCCGGACACGGACAGCCCGAGCGCGTGATAGGTGTAGTTGCGCAGCCGCGTGTCGGGCGTGGAGACCTGCCCGATCAACAACTGCATGGCCACCTGGACCAGCATGAAGCCGACGCCGATCAGCGCGCACGCGACGTAGAGCGCGCCGATTTCCGGCCAGATCGCCGGCAGCAGCGTGCCGCCCACCACCATCAGCGAGCCCGCCGTCATCGGCAGGCGTGGGCCGATCTCGTCGATACGGCGCCCGGCGCGGATCGCCAGGAACATCGGCAGCAGCGCATAGAGCGCCATCAGCATGCCGAGCGTGACCGTGGAGGCTTTGAGCGAGATTGCAAACAGGGAAACGACGACGCGACTGGCGTTGAACGCCACGTGATTGCACACCGTCAGGGCGATCAGCCAGCTGATCGGCGGAACGGCGGCGTGAGGCAACGTCATGGGACGGGGCAGGTAGGGGGGAACTGCGTGGATCGCGCCGCCGGCAAGGTCTCCGTCCGGGTCGAAAAGTGCGCGAGAAAAAATAAGTGCGGCCGTGGCCGCACCTCACAAGGGCACCGTCACCGGACTGGAACCGGCAGCGACGACCGATGCATGCCATTCTGTTCAATGCTTTGCTTGTAAATGGCCGTTTAATTATGCGACCGTCCCGGGTCCGGACACAATGGTCATGTGGGGGGAAGTGCAAATCCGCAACACCCGGGGCCGATAGATACGGATCGGATGTTGCGGATTTCGTCGAATGACGAGGTGAGGAGGGCCTTATCCGCCCTGATAAAGCTGCGCGTCGTTGGACGGCTGCATCGGCTTCTGCTGGACCGATGGCGTGGGCTTGCGCGGCTCGGTCGGCGCCGGGCCCGGCTGGCCCTGCGCGGCGGCCGACTTCGACGGCGACTCGGGAATCGCCGGGCCGGCGGCCTGCTTGCCGGCGCCGCCGGTGGCCGGGTCCTGATAGCTCTTGCCCGGCGGTGGGGCGGTCGGGCGCTTCTTCAGCTCGGCCAGCAGGCGGGCGCACTGGCTTTCGTCGCCGCCGGGCGAGAGGTCCAGCAGGGGCACCACCAGCGCCACCGGCGCGGTCAGCGCCAGCGCCAGCGCGCCGCCCGCCCGCAGGGCCAGCACGGCGATGTTCGGGCTCACCGTTGGGTTCTTGAACGTGCCGCCCACATACAGCGGCGACCGCAGCGAGATGATCCGCAAGCCCTTGGAATCGGGATGGATGGTCAACGCCAGCCGCTCCTCGCCGAAGTCGATCGCGCCATCGGTGGTGATCACGGCGTCCTGGGTGTCGAGCACGAAGGTGCGGGCCCGGGCGATGCCGTCCTTGACCGCGAAGTCGCTCACGCCGCAGTTGATCTGCACGGGTTTGTCGCCGAACAGCTTGGAAACCACCACGCTGCCCACGTTCAGGCCGATGGCCTCCAGGATGAACTTGCTGACCGTGCCGTTTTCCACCAGCAGCTTGGCCTCGCCGTTCGACGAACCCATCAGCGCGGCGACCGAGTTGCCGGTGCCGGACAGCTTGGCGCTGCCATTCACCTCACCAACGCTGGCGCGCATCGAGTCCGCCTTCGGGAACAGTTGCTTGAGCTTCAGGTGGCGCGCGGTCATGTCGACCATGGCGCCCATCGGCTCGCGCTTGCCGTCCAGCCGGATCGTGGAGACGAGGTTGCCGCCGGCCACGCCGAAGTTGAGCGGGTCGAGCAGCAGCACGCCATCGGTCAGCTTCAGGTGGGTCTTCAGGTCGGTGATCGGCAGGTCTTCGTCGCGGACGATGCGCTTGCCGGTGAACGTCACGTCGGCGTCGATCTCATCCCAGCGCTCGGTGCGGAACGGCGCCACCGGCAGCGCCTTGTTGGCTGGCTGCTTGACCGGGCTCTCGGAGGCAGCCTGGCCGGGCTTGGCATCGGCGCCGATCAGCGGCGCGAGGTCGGCGAACAGCAGTTGCTTGGACACCAGCTCGCCAGACAGCAGCGGGCGCGGCGAGCGCTGGGCGAAGGTGAGCGTACCGCCCAGGTCGCTGCCGCCGACCTTGCCGGTGAAGTCCCGATACGTATAGGACGACGCCCCTTTCTTGAGCGTGGCCACAAGCCGGCCGCGCGTTTCATACGGTGGGGTGGAGGGCAGCACGATGCCGGTCAGCGCGTAGAGCTTGGCCATGTTGTCGCCGGACAGCATCAGGTTGACGTCGAGCGCGCCCAGGTGGGCCGGGTTGGTCAGCGTGCCTTCGATGACCGCGCGGGTGGCGCCCACGCGCACATCGGCCTGCACGGGATAGGGCGTGTTGACGTCGCGCAGGCTCAGTACCGTGCCGGCCTTGCCGCTGGCGTTGATGGTGGCCTGGTTGTAATGCCCGACTGCCTTCCAGCGGATGCCGTAGCGGCTGTCGGGCGCGGTGTCCTTGGTGTCTTTGGTGTCCTTCGCGTCCTTGCTGTCCTTGGCGATGGGGGCCGAGGCATCGACGGCCGATGCATCGGTCGGCGGCACCAGCGCGCCATCGCGGGCCTTGTCGTAGAGCGCCTGGTCGCCCACGGTGTCCAGCGTGGCCTGCATGTCGATCTTCTCGGCGGCATCGGCCAGTGCCAGATTGCCGCGCTGCAGCACGACCTCGCCAATATCGAGTTCCCAGCTCGACTTGCCGGTCTTGGGCCCGGTGTCGAAGGTCCAGTTGTTGCGCTTGTCGGCCAGCCGCTCGAGCCAGACGGCCGGGCTGTCCACGACGATGGTCGGCACGGCGATCTGGTGCGCCAGCAGCGGCAGCGGGCGCAGTATGAAGATGACCTCCCGCACGGTGGCCATATTGGGCGCTTTGGCCCAGTCGGGGTTGCCCACGGTAATGTCCCGGGCCGACAGACGCGGCCACGGCACCAGCGTGCGCCAGCCGGCCTCACCCTGCGCGCGCTTCCAGGTGACGACGAGGTCGCCATTGATCGCAAACGGGCGGCCGATGGCCAGCGACACCTTGTCGTTGAGCCAGGGCTTGAGACGATTCCAATCGAAAGTCAGGATGACGATGACCAGGATCGCAATCAGGGCGAGCGGGGTGAACACGCTCCAGAGAATGATTTTTTGTCGGCGCGAGGCGGGCATGAGGTCGGACTCCTGTTGGCGCGCAGGGCCGGGCCGGCGTGGATAAGCCTGGCCTGCCATGCGGCGGATCAACCACTGCACATCCAATTTTAGGGGAGCGCGCCGCGCCGGCTTGTCGGCCTTGCGCTGACATTGCGGTCGCCGGACCGCCGATTTTTGGCGCCAGCCGGGCCGGCCGGGGTGACATAAAATAGCGAAATTCGCGATTTTTCCGCTTTGCGCGCTCCTCCCCCTGTCATGACCATTGCCGAGCTTTCCGGGCTGCCCGAGCCCCTGACCCACGAGACCCCCGAGGACGACGACTACCACCGGCGTTTCGGCGGCGTGGCGCGGCTGTACGGGCCGGATGGCATGGCCCGGCTGGAGGCGGCCAGCGTCTGCGTGATCGGCATCGGCGGCGTGGGCAGCTGGGCGGCCGAGGCGCTGGCGCGCAACGCCGTGGGCCGCATCACGCTGATCGACCTCGACCACATCGCCCCGTCGAACACCAACCGCCAGATCCATGCGCTGGGCGATGCCTATGGCCGCGCCAAGGTGGAGGCGATGGGCGAGCGCATCGTGGCGATCAACCCGCGCTGCCGCGTCTCGCAGATCGACGATTTCGTGACTGAGGAGAACGTCGCCGAACTGCTGAGCGGCTTCGACTACGTGATCGATGCCATCGACGCCGTGAAGATCAAGACCGCCATCCTCGGCTGGACGCGGGGGTCCGGGCGCGGCGCGCGCATCCTCACGTGCGGCGGAGCAGGCGGGCAGCTCGATCCCACGCGGGTGCGGCTCGAGGATCTTTCCCGGACCGTGCAGGACCCGCTGCTGGCCAAGGTGCGCGGCAACCTGCGCCGCCAGCACGGTTTCCCGCGCAACCCGAAGCGGAAGTTCAACATCCTGGCCGTGTATTCCGACGAACCGGTGCGCTATCCGGAGCCCGAACAGCAGGCTTGCGAGATCGACGAGGCCCCGCCCGCGCCGCGCGAGGCCCCGCAAGGGCTGGCCTGCGCCGGGTATGGCTCGTCGGTGGCAGTGACGGCGGTGTTCGGCTTCGTGGCGGCGTCGGCCGTGATCGGCGCGATTGTGGCCGGCAACGATGCCCGGCCGGCGACCGACGCAGCGGACGAGGACTGAGGATTGAGGACTGAGGATTGAGCGCTGAGCGCTAGCTCGCCAGGGTGCGCAGCAGGCCGTCCAGTGCGGCGGCGTCCGGGGCCAGGTTGTCGAAGAAGATCAGTTCGGGATACTCGGCGGGGTCCGGCATGAAGCGGCGTGTCCGATACGCCTCCCAGTGGGTGAGCTTGTAGGCATCGTTGGGATTACCGCGCCGGACAATGCGCGCGTGCGCCTCGTCCTCGGGCAGGTGCACCCAGACCACCTCCGTGCGCGTGCCGGCCGGCATGTGCAGCCAATCCGGATCGGTCAACTGGTGGGCGCGCACTTCGCGCGAGAGCGGCCCCACCACCAGCACGCTGATGCCGAGCATCAGGTTCTCGCGCGCGGTGTCGAGCAGGCCCTGGTATTCGGGGTCGCGCAGGTTATCCAGATAGGCTGGGCTGTCGCGGTCGTTCGGGTCGCCGGTGATGGCGCCCATCGCCGCCGCGCTGTAGCGCCCATAGAGCGTGTCCTTGTCGAGGATGCAGAACGGCTCGCCGGTGGCCTGCATCAGCGGGCCGATCAGCTTGTGGGACAGCGAGGTCTTGCCGGTGCCGGCGTGGCCGCAGAAGAAAATCAGTCTTGGCATGGCGGGAAGGGGCGCGTCGGCCACAGCGGGGGTGCGAACGGCAAGGATACCCCGCATCGGTCCGATAACGACTTGTAGATTTGCGGAAAATCAGATCGACGCGGCGGGAAATCGGTATCCTTGCCGCGTTACCGACTTGCTCCTTGCCCGCCACATGTCCGCCGCCGCACTCGACACGCAAGATCCCTATCAAGGACTGTCGTCCGAGGGCCTGCCCGAAGCGCTACGCCTCGGGGAGCCCGTGACCGACGCCACCCACGCCGAATTCCTCCAATTGCTCGATGCGGCCGCCCGCGCCGACGACGCCGGCTTCCTGGAAGCCTATGACGCGTGGATCGACCATACGCGCCATCATTTCGCGCAGGAAGAACAGTGGATGGAGGCGATGGGCTTCGGCCCGCGCCATTGCCATGCGGGCGAGCACCAGCAGGTGCTGGCCGTTGCGCAGGCCGTGCGCGACAAGGTGGCGGAGGAGGGGGTGGTGAGCCTGGGACGCCGGCTCGTGGGTGAGCTGTCCGGCTGGTTCGACCAGCACGTGAAGTCGATGGACGCCATGATGGTCGAACACATGCAGGCCAACGGCTTCACGCTGATCGAAGGCCCCCAGGACTGAAGCCGGGGGGCTCCTAGCTCAATTCAGCGCCGCGCTAAGCTGGCGGCGCCAGCGCGAGACCACGTCGGGCCGGCCGGCAAGCAGGTCGAACACCGACAGCATGGTCTTGCGTCCGATGTCTTCCTCGAAGCCGCGGTCGCGGCGCACGATTTCCAGCAGTTGTTCCAAGGCGGGCTCGTACTCGCGGCGCGCGATCAGCGCGTTCGCCAGGTCGAGCTTCGCGCCCAGATCGGCCGGATTGGCCTGCACGCGGGCGATCAGCGCGGAGGCGTCGGGCAGGTCGTCCACGTGCCGCAGCGCCTCCAACTGAGTCTGCACGGCGGCGTAGCCTTCCTCCTGCGGGGCGCGCGGCGATAGCCGGGAGAACTCGGCCTCGGCGGCGTCGACCTCGTTGTGATCGAGCAGGAAGCTGGTATAGGCCAGCCGTGCATCGTCGGCGCCCGGATCGAAGGCCAGCGCGGCCTGGAAGGCGGCGCGCGCCCCCTCGGCATCGCCAGCGGCCACCAGTTCGCGGGCCTCGTGCAGCGCCTGCTCGCCCGGGTTCGGGGTCAGGCGGTCCAGGAATTCACGCAGGCCCGACTCCGGCAGCACGCCGACGAACTGGTCTACGGCCTGCCCATCGGCAATCGCCACCACATGGGGAATGCTGCGCACGCCGAAGTGCGCGGCCAGCTCCTGGTTCTCGTCCACATTGACCTTGGCGAGCTTCCACTTGCCGCCGGATTCGGCTTCCAACTTCTCCAGCATTGGCCCCAGCGTGCGGCATGGGCCACACCAGGGCGCCCAGAAATCGACCAGCACGGGCACCTGCCGCGACAGTTCGATCACATCGGCCTCGAAATTCTGCAGGGTGACGTCGCTCATGTTCTGCCTTTCGGAATGGTGGAGGCCGGATAGCGGCCGGACCTCCCTATTGTGAGGGCGAAGCCGCGGAAAGCAACCTTTGGCCGACCCCGATCGGGAAAACCTCCGCTTGAAAATAGAACGGTCGTTCAGTTATATTGCCCCTCTGTTGACGAAACCAAAAAGCCGGTCGCAAAGACCCAGGAGACAAGATGACCACCACGCCCGCGCGCCCGCATTTCCAGTTCTGGCCGAAGCGTCTGCCCACGCAGATCGTGCTGCCCGAGACCTCGCTCTGGTACAACCTCGAAGTCTCCGCGCACCGCTACGCCGAGAAGCCGGCGATCCGCTACTTCGGCAATGCCATCACGTTCCGCACGCTGGAGGCGCAGGCCACGGCGCTGGCGGGCTGGCTCCAGCAGAAGGCCGGCGTGAAGAAGGGAGACCGCGTGCTGCTGTATATGCAGAACTGCCCGCAGTTCATCGTCAGCTACTACGCGATCCTGCGTGCCGACGCGGTGGTGGTGCCCGTCAACCCGATGAACCGTGCCGAGGAGTTCAAGCACTACGTGAGCGATGGCCAGGCGCGCGTGGCGATCTGCACGGCAGATCTCGCCGCCGGCGTGGCCCAGGCCAACGCCGAACTGCCGGCCGACCAGCAGCTCCAGCACGTGCTGGCCACGCAGTACGCGGACGCGCTGCCGGCCTCCTACGAACATCCCGAAGACGCGCCGCCCGCGTGGATCACCGCCGAGCATCCGCTGCCGGCAGGTGCCACACCGTGGGCCGAGGCGCTCGGCGCCGGCCTGCAGCCGGGCCCGCACACCGCCGGCCCGGACGACATGGCCGTGATGCCCTACACCTCGGGCACCACAGGCTTCCCCAAGGGCTGCATCCACACCCATCGCTCGGTCATGCATAACGTGATCGGCGGCGGCACGTGGTCGGGCAGTGGCGCGGAATCGGTGATCCTGTCGGTCCTGCCGCTGTTCCACGTGACCGGCATGCAGTACGGCATGAACGGGCCGATCTACAGCGGCGCCACCGTGGTCATGCTGCCGCGCTGGGACCGCGAAGTGGCCGGCCGCCTGATCTCGCGCTACCAGGTCACGCACTGGACCAACATCCCGACCATGGTGATCGACTTCCTGGGCAGCCCGAACCTGGCCGCCTTCGACATGACCAGCCTGCGCTACATCGGCGGCGGCGGCGCGGCCATGCCGCAGGCGGTGGCCGAGCGGCTCAAGGAACAGTTCGGCCTCAGCTACCTGGAGGGCTATGGCCTCTCCGAGACCATGGCGCCGACGCACAGCAACCCGGCCGAACGCGCCAAGCTCCAGTGCCTGGGCGTGCCGACCTTCAACACCGAGGCACGCGTGATCGACCCCGTCACGCTGCAGGAACTGCCGCCGAACGAAGTGGGCGAGATCATCGTGCGCGGCCCGCAGGTCTTCAAGGGTTACTGGGGCAAGCCCGATGCCACGCGCGACGCCTTCATCGAGTTCGAAGGCCGGACCTGGTTCCGCACCGGCGACCTGGGCCGCATGGACGATGACGGCTACTTCTTCATCACCGACCGCCTCAAGCGCATGATCAACGCGTCCGGCTTCAAGGTCTGGCCGGCCGAGGTGGAAAACCTGCTCTACAAGCATCCGGCCGTGCAGGAGGCGTGCATCATCGGCACGCGCGACGCCTATCGCGGCGAGACCGTGAAGGCCGTAGTGGTGCTGCGCACCGCCGCCAAGGGAAATACCACGCCGGAAGACATCATCGAATGGGCGAAGGAGAACATGGCCGCGTACAAGTATCCGCGCGTGGTCGAGTTCGTCGATGCATTGCCGAAGTCCGGCACCGGCAAGGTGATGTGGCGCCAGCTGCAGGAGAGCGAGAACGCGCGCACCAGCGCGTAATTCGCCTGCCGATCAGTGCCCGCGGGCGCGCATCAGCATCCTGACCATGGTCTTGTAGCCGCGCTCGCGTGCATGGCGGGTGGGCGTGACGCCTTCACGGTCGGCGAGGTTGGCGTCCGCGCCCGCATCGAGCAGCAGTTGCACCACTTCCTCGTAGCGCGCGCTGCCGTCGCCGAGCACCACGGCCTCGAGCAGCGCAGTCCAGCCGAGCTGGTTCACGTGGTCCACGCTGAGCCCGGCCTTCAGTAGCAATTTCACGATTTCGACATTGCCGTGCTGGCTCGCGGCGATCAGCGCCGTGCCGTCGTAGCGGTCGGTGCTGCGCGGGTCGGCGCCGTGTGACAGCGCCAGCCGCAAAATGTCGATCTGTCCCGTGGCAGCCGCCACCAGGAACGGGCTGTTCGACTCCCCATCCTTGCGATTCACATCGGCGCCGGCCATGATCAGCGTGCGCGCCACCTCGTTGCGCCGCATGTAGACGGCGGCCAGCAGCGCGCTGCGGCCGCGTTCGTCCACGGCCTGCATCGACGCCCCGGCAGCGAGTAGCCGATTGACGAGTTCCGAGTCGCCAATGCTGGCGGCGGTGATCAGGTTGCGGTCCAGCGCGGCCATGCCGTCGCTGCGCGGTGGCAGGGCGGGGGAATCGACCGGACGCGGCGAGCGCGGCCCCTGCGCGAGCATGGAGCCGTTGCCGATGCCAGTCAGGGTGCGCGCCAGCGTCTGGCCGCCCTGGCCGGCGAGCAGGCCGCCGCCCATCAACAATCCCAACAACCCGAGCATTTCGGCGATGGCCTGGCGGCGGGGGCGGGTCTGGGAGCGCGTCATGGGGAGGGCGTGTAGGGCGCTGGGTGGCTCAGACGGTTTCGTGCGGCGCGTCGGCGGCGGCGATGCCGTCCGTGCCGTCGGCCTGCATGACGGGCGGCCGGTGGCGGTGCGGGTCGTCCCCGGCCGGGTGCGCGGCATCGGCGACGTCGCTGTCCTGCAGCAGGCGCCAGAGGCGGCCCAGGTAAGGATCGTCCACGCCGTTGGTGGCCAGGCCCAGCAGCGTCTGCTGGAGATATTCGCGCGCCGGGCCGTACAGGCCGCAGGCGTGGCGCAGGCAGTCCACCACGCGGTTATCGGGCAGGCGGCCCGCGTAGGCGGGATGTTCGCGGTTCATCACAAAGGCCAGCGCGCGGGCCTCCGGGGCGTCCGGGTCATTGTCGAGTTTCACGCGCAGCCAGCGCGGATGATAGGCGCCGGTCAGCATCTCGCGGCGCCAGAGCAAGCGGAATTCCTGCTCGATCACATGGGCCGGGATGCGGAACACCATGCCGGTGCAGCAGCCGCCCCGGTCCAGGCCGAGCACGAGTCCGGGGTTGTCCCAGGTGCCCCGATTGATCCGGGAATAGAGGTAGAAGCCGCGATGGTAGCCATGCACGGTGGCCAGGCGCCGGTCCGTGTGGACCACCATCGGATTCCAGATCAGCGAGCCGTAGCCGAACAGCCAGACATCGCCGTGCATGGCATCGCCGTCAGGCCGGGCGGCCAGCGTGTCATGGAGCGATTGCTCGATATCGGCCTCAGGCAGCAGCGAGGACGCGACCGGGGTGCTGCACAGCGATGCGCGCAGCCTGTCCGCTTCGAGGTCCTGTCTGGTGATGGCCATGGATGCAAGGATAATCCAAAGCGTATTGATCCGTCGCAAGGAAGCCACAGACGGGGAGTGGGGTGTGTGTCACAGGCAACGGTTTGCCATGCGCCCGCCGGGCCGGCAAGTCTCTACAATGAGGGCCTGACTTCTTGGAGAACCGGTCATGGCGCGTACGCTTACCGTGGTGTTCGGCAGTGGGAAGGAATTCGATTTCACGCTTGGCGATGCCGAGCTGGCGGCCGTGACCGAGGAGGCCGCGTGGCGCTGGTTCGACCGCGAATATGCCGAACTGGACTGCCAGGCATCGAGCCCGGTGGGCAAGGTGCTCGTCATCGACAAGATCTTGAACGTGGCCAAGTTCTCGGGCGAGAACCGCTTCAGTGGCAATGCCGAGTGGGCACAGGACTTCGCACGGCACGCCGGCCGGCTGCTGGACCGCGACAAGGTCCGCGTGGACGTGGGGAATGCGGCGATCGGGTTCTGAACCCTCGAGTTTCAGATTCCACGATGTAAAAACGGACGCCGAGGCGTCCGTTTTTATTGGGTCAGGTCAGGCCGAGGCTCAGACCGACAGCAGTTCCACTTCGAACAGCAGCGTGGCGTTCGGCGGAATCACGCCACCGGCGCCACGGGCACCGTAGCCCAGGTCGGCCGGGATCACCAGACGGCGCGTGCCGCCCACCTTCATGCCCTGCACGCCTTCGTCCCAGCCACGGATCACGTGGCCGGCGCCCAGCGGGAACACGAACGGGTCGTTGCGGTCCTTGCTCGAATCGAACTTGCGGCCAGCCTGGTCGTTCTCGTACAGCCAGCCGGTGTAGTGCACGGTCACGTGCTGGCCTGCGCGGGCTTCGTCGCCAGCGCCGACAACGGTGTCTTCGAATTGCAGGCCGGAGGGAGTGGTTTGCATCGCAATCTTCCTGTTTTTGGTTGATGAAGCGTTATCTGGGGCTCGGGCGGCGACCCGCTCAGCCGGCGGCGCGCTGGAGCACGTCGAGCGTCAGCTGCACGTTGTGGTCGTCGTCGCTGACCCAGATCTCGGCGTCCTGGATGGTCACGGACAGGCGCATGGCGCGCTGCGCCATGCCGGCCAGTGCCTCCACGGCTTCCGACGGCACATTGTAAATGGTCACGTTGCGCAGCTTGCTGGCCTTGCCAGCCATGCCCTTCCACCATTCGCGCGCGCTGGCGCTCTGATAGGTATAGACGGTGACGCGGTCCGCGCGGGACGAGGCGCGCCGCAGCCGGGATTCGTCGGGCTGGCCGAGTTCCACCCAGTGGGCGATCTCGCCGGTCAGCGTCTTGTCCCAGAGGTCGGGTTCGTCGGGCTCGTCGAGGCCGCGCGTGAAGGTGAGGGACTCGGACGCCTCGCAGGCGAAGGCCAGCAGGCGCACCATCATCCGCGCGTCGTTCTCGGACGGATGCTGGGCGATGGTCAGCGTATGGCTGCCGTAGTAGGGCCGATCCATGTCCGATACGGACAGTTCGGCCTTGAAGATGGTGGACTTGAGCGCCATGGAATCACGGGAAATGCGGGCTCGCGCCGGCCACGGGATGCCATCCGGCACGGCGCGCGAAGGCCGCATCATACGTGATCCGCGTGGGCAGGCGATGGAAAACCATCGCCCGAAGGTGCGTTGGCGCGCGGAGCCCGGGCGGGCCTTCGCTCAGGACTTGCGCTTGTGGCTGACCCAGAAGCGCAGCACCGCCGACACCAGCACGAGCGCCAGGAACGCGGCGGCCGCCACCAGCGCGAGGCCGGCCTTGCTGTTGATCTGGCCTTCGAGCACCACGCTGACCAGCAGCGTGCCGACCATGACGGCTAGCAGCGGCAGCAGCAGGGCGCCACGGCCATAGGTCTGGTAGGCCCAGAGCGGGAATTTGCGGACGGTTTGGGCAGGGACGCTGCAGGCCAGGCAGGCGCCGGCTGCGGCCAGGGACGCCGCAACGACGTCTCCGACGTGAATAGTGATCATCTCGACTCGCGAATCGCCGGATACGCTGGGGGCGGAACGCGGCAGGATGGGAACGGGCAAGGCGCTGATTTTACTGAAATTTTTCCCGGCAAAGGTGACGCGGGGTCGTCATCGGGATCGATATCGGCGATCGATTTCCCCTATTCAGGATGGCGGCGCGCTGCCGTCCGCCCCAGGCTACTGCACGGGCGTCGCTTCGACGGAAATGTGGAGCGTCACGGTATCGCCGACGTCGGGCAGGAACCGCGTCATGCCGAAGGCACTTCTGGGCAGGCTGGCGTGGAAATCTCCGCCGCAGACGTCCCGGCCCACGCCGAACAGCACCACGCGCCCGCAGCTGAAGCGGTCCGCCTCCAGCCGCAGCGGCCGGGTCACGCCCAGCAGCGACACCTGACCCTCCACGGCCACGAGCTTGCCGCCTTCCACGACGAACTGATGGCCCTGGAAGCGCGCGACCGGAAAATTCTGGGCATCGAAGAATTGTGGCGAACGCAGCACGCCATCGAGGCTGCGATTGCCGGTGTCGACCGACTCGGTATCCACCGTGAAGTCGATTGACCCCGCCCCGGTGGCCGGGTCATAGACGATGCGGCCATCCAGCTTGTTGAAGCGGCCGCGCACCGTGGTGCGGTCGAAATGGCTCGCGCCGAAGTAGACCGCGGTGTGGGTGGGATCGACGTTGTAGTTCACGGGCGCCGCCCAGGCCGGGAGGCTGGCACCTGCCAGGGCGCCAACGAGGGCAGCGATCAGCAGGGGCCGCATGTCAGTGGACGAACACCGGCAGCAGGAACAGCCCGATCACCGTCAGCAAGCCGATGGTCCAGCACAGCGTGCGCAGCGTGGCCCGGTCGGTCAGGTAGCAGACCGTATAGAGAATGCGGGCGACGACGAACACCACCGCCAGTTCGTCGATCCGAGCCTGCGGCGCGCTCATGTGCGTAGCAATCAACACGCCGGCCGCGAAGAACGGGAAGGCCTCGAAGTGGTTACGGTGGGCGAGGTCGGCGCGCCGCGCCCGCCCACTCTGCTTCTCCAGCCAGCCTCGCGGGTCGTGGTTGTCGAAGCCGCCACGCCCGCCTGCCTTGGCGATGGCCACCGTCAGTACGGGCAGCAATCCCGCCACCAGCACACACCAGAACGCAATCGGCATATCGGTCCTTTGTGTCCCTTCGGTTCTCGGGTTCTATATCAGGCGGCCACCACCTTGATGCGCACGCCGGCCATGGTCACCACCTGCCCGGCGCGGATCTTGGCGGTCTTGCGCGACTCGGCCGCGCCATCCACCGAGACCTCGCCGGCCGCCACCAGCGCCTTGCCGGCGCCGCCGCTGTCACAGACGCCGGCCAGCTTCAGCAGGTCGTTCAG
The DNA here is from genome assembly GCF_056399925.1 of Cupriavidus sp. 01L43. Lineage (NCBI taxonomy): Bacteria > Pseudomonadati > Pseudomonadota > Betaproteobacteria > Burkholderiales > Burkholderiaceae > Cupriavidus > Cupriavidus sp. 01L43. Next base: position 217,287 of record NZ_JBFTSH010000001.1, read on the forward strand.
GGCGATGAACTCGCCCTCGAGCGGAAATTTGATCGTTTGCGTCGTCATCGTCACTTGCCCCAGCTATCTTTCAGGCCAACCGTGCGATTGAAGACGGGCTTGCCCGGCTGCGAATCGGTACGGTCTGCCACGAAGTAGCCGTGACGCTCGAACTGGAAGCGGTCTTCCGGCTTGGCGTCGCGCAGGCCCGGCTCCAGGTAGGCCTTGACCACCTTCTTGGAATCCGGGTTCAGCGCCTCGAGGAAGTTCTTGCCGCCGGCGTCGGGGTTCGGGTCGTTGAACAGGCGGTCGTACAGGCGCACTTCGGCTTCGACCGCATGCGGCGCGCTGACCCAGTGGATGTTGCCCTTGACCTTGACGCTGTCCGCGCCCGGCGTGCCGCTCTTGGTTTCCGGCAGGTAGTTCGCGTGCACGGCCACCACATTGCCGTCCGCGTCCTTGTCCACGCCCGTGCACTCGATCACGTAGCCGTAGCGCAGGCGCACCTTGTTGCCCGGGAACAGGCGGAAGTAGCCCTTGGGTGGCGTCTCGGTAAAGTCGTCGCGCTCGATCCACAGTTCGCGCGAGATGGGGAACACGCGGCGGCCCAGTTCGGGCTGCTTGGGGTGCACCGGCGCCGAGCATTCCTCGGTCTGGCCTTCCGGGTAGTTGTCCAGGATCAGCTTGACCGGGTCCAGCACGCCCACGCTGCGCGGCGCGCGCGCGTCAAGGTCGTCGCGCACGGCGCCTTCCAGCGTGCTCATGTCGATCCAGCTATCGGCCTTCGACACGCCCACGCGGTCGCAGAACAGCTGGATCGATTCCGGCGTATAGCCCCGGCGGCGGATGCCGACGATGGTGGGCATGCGCGGATCGTCCCAGCCGTCCACGCGGTTTTCGTCCACCAGCTGCTTGAGCTTGCGCTTGCTGGTGATGGCGTAGGTCAGGTTCAGGCGCGCGAACTCGTACTGGTGCGGCAGCGGGTCGCGGAACACGCCGGCTTCGCGCAGGTGCTGGAGCACCCAGTCGTACAGCGGGCGGTTGTTCTCGAACTCCAGCGTGCACAGCGAATGCGTGATGTTCTCGATCGCGTCCGAGATGCAGTGCGTGAAGTCGTACATCGGGTAGATGCACCACGCATCGCCGGTACGGTGGTGATGGGCGTGGCGGATGCGGTAGAGCACCGGGTCGCGCAACACGATGTTCGGTGCGGTCATGTCGATCTTGGCGCGCAGCACGTGCTCGCCATCGCCGTACTTGCCGGCGCGCATGTCGCGGAACAGCGCGAGGTTCTCTTCCACTGTGCGGTCGCGGAACGGCGAGGGCTTGCCCGGCTCGGAGAAGTTGCCACGCGTGGCGGCGATCTGCTCGGCGGTCTGGCTGTCCACATAGGCGGCGCCGCGCTCGATCAGCGTTTCTGCAAAGGCGTACAGTTGCTCGAAGTAGTCGCTGGCGTAGTACAGGTGCGGCTTGCCGCCCGGCGCTTTGGCGTCCCACGAGAAGCCGAGCCAGTGCACGGCGTCGATGATCGAGTCGACGTACTCGGTGTCTTCCTTGACCGGATTGGTGTCATCGAAGCGCAGGTGGCACTGGCCGGCGTAGTCGCGCGCCAGGCCGAAGTTCACACAGATGCTCTTGGCGTGGCCGATGTGCAGGTAGCCGTTCGGCTCCGGCGGGAAGCGCGTGATGACCGGCGGCAGCGCGGCGCCCTGGGTGTCCGTCCGCCCGGCGTAGGTGCCCGCGGCCAGATCCTGGTCGATGATGCTGCGCAGGAAGTTCGAGGAGGCCGGGTTGTCGGTCTTGTCGGTAGGCTTGTTGTCTTGGCTCATGGTGGCGCCGCGTCGCACGCGGCCAATGGCATGGTGTGGGGCCCCGGGACGTGCTCCGGCTCCCCTTGTTCGGTGGAATGGCGGGATTTTACCGTGCCTGCGGGGCAACCCGGCGGTGCGCCGCTATTTTCAGAATCGGCTCACAGCACGGTGGCCACAAGTGGTGCAGAATCCACGGCAGGTCATCGCATGCCGCCATCGTGGCATGAAAAGGTTGGGCCATGTTGCGGGAACACAACCCATGAACACTGCTTCCTCTCCTGATTCGTCCGTCCCGGCCATTTCGGCCGGTTCGTCAGCCTCGGCCACCTTGCCGGCGGACGCCCTGGCCGGTCTCTGGCACGGCGCCGGCCTGCCGCCCGAGGCGCTTGCGCACCTGGCGCTGACCGGTGCGGACCCCATCCTGCCATCGAGCTTCGCCGTGGGCACGGCGGCGCAGGCCAGCCTCGGGGCGTCCGCGCTGGCTGCGGCGGCGCTCTGGGCGCAGCGCACGGACCGCTGGCAGGACGTGGCGGTGGACATGCGCCACGCGCTGGCGGAATTCCGCAGCGAGCGCTACCTGCGCGTGAACGGCGGGCCGGCGCCCGAACTCTGGGACAAGATCGCTGGCCTGTACCCGTGTGGCGACGGGCGCTGGGTCCGGCTGCACACCAATTTCCCCCACCACCGCGACGGCGTGCTGCGCCTGCTCCAGTGCGCGCACAGCAAGGATGCGGTGCGCGCGGCGCTGGGCCGATGGGAGGCCGAGGCGTTCGAGTCCGCCGCGTCGGACGCCGGGCTCGTGGTGGCCGCCATGCGGCCCTATGACACCTGGCGCGCGCACCCGCAGGCGCAGGCCATTGCCGGGCTGCCGCCGGTGACGATCGAGAAGATCGGCGAGGCGCCGCCCCAGCCCCTGCCGCCGCTGGCGGACCATGCCGAGATCAATGTCGATGCCCGCCCGCTGACCGGCGTGCGCGTGCTCGATTTCACGCGGATCATCGCCGGCCCGGTGGCGGGGCGCACGCTGGCCGCGCATGGCGCCGATGTGCTGCTGGTGACGGCCGCGCACCTGCCGGCCATCGCGCCGCTGGTGATCGACACCGGGCGCGGCAAGCGCTCCTGCCAGCTCGATCTGCGCGACCCGGACGACAAGCGCACGCTGCACAAGCTGCTGCATGGCGCCGATGTGGTGGTGCAGGGCTATCGCCCGGGCGGGCTGGCCGAACTGGGCGCCGGCCCGGAGGCCGCGGCGCGGGCGCGGCCCGGCATCGTCTATGTGTCGTTGTCGGCCTACGGGCACGTGGGGCCGTGGGCGGGCAAGCGCGGCTTCGATTCGCTCGTGCAGACGGCCACCGGCTTCAACGACGACGAGGCGCGGGCGGCTGGCAGTGCCGAGCCGAAGCCACTGCCGGCCCAGGTGCTCGACCACGCGGCGGGCTACCTGCTGGCGTTCGGCGCGATGGCCGCGCTGCACCGGCGCGCGGTGGAGGGCGGAAGCTGGCACGTGCGGGTGTCGCTGGCGCAGGTGGGGCAATGGCTGCGTGGGCTGGGCCGCGTGCCGGAGGGCTGGCGCGTGCCGGACCCGCATTTCGACGAGATGTCGGACCTGCTGGAGGTAGAGGAGTCGGGGTTTGGCGAGCTGACCGTGGTGCGCCATGCCGCCCGGCTGTCCGAGACGCCCGCGCACTGGGCGCTGCCCTCGGTGCCGCTCGGCACCCACGCGCCGGAGTGGCTGCGGCGTGGGTGAATTTTCTCCCCTCTCCCTTTGGGAGAGGGGAGCAAGACAACGGACCGTCAGTTCGCGCCGGTCAGCCTTGCCATCCAGTCGGCCATGTCCTGCTCGATGGCGGAGCCGGCGCGCTGGGCTTCCAGGATCCGGGCGCGGTCGGTGGCGGGGCGGTTCTGGCTCAGCTTGAACTTGCCTTCCACGCGCGTCGGCACCAGCCGCAGCCCGACGATGGCGCCTAGCATCTTCTGCTGGAAATCCTCGGGCAGGTCGCGCCACTGCTGGGCGTAGCCCGGCTCGTTGCGGCCGATCAGCCGCTTGAGCAGGGCGTCCTTGTCAGTGGCGTCGTGGACCGTGGTGATCTCGCCGTAGACATGCACGGCCACGTAGTTCCAGGTCGGCACGGACAGCTTCTGGTCATAGAGCGACGGCGACACGTAGCCATGCGGTCCCTGGAACACGAGCAGCGCGCGCGGGGTCTGCTCGAGCCACTTCCAGTGCGGATTTGCACGTGCGACGTGCCCCTCGATGCGCCAGCCGCCCTCGGACGCCCGCTCCGCCACCACGGGCAGGTGCGTGGCGAACGGCAGGCCATCCGCATCGGTGCCGACCAGCGTGGCGAAGGCGTAGCGGCGCATGACCTCGTCGATCAGGTCAGGGTTGTCGCTGGCGAAGTGGGACGGCATGTACATGGCAGATTCTCTTTTTGTGGAGGTGGGGCAGGCCGTGAGTACCGGCTAGTACAGCGTCTTGCGCATGCGCTCGGGCAGTTCGCGGTCGTACGTGGCGCCGTCGATGGCGTTCTTGCTCAGTTCGGCGACCATGGTGCCCGTGCTCGGCAGGCGCTCGCGCGGAATCTGGGTCTCGGGCGACCACAGCGCCGAGCGCACGAGGGCGCGGGCGCATTGGAAGAATACCGAGCGGATCGAGATCACCAGCACCGTGGTCGGCGCCTTGCCGTCATGCACGCAGCGCGCGATCAGCGCGGGGTCGGTCGAGATCTTCGCCACGCCGCTTACACGCAGCGTTTCGTTGACGCCCGGCACGAGGAACAGCAGGCCCACGCGCGGGTCGTTGACGATATTGCGCAGGCTGTCGATGCGGTTGTTGCCGCGCCGGTCCGGCAGCAGCAGCGTGCGGTCGTCCAGCACCTGCACGAAGCCGGGCTGGTCGCCCCGCGGCGAGCAGTCGCCGCCGTGCGCGTTCATCGTGGACAGCAGGCAGAACGGCGAGGCGTCCACGAAGGCGCGGTAATGCGGGTGCAGGTAGTCGACTTCCTTGGCCAGCGAGGCGCCGGCCGGCTCCGCGTACAGCGTTTCGAGGTCGGCGAGCGCGGCAATGTCGTGTGAGGTCATGGCGGAGAGGGGGAGGGAGGCGGGGGATCGAATCGTGTCAGATCGTAATAGTGCCACGTCCGATCTCGACCACGCGGCCGCCCACGCGGATCGCGCCATCGGTGGTCACGGCGAGGTCCAGCCGGCAGCGGCGGTCGACCTGTTCGCCCTGATCCACCTCGTACGTGGCCGGCAGCGCGTGACCCGTGGCCAGCAGCCAGCCGCCGAGATTGGCGCAGGCCGAGCCGGTGCCCGGGTCTTCGGCCACGCCGCCGCCCTGCTTGGTGAAGAAGTAGCGCACGAGCACCTTGCCGGGCTGCGTCGGGTCGAAGGCGAACACATAGGCGGTCTTGCGGCCCAGGCTGCTCTGCGGCCACTGGTCGAGCCGGCTGCTGTCGGGTGCGGCGCGGCGCACGGCGTCCGGCGTCTTCAGCGGCACCAGCAACTGGTCGGCGCCGGTATCCACCCACATCGGCGAGCCGGCCAGATCGTCGGCGGACAGGCCCAGCAGGGAGGCCATGTCGGCATCGGGCAGGCCAGCCGGTGCGGTGCGCGGGGCGCCCTCGTGCGGCGCGGTCAGGGTCCAGCGGTCGCCGGCGGCGGTCACCGGTACCAGGCCGGCCTTGAATTCGAGGGTGAGCGCATCCCCGGTTTTTGCGAGGTCGCGCACCACGTGGGCCGTGCCCAGCGTCGGGTGACCGGCGAAACGCATCTCGTAGCCCGGGGTGAAGATCCGCACGGCCGCCGTCGCGCGCTCGGACGGCAGCACGAAGGTGGTCTCGGAGAGGTTGAATTGCAGCGCCAGCGCCTGCATCGTGGCGTCGTCCAGGCCGCGCGCGTCCTCGAACACACAGAGGGGATTGCCGCCAAGCGTGGTCTCGGCGAAGACGTTGACGATGCGGAAGGCGTAGGAGGCCATGGCGGGAACGGGCAGGAAATTGGACGAATTGCCAGTGTAGTGCGCACGGCGCGGCGCACCATGCACAGTTCCACGCGCCGCGAACAGAACAGTTGGCGCGCCGCCCGGCCGCCGGCCATGAAAAAAGGCGCCAGGGTTGCCCCTTGGCGCCTTGCAGGACGGCTACTGCGGTACGGCGGTACTGCGGTGCTTCTCTATATATATAGTGCGGTCGATCAGAAGCCCACGGCCTGGCCGTCGCGGCGGCTGTCGCTGGCGGCCACGTAGCCCTGTTCGGCATCGTCGGACAGGCGCCAGATGAACTGGCCGGAGCCGAAGTCCATGTACGGGTCGTTCACGGACTTGAGCTGGTGGCCACGGTCCTTCAGGCCGGCCACGGTGGTCGGGTCCATCGTGCCTTCCACGTCGAGCGTGAAGTCACGGTTGACCTTCCAGCGCGGCGCGCAGCAGGCGGCCTGCGGTTGCTGGTCGTAGTCGAGCATGCGCACCACGGTCTGCACGTGGCCCTGCGGCTGCATGTCGCCGCCCATCACGCCGAAGCTCATCACCGGCTGGCCATCCTTGGTCAGGAAGGCCGGGATGATGGTGTGGAACGGGCGCTTGCCGCCAGCCACCACGTTGGCGGACTTCGGATCCATCGAGAAACCCACGCCACGGTTCTGCAGGCTGATGCCGGTGTTCGGCACCACCACGCCCGAGCCGAAGCCCATGTAGTTCGACTGGATGAACGAGATCATCATGCCGTTCTCGTCGGCGGCGGTCAGGTAGATCGTGCCGCCGGTCTTCGGCATGCCAGGCGTGAACGGCGTGGCGCGCTGCATGTTGATCAGCTTGGCGCGGGACTTCAGGTAGGCCGGATCCAGCATCTGCTCGGGCGTGACTTCCATCGTGCGCGGGTCGGCCACGTAGCGGTAGAGGTCGGCGAAGGCCAGCTTCATCGCCTCGATCTGCAGATGCTGCGAGTCCACCGAGTCCACCGGCAGCGAGCCGACGTCGAACTGGTCGAGGATGCCCAGCGCGATCAGCGCGGCAATGCCCTGGCCGTTCGGCGGAATCTCGTGCACGTCGTAGCCGCGATAGGACTGGCTGATCGGCTTGACCCAGTCCGGGCGATAGTTGCGCAGGTCGTCCATCGTCATCGCCGCGCCGCATTCCTTGCTGAAGGCGGCGATCTTCTCGGCGATCTCGCCCTCATAGTAGGCGCGGCCCTTGGTGGCGCCGATCTTGCGCAGGGTGTCGGCGGCGGCCTTGAAGACGAACTTCTCGCCCACGTTCGGCGCGCGGCCATGCGGCATGAAGGTGTCGGCGAAGCCCGGCTGGGTCTTCAGGTCCGGCACGGCGGCGGCCCACTTGTGCGCTACCACGGGCGGCACGGCGTAGCCGCGCTCGGCGATCTCGATCGCCGGCTCCATCAGGTCTTCGAACGGCAGCTTGCCGAACTTCTCGTGCAGCGCGGCCCAGCCGGCCACCATGCCCGGCACGGTGACCGCATCCCAGCCGCGGATCGGGCGATTGGCTAGGCCGTTGCCGTCCACGCCGTACTTGTTCTTGAAGTACTCGGGGTTCCAGGCGGCCGGGGCCACGCCCGACGAGTTCAGGCCGTGGAGTTCCTTGCCGTCCCAGAGAATCGCGAAGGCGTCGCTGCCCAGGCCGCACGAGACCGGCTCCACCAGCGTGATGGCGGCGGCAGCGGCGATGGCCGCATCGACGGCATTGCCGCCCTTGAGCAGCATGCGCAGGCCGGCCTGCGCCGCCAGCGGGTGCGAGGTGGAGACCACGTTGCGCGCGAACAGCGGAATGCGCACGGTGGGGTAGGGGTTGGTCCAGTTGAAGTTCTTCATGGTTGTCTCTCTCTTAGTCCACCTGAATCTTGCGATCCTTGATCAGCTTGCCCCAGCGGGCGCTGTCCTTCTTGACCATGGCCGCGAACTGCGCTGGCGTGCCGCCGACCGGTTCGGCGCCGAGCTTGCCCAGGCGGTCGCGCACGTCCTGCGACTGGATCGCCTTGTTGAACTCGGCGTTGAGCCGGGTGACCACGTCAGCCGGCAGCCCCTTGGGGCCGTAGATGCCGAACCACGTGTCCGACTCGAAGCCCGGCAGGCCCGATTCGCTGGCCGTCGGCAGGTCCGGCGCCAGCGGCGAGCGCTTGAGGCTGGTCACGGCCAGCGCCTTGAGCTTGCCGTCCTTCACGTGCGGCATGCCGGAGACGATGCTGTCGAACAGCACCTGCACCTTGTTCGAGATCAGATCCGGCACCGCCAGCGCCGTGCCGCGATACGGGATATGGGTGATGAACACGCCGGCCTGCGCCTTGAACGCCTCGGCGGTCAGGTGCACCACGGTGCCGTTGCCGCTGGAGGCGTAGTTCAGCTCGCCCGGATGCTTCTTGGCGTAGTCGATCAGCTCCTTCACATTCTTCACCGGGAGCTGGTTCGGCACCACCAGCACGTTGGTGGCCACGGCTACCTGGCCGATCGGCGTGAAGTCGGTCTCGGTGTTGTACGGCAGGTGCGTATTGATATAGGGGCCGATCGAGTGCGTGCTGGTCGTGGCGATCAGCAGCGTGTAGCCGTCGGCGGGGGCCTTGGCGGCCATGTCGGAGCCGATGGCGCCACCCGCGCCCGGACGGTTATCCACCACGATCTGCTGGCCCATGTTGGTGCCCACCTTCTGGGCGATCGCGCGCGCCAGCAGGTCGGTGGCGCCGCTGGCCGGGAACGGCACGATCAGCCGGATCGGCTTGGACGGATACGTATCCGCGTGCGACGGCGCGGCAACCAGGGTCAGGCTCGTGGTAAGGCCGATGCCGAGCAGGCGTAGCCAGGAAGTCATTCTTCTTCTCCGATGCGGATAACGGGCAGGCAGGCAGGAAAAACCGAGCCAAATCAAGGCTCGCCCATCATTATTCCGCGCGCCGGGTCACAATGAAAGCTAATATTCCTTTTGTGATCAACAAGAAAACCTTGTGAATCGACTCCCATGAGTACCATCCGATTTCTCCGCACCTTCGTCGCCGTGGCCGAGCAGGGCTCGTTTGCCGCCGCCGCCGGCCGCGTGGCGCTGACGCAGGCGGCGGTCAGCCTGCAGATGCGCTCGCTCGAACAGGAACTGCGTCGTGAACTGTTCGACCGCAGCGGGCGGGTGGCCGTGCTGAACGCGGACGGCCGCGAACTGCTGCCGCAGGCGCGCCGGCTGCTGGCGCTGTACGAGGAAATGCGCCTGCCACAGGGGGGCGCCGAGGATATGGCGGGCGCCGTGGCGGTGGGGGCGGTGGTGTCGGTGATGGGCGGGCTGTCGCACGTGGTGGCGCGGCTCAAGCGGGCCTATCCGGCGCTGGACGTGCGGCTGGTCGGCGCCAAGTCCATCGATCTGGCCGAGCAGGTGGAAAGTGGCGAACTGGACGCCGCGTTCCTGGTGGAGGGCGCGGGCCGGCCCGCCGGCACGCTGCGCTGGACGCCGCTCTACCAGGAGCCGCTGGTGGCGATTGCCGCGCGCGGCAGCCCCGGCGAGACCGCGCGCGAGGCGCTGGCCGCCAATCCCTTCCTTCGGTTCGACCGGGGCCAGCGCACCGGCGCGCTGGTGGAGCGGGCGCTGCGGCGCGCGCACCTGCGCACCAACGAGTTCCTCGAACTGAATTCGATCGAGGCGCTGGTGGAACTGGTGCGGCAGGAGGTGGGGGTGACGGTGGTGCCGCTGCTGCGGCTGGCGCGCTGGCACGAGGATCCCGCGCTGCGCCTGCTGCCGCTGCATGCGGGCGGCGAGCCCGTGGTGCGCACGCTCGGCATGCTTGAGCGGCGCGACCACGGCCGCGCCCATGTCACGGAGGCGATCCGGTCAGCCTGCGAGGCGCTGTTCGCGAGCTAGGCGTAGTGGGCGGCTATGGCCGGTCGGCGCCCGCGCGACGGGATGCCTGATGTGTCGATGGCTGCACATGCGCCGGGGTGGCTGCCATCCCGCGTGGGGATGACCCCGGCCGCCGCGGCGGCGCCGTCGCGGCCAGGATATGCCGTAGCGACAGCAGCATCCCGGCCAGGAACAGCAAGGTCCAGAGCGTGCCCGCCGCCTTGCCGGCCGGGGACAGCTCGACCAGCCGCATCGCGAAGAGGTCCGGGAAGCGCCGCGCGGCATCGGTCATGGCGGTCTTGGGGTCGTTGGTCTTGGGGAAGACCAGCGGCTCGCCGGCCAGGCTCATCTGGATGCCGGTCCAGACGCCGATGTGCTGGTAGGGCAGGGCCGAGTTCTGCGGCCGCGCGCCGGGAAACTCGCCCACGATCACATGCCAGTTGATCAGCGTGGGCGCCAGGTTGAGCAGGAACGAGATGACCAGCAGCGGCACCGCCGTGCGCCGGGCGTGCTGCCACATCCATTGCAGCGCCGGGGCCGCCGCGAAGAACAGCACCGGCAGCAGCGGCACCATGTAGCGGGGGCCCCAGCCGAAATGCCCCCAGTTCTTCATGTGCGCGATCATCAGCAGGTAGCAGACCCCGGACGCCAGCGCCGCGTACAGCAGGTGCTTCTGGCGCGCGGGCAGCGTGTGGCGCATTTTGAACACGAACAGGGCCAGCAGCAGCACCGGCGCGAACAGGAACAGGCCCATGTTGGGGCTGGCCAGCAGGCCGAGCAGGCCGGTCAGCGGGTTGCCGTTGAGCGCGAGGCTGTCCGAGAGGTGCAGGTCGGCGGCGATGGCGGGGCGCAGGAACAGGCCGGTGCGGATGTGGTTGTAGTAGAAGGCGGGCAGCATGGTGATGCCGAGCGCCACCAGCAGCACCGCAAAGCCGGTCTTGTGGCGCGCGCGCTCCATCCACAGCAGCCAGAGCACGCCCATGCCGAAGAACGGCAGCAGTGAGTAGCGGAACGAGCAGGCCAGCCCGAGGGCCACGCCGGCGGCCACGAAGACCCACAGCGACGTGGGCGGCCGTAGCGCGCGGGCCATGAAGTACAGCCAGGCGCAGAGGCTGGCCGCAGCCGGGGTCACATCCCAGGCCGTCTTGGCGTAGGGCATGAAGGTCGTGCCGGCGTAGAACACCAGCGCCAGCCCGAAGGCCGCGCGGGCGGAGCAGAACTCGCGCATCAGCAGGAACATGAAGATCACGCCGAGCGTGTTGTACGCCGCGTAGACGAACGAGGTGATCAGCTTGCCATACGTGCGGCCAACGTAGCGGTCGCGTACCAGGTGGTAGGAGTCGATATCGTCGAGCGCCTCGTCGATCAGGGCGCCGGGCATCATCAGCAGCAGCGCGCCCACGTCGTGGGGTTCGTAGTAGAGGCCGTCAGGGCCCTTGTTCCAGTACGTCAGCAGGGGCGGATTGACCGGACTGCCGAGCTGCCCCGTGGCCGCCAGCAACTGCGCTGAACGGTATTGCTCGCCCGCGTCGCCGCTAGCCAGCCGTCCGCTGGACAGCAGCATGGCGAGGCTGAAGAAAAACACAATGACCAAGGCGGTGACCATCCCGGCGGGCGTCGTACCAGACCCGTGGGACAACCCGTGCGGTCGATGGCTTGCGGTACGCATCATGGCAAGTCCTCTGGGCGCATGTAAGGGAGGGAATACACGCGCATGTTGCCGGGACGCCGGGGCACCTTATGTACGTTCCGACACCAATCGCACCATTGCCATTGCCGCCAACAATGACCATCGCGCATGCCGCATGGCCATTGGCGTTTCAGGAAGAAAGCGCATAAAAAAAGGGCGCCATAAGGCGCCCTGAGCTTGCGTTGTGTGGCCGGTACCCCCGGCCAGGGTAAGCCTTATTCTTCCTGGAACGCTTCTTCGCGCTTGGACTTGATCGACGGCATCGCCACGATCGCCACCAGGATCGCCGCGGCGATCAGCAGGCCCATCGACAGCGGGCGCGTCACGAACACGGTGAAGTCACCACGCGACAGCAGCAGCGAGCGGCGGAAGTTCTCTTCCATCATCGGTCCGAGCACGAAGCCGAGCAGCAGCGGCGCCGGTTCGCACTTGAGCTTGATGAACAGATAGCCGATCACGCCGAAGGCCGCGGTCTGGAACACGTCGAACGTGGTGTTCTGGACCGAGTACACGCCGATGCAGCAGAACGTCAGGATGGCCGGGTACAGGAAGCGGTACGGCACCTTGAGCAGCTTGACCCAGATACCGATCATCGGCAGGTTCAGGATGATCAGGATGAAGTTGCCGATCCACATCGAGGCGATCAGGCCCCAGAACAGCGCCGGGTTGCTGGTCATGACCTGCGGACCGGGCTGGATGTTGTGGATGGTCATCGCGCCCACCATCAGCGCCATCACGGCGTTGGGCGGAATGCCCAGCGTCAGCAGCGGGATGAAGGAGGTCTGTGCCGCGGCGTTGTTGGCCGATTCCGGACCCGCCACGCCTTCGATGGCGCCCTTGCCGAACTCATGCGCGTACTTCGAGGTCTTCTTCTCGAGCGAGTAGGCTGCAAACGAGGCCAGTGCCGCACCGCCGCCCGGGAGGATACCCAGCGCCGAACCCAGTGCCGTGCCACGCAGGATGGCCGGGATCATGCGCTTGAAGTCTTCCTTGGTCGGGAACAGGTTGGTCACATGATCCGTGAACGTCTCGCGGTGTTCCTTCTGCTCCAGGTTCGCGATGATTTCCGCGAAACCGAACACACCCATGGCCACCGACACGAAGTTCAGGCCGTCGGTCAGCTCGGGGACGTCGAACGAGAAGCGCGCCGCGCCCGAGTTCACGTCGGTACCGACCAGGCCCAGCAGCAGGCCCAGCACGATCATCGAGATGGCCTTTACCAGCGAGCCCGAAGCCAGTACCACGGCACCGATCAGGCCGAGCACCATCAGCGAGAAGTATTCGGCGGGACCGAACTTGAACGCCAGTTCCGACAGCGGGGCGGCGAAAGCAGCCAGGATCAGCGTGGCCACGCAACCAGCGAAGAACGAACCGAGACCGGCAGTGGCTAGCGCCACCCCGGCCCTGCCTCGCCTCGCCATCTGATAGCCATCGATGGTGGTCACCACCGACGACGATTCACCCGGCAGGTTCACCAGAATTGCCGTGGTGGAGCCACCGTACTGGGCGCCGTAGTAGATACCGGCCAGCATGATCAGCGCCGCCACCGGGGGCAGCGTGTAGGTCACCGGCAGCAGCATGGCGATCGTGGCCAGGGGCCCGAGGCCCGGCAGCACGCCGATCAGGGTCCCGAGAATACAGCCCGCGAAGGCGTATGCCAGGTTCTGGAAGGTCAGGGCGGTGGAGAAGCCCAGACCAAGGTTGGTCAACAGTTCCATTTCGGCCGTCTCCTCAGTTCGCCAGGAAAGCCGGCCACACCGGCATCTGCAGGTTGATGCCGTACACGAAGGCGCCCAGGCTGATCACCACGAGGATGATCGAGTTGAGGATAGCTCCCTTCCAGCTGAATTCATGGCTGGCCATCGAGGAGACCAGCACCAGTACGAGCACCGACAGCACCATGCCAAGCGGCTTGAGCAGCAGGCCGAACAACACCACGGCACCCAGGATCCACAGCAGGCTCTTGATATCCCAGCGGGCCAGCTGGTCTTCCTCGCCCTTGGACGACAACGATCCCCACAGGACTAGCGCGCCAAGTATGGCGAGCACGATGCCGAGCCAGAACGGGAAGTATCCCGGTCCCATCTTGGCGGCCGTTCCCATGGAATAGCCACGGGCGACGAAGGAAAAGCCGAATCCGACCAGGACAAACATCAGGCCGGAGGCAAAGTCCTTTTGGCTACGTATGCGCAAAATGATTCTCCTCGATATAAAGCTTGAAATCCGCGTGCGGTGATTGGTGTACGCGCGTTGCGCACCGTCCCGAAGGGACAGCTCCCCCCAACCCCGTCACGAGCAGGGTGGAAGTTAAAAGCGCATCCTTTCAGCTACCTTTCATATGTCTGCAATCAGGGTCAACTTCAGGGTATCTCCCTACGCAGACGTCTGAAAGTCAGGCGAAAGTTGTCCGAAAGCCGAACGTAAGTCGTTGACAAGGCAAGGGAAATTGCGCGGAAGGGGTGTCGCGGCGAGGTGCCGCCGCCGGTACCGGGCGGGGCGGCGGGAGGGCGGCGGAGGGGCGTGCGCTATCATCGGTCGCACTCCCCCGGCCCAGCGTGGCGCAATGAAAGGAATCGATTGGAAAGTATCGACCATGCCATCCTGATCGGCGCCGTGGTGATGACGCTGGGCATCCTGCTCGGCGTGTTCTCGGCACGCTTCGGCGTGCCGTTCCTGCTGGTGTTCCTGGCGGTCGGCATGCTGGCCGGCGTGGACGGGCCCGGCGGCATCCGCTTCGCCAATACCTGGCTCAGCTTCCTGGTGGGCAATATCGCGCTGGCCGTGATCCTGCTCGACGGGGGCCTGCGCACGCGCTTCGCCACCTTCCGCGTGGCGTTGCGGCCATCGCTGTCACTGGCGACGGTTGGGGTGGGGATTACGGCGGTGCTGGTCGGGCTGTTCGCGGCGTGGATGCTCGGCATCGACTGGAAGCTCGGCCTGCTGCTCGGCGCCATCGTCGGCTCCACGGACGCCGCGGCGGTGTTCTCGCTGCTCAACGGCAGCGGCATCCGGCTCAAGGAGCGGGTGGCGAGCGTGCTGGAGATCGAGTCGGGCATCAATGACCCCATGGCGATTTTCCTGACCCTGACGCTGATCGAATGGATCACGGCGCCGGACGGCCTGACCGCCAGCGCGCTGGCGTGGCGGCTGGTGGTGCAGTTCGGCGTGGGCGGGGTGCTCGGCGTGGTGCTGGGCCTGGGCGTGGCGCGGGTGATGGAGCGCATCCATGTGGCCGAGGGCCTCCAGGCCATCCTGGTCTGTGCGGCCGGCTGCATGGTCTTCGCGCTGGTCCAGTCGGCGCACGGCAGCGGCTTCCTGGCGGTCTACCTGACCGGGATGATCGTTGGCAATCGCGAACGGGCCGTGACCGACGACACCATGCGCGCCATGGACGGCATGGCGTGGCTGGCGCAATCGGTGATGTTCCTGCTGCTCGGCCTGCTGGTCACGCCGAGCCGGATCTGGGAGGTGGCGCTGCCGGCGGGCGCCGTGGCGCTGTTCCTGATGGTGGTGGCGCGGCCCGTGGCGGTGTGGATCGCGCTGCTGCCGTTCCGCTTCAATGGGCGCGAGAAGGGGTTCCTGGCGTGGATGGGCCTGCGCGGCGCGGTGCCGATCGTACTGTCGCTGTTCCCGCTGCTGAAGGGCATGGAGGACTCGGGGCTGCTATTCCGGGTGGCATTCGCCGTGGTGCTGTTCAGCCTGCTGTGCCAGGGCACGACAGTGGCGCTGGCGGCGCGGCTGGCCCGGGTGCTGCGGCCGGCGTACAACGACCCGGTCTCGCGGGAGCGCCTGCAGGGCACCCGCTCGCCGGCGCTGGAATTGATGCAGTTCTCCGTGGCGGCCAACGCGCCGGTGGTGGACCTCCGCGCCGACCAGCTCGAACTCCCTCCGCGCAGCCGCCTGATGACCGTGGCGCGCGACGGCGCGCTGGTGCCGCTGGAGCAGGTGGTGCTGCGCGCGGGTGATGCGGTCTCGGTACTGGCCCCCGGCGGCTCCGTGCCGCTGCTGTCGCGGCTGTTCCAGAGCGCGGCGCGCGCCCCGGCCTGGGCGCAGCTCTCGCACGACTTCCTGCTGTCCGGCGATGCCCTGCTGCGCGACGTGGCCGCCCTCTACGCCACCCGGCCCCTGACCGCCGACGAAGCGGCGCGCACCCTGGAAGACGCGATGCTTGCCGTCTTCCCCTCGCCCCCAGTGGAGGGCGACGCCCTGGAAATCGCCGGCCTCCGCCTGACCGTGACCCGCATGGAAGGCCCGAAGATCGTCCAGGTCGGCCTGCTCCTGCCACGCGGCCCGGCCACCGAGGACACGATCAAGGACAAGATGTGGCAGTTACGGCGCAAGGCGCCTTGACAGGTCGTCCGCCCCTCAATCCACCTTCGCCCCCGACACCTTCACCACCTGCCCGTACTTCTTCAGTTCGCGCTGGATCAGGGCGCCGAACTGCTCGGGGGTGGTGGGGGCCGGCTGGGCGCCGATGCGGGCCAGGCGGGCTTTCATATCGTCGGTCTTGAGGATGGCCACGATGTCGTGGTTGAGGCGGTCGACGATCTCGCGCGGGGTGCCGGCCGGGGCCAGGACGCCGAACCACGTCGAGATGTCGAACCCTTCCAGCCCGAGGCCCTTGCCGGCTTCGGCGATGGTCGGCAGTTCCGGGAACGCGGCGGCGCGGGCCGGCGTGGTCACGGCGAAGGCCTTGAGCTTGCCGGCCTTGATATTGGCCGATGCCGAGGCGAGGTTGTCGAAGATCAGGTCGGTCTGGCCCGACAGCACCGACAGCTGCGCCGGCGACGCCCCGTTGTACGGGATATGGACCATGCTGACGCGGGCCATGCTCTTGAACAGTTCGCCCGACAGGTGGCCGGCGCTGCCGTTGCCGCCCGAGGCGTAGTCGAGCTTGCCCGGATGCTTGCGCGCGTACTCCACGAGGTCACGCACCGTATTGATATGCAGCTCGGCGGCCTTGCCCGGGTGCATGACCAGCACGTTCGGCACGTCGGCGACCAGCGTGATCGGCGCGAAGTCCTTCACCGGGTCGTACGGCATCTTGGCGAACAGCGTGGGATTGATGGCGTGCGTGGCCACGGCGCCCATGACGATGGTGTAGCCGTCGGCCGGTTGCTTGGCGACGTAGTCCGCGCCGAGGTTGCCGCCCGCGCCGGGTTTGTTCTCGACGACGACCGGCTGGCCCAGGCTTTCGCGGAGCCGTTCGCCGATGGCGCGCGCCACGGTGTCCAGCGGGCCGCCGGCGGGGTAGGGCACCACGAACTTGATCGGCTTGGTCGGCCAGTTTGCCGGGGCCGGGGCAGCGGCATGGGCCGGCGTGGCCAGGGTGGCCGCCGCCAGCGTGGCGGCGGAGGCGGCCATCTTCGTGGCCGTCAGCAGGGTCTTCAGCATCTCAGGAGTCTTCAACGGATCGATGAAAAGGTCAGCGCGCGCCGATGCCGCGCGCCATCATCACGGCGCAGAGCGGCAGCAGGATGAACACATGGGCCTCGATCATGACCCAGCGGCGGGCGCGCTTGATCTCGTCCGGCATCGGCACGAAATCGGGCAGCTTGCGCGCCTGCTTGCGCCAGCGTGCGATGGCGAGCGTCGGCGGCAGCGAGCACAGGGCAATCAGCACGAACACGGTCATCTTGGCGTGGAACCACGGGTTGTGCAGGTAGAAATCCACGCCCTTGGCGCCGTAGAACAGCCGCAGCAGGCCGGTGGCGAGCACCACCATGGCCGACAGGAAGTAGAGCAGGTCGTACAGCGACAGCCGGCGCACGATGGCCGGCGTCATCCCGGGGCGCAGCACCACGGCCTCGGCGGCCAGCAGCGTGACCAGGAGGAAGATCGCCAGAAAATGGAAAAACGCCAGGAAGGCATCAGTCAGCATGCATGCTCCTAATTAGTCAGGGGACGCAAACAGAAAATCTCGCCTTCGGCTGCGGCCGGCGTGGCTCCCGAGTCGGGGGGAATCGGGGTCAGACCACGCCCTTGGCGCGCAGTGCGGCGATGTGCTCCGCACTGTAGCCGAGTGTCTCGCCCAGCACCACCTCCGTGTGCTCTCCGAGCAACGGGGGATGGCGCAGCGCCTCGGGCGGCGTGGCGCTCATCTTCATGGGGCTGCCCACCAGCTTGACCTCGCCGGCCGTCGGGTGCGGCAAATCGACGCGCAGGCCGCGCGCCAGCACCTGCTCGTTCTCGAAGACCTCGTCGAGCGTGTTGATCGGGCCGCAGGGCACGCCGGCCTTTTCCAGATCCAGGATCCACTGCTCGCGGGTGCGCGGCAGGATCATCTCGGCCAGGATCGGCACCAGCACGTCCCGGTGCGCCACGCGCTGCGGGTTGGTGGCGAAGCGCGGGTCGTCGGCCAGTTCCGGCCGGCCGCCGGCCGTCACGAACTTGCGGAACTGCCCGTCGTTGCCTACCGCGACGATGATCCAGCCGTCGGCGGCCTGGAAGGTCTGGTAGGGCACGATGTTCGGGTGGGCGTTGCCCCAGCGGCGCGGCGCCTCGCCGCTGGCGAGGTAGTTGGTATTCATGTTTGCCAGCATCGACACCTGCACGTCCAGCAGCGCCATGTCGATGTACTGGCCCTCGCCGGTCCGGTCGCGGTGGGCCAGGGCAGCCAGCACGGCGATGGTGGCGTACTGGCCGGTCATCAGGTCCGAAATGGCCACGCCGGCCTTCTGCGGGCCGCCGCCGGGCAGGTCGTCCCGCTCGCCGGTCAGGCTCATGAAGCCGCCCATGCCCTGGATGATGAAGTCGTAGCCGGGACGCTGGGCGTACGGGCCGGTCTGGCCGAAGCCGGTGACCGAGCAATAGATGATGTCCGGCTTCACCGCCTTGAGCGATTCGTAGTCGAGGCCATACTTCTTGAGTTGGCCGACCTTGTAGTTCTCGAGCACCACGTCGCTCTGGGCGGCGAGGTCGCGCACCAGCTGCTGGCCCTCGGGCGTGCTGATGTCGCAGGTTACCGAGCGCTTGTTGCGGTTGGCGGCCAGGTAGTAGGCGGCTTCGGCCGTGTCCCGGCCATCCTCGGTCTTGAGCCAGGGCGGACCCCATGTGCGCGTATCGTCACCTGCGCCGGGGCGCTCGATCTTGATCACGTCGGCGCCGAAGTCGGCGAGGTTCTGGGCGCACCATGGCCCGGCGAGGACGCGGGTCAGGTCGAGGACGCGGAGATGGCTCAAGGCTCCCATGGCAGTGGCGGCTCGGTAGATATAGTGGGGGAGCACTCTACCACCGGCCCGCCGCGCCGATGTACCCGCACGGGGCGGCGCCAGGCCAACGGTGGGCGATATTCGGCCATCGCCAGCCCGCCCGGTGCGCGCCGCCGGGCGGCCGCCCGCGAGAATGCCCCGGGAGGGGGCTTGCCCCGTATAATCAACGGTTTGCAAATCCAACCTGACTGACTGCGCCCTGCCACGATGCGGGATGCGCCCGATACAACATGAAAGTCTCCGACATTCGCAGCAAGTTCCTGCAGTACTTCGAGTCGAAGGGCCATTCCGTGGTCCGCTCGTCCAGCCTCGTGCCGGCGAACGACCCGACGCTGCTGTTCACCAATTCGGGCATGGTGCAGTTCAAGGACGTGTTCCTGGGCACCGATAAGCGTCCCTACTCGCGCGCTACATCGTCCCAGCGCTCCGTGCGCGCCGGCGGCAAGCACAACGACCTCGAAAATGTGGGCTATACGGCACGTCACCACACGTTCTTCGAGATGCTGGGCAATTTCTCGTTCGGCGACTACTTCAAGCGCGAAGCCATCCAGTACGCCTGGGAACTGCTGACCAAGACCTACCAGCTGCCGGCCGAGAAGCTCTGGGTCACGGTCTACGCCGAGGACGACGAGGCCTACGACATCTGGGCCAAGGAAGTCGGCGTGCCGGCCGAGCGCATCGTGCGCATCGGCGACAACAAGGGCGCGCGCTACGCCTCGGACAACTTCTGGCAGATGGCCGACACCGGCCCGTGCGGCCCGTGCTCGGAAATCTTCTATGACCACGGCGCCGATGTCTGGGGCGGCCCCCCGGGATCGCCCGAGGAAGACGGCGACCGCTACATCGAGATCTGGAACCTCGTGTTCATGCAGTTCAACCGCGACGAGCAGGGCAACATGACGCCGCTGCCCAAGCCGTGCGTGGACACCGGCATGGGCCTCGAGCGGATTGCCGCCGTGCTCCAGCACGTGCACAGCAACTACGAGATCGACCTGTTCCAGGCGCTGATCAAGGCCGCCGCGCGCGAGACCCATCTGGACGACCTGAACCAGAACTCGCTGAAGGTGATTGCCGACCATATCCGCGCGTGCTCGTTCCTGATCGTCGACGGCGTGATCCCGGGCAACGAAGGCCGCGGCTACGTGCTGCGCCGCATCGTGCGCCGCGCGATCCGCCACGGCTACAAGCTGGGCCAGAAGACGCCGTTCTTCCACAAGCTGGTGCCGGACCTGGTGGCGCAGATGGGCGAGGCCTATCCGGAGCTGGCCGAGGCGCAGTCGCGCGTGGTGGAAGTGCTGAGGGCCGAGGAAGAGCGCTTCTTCGAGACCATCGAGAACGGCATGACCATTCTCGACACCGCCGTGGCCGACCTCAAGGCCAAGGGCGGCAAGGTGCTTGACGGCGAACTGGCGTTCAAGCTGCACGATACCTTCGGCTTCCCGCTCGACCTGACGCAGGACGTGGCGCGCGAGCAGGAGATTGCGGTGGACGAACCCGCGTTCGACGCCGCCATGAACCGCCAGCGCGAGCAGGCCCGTGCGGCCGGCAAGTTCAAGATGGCCGCCGGCCTGGAGTACACGGGCGACAAGACCGTGTTCCACGGCTATGACGAACTGGGCTTCGAACGCGCCCGCGTGACGGCGCTGTACGTCGACGGCGCGTCCGTCGACACCATGCAGCCGGGCCAAACCGGCGTGGTGGTGCTGGACAACACCCCGTTCTACGCGGAGTCCGGCGGCCAGGCGGGCGACCAGGGCACGCTGGTGGCGGGTGCGGCCGTGTTCAACGTGGCCGACACGACCAAGGTGCAGGCCGATGTGTTCGGCCATCAGGGCACGCTGACCAACGGCCCGCTGAAGGTGGGTGACACCGTGGCGGCGCAGGTCGATGCCATCCGCCGTGCACGCACGGTACGTAACCACTCGGCGACCCACCTGATGCACAAGGCGCTGCGCGAGGTGCTGGGCACCCACGTGCAGCAGAAGGGCTCGCTGGTCGATGCCGACAAGACGCGTTTCGACTTCTCGCACAACGCGCCGCTGAGCGACGCCGAGATCCGTCAGGTCGAGGAAATCGTCAACGCCGAGATTTTGGCCAACGCGCCGACGCATGCCGAGATCATGCCGTTCGACGACGCGGTGAAGAGCGGCGCGATGGCGCTGTTCGGCGAGAAGTACGCGGACGATGTGCGCGTGCTGTCGATCGGCACCTCGAAGGAACTCTGCGGCGGCACGCACGTGACGCGCACCGGCGACATCGGCTTGTTCAAGATCGTGGTGGAAGCGGGCGTGGCAGCCGGGATTCGCCGCGTGGAAGCGATTACCGGCGACAACGCGCTGCATTACCTGCAGTCGCTCGACGCCCGCCTGAACGAAGCCGCCGCCGCGCTGCGCGCGCAGCCGTCGGAACTGGTGCCGCGTATCGGCCAGGTGCAGGAGCAGGTGCGGGCGCTCGAGAAGGAACTCGAGAAGCTCAAGAGCAAGCTCGCGGCATCGCAAGGCGACGAACTCGCCGAGCAGGCCATCGACATCAACGGCCTGAAGGTGCTGGCCGCCCAACTCGACGGCGCCGACGTGAAGACGCTGCGCGAGACCATGGACAAGCTCAAGGACAAGCTCAAGAGCGCGGCCATCGTGCTGGGGGCAGTGTCGGATGGGAAGGTTTCGCTGATTGCTGGTGTGACCGCCGATGCGACGGGCAAGGTCAAGGCTGGGGAGCTGGTGAACTTTGTGGCCCAGCAGGTGGGCGGCAAGGGCGGCGGCCGGCCGGATATGGCGCAGGCTGGGGGGACGGAGCCGGCGAATCTGCCGGCGGCGCTGGCTGGGGTTAAGGAGTGGGTGGCTGGTAAGGTTTGAGGGATTTACTAGCTGTTGAGAAGGGCGCTCTGGGGTTTGGGGCGCCCTTTTTGTTTTTGTTGCGCTCAACAGCCAACACCACAGAACCAAACCCAAAACCTACTTCATCAACCCCCTAACCAAATCCATCGGCAACGGAAACACAATAGTAGAACTCTTATCCCCAGCAATCTGCGTCAGCGTCTGGAGATACCGCAGTTGCATGGCCTCAGGCTGCTGCGCCAGCATCTGTGCCGCCTCCAGCAGTTTCACCGAAGCCTGCAATTCCCCTTCCGCGTGGATGATCTTGGCCCGCCGCTCTCGCTCGGCCTCCGCCTGGCGGGCGATGGCCCGGATCATGGTCTCGTTCAAATCCACATGCTTGATCTCGACATTGGACACCTTGATGCCCCACGCGTCGGTCTGGGCGTCGAGCACCTTCTGGATGTCGAGGTTGAGCTTTTCGCGCTCGGCTAGCATTTCGTCCAGTTCATGTTTGCCGAGCACGGACCGCAGCGTGGTCTGGGAGAGCTGGCTGGTGGCCTCGAGGAAGTTGGCCACCTGGATGATGGCCCGCTCGGGGTCCACGACCCGGAAATAGACCACCGCGTTGACCTTGACCGACACATTGTCGTGAGAGATCACGTCCTGTGGTGGCACGTCGAAGACGACCGTGCGCAGGTCCACGCGGACCATCTGCTGTATGCCGGGGATGAGCAGCACCAGCCCGGGCCCCTTGACGCCCCAGAATCGCCCGAGCATGAAGACAACCCCGCGTTCGTATTCGCGCAGCACGCGGATCGCGGCCACCACGAGCAATGCCAGCAGGAAGATCAGCCCACCAAAACTGAATCCGAATGCCATATCACGCTCCGTTGTGTTCCAGGGATGCGGCCATGTCGGCCACGACTTCCAGTACCAGCCCGCGCCGCCCGGTCACGCGTACCCGCTGGCCGCGCGCGAGCGGGCCGTCGCCATGAATTCGCCACTGTTCGCCGTGCACCATCGCCCAGCCGTCGGCGGGCGTATCGTCGATGACCGTGGCAAGGCTGCCGACCAGCGTGTCCGCGCCGCTGACCACGGGGCGCTTGCGCGAGCGCATCAGCATCGCGGACATGCCGACCAGGAACAGCGCCGACACCCCGGCCAGCGCCGCGATCACCGTGAGCGGCACGCCGAAGCCGGGCACGTCGGTATCGATCAGCATGACCGCGCCAAACGCGAAGGCGACGATGCCGCCCACCCCGAGCGCGCCGAACGTCGGCAGGAAGAATTCGGCCACCATGCAGCCGATGCCCAGCGCGATCAGCGCCAGCCCCGCATAGTTGACGGGCAGCATTTGCAGCGCAAACAGGCCGATCAGCAGGCAGATGGCGCCGACGATGCCCGGCACGACCATGCCCGGCGTGGAGAACTCGAACATCAGCGCGTAGATGCCGATCATCATCAGGATCAGCGCCACGCTGGGTTCGGTGATGACGGCGAGCAGCCGCGCTCGCCAGTCCGGCGTGACCGTGACGATGGGCGCATCGGTGGTGTGCAGCACGCGCGATACGCCGGCCGCCTGCAGGCGCTTGCCATCGACCTGCCGCAGCAGTGCTGGCAGGTCCGGCGCGACGAGGTCGGCCACGTGCTGGGCCACTGCCTCGTCGGCGGAGAGGCTCACGGCCTCGCGCACCGCGCGCTCGGCCCAGTCGGCGTTGCGCTGGCGCAGCTGGGCCAGCCCGCGCAGGTAGGCGGAGGCATCGTGCATCTGCTTGCGTGCCATGGTGTCTTCGGTGCCGGGCGCGCTGGCTGGTGCACTGGCGGGGGAAGATCCGGGCGAGGCACCCGGCTTCGGGCCGCCGACACCGATGGCAACCGGACTCGCCGCGCCCACATTGGTCCCGGGCGCCATGGCGGCGATGTGGCTGGCATAGAGGATGTAGGTGCCGGCGCTCGCGGCCCGCGCGCCGCCCGGGTAGACGAAGGTCGCCACGGGTACGGGGGAGGCGAGGATGGCCTGGATGATGTCGCGCATGGCCACGTCGAGCCCGCCGGGCGTGTCCATCTCCAGCACGATCAACTGCGCGTTCTGCTTCTGCGCCTGCGCCATGCCGCGCGTGGCGAAGCTGGCGCTGGCTGGCCCGATGGCGCCCTTGATCGGGATGACATAGACGGGGGCCACGCCAGCCTTGGCGGCTGGGGCCGAGGCGCCTTGGGCGTAGACCATCGCGGGCAGGGCGAGGAGCATGGCCAGCCCCATCGCCATCCGGCAAACCAAAGATCGTAGCGACGCGAAGACGAATGTCATGGCGGGGCGCGGCCCGCGAGTATGCCGTGGCAGCGCCACTTTCAGTGTAGGCGACCGGCCACATCTTGCACGCCGCAGCGCGGGCAAGGAATCCGAAGCGGAAGGGGTCAGGCAGCCTTTTGCGTGATGTCCGATACACCCGGCAGCATGTCGGCCAGCGCTGCCAGCGCCGCGCTGCCCATCGCCGGATGCCACGCCAGCACGGTGGTCACGGCGCCTTCGTCGCCGAGCGGATGGACGCTGATCTGCGGCAGGTCGCGGTATAGCGTCAGCACCGAGCGCGGCATGATCGCCACGCCGATACCGGCCGCCGCGCAGGCGACGATGGCATGGTAGGAGCCCAGTTGGATCACCCGCCCCGCCGCGTGGCCGTCGCGATTGCACCACTGCTCGAAGCGCGTGCGGTAGTTGCAGCCGGCCTCGAACGCGAGCAGCGTGTGGCGCTCCAGGTCGGCGGCGGAGTGGATCGGCGCATGCTGCGCGCTGGCGATGATCACCAGCTCCTCGGTAAAGGCGGGCCGGGTGACCAGTTCGGCATCGCCGAGCGGCTCGGCGACGAAGGCGCAATCGACCTCGAAGCGGCGCAGGGCGTCCAGCGCCTGTCGGGTTGGCAGCGTCACGAGTTCCAGTTCGACGTCCGGCCACGCCTGGTGATAGCGCGCCAGTACCGTCGGCAGCCGGCTGGCCGCCGTGCTTTCCATCGACGCCACCCGCAGCCGCCCGTGCGGCCGCGCCGGCTGCACCGCGTGGCGAGCCTCGTCGGACAGTTGCAGGATGCGCCGCGCGTAGTCGAACAGCGTCTGCCCGGCCGGGGTGAGCACCATGCGCTTGCCGTCGCGCAGGAACAGCTCCACGCCGAGCGACTGCTCCAGTTGCCGGATGCGCGTGGTCACGTTCGACTGCACGCGGTGCAGCCGCGTGGCGGCGCGTGTGATGCCTCCGGCCTCCACCACGGTGCGGAAGATTTCGAGTGCGGCGAGATCCATGATCGGCTTCCTTCTTGAATTGAGATTGATGCTATCTCAATAATTCATTTTATGTGATGGATGAATGCGACTAGGATAGTCAGGAATCCCGCTGGCCGCCAGCCGAACCCGCCCCCCGATCATGTCTCTCGTGAATACCGATGTCTCCGCCGCCCGCGCGGCCCCGCAAACTGCCGGACCCTGGGCGGTGGCCATGGCTGGCTTCGTGTCGCTGGCGCTGGCGATGGGCATCGGTCGGTTCGCCTTCACGCCGCTGCTGCCGATGATGTTGCATGACGGCACCGTCACGCTGGCCGAGGGCGGGGCGCTGGCCACGCTGAACTACATCGGCTACCTGCTGGGGGCGCTGCTGTGCCTGTTCATCCGCCCCGATCCCGTGCGGATGGTGCGCGTGTCGCTGGTGCTCACCGTGGTGCTCACGCTGGCCATGGCGCTGCCGGGCGGCATGCCCGCGTGGCTGGCATGGCGCACGATTGCGGGCATCGCCAGCGCGCTGGTGATGGTCTACGCCACCGCGTGGTGCATGCAGCGACTGGCCGAACTGGGCCATCCCACGCTGGGCGGGCTGATGTTCTGCGGTCCCGGCGTGGGGATCGTCGTGACCGGGCTGTCGGCGTTCGGCATGGTCGGCGCGCACTGGCTGGCGAACTGGGGCTGGATCGCCTTCACGGTGCTCGGCGCGTTGATGCTGGCGCCGGTCTGGCGCGTGTTCGGCGCGCCGCCGCCGGCCCTGCAGGCGCGGGCCGGACAGCCGGGGAGTGCAGGGCATGCGGAGGCAGTCGCCCCGACACCCCGGCTGGACCTCGAAACCTGGGCCCTGACCGTGGCCTACGGCCTCGCCGGCTTCGGCTACATCATCACCGCGACCTTCCTGCCCGTGATCGCCCGCCAGGCCATGCCCGGCACGGTCTGGGCGGACCTGTTCTGGCCGATCCTGGGCGCTGGCGTGGCCATTGGCGCCTTCCTGGCCACGCGCGTGGGCATGCATCACGACAACCGCCGGCTGGCGATGATCCTGTACGCGGTGCAGGCGGTTGGCGTGGCCGTGGCGGCATTCTGGCCGACCGTGCCGGGCTTCGCGCTGAGCAGCCTGCTCGTCGGCCTGCCGTTCACGGCGCTGGTGTCGTTCCTGATGCGCGAGGCGCGCCGGCTGTGGGGCAGCGCCGCCCCGAAGCTGATCGGGCTGATGACGGCCGCCTACGCGCTCGGGCAGATCGCCGGCCCGCCGCTGGCCACCACGCTGGTGGCGCGCACGGGCGGCTTTGCGGCATCCCTGGCCACCGCCGCCGCCGCGCTGCTGGTGGGGGCGGGCATCCTCGGCTGGATGGTCCGCGCCATGCCGTTGCGGGACGCTGCCGCCCCGCGCTGACTGCGCTACAGTTACGCCTGCGCCGCCTACTCGACCGGGACTGAACCCGCACGTGTCTGGAGCACGCCTCGCAGCAGGGCGGCCGCGGAGCGAATGTCCCCATGTCTTTTGCCTTGCAGCCCGCGCGTGCCGCGGGCCCGGCCGTTCCCGTCAGCGCCGAGGAGGCGCGCGTGCGCACCGACCTCGCCGCCGCCTACCGGCTGGCCGCGCTGGAGCGCTGGGACGACCTGATCTACACCCATATCTCGGCCACAGTGCCCGGTGAGCCGGACCACTTCCTGATCAACCCGTTCGGCTTCGCGTTCGACGAGATTCGCGCGTCGGACCTCGTCAAGATCAATGGCCGGGGCGAGGTGGTCGGCGAGACCGTGCACCCGGTCAACGTGACCGGCTTCGCCCTCCACGCCGCCGTGCACGCCGCGCGGGCCGATGCGCACTGCGTCATGCACCTGCACAACACCGCCGGCATCGCGGTCTCGGCGCAGGCGGACGGACTGCTGCCGCTGTCGCAGCACGCCATGCGCTTCCACGGCCGCATCGGCTATCACGACTACGAGGGCCTGGCGTTCACCCCGGCCGAAGGGGCCCGGCTCACGGTGTCGCTGGGCCAGCACCCGGCCATGCTGCTGCGCAACCACGGTACGCTGACGGTGGGCCGCACCGTGGCCGAGGCCTACGTGCTGATGGCCACCCTGATCAAGGCCTGCGAGATCCAGCTCGGCGCGCAGGCGGGCCGCGCCACAGTGCAGCCGCCGGCCGGGGTGGCCGAGCGCACCTCGATGCAGCTGTACGACAACGGCGCCGTCGAGGGCGAGATGGAATGGCCCTCGCTGCTGCGCAAACTCGATAGAATCGATCCCTCTTACCGAGACTGAGTCTCGCAAAATCCCTAAAAACGGAGTCAGCAGCATGCCCACGTTTCACGTCGAGATGTTCGAAGGCCGCACGGTCGAGCAAAAGCGCAAGTTTGTCGAGGAAGTGACGCGCGTCACCTGCGAGACGCTGGGCTGCTCGGTGTCGGCAGTGGACATCATCATCACCGATATCAAGCGCGAGAACTGGGCCACCGGCGGCGCGCTCTGGATCGACAAGAAGTAAAGACCCGCCCATGCAGCACTTCGCCTCCGACAACTACGCCGGCTTCTGCCCGGAATCGCTGAAATACTTCCTCGAGGCCAACGCCAGCGGCCACGAGAAGGCCTATGGCGACGATTCCTGGACCCAGCAGGTCTGCGACCGCATCCGCAACCTGTTCCAGACCGACTGCGAGGTCTTCTTCGTCTTCAACGGGACGGCGGCCAACTCGCTGGCGCTGTCGTCGCTGTGCCAGTCGTACCACTCGGTGATCTGCCATGAACTGGCGCACATCGAGACGGACGAGTGCGGCGGGCCGGAGTTCTTCTCGAACGGCTCCAAGCTGCTCACGGCGCCCGGCGTCAACGGCAAGCTGACCGCCGATGCGGTGGAGGCGCTGGTCACGCGGCGCACCGACATCCACTATCCGAAGCCGCGCGTGGTCTCGCTCACGCAGTCGACGGAAGTCGGCACGGTCTACACGGTGGAGGAGGTGCGCGCCATTGCGGCCATCGCCAAGCGGCGGCAACTGCGCGTGCACATGGACGGCGCGCGCTTCGCCAATGCGGTGGCGGCGCTGGGCGTGCATCCGTCCGAGATCACCTGGCGGGCTGGCGTGGATGTGCTGTGCTTCGGCGGCACCAAGAACGGCCTGCCGGTGGGCGAGGCCGTGGTGTTCTTCGACCGCCGCCTGGCCGAGGACTTCGCCTACCGGGTGAAGCAGGCCGGGCAGTTGGCCTCGAAGATGCGCTTCATTTCCGCGCCGTGGCTGGGCATGCTCGAGAACGATGTCTGGCTGTCCAACGCCCGCCATGCCAACGCGATGGCGCAACTGTTGCACCAGCGCATCGTCGACATTCCCGGCGTGCGCATCATGTTCCCGACCGAATCGAACGCGGTCTTCGCCGAACTGCCGCTGCCGGCCATCGAGGCCTTGCGCGCCAAGGGCTGGCTGTTCTACACCTTCATCGGCGCGGGCGGTTGCCGGCTGATGTGTTCGTGGGACCTGCAGCCCGAGACCGTGGAAGCGTTCGCCGCCGATATCCGCGCGGCCTGCGCCCTCTGAACCCCTGGAGCCCCCTCCGATGCAACCGTACCGTTTCTGCCCCCAATGCGGGGCGCCGCTGGAGCACCTGCCGATGTCCGGCCGCTATCGCCATGCCTGCGTGCAGGACGGCTGCGGCTTCGTGCACTGGAACAACCCGCTGCCGGTGCTGGCGGCGGTGGTCGAGTACGAGGACAAGCTGCTGCTGGCGCGCAACGCGGTATGGCCGGAGGGGATGTTCGCGCTGGTCACCGGCTTCATGGAGCGCGACGAGACGCCCGAGCTGGGCGTGGCGCGCGAACTCAAGGAGGAGACCAATCTCGACACGGAATCCGCGTCGCTGATCGGCGTCTACGAGTTCATGCGCAAGAACGAGCTGATCATCGCCTATCACGTGAAGGCGACGGGGCGCATCGAACTGTCCGAGGAACTGGCCGAATACAAGCTCGTGGCGCCCGAGAAGATGCGGATCTGGAACGCCGGCACCGGCTTTGCCGTGGCCGATTTCCTGGAGCGGCGCGGGATGCCCGTGCGCTTCTTCGACCGCGCCTCGGGCGAGGRCATCCCCGACCCGCGCCGGCCGACGGACTTCAGCCTCGTCGCCGCTTCGTTACAATACGGCATCGACCAAAAATAAGTGGGATGAGAGGAATGGACTTCCAGAAAGAAGTGGACGCGCGCGGCCTGAACTGCCCGCTGCCGATCCTGCGGACCAAGAAGGCGCTGGCGGACATGGCCAGCGGCGACGTGCTCAAGGTGCTGGCCACCGACCCGGGCGCCACGCGCGACTTCCAGGCCTTCGCCAAGCAGACCGGCAACGAGCTGCTGTCGCACGCCGAGGTGGACAAGGTGTTCGTGTTCTACATGAAGCGCCGCTAAGACCGCCTGGCCCCCGGCCATAAAAAAAGCCGCCTCGATCGAGGCGGCTTTTTCATGCCGGGGCGGAACGCTTATCCGCGCTGGGCCAGATAGGCGCTGAACTCGTCGCGCACTTCCGGGTGCTTCAGGGCGAACTCGACAGTGGCCTTCAGGTAGCCGAGCTTGCTGCCGCAGTCGTAGCGCACGCCGTTGTAGCGGTAGGCCAGCACCTGCTCCTGGTCGAGCATCGACTGGATGGCATCGGTCAGTTGGTACTCGCCGCCGGCACCTGGCTTCAGTTCACGGATGTGGTCGAAGATGCGCGGCGTGAGGATGTAGCGACCCACCACGCCAAGGTTCGACGGGGCGTCCTCGGGGGCCGGCTTCTCGACGATGCCGGACATCTTGATCACGCGCTCGTCCCATTCGCGGCCTTCCACCACGCCGTAGGAGCGGCTTTGTTCCGGCGCGATCTCTTCCACGCCCAGGACCGAGCAGTTGTAGTGGTTATAGACGTCGACCATCTGCTTCATGATCGGCACGTCGCCGTCGAGCAAGTCGTCCGCCAGCATGACCGCGAACGGCGTGTCGCCGACCAGCTTGGCCGCGCACAGCACGGCGTGGCCCAGGCCCAGGGCCTCGGGCTGGCGCACGTAGTAGCACTCCACGTGCGCAGGCTTGATCGAACGCACCACATCGAGCAGGGCCTGCTTGTTTTTGGCCTCCAGCTCCATTTCCAGTTCGTACGCCTTGTCGAAATGGTCCTCGATGGCGCGCTTGGAGCGGCCCGTGACAAAGATCATTTCCGTGATGCCGGCGGCCATGGCTTCTTCCACGGCGTACTGGATCAGCGGTTTGTCCACCACTGGCAGCATTTCCTTGGGACTCGCCTTGGTCGCGGGGAGGAATCGGGTACCTAGCCCAGCGACCGGAAAGACGGCCTTGGTGACGCGGTTTTCCATTTCAGCTTTCCTTTTCAATCCGGTGTAACACCGTGCCGTACAGGGAGGGCGCCGTCTGTCCGGCTTCGTCCGACGCTGACGTAACAGTCACATGTCGTTACACATGAACGAGGCCGGATACCAGTCGAGTTGCAACTTTCGTGCCGGTGGCGCAGAAGTGGCGAACCCGTCAGGCGGGCAGACGCTGTAGTTGATCCTGGAGCTTGGCCAGCGTCTGTTCGAAATCCGACAAACGCTGTGTTTCCTGCGCCACAACCGCGGGCGGCGCCTTGGCCACGAAGGCTTCGTTGGTCAGCTTGCCCCGGCATTTGCCGATTTCATTGCTGATCCGGTCGATCTCCTTGCCCAGGCGCACGCGCTCGGCTGCGACGTCGATCTCGATCTTCAGCAGCAGGTGATTGCCGCCGACGATGGCCACCGGCGCCCCGGCGCCTTCCTTCTGGAGGGCGACCTCGTCTTCGAACACCTTCACCTCGGAAAGTTTCGCCAGCGCCTGGATTTGCGCCGCCGCGGCGTTCAGGAAGGTGCTGTCGCCGTGCGTGTAGAGCGGAATGCGCTGGGCCGGCGAGATGTTCATCTCGCCCCGCAGGTTGCGGCAGGCGTCCACCACGGCCTTGAGCTGGGCCACCCAGGCTTCGGCGGCTTCGTCGATCTTGGCGGCGGCCGGCAGCGGGTAGGCCTGCAGCGCGATGGTCTCGCTGCCGTCACCCTTGGCGCGGCCGGCCAGCGGGGCCACCTTCTGCCAGAGTTCCTCGGTAATGAACGGGATGATCGGGTGCGCCAGGCGCAGTACCGTCTCCAGCACGCGCAGCAGCGTGCGGCGCGTGGCGCGTTGCTGGGCCTCGGTGCCAGTCTGGATCTGCACCTTGGCGAGTTCCAGGTACCAGTCGCAATACTCGTCCCAGACGAACTTGTAGATTGCGCTGGCGATATTGTCGAAACGGTATTCGTCAAAGCCCTTTTCGACTTCGCCTTCCACGCGCTGGAGCAGCGAGACGATCCAGCGGTCTGCCTGCGAGAAGTGCAGGTAGCCGTCCGGGCCGCAGTCGTTGCTGCACGGGCCCATGCCGCAATCATGGCCCTCGGTGTTCATCAGCACGAAGCGGGTGGCGTTCCAGAGCTTGTTGCAGAAGTTGCGATAGCCCTCGCAACGGCCCGTGTCGAAGTTGATATTCCGGCCCAGCGTGGCCAGCGAGGCGAAGGTGAAGCGCAGGGCGTCCGCGCCGAACGCGGGAATGCCGTCCGGGAACTCCTTCTTCGTCTTCGATTCGATGCGCGGCGCGTCCTTCGGGCGGCGCAGGCCCGTGGTGCGCTTCTTGAGCAGCGGGGCCAGCTCGATGCCGTCGATCAGGTCCACCGGGTCGAGGGTGTTGCCCTCGGACTTGCTCATCTTCTTGCCTTCGGAGTCACGCACCAGGCCGTGCACGTACACGGTGTGGAACGGCACCTGGCCGGTGAAGTGCTTGGTCATCATGACCATGCGCGCCACCCAGAAGAAGATGATGTCGTAGCCGGTGACCAGCACCGACGACGGCAGGAAGTGCTCCAGTTCCGGCGTCTGCTCGGGCCAGCCGAGTGAAGAGAACGGCACGAGCGCGGACGAGAACCACGTGTCGAGCACGTCTTCCTCGCGGCGCAGCGGGCCGGTGCTGCCGGCCGCCTGCGCCTTGGCGCGGGCGTCTTCCTCGGTGCGGGCGACGAAGCAGTTGCCGGCGTCGTCGTACCAGGCCGGGATCTGGTGGCCCCACCAGAGCTGGCGGCTGATACACCAGTCCTGGATGTTGGCCAGCCACTGGTTGTAGGTGCTGTTCCAGTTCTCGGGCACCAGCTTGATCTCGCCGTTCTGCACGGCGTCCAGCGCCACTTCGGCGATCGAGCGACCCGGATAGAACGTGCCCTCGGGGGCCGGCTTGCTCATGGCGACGAACCACTGGTCGGTCAGCATCGGCTCGATCACGCTGCTGGTGCGCTCGCTGCGCGGCACCATCAGCTTGTGCTTCTTGACCTCGCCCAGCAGGCCCTGTTCCTTCAGGTCGGCCACCATCTTCTCGCGGGCCTCGAAGCGGTCCATGCCGGCGTAGGCGGCCGGCGCGTCGGCGACGATCTTGGCGTCCAGCGTCAGGATCGAGAGCTGCGGCAGGTTGTGGCGCTGGCCCACCGCGTAGTCGTTGAAGTCATGGCCCGGCGTGACCTTGACCACGCCCGTGCCGAAGGCGCGGTCGACGTATTCATCGGCAATGACGGGGATCTGGCGATCGGTCAGCGGCAGGTGCACGAACTTGCCGATCAGGTGCGCGTAGCGCTCGTCCTCGGGGTGGACCATCACGGCGGTGTCGCCGAGCATGGTTTCCGGGCGCGTGGTGGCCACGGTCAGGTGCGTCAGGCCGTGCACGGCGTCCGGCTCGGCCAGCGGGTAGTGGATGTGCCAGAGCGAGCCTTCCTCCTCCACGCTGTCCACTTCGAGGTCGGACACGGCCGTGCCCAGCACCGGGTCCCAGTTGACCAGGCGCTTGCCGCGATAGATCAGGCCCTGTTCGAACAGGCGGACGAATACCTCGGTCACGGCCTGCGACATCTCGGGCGACATCGTGAAGTACTCGCGCGTCCAGTCGATCGACGCGCCCATGCGGCGCACCTGGCGCGTGATGGTGGAGCCCGACTCTTCCTTCCACTCCCAGACCTTCTCGACGAACTTCTCGCGGCCGAGGTCATGGCGCGACACGCCCTGGGCTTCCAGCTGGCGCTCCACCACGATCTGCGTGGCGATACCCGCATGGTCGGTACCCGGCACCCACAGCGTATTGGCGCCGCGCATGCGCGCGTGGCGCGTCAGGCCGTCCATGATGGTCTGGTTGAACGCGTGGCCCATGTGCAGCGTGCCGGTCACATTGGGGGGCGGCAGCTGGATGGCGAAATCGGGACGATTGGCATCCATCGTGGGCTGGGCGATGCCGCGGCGCTCCCATTCGGGGCCCCATTTCTCCTCGATGGCGGCGGGTTCGAAGCTCTTGGCAAGGGACTGGTCTTGGGCGGTCATGCTGGGGATGTCGAGGTATGCGGGTCGGGGCTGGGCGGTGGGCGGACTGATCGAAATCCATCGAAAACAGTCGGCGCGCCACGGCGTCGGGCCGGGAAAACGTCAAATTATAGGGGAGGCGGGGGTGCCGGTGCGCATTTGCCGACGCCGACGGCTGCCGGGTGCCGCTGGCGGCCCCGGTCCCCCCGGTATAATTGCCGCCATTCCCCGGCCCCACGCGGCCAAAAGGCCCCTTCCCCGATGTCCAGCCTGCTTGCCAATCTCAACGCCGAACAACTCGCCGCCGTCACGTTGCCCGATGAACCGGCCCTGATCCTGGCGGGGGCGGGCAGCGGCAAGACCCGCGTGCTGACCACCCGCATCGCCTGGCTGATCCAGAACGGCCGGGTGTCGCCGGCCGGCGTGCTGGCCGTGACATTTACCAATAAGGCGGCCAAGGAGATGCAGACCCGCCTGTCGTCCATGCTGCCCATCAACACGCGCGGCATGTGGATCGGCACCTTCCACGGGCTCTGCAACCGGATGCTGCGCGCGCACTTCAAGGACGCCGGGCTGCCGCAGACCTTCTCGATCCTGGACACCCAGGACCAGCTTTCCGCGCTCAAGCGGCTGCTGAAATCGCTGAATGTCGATGACGAGAAGTATCCGGCCAAGAACGTCCAGTACTTCATCAATAACGCCAAGGAGCAGGGGCTGCGCCCCCGCGACGTGGAGGCGAACGACGATTTCAACCGTCGTTTCGTCGACCTGTACGCCGCCTACGACGAGCAGTGCCAGCGCGAAGGCGTGGTCGATTTCGCCGAGTTGCTACTGCGCTGCTACGAACTGCTGCGCTACAACGACGCCATCCGCCAGCACTACCAGCACCGCTTCCGCCACGTGCTGGTGGACGAGTTCCAGGACACCAACGTGCTCCAGTACCAGTGGCTCAAGCTGCTGGCCGGCTACGGCACGGGTAGCGCGGCAGCCGTGTTCGCCGTGGGCGATGACGACCAGAGCATCTACGCGTTCCGGGGTGCCAACGTCGGCAATATGCGCGACTTCGAGAGCGAATTCCGCGTGCGCCACCTGATCAAGCTGGAGCAGAACTACCGCTCGCATGGCCACATCCTCGATTCGGCCAACCACCTGATCGCCCACAACGCGCGGCGGCTGGGCAAGAACCTGCGCACGGACGCGGGCCACGGCGAGCTGGTGCGGGTGTTCCAGGCCGGCTCGGACGGGCAGGAGGCCTCGTGGATCGTCGAGGAGAGCCGCGACCAGATCGCCCAGGGCATGTCGCGCTCCGAGATCGCCATCCTGTATCGCAGCAATGCGCAGTCGCGGGTGATCGAGCACGCGCTGTTCTCGTCCGGCATCGCCTATCGGGTGTATGGCGGCCTGCGCTTCTTCGAACGGGCCGAAGTGAAGCATGCACTCGCTTATCTGCAGTTGATCGAAAACCCGCGCAACGACGCGGCGTTCGGGCGGGTGGTCAACTTCCCGACGCGCGGCATCGGGGCGCGTTCGCTGGAGCTGCTCCAGGACGCCGCGCGCCAGTACAACGTCTCGCTCTCCGAGGCCGTGGCCTACGTGCCGGGCAAGGCGGGCAGCACGATGGGCGCGTTTATCCGCCTGATCGAGCAGATGCGGGCCGAGACGCGGCGCATGACGCTGCCGGAGACGGTGGAGTATGTGATCAACACCAGCGGTCTGATCCAGCACTTCCAGAACGAGAAGGAAGGGCAGGACCGCATCGAGAACTTGCAGGAACTGGTCACCGCCGCGCAGGCTTTCGTGGTGGAAGAGGGCTATGGGCTCGACGCGCTGGCCAGCGTGCTGCCCGCCAACCGGATCGGCGACGCCGCGCCAGTGCTGGCCGATGGCGACCAGGTGCTCCAGGTGCTCGATCCCGAGCAGTTGCCGGTGGTGATGACGCCGCTCGTGGCCTTCCTGACCCATGCCTCGCTGGAGGCCGGCGACAACCAGGCCCAGGCTGGCCAGGACGCGGTGCAGATGATGACCGTGCACGCGGCCAAGGGCCTCGAATTCAACGTGGTGTTCATTACCGGGCTGGAAGAGGGCCTGTTCCCGCACGAGAACAGCGCGATGGAGGCCGATGGGCTCGAGGAGGAGCGCCGCCTGATGTACGTGGCGATTACCCGGGCGCGCGAGCGGCTCTATATGTCCTTCGCCCAGAGCCGCGTGCTGCACGGCCAGATGCGATATCACATCCGCTCGCGCTTCTTCGAGGAGTTGCCCGAGGCGTCGCTGAAGTGGATCACGCCGCCGGCACAGGCCTACGGTGCGTACGGCGGCGGCGGCGGCGGTGGTGGCGGCTATGGCCGCAACCGCCAGGGCGGCGGGGAGCGGGAAAGCGGCTGGGGCCGCGACTGGTTCAAGAAGCCCGAGGACGTGCCCTACAGCGGCACCCGGCCCACGGGCGGCATGGACACCGGCAAGAACTACGCCGAGGAAAAGCGCGCGGCCGACACCGGCTTCCGGGTCGGCCAGAACGTGTTCCACAACAAGTTCGGGGAAGGCAAGATCACGGCGCTGGAAGGCGAGGGCGCCGATGCGCGCGCCAATATCAACTTCAAGCGCCACGGCGCCAAGTGGCTGGCGCTGGCGGTGGCCAAGCTCGACACCATCGACTAAAGCCGGGCCCTGGCCGGGGTAGCCCCGGCCAAGTGCCTAATACGTCATGGATTGACGTTCTGGGTGTCGGTGGCCTCGGCCGGCACGATGTTGAAGCAGCCGCGATAGGTGGCGTAGAAAGAGCAGTACAGGATCGCCAGCATCAGCAGCGAGTACGGCGTGACCAGGAACGACAGCACCGTCTCCGCGCCGATCGCGGCGAAGATCACCTCCAGGAACAGCGGCAGCGCCACGATCAGGACGGCGAACAGGCCGGCGTAGGCGAAGAACGCGCCCCGGTTGCGCCAGCAGGCCGTCCAGCTGAAGAACAGCGCCTTCACCGGCGGCACGCCGTGCCAGGCAGTCAGCATCGGCGCGAACCAGAACAGCATCGCGATCGGCGTGTAGAGCGCCGCCCCGGCCAGCATCGCCAGGTAGAGCTGGCGCATCGCGTCCGGCGTGGGCTCCTCGCCCTTCAGCACCACCTGCGCCAGCGCGCCGATATCAACCAGCGACGTGGCGATCAGGCTCAGCAGGAACACCAGCGCCGCATAGATGCCGCCCAGCACGAACAGATGCCGCATGGCCTGCTTGCCATTGCTGCGGAACCCCGCCAGTAGCACGGTCGGTAGCACGCGCTTGCTCTGGATGACATCGCGGCAGGCCGTCATCACCCCCACGTTGATGCCCGGCGTGACCACCAGCAGCGCGATGATGCCGAACAGCGGCACGAAGATCGCGAGCTGCGCGGCAATCAGGTAGATGAACAGCAGCATCAGGAACGCGAGCGGGTTCTTGCGGAACAGCCAGATACCCTGGCGGAACCAGACGTAGCCTTCCTTGGCGGGAACTTCCAGTAGTTGCATGGCGAATCAGATCCAGGGGAGCGGTGCGGCGTCGTCGAGACGGCGGCGCAGGATGCGTTCGAAGTGGGTCGGATCGTGCGGCTGGAGCATGTCGGCCTCGCGCGGCAGGAAAAAGTCCCACAGACGCGATACCCAGAAGCGCAGCGCGCCCGCACGGAGCATGTCCTGCCAATGCGCGGCCTCGGTGGCCGTGAGCGGCCTCACCGCATGATAAGCCCGCAGCATGGCCTGCGCCCGGTCAACGTCCAGCGCGCCGGTCGGCAGGTCGATACACCAGTCGTTCACGGTCACGGCCAGGTCGAACAGCCACTTGTCGTTGCCGGCGAAGTAGAAATCGAAGAAACCGCCGAGTTGCGGCGCGCCGCTGGCGTCGGTGTCGAACAGGACGTTGTCGCGGAACAGGTCGCAGTGGCACGGGCCGCCGGCCAGCGCGGCGTAGTCGGCGCTGCCGAAGAACGCGGTCTGGTGGGCGATCTCGCCGGCCAGCAACTGGCGCTGGGCCGGGTCGAGGAACGGCAGGATCTCGGGCTCGGTCTGGCGCCACCAGGCCAGGCTGCGCAGGTTGGGCTGCTGGCGCGGATAGTCCTGCCCGGCCAGGTGCATGCGGGCCAGCATGGTGCCCACCTCGGCGCAGTGGCTGGCCTGCGGGGACAGTTGCGACGCCCCGGAGAGCCGCGTGACGATGGTCGCCGGCTTGCCCTTGAGCGCGCGCAGGATTTCCCCGTCGCGCGCGGCCACGGGCGCCGGCACGCTGATGCCGTGTCGGGCCAGATGGTCCATCAGGTGCAGGTAGTACGGCAGCTGCGCGAAGGTCAGCCGCTCGAAGATGGTCAGCACGTACTCGCGCGTGACGCCATCCTGCTCCATGGTCAGAAAGAAATTGCTGTTCTCGATCCCGGAAGCAATGCCGCGCAACGCGCGGACTTCGCCAAGGTCGTAGTCAAGCAGCCAGCGGGCGATCTCGTCCTGCGAGACCGTGGTGAATACGGCCATACTGTTTTATTGGTGCGAATCGGGCGCGGCAGGCCGGTCTGGACAAAAACCGTCCGCCGCCGCGGCATGACTGCCGGAGGGCCGGCGCGATCCGGTCGGGCGTTGCCGTCCGGCCGGGTCGTGGGTGAAAAGGATCGCTGAGACGCTCAGAACTTCAGGTTGACCGACGGCACGCGGTTCACGTCATGGTCACGAATCTTGGGCGAGCTGTCTTCCGGCTTGCTCATCTCGTACTTCGTGCCCACGCCGGAGCGTACCTGGATATCGGTGGCCTGCCCCTTGTTCCGGTACTCGGTCACCTGGGTCCCATCGCGCTCACGCAGCACGAAACTCGGCTCGCGCGGCTGGTTGAGCTGGCTTTTCGACGCGGGCGCGATCGGCTGATTGTTGATCTGGTTCAGTTCTTGTTGTGTCAGCGCACTGCTTTCCGCGTTGCCCTGTGCGGCGGCCAGGGCCGGCACGAGTGCCAGCACGGTCGCGGCGAGCACGGCAGCCGGGTGCGAGGGGGAGGTCATCTGGGGCTCCTGTGCGTGCGGGCCGGCAGGCCCCGCCACGCGGATTGAGTCTGCGGCCCGGCGGCGCCGGACCTGGCAGACTGACAGGCTTCCATTCTAGCAATTCCTGCCGCCCACGGGCCGCTCTCGTGACCCCCGGGGCACCCCGGCACGTGCTGCCTGCGCCCCCTGGCTGGCCGGGGACGCCGCCAATGCCTTACAGATAGAACATTTCTTCCTTCGGCGGGATGGGGTGATCGCCGCCGCGCTTCTCGTAATAGTCATAGACCGCCTCCAGCACTTCCTGGGGCTCGTCCACGATCTTCATCAGGTCGAGGTCGTGCTCGGCGATCAGGCCCATCGGCAGCAGCGTGAAGCGGAACCAGTCCAGCAGGCCCTTCCAGAACCGGCTGCCGTACATCACCACCGGCACCGAGCGCGACTTGCCGGTCTGCACCAGCGTGAGCACCTCGGCCAGCTCGTCCAGCGTGCCGAAGCCGCCGGGCATGACGATGAAGGCGTCCGAATTCTTCACGAAGGTGACCTTGCGCGTGAAGAAGTGGCGGAAGCGCATGGCGATGTCCTGGTACGGATTGCCCTGCTGCTCGTGCGGAAGCTCGATGTTCAGGCCAACGCTGGCGGACTTGCCGGCGTGCGCGCCCTTGTTGGCCGCTTCCATGATGCCGGGGCCGCCGCCGGAGATCACCGCGAAGCCGGCGTCCGAGAACAGCCGGGCGATCTCGATGGTCTTCTGGTAGTACGGCGAGTCCTCGCGCAGGCGCGCGCTGCCGTAGATCGAGACCGCCGGGCGGATCTCCGAGAGGTACTCGGTCGCCTCGATGAACTCTGCCATAATCGTGAACATTTGCCACGAGGCACGCGCCTTCTTCGCGGTGGCGCGGTCTTCATCCGCCAGCGCGCGCAGGCTCGGAATCATCTTGCGTGGGTTGGCACGCGCTGCCGCTGCCGCGGCGGCCGCATCCTGGGCTTCGGGCGATTTGCCCGCCGCCGCGGCATCGGCTTTCGCGGCGATGGCGGCGGCATGCGCCGAGGCCTTCTCGGGCGGCGGGTTCACGGTATCGCCGGAGATGTCGGAAACGTCCGTATCGGCCAGGGGGCCGGTCGCTGCGCCACCAGCAGGGGCGCCAGTCAATTTAGAGTCCATGGGAATGTCGGATAGTCAAAAAACGCTTTTGCTCGTCGATGGATCGAGCTACTTGTATCGCGCGTATCACGCTCTGCCGGACCTGAGGAATGGCGAAGGGCTGCCTACAGGGGCAATCTACGGCATGATCAACATGTTGCGCAAGCTGCGCAACGACTTCCCGGCAGAGTATATCGCTTGCGTGTTCGACGCCAAGGGCAAGACGTTCCGGGATGCGCTATACCCCGCATATAAGGAACATCGCCCGTCCATGCCCGAGGATCTGGCCAGGCAGATCGAGCCGATCCACGAGGCCGTGCGCGCGCTGGGCTGGCCGATCGTGGTGGTGGAAGGCGTCGAGGCCGACGACGTGATCGGCACGCTGGCCTGCCAGGCCACGGCACAGGGCGTGCGTACCGTGGTATCCACGGGCGACAAGGACCTCGCGCAACTGGTGAACGACCACGTCACGCTGGTCAACACCATGAGCGGCGAAGTGCTCGATCCGCCCGGTGTGGTGGCCAAGTTCGGCGTGCCGCCGGAGCGGATCGTCGACTATCTCTCGCTGATTGGTGATGCGGTGGACAACGTGCCCGGCGTGCCCAAGGTGGGTCCGAAGACCGCCGTGAAATGGCTTGCCGAATACGGCACGCTCGACACCATCATGGCCGGTGCCGATGGCATCAAGGGCGTGGTGGGCGAGAACCTGCGCAACACGCTCGACTGGCTGCCGCGCGCCCGGGAGCTGGTCACGGTCAAGACCGACTGCGACCTCAGCGACGCCGTGGCGGACTTCCACGCGCTGCGCGAACTGGGCGAGGACAACGAGAAGCTGATCGCCTTCTTCTCGCGCTATGGTTTCAAGACCTGGCTGCGCGAGGCCACGGGCGAATCGCTGCCGAACGCCCGTGCCGCCGCCCGCTCTTCGCGTGCCGGCGCCGCGCCGGCGCCTTCGCCGCAGGGCGGGCTGTTCGATGGCCCGGCCGATGTGTCGACCGACCTGCCGGCCCCCGACACCACCCCGGCCGAGATCCGCTACGAGACCGTGACCACCGAGGCCGCACTCGACGCCTGGATCGCCCGGATCGTCGACGCGCCGCTGACCGCCATCGACACGGAAACCACCTCGCTCGACCCGATGCAGGCCCAGCTGGTGGGCCTGTCGCTGTCGGTGGAGCCCGGCGAGGCCGCCTACATCCCGGTCGCCCATCGCGGCCCGGACGTGGCCGGCATGGATAACCACGGCCAGCTCTCGCGCGAATACGTGCTGGAGCGCCTGCGCCCGTGGCTGGAAGACCCGGCGCGGCCGAAGCTCGGCCAGCACCTGAAGTACGACTCGCACGTCTTCGCCAACCACGGCGTCAAGCTGCGCGGCATCGCCCAGGACACGATGCTGGAAAGCTACGTGCTGGCCTCGCACCGCAATCACGGCATGGACAGCCTGGCTGAGCGGTTGCTGAACCTGAAGACGCTGACCTACGAGGAAGTCTGCGGCAAGGGCGCCAGCCAGATCGGCTTCGACCAGATCGACCTCCAGCGCGCCACCGAGTACGCGGCCGAGGATGCCGACGTGACGCTGCGCCTCCATCGCAAGATGCATCCGCAGCTGGACGCGGCAGACGGACTCAAGTACGTGTACGAGAACATCGAGATCCCGGTCTCGGTGGTGCTTCAGAAAATTGAGCGCAATGGCGTGCTGATCGATGCCGCGCGGCTTGGCGCGCAGAGCGCCGAACTCGGCCAGCGCATGATGGAGCTGGAAAAAGCCGCCTTCGAGGCCGCTGGCCAGCCGTTCAATCTCGGTTCGCCGAAGCAGATCGGCGAAATCCTGTTCACGCAGATGAAGCTGCCGGTGGTCAAGAAGACCGCCAGCGGGGCGCCGTCCACCGACGAAGAGGTGCTGCAGAAGCTGGCGGAGGACTATCCGCTGCCCAAGCTGCTGCTCGACTATCGGGGTCTGTCGAAGCTCAAGTCCACCTACACGGACAAGCTGCCGAAGATGGTCAACCCGCAGACCGGGCGCGTGCACACGAGCTACGGCCAGGCCACGGCCGTGACGGGCCGGCTGGCCTCGACCGAGCCGAACCTGCAGAACATCCCGGTGCGGACCGAGGAAGGCCGGCGCATCCGCGAGGCGTTCATCGCCGCGCCGGGCAACGTGATCGTCTCCGCCGACTACTCGCAGATCGAACTGCGCATCATGGCCCATATCTCGGGCGACGAGAACCTGCTGCGCGCGTTCGCCAACGGCGAGGACATCCACCGCGCCACGGCGGGCGAGATCTTCGGCGTGGAGCGCGAGGCGGTGTCCAGCGAGCAGCGCCGCTACGCCAAGGTCATCAACTTCGGTCTGATCTACGGCATGAGCGCGTTCGGGCTGGCCAGCAACCTCGGCATCGAGCGCGAAGCGGCCAAGCACTACATCGACCGCTACTTCATGCGCTACCCGGGCGTGGCCCACTACATGGAAGAGACGCGCCAGACCGCGCGCGAGCAGGGCTACGTGGAAACGGTGTTTGGCCGCCGCCTCTGGCTGCCCGACATCAACGGCGGCAACGGCCCGCGCCGCCAGGGCGCCGAGCGCGCCGCCATCAACGCGCCGATGCAGGGCACGGCGGCGGACCTGATCAAGCTGTCGATGATCGCCGTGCAGGACTGGCTCGAGCGCGACAACCTCGGCACGCGCCAGATCATGCAGGTGCACGATGAACTGGTCCTCGAAGTGCCGCAGGCCGAACTCGAGCTGGTGAAGACGCGCCTGCCCGAGCTGATGTGCTCCGTGGCGACGCTGCGCGTGCCATTGGTGGCCGAGGTGGGCAGCGGCAGCAACTGGGAAGAGGCGCATTGAAGGTGACGCCTCTCCTGCATGCGGATGCGTACAGGAGAGGCGTTGCGGTGAATGCGCGACATCATCGCGTGGAGGCTTGCCAGTTCTATTGCCGTGCAGCAAACTGGCAGCAACGAACATGATCCGCGCGACGCCACAACGACAACATAATCCTCGCCGACGCGGGTCGACACCGGTTTCCAAATAGAGAAGATCGGGTAGACCATGAGCACCACGGATGGCAGTACAACCGGTAGCGAAGTAGCGGCAGGCACGGCGGCACACATCGGTACGCAAGCCGATACACGCGGCGAGACATCGCCCAATCCATCGCCCACCCCATCGCCCAACGCCCAGCGCGACGCGCTGCGCGCGAC
Source organism: Cupriavidus sp. 01L43 (assembly GCF_056399925.1). Taxonomy (NCBI): domain Bacteria; kingdom Pseudomonadati; phylum Pseudomonadota; class Betaproteobacteria; order Burkholderiales; family Burkholderiaceae; genus Cupriavidus; species Cupriavidus sp. 01L43. Next base: position 259,575 of record NZ_JBFTSH010000001.1, read on the forward strand.
GCAGGCATCCACCCATCGCATCATCGTCGTTGGCGGCGGGGCCGGCGGGCTCGAGCTCGTGACCCGGCTCGGCGACAAGCTGGGCAAGCGCGGCCAGGCCCAGGTGGTGCTGGTGGACCGCTCGCCCACGCACATCTGGAAGCCGCTGCTGCACGAAGTCGCCGCCGGCAGCATGGATCCCAACACCCACCAGCTCGAGTACGTCGCGCAGGCGCGGTGGCACCACTTCGAGTTCCAGCAGGGCGAACTGACGGGCGTCGATCGGGCGCGCAAGGTCATCCAGGTGGCCGCGTGCGTCGATCTGGATGGCACGGAACTGCTGCCCGCACGCGAACTCCCCTATGACACGTTAGTCCTGGCCATCGGCTGCGTCACGCATTTCTTCAACGTGCCCGGCGCGGCCGAGCATGCGATCGCGCTCGATACCGTCGAGCAGGCGGAGCGCTTCCGCCGCAAGCTGATTGCCGCGTGCGTGCGCGCCCAGAACGGGCGGGGCCGCACCGGCGAGGACGGCCGGCCGCGGGTGGACGTGGCGATCATCGGCGCCGGCGCCACGGGCGTGGAACTGTCCGCCGAGCTGCGCAACACCGCGCACGTGCTCAACGCCTACGGCCTGCACCAGCTGGACCCGCGCCGCGACGTGCGCATCCACGTGATCGAAGCCGGCCCGCGCATCCTGCCGGCGCTGTCCGAGCGCGTTTCCGCCGAGACCACCAAGCTGCTGCGCAAGCTCGACGTGGACGTGCTGACCGCCGAGCGCGTGACGCAGGTCACCGACGACGCCGTGCTCACCGCCAGCGACAAGCGCATCGACGCCGACCTGACGGTCTGGGCGGCCGGCATCACCGCGCCGGGTGTCCTCCGCACGCTCGGCCTGCCGGTCAGCAAGCAGGGCCAGATCGTGGTCGGTCCCACGCTGCAAACCGAGGCCGATCCGGACATCTTCGCGTTCGGCGACTGCGCCAGCTGCCCGTGGCCGGAGAAGCAGACCGCCGTGCCGCCGCGCGCGCAGGCGGCGCACCAGCAGGCCACCTTCCTCTATGACGCGATCGGCGCACGCATGGACGGCAAGCCGCTGCCGAAGTTCGGGTTCAAGGACTTCGGCTCGCTGGTGTCCCTGGGGCACTTCAGCGCGGTCGGCAGCCTGATGGGTGGGCTGATTGGTGGGTCGATGTTTATCGAGGGGCTGATGGCACGCTTCATGTACACCTCGCTGTACCGGATGCACGTGCTGGCGCTCCACGGCGCCATCGGCATGGGGCTCGATACGGTGACGCACTGGCTGCGCAGCAAGACCAGCCCGCGCGTGAAGCTGCACTGAGGCACTGAGGGGAGGGGGCGCACGGGGCGGCAAAGTGCGCTTAGAATCGCTGGCGTTGCGTGAGCATCGTATGCGTCACGCCAGCGAACCCAAGGAGCCCGCCCCATGCTGCAGCCTGAAGTGGAAAGCCTCGTCCCCGGCCAGACGTTCGATCGCCGGCGTTTCGTCAAGACCGCGCTGGGCTCCGCCTTTGCGGCGGCGGCCCTGCCGGTGGCGGCCGAAACCATCAAGACCGACTTCAATGGCCTGACCACCGGCGAAGTGACCATCCCGTCCGGCGGCTTCAACATGCCCGCCTACCGTGCCCAGCCCGAAGGCAAGACCAACCTGCCCGTGGTGCTCGTGATCAGCGAGATCTTCGGGGTGCATGAACACATTGCAGACATTTGCCGACGCTTCGCCAAGCTCGGCTACCTGGCCATCGCGCCGGAACTGTTCGCGCGGCAGGGCGATCCGGGCAGCTTCGGCACGATCCAGGAATTGCAGACCAACGTCATCGCCAAGGTGCCGGACGCGCAGGTCATGGGCGACCTGGACGCCGCCAGCACCTGGGCCGGGGCCCATGGCGGCGACCTGAACCGGCTCGGCATCACCGGTTTCTGCTGGGGTGGACGCGTCACATGGCTCTACACCGCCCACAGCCCCCGGGTGAAGGCCGGCGTGGCCTGGTACGGCCAACTGGTGGGTGAGCCGACGCCGCTCAAGCCGCGCAGCGCGCTGGAGAGCGTCAACCAGCTCCACGCGCCCGTGCTGGGACTGTACGGCGGCAAGGACACCGGCATCACGCAGGAGCACGTCGCGAAGATGAAGGCCGCGCTGGCAGCATCGCCCGATGCCAATGCGAAGGCCTCGACCTTCGTGGTCTATCCCGAGGCCGGCCATGCCTTCAATGCCGATTACCGATCCAGCTACGTGGAAGCCGCCGCCAAGGATGGCTGGCAGCGCTGCCTGGCCTGGCTGAAGGCGAACAAGGTCGCCTGAGCCGGGGAGGGCGATTGACCCCGCGCTGAGTCGGACCATTGCGGACATTGCAAAGTCGGTGCGGACATACGTACAATGCGGCTTTCCAGTTTTTGCAACCTTGTTGCGTTAATCGGTATGCGGGCGGCCTGACCGTCGCATACCGGGCGCCGGGAGCCCATCATCCATTCCACGCTTCTGTACATCCTGCTGGCGGCGACCATTTCGGGCGTCGGGAGCATTCTCGGGGCGGCGCTGCTGTCGCTGACCGTGGCCTCGCGCGTGGTCGACCGCATGGTGAGCTTCTCGGTAGGGGTGCTGCTGGCCACGGCGCTGCTTCACTCGCTGCCCGAGGCGTTCGAGTCCGGCGCAGACCCGCGTGCGCTGTTCGGCACATTACTGGCTGGCCTGCTGGGCTTCTTCCTGCTGGAGAAGATCTCGCTGCTGCGCCACTCGCACCACCATGAGGGCGATGGACACCACCATCATCACGGCCACGACCGCGAAGAAGCGGGCCGCAGCGGCCTGACCATCCTCGTCGGCGACACCTTCCACAACTTTGCCGATGGCATCGTGATTGCCGCTGCCTTCCTGGCCGATCCCAAGATCGGCGTGGTGACGGCGCTGGCGATCGCCGCGCATGAGATTCCGCAGGAAGTCGGCGATTTCATCGTGCTGCTCAACGCGGGGTTCTCGAAGGCGCGCGCCTTTGCATTCAACCTGTTGTCGAGCCTGGCGGCCGTGGTCGGCGGCGTGGTGGGATATTTCCTGCTGGACCAGCTGAGCGGCTGGATTCCGTACGTGCTCGTGATTGCATCGAGCAGCTTCGTCTACATCGCCGTGAGCGACCTGATGCCGCAGATGCAGCGCCGGCCGCGCCTCAAGGAATCGGCGGTGCAGGTGGTGCTGGTGGCGGCGGGCATCGCGGCGATCGTGTTCATCACGAACGGCGTGCGCGAGGAACACGACCACCACCGTGGGGCGAAGACGGAGGCGGCGTCGCGCTGACGCCGCTTCGCGCCTGGGGATTCAGGCCCCAGTCGCCACCGGCCGCTTCGGGTCGGCGCACCACTCGCTCCACGACCCCGGATAGAGCGCCGCGCCGGTCAGCCCGGCCACTTCCATCGCCAGCAGGTTGTGGCAGGCGGTCACGCCGGAGCCGCACTGCATCACCGTATCGGCCGGCGCCTTGCCGGCAAACACCTGGCCGAACTCCGCACGCAGCGTCTCCGCCGGCTTGAAATGGCCGTCCGCGGCGAGGTTGTCCTTGAAGAAGCGATTCACCGCACCGGGAATATGGCCGCCGACCGGGTCGAGCGTCTCGTTCTCGCCGCGGAAGCGGTCGGCGGCGCGGGCATCCACGACCAGCCGCGCGGGGCTGGCGAGATTGGCCAGCAGCGCCTCGGCATCGACGGTCGGGACCAGCGACGCCTTGCGCGACAGGTCGCCGCCAGTGCCGTTATCAGTGTCCGTATCGGGCTCCGGGGTTGCCCCGCGCTCGAGCGGCAGCCCAGCCGCCACCCAGGCATTCTTCCCGCCATCGAGCACCGTCACGGCCCCATGGCCAATCCAGCGCATCAGCCACCAGAGCCGGGCCGCGAACATGCCGCCCTGGGCGTCATAGGCCACGACCAGCGAACCATCGTTCACGCCAAGCGCCCGCAGCCGCGCGGCGAACAGTTCCGCATCGGGCAGTGGATGCCGGCCGTTGAACCCGGTCTTGGGGCCGGACAGTTCGTTATCGAGATGGAGGTAGTAGGCCCCCGGCAGGTGCCCTTGGTGATAGGCCTCACGCCCGGCGGCCGGGTCGGCGAGATCGAACGAGCAGTCGAACAGCACGACGTCTTGGTTGCCCCGGCTAAGCAGTGCGTCCAGTTCCGTCGCGGTAATCAGTGGGTTCGGCATTGGCGATAAGCATCAGGTTGAGCAATGCTGTCAATGCTACACCGCAGGACCGATCAGCGCAGTTTCGTGCGTCGGCGGAACTTGTGCCGGAGGAACAGGCCAAGGGCCGTCAGGATGGCCACGGGCGGTAATGAGAGGATCAGGTAGTGGTAGGTCGTCAGGGACTCGATGCCCCTCGACTGATAATCCCTCGTCAGCCAGTCGATGAAATGGCCCACCGACTCAGGGTATTCAGGAAAATAGTCGGGATAGCGGCTCCATACGAGCCCATAGATGTGGGTGGCTACGATCAGCCAGATCACCAGCAGGAGGCAGTTGCGGAGCCGCCTCACTTGATTTATCTGGCACGCCGGCGCAGCAGGTGCCGGATAGACAAGACGAGAGCCGTGGCGGCGGCCACGGGGAGGAAGGACAGGATCAGGTAGTAGTAGGTGGCGAGGGACTCGACATCGTCCATCTGTGGATCCGTTGTCAGCTGTCCGATGACATCAGCCACCCACTCCGGGTAGTCAGGGAAGAGGTCCGGGTAGTGGCTCCACGCCATGGCATACAAAAACGTGGCGAACACCAGCCAGATTGTTAGTAGCACGGCATTGGCGAGCCATTTCATTTGACCACCACTTTTCCATAGGCGCGGAAATCCGCGCCCGGGACAGTACTTTGTCTGGATCGTTTCAACAAGCTGTGGATGACGTGGAAGTCGGCTGCCCGGTGGACGGTGATGCATCCCTCACTGATGCCCCTCTCGCCCATGGGATGAAGCCTGAAGTTGCCACGCTTCACCTCGTTGCAGAAAGTCCAGTCGTCAATGCGGCCGTCTTCGGCATACAGGGCGAACCAGTTCTTTTTGTTGGCCACCAAGTCGCGCAGCCAGCCAAATCTGCCGCCTGTCTCGCGGTCTATGACGTAGTAGGTGCCGGGTGGAATTGGCCCGAGCTTTACCAGGCAACTGTTCGCCCGCTTGTTGATATAAGGTGTCTTTCCCGAGAAGGCCGGGAATGAAGCGCCGCCAACACTAAATGCGCTCATCGGCTGGTCGTTCAACACAAAACTGCACTGCTGCATGGCAAGGCTCCGTCGTCGCGTTCAGACGGGAGACTCTATCCATTCATCATCCGACGGATCTGACCCGCATCAAGGCGGGTCGGCCTTTCGGCGTTCTGCTACACCTCGGGATGGACTTCCGCCTCCGCCGATTTCACTGGCGTGGCCGGGGTCGGGTGCTTGTCGGTGTCACGGGCGCGGGTGAGGGTGGTGGCGATGCCGCTGGCGATGATCAGCACCATGCCGAGCCACGAGATCCAGTTGAGCTTGTCGTCCCAGACCAGGATGCCCCAGAGGCTGGAGAACACGATGCCCGCGTACTGGAGGTTGGCGGTCAGCAGGGTGTTGCCGCGCTTGTAGGCGCGTGTCATCGAGGTTTGGCCCAGCGTGGCCAGGATGCCGATGGCGAGCAGCAGGCCGGCGCCGTGCCAGGTGTGGTGGCTGACGCCCGAGTAGAGCATCCAGACCAGCCCGCAGACCATGCCCACGCTCGAGAAGTAGAAGACGATGCGGCCTTCGGGCTCGCCGAGCTGGCCGAGCTGGCGCACCTCCACATAGGCCAGCGCCGTGAACACGCCAGAGATCAGTCCGATGAGGCCGCCGGTCAGCTGGTCCTTGCCGACCGATGGCTGCAGCAGGCACAGCACCCCGGCGAACGACAGCAGGATTGCGCCGATCAGCTTGCGGTCCGCGCCGCCCGCCGTGCCGGCCAGCGCCGCGCTGGCGCCCAGGATCAGGGCGATCCAGACCGGCGACATGTAGTTCAGCGTCATGGCCGTGGCCAGCGGCAGCAGCGTGATCGAGGTGAACCAGAGCAGCAGGGCGGTCACGCCGAACAGGCTGCGCTTGATGTGCGTGGCCATGTGCGGCGTGCGCACGGAGATGCCTTGCGAGCGCAGCATGATCCACATGATCGTCACGCCGATGATGCTGCGGTAGAAGACGATCTCGCCTGTGGTGTAGAACTCGGATGCCAGCTTGACGCCCACCCCCATCAAGGAAAAGGCGAAGGCGGCGAACAGCATCCAGAGCGATTGCATGGCGGGGGCGAGAGAGGTGGAGCGAAGGCTGGCCGGGCTTCGTGGTGGCCGGCGCAGCGCGGGAAAACCCCGATTCTAACAGTGGCCAGATGGCCACTCCAACGCAAAACGGACCGTTTTCACGGTCCGTTTCTGGCTGGCTACAGGGCTTGGGCGAATAGCGGGCGATAACCGACCACGGTGGTGGCCCGCCGGCGCCTCAGCCGGTGTACTGCATGGCTCCCCGATACCACTCGTGGAAGTGCTGCATGCCGTCTTCCATCGGCGACTGGTACGGACCGGTCTCGCTGACGCCGCGCTTCATCAGCGCCCGGCGGCCGGCGTCCATGCGCTCGGCGATCTCGTCGTCCTCGATGCACGTCTCCATATAGGCGGCGCGCTCGGCCTCGACGAACTCGCGCTCGAACAGCGCGATTTCCTCGGGGTAGTAGAACTCCACCACATTGCGGGTCTTGCGCGGACCCACCGGGTGCAGCGTCGAGATGACCAGCACGTTGGGGTACCACTCCACCATCACGTTGGGGTAGTAAGTCAGCCAGATCGCGCCGTGCTTGGGCAGCTTGCCGTTGTTGAAGCGCAACACCGCGTCGTGCCACTTTTGGTACGTCGGGCTACCCGGCCGCTTCAGGCCCTGGTGCAGGCCCACGGTCTGCACGCTGTGCCATTCGCCGAACTCCCAGGTCAGGTCGTCGCACGAGACAAAGCTGCCCAGTCCCGGGTGGAACGGCACGACGTGGTAGTCCTCCAGATAGACCTCGATGAAGGTCTTCCAGTTGTAGTCGCACTCGTGCACTTCCACGTGGTCGAGCATGTAGCCGTCGAAGTTCAGGTCCTCGGCCACGCCCATGCGCGCGAGGTCCGCGCGCACGTCGCGGGCGCCCTCGAACAGCAGGCCGTTCCAGTTCTGGAGCGGCGACCGGTTCAGGTGGACGCACGGCTGCTGCGCGAAATGCGGCGCGCCGAGCAGGTCACCCTTGAGGTCGTAGGTCCAGCGATGGAGCGGGCAGACGATGTTCTTGGCGTTGCCGCGGCCGTTCAGCATGATGGCCTGGCGGTGGCGGCAGACATTCGACAGCAGCTCGATACCTTCCGGATTGCGGACCAGCATGCGGCCCTCGTCCTCGGCGGCGAGCGTGTGGAAATCGCCCGTCTCCGGGACCATCAGCGTATGGCCGACGTATCCCGGGCCCTTCTTGAACAGCAGTTCCAGTTCTTGTTGATGCAGCGCCTCGTCAAAGTAGACATCCACGGGCAACTGCGAATCAGCCGGCGCCAGCTTGAGCGCGGTGCTGAGATTGGACATTATCCCCACTCCCTAGTAACAGGCGAAAGCAGTGAACAACCCAACCATCGAAATATGAGAAATCGATTTGGGAAACCCTGTCAGACGAGCCGGGCGCGGTCCGGTTCCCCGGCGGGACTGGCCGAAACTGAGTTCGGTGCAGGCGGGCACAGGGCGGGAGCGGCGTTACCACAAAGACACGCAAAAGCTGGCAACGGGCGGCCCTTGGCACGGCGTCGCCGATCTCGCTGACGAGGGCGGAATTGTACCCGAGCCAAAAACTTAAGGGTCTGATTATTTTGCCTTTTTAGCGAAAAAGTCGACCCGGGTCGTCATGGAGGTGCCCTTTGGATCGCATTCGGAATGACGACCATAGCGCACAGGTCACTTCCATGAAATGAGGTGATCGATGGATAACATTTCGTGCGTGTACGCCACGTTGACGATACGTATCTGCGGCCAAGTCCGGGATTGGCGTAAAATCCCTAATTCCCCTGAACAAGGCCCGACATGCCAAAACCCACGACCACACCGGTCCAGCCTGACGACGCGCCCGCAGCCGGCGCGCAGCCAGCCTCTTACGAGGCCGCCATGGCGGAGCTGGAAACCCTAGTGGCCAGCATGGAAAGCGGCGAACTGCCCCTCGAGGCCTCTCTCACCGCGTACCGTCGCGGTGCCGAACTGGTGCGCTACTGCCAGCAGAGCCTGGAGCGGGTGGCGCAGCAGGTCAAAGTACTGGAGGGCGACGCGCTGAAGCCGCTGGCTGGCGAGTCCCGTCCCGATAACAACAGCAACGGCACAGATTTCGAATGAGCGATTTCGCTACCTGGATGCGGGCGCAGGGCGCCCGGACCGAGGCCGCCCTGGACTCGGCACTGCCGTCCACGGACACAATTCCACACACCTTGCACGAGGCCATGCGCTATGCTGTCCTCGGCGGTGGCAAGCGGGTACGCCCGCTGCTGGTACACGCGGCTGGTGAAGTGGCCGGTGCCACACCCGAGGCATGTGACGCGGCGGCCTGCGCGGTGGAGATGATCCACGCTTACTCGCTGGTCCACGACGACATGCCCTGCATGGACGATGACGACCTGCGGCGCGGGCGCCCCACAGTGCACAAGGCCTATGACGAGGCCACCGCGCTGCTCGTGGGTGACGCATTGCAGACCCAGGCGTTCATCCTGCTGGCCCGCACCCCGGCGCTGGCGCCCGAAGCGCGCCTGAAGCTGGTGGACGAGCTGGCCGTGGCCTCGGGCTCGGTCGGCATGGCCGGCGGGCAGGCCATCGACCTGCAGAACGTGGGCCTGGCGATGTCGCGCGACGCGCTGGAAGCCATGCACCGGATGAAGACCGGCGCCCTGCTGCGCGCGAGTGTGCGCATGGGAGCGTTGTGCGGAAGTATCGATCCCGCCGGCCTGGCCGCGCTGGACCGCTACGCGGCTGCCGTGGGATTGGCGTTCCAGGTGGTTGACGATATTCTGGACGTCACGGCCGATACGGCAACCCTCGGCAAGACCGCCGGCAAGGACGCCGCCAATGACAAGCCGACCTATGTGTCGCTGATGGGCCTCGATGCCGCGCGCGCGCTGGCTGCCCAGTTGCGCACCGATGCCCACGAGGCATTGGCGGGATTCGGCACCCGGGCAGGCCGGCTGGCCGAACTGGCCGACCTGATCGTGCTGCGCTCCAATTGAACTGACAAGCCGGACATAGAGAATCCGGCGGCCGAACGGACATCATGACCTACACGCTGCTCAACAAAATCGACGAACCCGCAGACCTGCGCAAGCTGGATCGACGCCAGCTCGACACGCTGGCTGACGAACTGCGCGCCTATGTGCTGGAATCGGTCTCCCAGACCGGCGGGCACCTGTCGTCCAACCTCGGCACGGTGGAGCTGACCATTGCGCTCCACTATGTGTTCGATACCCCGTCCGACCGCGTGGTCTGGGACGTGGGCCACCAGAGCTACCCCCACAAGATCCTGACCGGCCGCCGCGACCGCATGTCCACGCTGCGCCAGTACGGCGGCATCTCGGGCTTCCCGCGCCGCGCGGAGAGCGAGTTCGACACCTTTGGCACCGCCCACTCGTCCACCTCGATCTCGGCCGCGCTGGGCATGGCCCTGGGCGCCCGCACCAAGGGCGAGAAGCGCGTCGGCATCGCCGTGATCGGCGACGGCGCGATGACCGCCGGCATGGCCTTCGAAGCGATGAACAACGCCGGCGTCTACAAGGACCTGCCCCTGCTGGTGGTGCTGAACGACAACGACATGTCGATCTCGCCGCCGGTGGGCATGCTGAACCGCCACCTCGCGCGCCTGCTCTCCGGCCAGTTCTACGCGGCCACCAAGAAGGGCATCGAACGCGTGCTGTCGGTGGCCCCGCCGGTGCTGGAATTCGCAAAACGGCTGGAAGAACATGCCAAGGGCATGGTCGTGCCGGCCACGCTGTTCGAGGAATTCGGCTTCGACTACATCGGCCCGATCGATGGTCACGACCTGAACTCGCTGGTGCCGACGCTGCAGAACATTCGCCAGCGCGCGCTGGAAGGCCACGGCCCGCAGTTCCTGCACGTGGTGACCAAGAAGGGCCAGGGCTACAAGCTGGCCGAGGCCGACCCGATCCTGTATCACGGCCCCGGCAAGTTCAATCCGGCCGAGGGCATCCGCCCGTCTGCCAAGCCGTCGCGCAAGACCTACACGCAGGTTTTCGGCGAATGGCTGTGCGACATGGCCGCCGCCGACAAGCGTGTGATCGGCGTGACGCCGGCCATGCGCGAGGGCTCGGGCATGGTCGAGTTCGAGAAGCGCTTCCCGGACCGCTACTACGACGTGGGCATCGCCGAGCAGCACGCGGTGACCTTTGCCGGTGGTCTGGCCTGCGAGGGACTGAAGCCGGTCGTGGCGATCTACTCGACCTTCCTGCAACGCGGCTATGACCAGCTGATCCACGACGTGGCGCTGCAGAACCTGCCCGTGGTGTTCGCGCTGGACCGCGCCGGCCTGGTGGGCGCCGATGGCGCCACGCACGCCGGTGCCTACGACATCGCCTACCTGCGCTGCATCCCCAACATGATGGTGATGACGCCGGCCGATGAGAACGAGTGCCGCCAGTTGCTGACCACGGCGTTCCAGCAGGATTGCCCGACCGCCGTGCGCTATCCGCGCGGCGCCGGCGCCGGCGTGGCTACCGAGGCCGCGCTGACCGCGCTGCCGGTAGGCAAGGGCGAGATGCGCCGCGAGGGCCATGCCCGCGCGGGCCAGCGCGTGGCGTTCCTGGCGTTTGGCTCGATGCTGCACCCGGCACTGGGCGCGGCCGAGGCGCTGGACGCCTCCGTGGCCAACATGCGCTTCGTCAAGCCGCTGGACGTGGAGCTGGTGAAGTCGCTGGCCGCGAACCACGACTACCTCGTGACTGTGGAAGAGGGCAGCACGATGGGCGGCGCTGGCAGCGCGGTCCTGGAGGCGCTGGCCGAGGCTGGCATCGACATTCCAGTGCTGGTGCTGGGCCTGCCCGACAAGTTCATCGATCATGGCGATCCGGCGTTCCTGCTGTCGCAGTGCGGCCTCGACGCCGCCGGCATCGAGCGTTCGGTGCGCGAGCGTTTCGCCATCGCCGAGGCGCCCGTCAAGGTCGCCACGCCGCGCGTGGCCTGATCCGCACGGCAGTTCCAGGCAGTAAAAGCCGGCGCGGCCCATCCCGCGCCGGCTTCTTTTTTCACACTCGTTGCGCGGGGGATGACCGCCGCGACCGTAAAGGAAACCGTAGATGAACGACATCAATCCCGCCTTCGTCATGCCCGACGTGCAGTCGAGCGTGGACACCCGCCAGATCGTGATCCAGCGCGTGGGCGTCAAGGGCGTGCGCTATCCGCTCTCGCTGAAGACCCCGGCCGGCGTAGTGGCCACCGTGGGCACCTTCGATCTCGATGTACGCCTGCCGGCGGACCAGAAGGGCACGCATATGTCGCGCTTCGTGGCGCTGCTGGAGGACCACCGCGCCCCGCTCGACCTGGCCGCGTTCCGCACGCTGCTGGACGACATGCTGGTGCGCCTGGAAGCCGACGCCGGCCGCATCGAGGTCACGTTCCCGTATTTCATCTCGAAGACCGCGCCGGTGTCCGGCGTGGAATCGCTGATGGACTACGCGGTCACGCTGACGGGTGAGGTCCGCGACGGCCAATCGCGCCTGTGGTTGACCGCGCTGGTGCCGGTGACCAGCCTGTGCCCGTGCTCGAAGAAGATCTCGCAGTACGGCGCGCACAACCAGCGCTCGCATATCACGATGCGCGTGGAACTGGTCGGCGACCTGCCCGTGGAAGCGCTGGTGCGCATGGCCGAGGAAGAGGCGTCGTGCGAACTGTGGGGTCTGCTCAAGCGCCCGGACGAGAAGTTCGTGACCGAGCGCGCTTACGAGAACCCGAAGTTCGTCGAAGACCTCGTGCGAGACATCGCGATGCGGCTCAACGCCGATGCGCGGATCGTCGCGTACACGCTGGAAGCGGAGAATTTCGAGTCCATCCACAATCACAGCGCCTACGCCGTGATCGAGCACGACAAGCGGCAGCCCGCCTGAGCGCGTCGTCGCCAAGAAAAAAGCCACCCTCGGGTGGCTTTTTTACTCGTTGCACGGCGGATCAGAGGAGGTTCACCGCCGGCGTGCCTGCCAGCACCTCCACCACCTTCGTGCTGGCCGTAGCCGGCTGCCGATCGGACCTGGAGGATTCCCTCGACCTTAGGCCTCAGGCGGGCAAGCGGGCAGGCGGATGTCGGCCAGATCCCAGCGCGGCGTGACGCCGTAGTCGTAGCCGTGACGGGCCACCTGCGGCGCCGCCTGGAGCCGCATGGCGCCGGCAAACGCGATCATCGCACCGTTATCGGTGCAGAAGGCGAGGTCGGGGTAGTAGACGTCCACCTTGCGGCGGCGGCCCATCTCGTTCAGGCGCTCGCGCAGTTGCTGGTTGGCGCCCACGCCGCCGGCCACCACCAGGCGCTTGTGCCCGGTCTGCTTGAGCGCGGCGAACGACTTGGCCGAAAGCACGTCGACGATGGCATCGACAAAGGCGCGCGCGAGGTTGGCACGATCCTGCTCGCACGGATTCGAAAGCTTGCGGGTTTGTGTCAATACGGCGGTCTTGAGCCCCGCGAACGAGAAATCGAGATTGCCCGAATGGAGCATCGGCCGGGGCAGGTCGAACGCGCCCGGCGAGCCGAACGCGGCCATCCGCGACACTTCCGGGCCACCCGGATAGCCGAGGCCGAGCAGCTTGGCGGTCTTGTCGAAGGCTTCGCCGGCGGCATCGTCGAGGGTCTCGCCCAGCAGCGTGTAGTCGCCCACGCCCTTGACCTCCATCAACTGCGTATGGCCGCCCGAGACCAGCAGCGCGATGAACGGGAAGGGCGGCGGCGCGTCGGTCAGCAGCGGCGAGAGCAGGTGGCCTTCCAGATGATGGACGCCCACCATGGGCACGTTCAGCGCGAATCCGAGTGCGTTGGCGACGGAAGCCCCCACCAGCAGCGCGCCGGCGAGCCCCGGCCCCTGGGTGTAGGCGATGGCGTCGATGTCCTGGCGCGTGCGGCCGGCGTCGTCCAGCACCTGGCGCAGCAGGGGCAGCACGCGGCGGATATGGTCGCGCGAGGCCAGTTCGGGCACCACGCCGCCGTATTCGCGGTGCATGGCGATCTGCGAATGCAGCGCGTGCGCGAGCAGGCCGGCCTCGGTGTCATAGAGGGCCAGCCCGGTTTCATCGCAGGAGGATTCGATACCGAGGACGAGCATGGAAAACAGGAACGGCCAGTGCGATAAACGCTGAATTGGCGTCGATCGTGCCGGCAAGTGCGCATAAATAGGGAAGGACAGCAGGGTAGCACAGCGGCAGGCGGTGCGCCGGCGCGGCTTTTCGCTACAATCCACGCTTCTTGAAAGGCAGGTATGACAACAGGGGCGATGAAGGGCAAGGCCGAGCGGTTCGACGTGGCAGTGCTGGGCGCGGGTGCGGCCGGCATGATGTGTGCCGCCGTGGCCGGGCAGCGCGGGGCGCGTGTGGTGCTGATCGACCACGCGACGCGGCTCGCTGAGAAAATTCGCATCTCGGGCGGCGGTCGCTGCAATTTCACCAATCTCCAGGCAGGCCCGGCCAATTACCTGTCATCGAACCCGCATTTCTGCCGGTCGGCGCTGGCGCGCTACACCCCGCAGGACTTCCTGGCGCTGATGCGCCGGTATGACATCGGCTGGCATGAGAAACATCGCGGCCAGCTGTTCTGTAATAACAGCGCCGAGGACGTGATCCAGATGCTGCGCGCCGAATGTGACGCGGGCAGCGTGCACTGGCGCACCGGCTGCACCATCGATGAGATTCGCCGCGAAGGCGATGACTATCTGCTGCTGACCACGCAGGGCACGGTCCGCGCCGGTGCGGTGGTCGTGGCGACGGGTGGTTTGTCGATCCCGAAGATCGGCGCCACCGATTTTGGCTATCGCATCGCCCGCCAGTTCGGGCTCAAGATGATCGATACGCGGCCCGCCCTGGTGCCGCTGACGTTCGATGGTCAGGCGTGGCAGCCCTTCGTGCCGCTTGCGGGAGTGTCGATGGAAGTCGACATCAGCACCGGCAGCGGCAAGGCGGCCGGCGCGTTCAAGGAAGATCTGCTGTGGACGCACCGCGGGCTGTCCGGCCCGGCCGTGCTGCAGATTTCCAGCTTCTGGCGCCCCGGCACGCCGATCGCGATCGATCTGTTCGATGGCGAGGATGCCGCCGACTGGCTGATCGGACATAAAAAGGGCAGCCGCAAGCATCTGGCGAACCTGCTCGGCGAACGCCTGCCGTCGCGGCTGGCCGACGCATGGTGCGCGGCGGCCGGCCTGCCGGGCGCCCAGCCGGTGGCGGACCTGCCGGACAAGGCGCTGCGCCAGCTTGGCGACGCGCTGAACCGCTGGCAACTGGTGCCCTCGGGCACCGAGGGCTACAAGAAGGCCGAAGTGACGATCGGCGGCGTGGACACGCGCGGGCTGTCCTCCGCCACGATGATGGCGCGCGAGGTGGACGGGCTCTACTTCATCGGCGAGGTGGTCGACGTKACCGGCTGGCTGGGCGGCTACAACTTCCAGTGGGCCTGGGCATCGGCCGTCGCGGTCGGCGAAGCAGTGGCGGAAGCGTCACGTGGCGCGAGCGCTGTGGCGTAGCCGGCACGGTCCGTCCAGGCGGGGCCGATGCGCGTGCAGCGTCACAGGCCTTGCGCTACAATCGGCGCTCTCATCACGCTGGCAAGGGCTGGCAGCCGGCAGTCTCTTCTTTCCTTTTTGGCCAAATGACGACGATTCGCCTCAAAGAAAATGAACCGTTCGAAGTCGCGATGCGCCGCTTCAAGCGCACCATCGAGAAGAACGGGCTGATTACCGAACTGCGCGCGCGAGAGTTTTACGAGAAGCCGACCGCCGAGCGCAAGCGTAAGCGGGATGCCGCAGTGAAGCGCCATTACAAGCGCATCCGCAGCCAGACGCTGCCCAAGAAGCTCTACTGATCGCGCCTTGCGTCAGCTCCGAACCCGCTGCGGGCATGGCTCCGGCGGGTTTTTGCGTTAAGGTCCAATTATCGGTCCGGGCGACGCCGCGCTGGCGCGCGCCTGGTTGCTGTCCATCCATTCTTTCGGAAATCTGCCATGTCCCTCAAAGCCCGCATCAACGACGACATGAAGGCCGCCATGCGCGCCCGTGAATCCGAGCGGCTCGGCACCATCCGTCTGCTCATGGCCGCTATCAAGCAGCGCGAGGTGGATGATCGTGTGGAGCTGGATGACGCCGGGATCACCGCCGTCGTGGACAAGATGCTCAAGCAGCGCAAGGACTCCATCTCGCAGTTCGAGCAGGCCGGCCGTACCGACCTCGCTGACAAGGAGAAGGCCGAGGTGGAAGTGCTGACCGCCTATATGCCGGCCCAGCTGTCCGAGGCCGAAGTGGCTGCCGAAGTCCAGAAGGCCGTGACCGAGTCCGGCGCGGCCGGTCCGCAGGACATGGGCAAGGTCATGGGCTTGGTCAAGGCGCGCCTGGCAGGCCGCGCCGACATGACGGCCGTCTCGGCGCTGGTCAAGGCGGCGCTGGCGGGCAAGTGATCGACTGGCAATCGGCAAATTTTGGGTGTTGGCGTGGCGTTGGGCGAAGAAGCCGTCAGGTTGACGGGGCTTGGCGATGAAAGCCCGGTTTTTCGGGCGCCACGTTGCATCTGCACTACAATGATTCGATAGCCACCGGGCGACGTTCCGGTCACGCATTCACAGAAAAGCGGTCGCCAACGCGGCAGGCCGCCCTCCATCAGGACGGTCAGTCGGGTGATTCCGCAATCCTTTATTCAGGACCTGCTCAACCGTGTCGACATTGTCGATGTGGTGGGCAAGTATGTGCAGCTGAAGAAGGGCGGCGCCAATTTCATGGGCCTCTGCCCGTTCCATAACGAGAAATCCCCGTCGTTCACGGTGTCGCCGACGAAGCAGTTCTATCACTGCTTTGGCTGCGGCGCACATGGCTCGGCCATCGGCTTCCTGATGGAGTATTCGGGCCAGTCCTATCCCGATGCGGTGCGCGAGCTGGCGCAGTCCGTGGGGGTGACGGTGCCCGAGGAGCGCGACCGCCTGCCGCCGGCCCAGCGTGCCGAGCAGCAG
Source organism: Cupriavidus sp. 01L43 (assembly GCF_056399925.1). Lineage (NCBI taxonomy): Bacteria > Pseudomonadati > Pseudomonadota > Betaproteobacteria > Burkholderiales > Burkholderiaceae > Cupriavidus > Cupriavidus sp. 01L43. The sequence continues at coordinate 275,786 of NZ_JBFTSH010000001.1, forward strand.
GCCAAGACCGTGGCGTTGTCCGATGCCATGACGCGCGCCACCGAGTTCTATCGCAAGCAACTGCGCGGGGCGCCGCAGGCCATCCAGTACCTCAAGGGGCGGGGCCTGACCGGCGAGATCGCGGCGAATTTTGGCCTGGGCTACGCGCCGGACGACTGGCAGGGCCTGGAAGCCGTCTTCGGCAGCTACCGGGACGACAATGTGGCTGCCCCGTTGGTCGAGGGCGGGTTGCTGATCGAGTCGAGCGAGAAGCGCGATGCCGACGGCAAGCCGCGCCGCTATGACCGCTTCCGCGACCGCATCATGTTCCCCATCCGCAACACCAAGGGGAATGTGATCGGCTTTGGGGGCCGGGTAATGGGTCAGGGTGAGCCAAAATACCTGAACTCCCCGGAAACGCCGCTTTTCAGCAAGGGAACGGAGCTGTACGGCTTGTTCGAGGCCCGGCACGCCATCCGCGAAAATGGCTACGTGTTGGTGGTGGAAGGCTATATGGATGTGGTGGCGTTGGCCCAGTTGGGCTTCGCCAATGCCGTGGCCACGCTTGGCACCGCGTGCACGACCGTGCACGTGCAGAAGCTGTTGCGCCAGACCGACGCAGTGGTGTTCTCGTTCGATGGCGACTCTGCGGGCCGGCGCGCGGCGAGGCGGGCGTTGGAAGCGTGTTTGCCGCACGTTGCCGACAACAAGACGATCCGTTTCCTGTTTTTACCGTCAGAACACGATCCTGACAGCTATGTACGGGAAGAGGGCACCGATGCCTTCGCCCGGCAAGTGCAGACCGCGATGCCGCTGTCGCGCTTCCTGCTCCAGGTGGTCACCGAGGAACAGGACCTGCGCCAGCCCGAGGGCCGCGCCCGTGCCCAGTACGAGGCCAAGCCGCTGCTCCAGTCGATGCCGGCCGGCGGATTGCGCCTACAGATCGTGCGCGAACTTGCCGATGCTACCGGTACGACACCTGCCGAGATCGAGGCCGTGTGCGGATTGGGCAGCGATTCGTCGCGGGTGGGGCGTTTCGCCCAGCCCAGGCCGCGCGCGCGCCGTCAGGCGCCGACCGGGCTGGAGCAGCGCGTGATTCAGTTGCTGATGAGCTATCCGTCGCTCGCTGGACGTCTCGATGCCGATACGCGGGCGCTGCTGCTAGACAGTACAAGGCCGGAGGCCGAAGTACTCGCTCACTTGGTGGATGCCTGTGATGGCCTCCAGGGGGCGGTGAACTTCGCGGCATTCAGCGAGCATCTGGCGCAAACGCCCTATGCCGAGGTCTACGCGGGAGCCCGGACGGCGGTGCTCAAGGAAGAAATCGAGGAAGAGCCGGCGACGATGGAATTCGACGGCGCCATCCACAAATTATTGGCAGAACCCCTGCAGCGCGAGTTGGAAGCGCTCCAAAAGGCAGTTTCGGCCGGTGGGGCCAGCGACGCGGAAAAAACCCGCATGGTCTGGCTGGTGGCCGAGGTGCAGCGCCGCCGCCAGCTTGGCTTGCGGCCCGCCACGGCCGATGGAGCCTGAGCTGGCGGGGTGTTGGACAGGGTGCAGTGGAAAGGTGAAATGGGGGCTTGAGTGCACAACGGTAGGTGTCCAGACGGGGATATCTGGCGCTTGTCCGGTGCTTAAGCCTTGATTTTTCAGGTGAAAACCTTACCTGAGTGGAAGCCGGGTGTTGGTGACGTGCTACAATGCCCGGTTTGGATTGCGAAATCTCTCTCCAGTACTGGCGAAAGTGAGCGTGCCAATGGCAAAGGCCAAAGCAACCGAAAGGGTAGCCGATAAGGCGCCCTCCAAAGCTCCCCAATCAGGGAGCGGCAAGGCGTCCGTGAATACAACGGCGGCGAAGACTTCGACCGCGACAGTCAGGACGACAACAGCCCGGTCTGCGCCAGCAAAGCCCGCGCACGGTGCAACTGCACCGGCAGGGACCACTTCCGCCAGGAATCGCATATCCGAAAAGACAAAGCCCTCGACTTCGGCACGCGAGAGCGGCGATAGCGCCAATACGAGCGGCATGCATGCCGCTTCTGCACCCGTGAAAGGCAAGAGTATCACCGTGGCGAAACAGCAGAATACCGAAGTCGAGAGCAAGCGTGCGGCAACGACGGCCAGCACCCGGAACGGAGCCGCCAAGACTGGCGCTGCCGCCGTGGCGCCAAAGGCCCGTGCCGCGACTCCCGCACCCGTTGCATCCGAGCCTCCCGCTGCCCCGGCCGTCAAGCCGGAGCCCAAGAAGCGTGGCCGCAAGCCCAAGGCCGAGATGCAGCAAGACGACAGCACCCCTGAAGACGTGACTGAAGAGTTTTACGAAAAAGACGCGCCAGCGGCCGCCGCACCCGCCGCCACCGCTGCGCCCAAGACCGAGAAGCAGAAGGCCAAGGACCGCAAGGCCAAGGAAAAGGCGCTGCTCAAGGAGTTCGCCTCGACCCAGCAGGGCACGGAGGAGGAACTCGAGGTCCGCCGCCAGAAGCTCAAGGCGCTGATCAAGCTCGGTAAGTCGCGCGGCTACCTGACCTACGCGGAAATCAACGATCACCTGCCGGACGACATGGTCGATTCGGAAACGATCGACACGCTGGTCGCCACGCTGAACGACATCGGCATCGCCGTCTACGAGCAGGCGCCGGACGCCGAAACGCTGCTGCTCAACGACAACGCGCCGTCCGCCACGAGCGAGGAAGAGGCCGAGGAAGAGRCGGAAGCCGCACTTTCGACCGTCGATTCCGAATTCGGCCGCACCACCGACCCGGTCCGCATGTACATGCGCGAAATGGGCACGGTGGAGCTGCTGACGCGCGAGGGCGAAATCGAGATCGCCAAGCGGATCGAAGCGGGCCTGAAGGACATGGTCATGGCCATCTCGGCCTGCCCGGTCACGATTTCCGAGATCCTGGCGCACGCCGAGCGCGTGGCGAACGACGAGATCAAGATCGACGAGTTCGTCGATGGCCTGATCGACCCGAACGCCGACGACGTGGCGGTAGCAGCCCCGGCTGCGGCCGCAGCGGCAGCCGAGGAGGAAGATGTCGAGTCCGACGAGGAAAGCGACGGCGACGAGGAAGACGAGGACGACAGCGCTGCTGGCGGCGCGGCTTCCGCACGTCAACTGGAAGAACTGAAGCAGAACGCGCTGGAGAAATTCCGCGTGATCGCCGAGCAGTTCGACAAGATGCGCCGTGCCTTCGAGAAGGAAGGCTACAAGTCCAAGCCGTACGTGAAGGCGCAGGAAGCGATCCAGGCCGAACTGATGGGCATCCGCTTCACCGCGCGTAACGTGGAGCGCCTGTGCGACACGCTGCGTGGCCAGGTGGATGAGGTGCGCAAGCTCGAACGCGCGATCCTGAACATCGTCGTGGACAAGTGCGGCATGCCGCGCTCGGACTTCGTCGCCCGCTTCCCGGGCAACGAGACGAACCTGGACTGGATCGAGACCGTGGTGGCCGACCACAAGGGCTACAGCACGATCGTCGAGCGTAACGTGCCGGCCGTGCACGAACTGCAGCAGAAGCTGATCGACCTGCAGGCGCGCGTGGTGCTGCCGCTGAAGGAGCTGAAGGACGTCAACCGCAAGATGTCCGAGGGCGAGAAGCGCGCCCGCGAGGCCAAGCGCGAGATGACCGAGGCCAACCTGCGTCTGGTGATCTCGATCGCCAAGAAGTACACGAACCGTGGCCTGCAGTTCCTGGATCTGATCCAGGAAGGCAACATCGGCCTGATGAAGGCGGTGGACAAGTTCGAATACCGTCGCGGCTACAAGTTCTCCACGTACGCCACGTGGTGGATCCGCCAGGCCATTACGCGTTCGATCGCGGATCAGGCACGCACGATCCGGATTCCGGTGCACATGATCGAAACGATCAACAAGATGAACCGGATTTCGCGTCAGATCCTGCAGGAAACGGGCAACGAGCCCGATCCGGCAACGCTGGCCGAAAAGATGGAGATGCCGGAGGACAAGATCCGCAAGATCATGAAGATCGCGAAGGAGCCGATCTCCATGGAAACGCCGATCGGTGACGACGACGACTCGCATCTGGGCGACTTCATCGAAGACACGAACACGCTGGCGCCGGCCGAGGCCGCGCTGCATGGTTCGATGCGCGACGTGGTGAAGGACGTGCTGGACAGCCTGACGCCGCGCGAGGCCAAGGTGCTGCGGATGCGTTTCGGCATCGAAATGAGCACGGACCACACGCTGGAAGAAGTGGGCAAGCAGTTCGACGTGACGCGTGAACGGATTCGCCAGATCGAGGCCAAGGCACTGCGCAAGCTGCGCCACCCGAGCCGCTCCGACAAGCTGAAGAGCTTCCTGGAAGGCAACTAAGCCCTCCAAGGGCCTCTAGCTCATGCCTGGTTAGAGCAGCGGACTCATAATCCGTTGGTGCCGTGTTCGACTCACGGGAGGCCCACCAACTTACGTGGTAGTAAAAAAGGGGTTACGGTTGATGCCGTAACCCCTTTTTTATTGCGGATGCAACCGACGGATAAACATACGGCGGAAACTCCTGCTCCCCGCAGCCAAAACTCACGGCTGGCGCCATGGCGGCGGCAATCAGGAGAAGCGTCTTCACATTGCTAAACGGCCTGGAAAGTGTCATCGCGCTCTGAGTGTGAATGGAAAAAACGCGGACGCTATCACGCCGCAAATGCGGCGCCTATCGCACATCTACGAAAGCGCGCCGCCGAGCCGCCAAACCACCCTTAACCCGCCACGGCCGGCAGCCGGAACGATGCCACCGTCGTGCGCAGCACCCCGGCCTGTTCCTCCAGCGCCTGCGCCGCCGAGGCGGCTTCTTCCACCAGTGCGGCGTTTTGCTGCGTGACCTGGTCCATCTGGGTCACGGCCAGACTGACTTGCTCGATGCCGGCGCTCTGTTCGGTCGATGCCGCGCTGATCTCGCCCATGATGTCCGTCACGCGGCGCACGGCCTGGACCACGTCGCTCATCGTCGCGCCGGCCTGGTCGACCTGGCGTGTGCCGGCTTCGACCTCGCTCACCGTTTCATTAATCAGCTGCACGATTTCCTTGGCGGCGGTAGCCGAGCGCTGCGCCAGCGCGCGCACCTCGCCCGCCACGACGGCGAAGCCGCGGCCCTGTTCACCGGCGCGCGCCGCTTCCACGGCGGCGTTGAGCGCCAGGATGTTGGTCTGGAAGGCGATGCCTTCGATCACTCCCGTAATATCGCCAATTTTGCGCGAGGCGAGCTGGATATCGCGCATGGTGTCCACCACCCGGCGTACGTCCTCGCCGCCGCGCGAGGCGGTGTCGGACGCCTGCGTGGCCAGCGCATTGGCCTGCCGCGCGTTGTCCGCGTTCTGCTTCACGATGGACGTCAGTTCTTCCATGCTGGCGGCGGTCTGCTCGAGCGCGCTCGCCTGTTCCTCGGTCCGTTGCGAGAGGTCGAGGTTGCCGGCGGCAATCTGCTGCGTGGCGCTGGCGATGGCATCGCTGCCGCCACGCATGGTCTGGATGGCGCTTACGAGGCCGCGCTGCATCTCCTGCAGGCCGCGCGTCAGGGCGCCCATCTCGTCCTCGCTGGTTACGCGGATGGTCTGGGTCAGGTTGCCCCGAGAAATTTCGCTGAAGTTCTCAAGCATGCGGCCCAGCGGCGCCGAGATCGCGCGTTGCAGGCCGACCGCACAACCCAGTGCGGCGATGATGCCCAGGCCGATGGCACCGGCCACCATCCATTGGAAGCGCTGCGCGCGGGCCGTGGCGTGCTCGTACATCGCCTTGGCCTGGTCGCTCTGGTTGCGCTCGAGGGCGTCCACGGCGGCGGTCAGTGCGACGAACAGCGGCGGAATCGTCACCATCACCGCCTTGTCGGCGCCGGCGGCGTCGTTGGCGCGCAGCGCGGCGATCAGCGGCTCCACGCCATCGCGCAGGAAGGTCGCCCGCTTGCCTTCCACCTCGGCGGTCAGGCGCTTTTCCTCTTCCGTTTTCGGAAGTGCCTGATATTTGCTCCACGCGGCCTCGGACTTCTGCCGATAGGTCAGCGCCTTCTCGATGGTGACCGGCACGTCGGCGGCATCCGGGTGGAACACGGCGCGATCCAGTGTGGTGCGGATCACGGCGGCGTTGAGCTGGGACTTGGCCACCAGCGCCGTGGAGGCCAGCTGGTTGGTGTAGATCTCGTGGATATCGGCGCGGGAATCGCGCATGCCCACCGCGCCGATGACGCCGATGACTGTGAGCAGGGTCCCAAGCAGGGCAAGCGCGGCGTTGAGACGTAGGCGGATGGAGAGCTTGTTGAACATGGCACGGCCAGGTTGATGACGATGACGCCTTTAACGGTCGCCAACCTGATCCGCTGAAGCCCCGATTGACAATGTCGACAAAGGTCGACAGGAATCCAGCAGCGCCCCACAAAACCGTTGGCATCCGTACGTGCCCAACGCATCATATGGGGATCGGAATTTCCCTATGACTGTCCTTCCACGGAGCGCAGAAACATGAGACTGATTGGTATGCTCGATTCCCCGTACGTGCGGCGCGCGGCCATCTCGCTGGCCTTGCTCGACGTGCCCTTCCGGCATGAATCGGTATCGGTGTTCAGCACCTTCGAGCAGTTCCGGGCGATCAATCCGGTGGTCAAGGCGCCTTCGCTGGTCTGCGACGACGGCACCGTGCTGATGGATTCCACGCTGATCATCGACTACGCGGAAGCGGTGGCACGGCACAGTCTCATGCCGTCTGAGTTGGGCGCGCGCCAGCGGGCGCTGCGCATCATCGGCCTGGCGCTGGCCGCGTGCGAAAAGGCCGTGCAGGATGTCTACGAGCACAACCTGCGCCCGGCCGAGAAGCAGCACCAGCCCTGGCTGGACCGCGTGGACGGGCAGCTCGCTCGCGCCTATGCGCTGCTGGAACAGGAAATTTCAACCTGCGCCGTGCCGGCCGATGCCAGCACGCTGACCCAGGCGGACGTGACCACCGCTGTGGTCTGGACCTTCACCCAGGCGCTGCTGCCGGGAAAGGTGACGCCGGCGCAACATCCGTTGCTCGCGGCATTCACCGCCGCCTTAGAGCAATTCGACGTTTTCCGCAATTGGCCACACGCCTGAAGGTGCGCCCGTTCGGAGGTGCGATACCCCACCAATTTCCCCACAAATGGGTGATGTCGGCGGAGGGACCTTCGCGCAAGATAGTCCCGGGGCAACAGGATCCTTGCCCCGCTACCACTTCAGCCCCGCGACCTCCCCGGCCTGCGGGGCTCTTTCATTCCGGGGCCCGGTTTCGGATGCTTCCTATCGGGCGCGCAGGATCGCCTCGATCTTCTCCGCCGCCGCGCGCAGTGGGGGCAAGTAGTGCGATTCCAGATAGGCCTGGTTGCGGCTGCCCAGCACCATGCTGAGCCCCAGGCCGGCCACGGTCTTGCCGGTCTGGTCGCGTAGCGGCACGGAGATCCCGGCGAAGCCATCGACCAGTTCACTGATCAGCGTGCAGAAGCCATCCGCTCGAACTTGTTCGAGCTTGCGCGCCAGCGCCGCCCGCGAGTCGATCGTGAACGGCGTCAGCTTGCGCAGTTCGGCGGATTCCAGATAGGTCACCAGCGCCGCGTCGTCCAGCCCCGCCAGCAGCACGCGGCCCAGCGAGTGGGCGTAGGCGGGCATGCGGCGGCCGATGGCCATATCCACGCGCAGCATCTGGCTCGGCTCCTCGCGCGCCACCAGCACCACCGAGTCGCGGTCGAACATGCCGATCGAGCAGCTTTCGCCCGCCTCGGCACAGAGCGCCTGCAAATAGGGCCGGGCCAGTTGCGGCAGGTTCATCGAGGCAAAGTAGGCATAGCCGAGGTCCATCACCTTGGGCGTCAGCGCAAAGTAACGGCCGTCCTGCGCCAGGTAGCCGTTGTGCTCGAGCGTCAGCAGCAGCCGGCGCGCGGCGGCGCGGGTCACGTCAAGTTGCTCGGCCACTTCCTGCATGGTCAGCCGTTCCACGCCGCTCGCGTACAGGCGCAGCAGCGCCAGCCCCTTGGTGAGCGAATCGAGCAGCTCGTCCTTTTTCGGGGCGTCGTGGGGAACGTCGTTGGCAGCGGTGGCGTCGGAGCGCGTCATGCGAGGGTCGGGAAGGGCCGATAAAGGGCCAGATGAAGGGGAAAGTCAGGGTTTGTCGGGATGCGGCGCACACTTGCGTCCGGGCGTCCGATCCGTATGATAGGCGTTTTGCGAACATTTGTTCGGGAATCGTGGGTCAGTAGAAACCACGACACAAGAAGAACCAGGAGACAGCAATGAAGGTGATCACCACCCGGCAGGCGGCCGAGCTTGTCCAGAGCGGCTGGACCGTGGCCAGCGCGGGCTTCGTGGGCGCTGGGCATGCCGAGGGCGTGACCGAGGCGCTGGAGTCGCGCTTCCTGCAGGACGGCCTGCCGCGAGACCTGACGCTGGTCTATTCGGCCGGCCAGGGCGACCGCGGCGCGCGCGGGGTGAATCACTTCGGCAATGCCGGCATGACCCGGACCATCGTCGGCGGCCACTGGCGCTCGGCCACGCGGCTGGCCACGCTTGCCATGAACGAGGACTGCGAGGGCTTCAACCTGCCGCAGGGCGTGCTGACCCACTTGTATCGGGCCATCGCCGGCGGCAAGCCGGGCGTGATGACGAAGGTCGGCCTCCATACCTTCGTCGATCCGCGCACCGCGCAGGATGCGCGCTACCACGGCGGCGCCATCAACCAGCGCGCGCACGACGTCATCGCGGCAGGCCGCGCCAACTGGGTCGAAGCGGTCGATTTCCGGGGCGACGAATACCTGTTCTATCCGAGCTTTCCGATTCATTGCGCGCTGATCCGCTGCACCGCCTCGGACACGCGCGGCAACCTGAGCACGCATCGCGAGGCGTTCCACCACGAGCTGCTGGCGATGGCGCAGGCCGCGCACAACTCGGGCGGCATCGTGATCGCGCAGGTGGAGTCGATCGTCGATTACCACGAGAACCTCCAGGCCATTCACGTGCCGGGCATCCTCGTCGATTACGTGGTGGTCAGCGAGGAGCCGGCGCACCATCAGATGACGTTCGCCGAGACCTATAACGCCGCCTATGTCACGCCGTGGCGCGGGGAGGCCGCTGCGGCGGCCGAAGCGGCCCGCGAGGCCGAGGCGCTGCCGGCCACCGCCGCGCCGCTCGACGCCCGCACCATCGTCCAGCGCCGCGCCGCGATGGAGATCGCGCGCCGCCAGCCGCGCGTGGTCAACCTCGGCGTGGGCATGCCCGCCGCCGTGGGCGCGCTCGCGCACCAGGCCGGGCTCGGCGGCTTCACGCTGACCGTGGAGGCGGGCCCCATCGGCGGCACGCCGGCGGATGGCCTGAGCTTCGGCGCCTCCGCCTACCCCGAGGCCGTGGTGGACCAGCCAGCCCAGTTCGATTTCTACGAGGGCGGCGGCATCGACCTGGCCATCCTCGGCCTGGCCGAACTCGACGGCCACGGCAACGTCAACGTGAGCAAGTTTGGCGAAGGCGAGGGCGCGCTGATCGCGGGCGTGGGCGGCTTTATCAACATCACCCAGAGCGCCCGCGCGCTGGTCTTCATGGGCACGCTGACGGCGGGCGGACTCGAGATCCGCGTCGAGGACGACCAGCTGCGCATCGTGCGCGAAGGCCGCGTCAAGAAGATCGTGCCCGAGGTGTCTCACCTGAGCTTCAACGGCCCGTACGTGGCCTCGCTCGGCGTGCCGGTGCTGTACGTGACCGAGCGCGCGGTGTTCGAGATGCGCGCCGACGCAAATGGCGAAGCGCGCCTGACGCTGGTGGAGATCGCCCCGGGCATGGACCTGCAGCGCGATGTGCTCGACCAGTGCGCCACCCCCGTGGCCGTGGCCGATGACCTGCGCCAGATGGACCCGCGCCTGTTCCGCCCGGGCGTGATGACGCTCTGAATCTCGCGCGGTATCTATTAGTTAGTCAGTCGAAGAAGCAAGCCGGCCACGACCGGCCCATTGGAGGAAACACCGTGCATTACCAACGTCGTCGTTTTACGATTTCCGCGCTCGCGCTGTCCGTCGCCGCCACGCTGCCGCTGCTCGCCGCGCCCGCGCTGGCCCAGCAGGGCTACCCGGACAAGCCGATCCGCCTGATCGTGCCGTTCCCGGCCGGCGGCCCGACCGACACCGCCGCGCGCATCATCGGCCAGAAGATGGGCGAGAGCCTGAAACAGACCGTGGTGATCGACAACCGCCCGGGCGCCTCGGGCACCATCGGCGCCGAGGCCGTGGCCAAGGCCGCGCCTGATGGCTACACGCTGCTGATGCTGGCCACGCCGACGCTGCTGGCCCCGCACCTGATCCCGCGCAAGAGCTACGACCTGTTCAAGGACCTCACGCCGGTGGGCGCGGCCTATGAGCTGCCGATCGTAATGGTGGTCAATCCGCAGTCGATGCCCGATGTGACCGACCTGCAGCAGTACATCGCCAAGGTCAAGGCCAAGCCCGGCGAGTTCAACTACACCAGCGCCGGTAATGGCAGCTTCGGCCATCTGTCGACGGAACTGCTGAAGAACCTCGGCCATTTCGACGTCCAGCACGTGCCGTACAAGGGCAGCGCGCCGGCGATTTCCGACCTGCTGGCCGGCCAGGTGCCGATGATGTTCGCGGACATGATCGCGGCGCTGCCGCACATCAAGGCCGGCAAGCTGCGGCCGATCGCGGTGGGCTCGGCCAAGCGCGTCAGCTTCACGCCCGATGTGAAGACGGTGGCGGAGCAGGGCTTCCCGGGCTTCGATGCGTCGTCGTGGGGCGGGCTGCTGGTGCCGGCCGGCACGCCGAAGGAGATCGTCGCCAAGCTCTCCGCTGAACTGAAGGCTGCGCTGGCCGATCCGACCGTCCAGCAGAAGATGCTGGGCGCCGGCACGGTGGCGTCCTACATGCCGCCCGATCAGCTCGCCACGCGCATGCGCAACGACTATGCGAAATGGGGCAAGGTGATCAAGGACAACAATATCAAGAGCGACTGAGGCTGGCCGTCGATTCAGACGGCCGTTTGGCGGTTCCTCGCCTATACCGGAGCGGAGCGGGGCGGGGGATGGGGCGGACCTTTGCCGATCAACATGTCGAACTTCGTTGATATTCCGGCCCTATCCTCCAACCCCTCTCCCTCCGGGAGCGGGGCGCCGCCAGTTGTTCAGCCCTGTGCCTGCAAGGTCTGCGCGTACTGCGACACGCCGTTCAGGTCGCGCAGATCCACGGTCAGCGCGCGCGAGGCCGGATCGATATTGATCTCGCCGAAAAACTGGAAACCGGCCAGCGGCGACAGGTTCTGCGCGGTCGGCGCCTTCTGAAACACCACGCGCGGCCCGAAGGTGTTGTCGAGCGGATTGGGACCGAAGCTGCCCGCGTTGAGCGGCCCCGCCACGAATTCCCAGAACGGATCGAAATCCTGGTAGACGGCCCGCTCGGGCGCGTAGTGGTGCGCGGCGCAGTAGTGCACGTCGGCGGTGATCCACACCACGTTCTTCAGGCCGGCCTGGCGCATCCGCGTCAGCAGCCGCGCGGTTTCCAGTTCGCGGCCCAGCGCCGGGCCGTCGCCATTGGCGATGGCCTCCCAGCGCGCGCGGCCCTGTGCATCCTTGCCATCGGGCACGCCGAGGCCGATCGGCATATCTGCTGCAATCACCTTCCACGTGGCGCGCGATGCCACCAGTTCCGCCATCAGCCATTCCAGCTGCGCGTTGCCGAGGAAAGGCGTGTCCTTGCCTTCCACGGTTTCGCGGTTGTAGCCGTTCGGGCCCCGGAAGCTGCGCATGTCGAGCACAAACACATCGAGCAGGGGGCCCTGGGCGATGCGGCGATGCACGCGCTCGTCCAGCCCCTGGCGGTGCCAGCGCATCGGCGCGTTCTCGAGGAAGGCACGCTGGCCGCGCGCCACCAGCACGCTGACGTCCTTCTCGGTGTAGCGCGCATCGCCGGACAGATCCTTCGACGCGGACCAGTTGTTGGTCACCTCGTGGTCATCCCACTGCCAGATCTGCGGCACCTGCCGGGCGAAGCGGCGCACGTTCTCGTCGAGCATGTTGTAGCGATGGCGGCCCCGGAATTCCTTCAGGGTCTCGGCCACCTTGCTGACTTCCTCGGTCACGACGTTCTTCCAGATCCGGCCGCCCTCGGCCTTCTGCTCGGCCTGGATGGGGCTGTCGGCGTAGATCGTGTCGCCGCTGTGAATAAAGAAGTCAGGGTTGCGCTGGCGCATGGCGTCGTAGATGCGCATGCCGCCCAGTTCCGGATTGATGCCCCAGCCCTGGCCGACCGTATCGCCGGACCAGACGAAGCGCACGGGGCGGTCGGCGGCCAGCGAGGGGGTGCGGAAGCTGCCGTCCAGCCACGGACCCAGTCCGCGCCGCTCGCCCGGGGTCTCGAACGCCACGCGCACGAAATACGGCTGGCCCGGCGCCAGGCCGGTCAGCAGCGTGCGGGCGGTGAGGTCGGTCTCGGCGCTGGCCAGCGGCCCGGAGAGGCGGGCGGCGTTGCGGAACGACGGGTCGGTGCTGTATTCGACGACCATCCGCGCCGGGCGGTCGGCGCGGGCCCAGACCACGAGGCCGTCATCCGAGGGATCGCCCAGCTGAATGCCTGCCGGCGCACTGGGCCGGGCCGAGGACACCACGGCCGGCGCGGCGATCAATGTGCTGCTCAGTGCACTCAAGCTGACACCCAGACCCAGAAAGCGGCTCGATGTGCGCAGGAAGCGCCGACGGGCCAGATCGGTCGGGTAGGGCGCAAGTTGTGGCGTATTCGGCATGAATGGGTCTGGAATCGGGGTCAGGTGGGCCGCTGTCGGCACATCGTCGGGCCAGTATCGTCGCCGCGCCATGTGACACGGCGTTGACATGACATCTGGCGATACTCACGATGCACCGGGCACTGATGGTAGAATCCAAGTCTTTGATTTTCTGGGCAATTGCCGATCGTGACCCAACGCCCCGCGTTGGCGCAGCCCGGTATGCCTTTCTCGAGACGCGTGTCAGTTGGCGCGGGCCTCGCCCGCCAGACACCGAAACCATGACGATGACGACCACCCCAGACCAGACCCCAGCCGCAGAGCAAACGTTCGAAAGCTTCGGGCTGGATTCGCGCATCCTGCGCGCCTTGACCGAACAGGGCTACACCACGCCGACGCCGATCCAGGCGCAGGCCATTCCGGTGGTCCTCCTCGGCAAGGACGTGATGGGCGCCGCGCAGACCGGCACCGGCAAGACGGCAGGCTTCGCGCTGCCGATCATCCAGAGCCTGCTGCCGATGTCGAACGCGAGTGCCTCGCCCGCGCGCCACCCGGTGCGTGCGCTGATGCTGACGCCGACGCGCGAACTGGCCGATCAGGTCTACGACAACGTGGCGCGCTACGCCAAGCATACCGACCTGCGCAGCACCGTGGTGTTCGGCGGCGTAGACATGAACCCGCAGACCGATGCGCTGCGCCGTGGCGTGGAAATCCTCGTCGCCACGCCGGGCCGCCTGCTGGACCACGTGCAGCAGAAGTCGGTGAACCTGTCGCAGGTGCAGATGCTGGTGCTGGACGAAGCCGACCGCATGCTCGACATGGGCTTCCTGCCGGACCTGCAGCGCATCATCAACCTGCTGCCGGCCCAACGCCAGACGCTGCTGTTCTCGGCCACGTTCTCGCCGGAAATCAAGCGGCTGGCCTCGAGCTACCTGAAGCAGCCGGTGACCATCGAAGTGGCGCGCAGCAACTCGACCAACGAGAACGTGCGCCAGATGGTCTACCGCGTGGAAGACGGCCACAAGCAGGCCGCCGTGGTGCACCTGCTCAAGCAGCGCGCGTCGGAAACCGATTCGCGCCAGTGCATCGTGTTCGTCAACAGCAAGATCGGCTGCTCGCGCCTGGCGCGTCACCTGGAGCGCGAGGGCATCAACGCCGCCGCCATCCACGGCGACAAGACCCAGACCGAACGCATGCAGACGCTGGAAGGCTTCAAGACCGGCACGATCGACGCCCTGGTGGCTACCGACGTGGCCGCCCGTGGCCTGGACATCCCGGCCATGCCGTGCGTGATCAACTTCGACCTGCCGTACAGCGCGGAAGACTATGTGCACCGCATCGGCCGTACGGGCCGGGCTGGCGCCAGCGGCGATGCGCTCTCGATCTACGTGCAGGGCGGCGATGACCGCCTGCTGGCCGATATCGAGAAACTGATCAAGCGCAGCATTCCGCGCGGCGAGCTGAATGGCTTCGACCCGACCGGCGAGCGTGCGCGCACAGAGGAAACGGACCGTCGTCGCCAGCGTGCCGATGTGCGCCGCACCCGTGACAACGGCGGTGAAGCGGCGGCGGAGGCGGAAGCCGTGCCGGGCCGTCGTCGCCGCACCGAAAGCGGTGGCCGTCAGGCGTTCCGTCCGTCGGACGATCCGTTCTTCTCGCGCCCGTACGAGCCGTCGAACCATCACGCCAACGCGCAGCCGGCCGACGAGCAACTGGCTGCCGCGCTGAGCCGTGGCCGCCCGGCGCCGAAGCGTCCCGTGGCCGCGCTGCTGGGCGGCGCGCCGCGCAAGTCGTAACAGACTGCCCGGGCAACAAAAAATGGCACCTTCGGGTGCCATTTTTGTTTGGTGCGCGAGGTTCGGAAGAGCGCCCGGTCAGCGCTGCATCACCGCCCACTGCCCGGTGGCCGCCGCCAGCCAGCCCGGCACGCTAGTCTCGCCATTGGCGATGCCGAGATGCGTCCCGGCCATGCGCAGCGCTTCCAGCGGCGCGGCCGTGTCGATGGCCTGCGCGCCGCTCTGCTTACTGAGTTTCTCGCCATCGGCATTCACCACCACGGGCACGTGCAGGTAGGACGGCGTGGGCAGGCCCAGCAGATGTTGCAGATGGATCTGGCGCGGCGTGGAGTCGAGCAGATCGGACCCGCGCACGATATGGGTGATGCCTTGCGCGGCGTCGTCGACCACCACGGCGAGCTGGTAGGCCCACAGGCCGTCCGCGCGGCGTAGGACGAAATCGCCGAGTTCCGTTTCCAGGTCCTGGCACTGGCGACCCTGCCAGCGGTCATCGAAGCAGACGGTCGCGGCCGGGCCGTCCGGCACGCGCACCCGCCACGCGCGTGGCAGCTTGCCGTGCAGGCCGTTGCGGCAGGTGCCGGGGTAGCCGAGCGTCTGGTGGCGCTCGCGCACATGGATCAGCGAGTCGGCGATCTCCTTGCGCGAGCAGCCGCAGGGGTAGAGCTGGCCGCTGGCGTCGAGGCGGCGCAGCGCGTCGCCGTACAGCGACTCGCGGCGGCTCTGCCATTCGGGCGCCTCGTCGGCGTGCAGCCCGAGGCGTTCCAGGGTCTGCAGGATGTCGAAATCGGCGCCCTTCACGCAGCGCGGATAGTCGATGTCCTCGATGCGGACCAGCCAGTCGCCACCATGGGCGCGGGCGTCGAGCCAGCTGGCCAGCGCCGTGACCAGCGAGCCCAGGTGCAACGGGCCGGTGGGCGAGGGCGCAAAGCGCCCGCGATAGCGGGGCATCGGCAACTCCCTCAGGCCGGCTGGCTGGCTAGCGGCTGCTGCATCAGCGCCTGCGCAAGGCGGGGGTCTTCGAGCTTGCTGGTCCACCATTGCAGCGCCTTGCCGCGCGAGCTGGTGCGCCACGCCACCTTGAAATTGCCGGGCGCGCGCACTTCCACGGTCTCACGGGCCAGCAGCACGCCGCTTTCGATATGGGGCGCGGCCATCGGGGCCGGCAGCCAGCCGCAGCCGAGGCCACGGATCTGCGCCTCGAGCTTGTCACGCATGGTCGGCACCACCAGGACATCCTGCCCGGCCAGCACGCCGTGCGTACGCGCCGGCAGGTTGCGCGAGGTATCGCCCACGGCCACGATGCGGTGCTTGGCGATCTGCATCGTCGTCAGCGGTCCTTCCTCGGTGGCCAGCGGATGGTGCGAGGCCACCGCGAACACGAACGGCACCGACCCGAGCGGCCGCACCTGGAAGCCCTGCGTGCTGGGCGCCTCGTAGGCCCCGCCGATGACCAGATCGACCCGGTTGCTGACCAGCGCATCCCAGGCGCCGCCTAGCACTTCCTTCGAAAAGCGCAGCCGCGTGGCGGTGTTCTCGGCATAGAAATCCTGGATCACCGGCAGCAGCGCGCGAAAGTTGACGAGGTCGTCCAGGGCGATGCTGAGGTTGGCCTCCCAGCCCGTGGCGAGGCGCTTGACGCGCCGCGCGAGGTCGTCGGCCGCGTGGAGCAGGTGGCGGCCTTCGTCCAGCAGGGCGCGGCCGGCCGGGGTCAGTTCGGCGCGGTGACGGCGGCGGTCGAACAGCAGGACGTCCAGATCCTCCTCCAGCTTGCGGACCACATAGGTCAGCGCCGAGGGCACCTTGCCCATTTCGTGGGCGGCGGCGGCAAAGCTGCCCTTGCGCTCGATGGCGTCCAGGACTTCGAGGGATTCGAGGGAGAGTGGCATGTTCAGAAAATCTGAATGAATTCTTCTAACTGGGTGCCCGCCAATATACGCCGACTCCCCTAAACTGCCTAGCATCGAAACGCCGCTGACCCAAGCCAGTCCGATTGTGACAGGCAATTTTGGGAACCTCGGAGGCCACAAGGAGGGCCATCAAAATGATTGAAATCCGTAAGTCAGACGAACGCGGTTATGCGGACCATGGCTGGCTCAAGTCGTATCACAGCTTCTCCTTCGCAGATTACTACGACCCACGCCATGTTCAGTTCGGGCCGCTGCGTGTGATCAATGAGGATCGCGTGGCGCCGGGCATGGGCTTTGGCACGCACGGCCACCGGGACATGGAAATCATCAGTTATGTGCTCGATGGCGAACTTGCGCACAAGGACAGCATCGGCAATGGCAGCGTTATCCGCCCGGGCGATGTGCAGCGAATGAGCGCCGGTACCGGCGTGCGGCACTCGGAATACAACCACGCCGCGCACGACACCACGCACTTCCTGCAGATCTGGGTGATTCCTGCCGAGAACGGCATTGAGCCGGGCTACGAGGAGCGCAATTTCCCGGTCGAGGAAAAGCGCGGCAAGCTGCGCCTCGTCGTCAGCCCGGATGGTGCTGAGGGCTCGGTGGTGATCCATCAGGACGCGCGGCTCTACGCCGGGTTGTTCGATGGGGACGAGGCCGCCACGCTGGCCATCGCCCCGGGCCGCCGTGCCTATGTGCACGTGGCGCGTGGTGCGATCACGGTGAATGGGCAGGCGCTCGGGGCCGGCGATGCTGCGAAGCTCGAAGCGGTCGAGGCCATCACCCTGACCCAGGGCAGCGAGGCCGAAGTGCTGGTCTTCGACCTGCCCTGAACGCGACGTTAGGCTGTCGTCGTCCGCCCGCCGGTGCCCCCGGCGGGCTTTTTCATGGATGCGTTTAACACCTGCTTACAGGTCTTTCCCATTGACGGTGCGGCGTGACGCTATGCTATCGTCTGGCTATACCGCAATGCGACCGGACCGGCACTTCGCCGTCGCGCCAACGTCCGTCGCCACCGTCACGCGATGACCTTTGTTTCCATTCTTCTGGCGCTGATCGCCGAACAGTTCCGAGCCTTGGGCCGGAATAACCCTATTTACGACATCGTGCGCGTACTGGGGGAGCGGGCCGAACACGCCTTCGACACGGGCCGCCCGCGCGACGCCGCGCTGGCATGGCTGACCGCGGTGCTGCCGCTCACGCTGGCTGCCGTGCTGGTCCACTACCTGCTGGCGTCGATCAGCGTGGCGCTGACCTTGGCCTGGAACGTCCTGCTGCTCTATCTGACCCTCGGCTTCCGCCAGTTCAGCCACTTCTTCACCGATATCCACGAGGCGCTGAATCGCGACGACCCGCATACCGCGCGCACGCTGCTGCATGAGTGGACCGGGCTGGACACGGTCGACATGCCGGTCAGCGAGATCGTGCGTCACACGCTTGAGGCGGCCATCATCGCCGTCCATCGCCATGTATTTGGGGTGTTTTTCTGGTTTCTGGTGCCGATTGGCCCGGGCGGTGTCGTGCTGTACCGCACCGCCGAGTTCCTCAGCCGGCAGTGGAACCAGCCGTCGAACGAGCGCAGCCCGGCGCTGGGGCGTTTTGCCTCGCAGGCGTTCTATGTGCTGGACTGGGTACCTTCGCGGCTGACGGCGATCGGGTTTGCCATCGTCGGCAATTTCGAGGATGCCGTGTACGCGTGGCGCAACCACGCGCGCAAGTGGAATGATGCGATCAACGGCATCCTGCTCGCCAGCGGCGGCGGGGCGCTCGGCGTGCGGCTTGGCGCGCCGCTGGCCGAGGACGACTCCAGCGTGATGCTGCGCACGAGTCTGGCCGGTGTGGACTACGCGCCGGGCATGGAAGACACCGCCGAGCCGGTGCCGCCCGAGTACGGCGCCGACCCCGGCGTGCGCACGCTGCAATCGGCGGTGGGGCTGGTCTGGCGCGCGGTCATCCTGTGGATGCTGTTGCTGGCGATGGTGTCGCTAGCGCTCTGGGTGGGCTGACCGCAGGCCTTCGACCAAGATCCACCAAGAAAAAACGCCACGATCGTGGCGTTTTTTTATTCCCTTGGTTTTCCCGATTACTCTCGATGCGCCCCGCAGCGCCAGCACGACGCAAACTGCGCCTCGTGCCATTCCGCGCAGCCCGTGCATTGCCAGCGTGGCCCCGGCGGCGGGTTGGCGGCGGCGTTGAGCACGGCCCAGGCGTCGGCTTCTGCCGCATCGTCGAGAATCCAGACCTGCGGCGCGCTCTCCTGGAACGGGATGTCCCCGGCCGCACCGCCCAGCCACGTGTTGCGGACCTCGGCGCGAATGCCCGCCGCCCGCAGCACGTTTTCGCAGTGCGCGGCATGAACCAGCGATGTGGACCGCAATAGCAGCTTCATCGGGCTACTCCACGGTTACCACGGCTTCTGCTGCCGGGACTCGTGCAGCAACTGCGTGTAGAGCTGATGGCGGCGCTCGGAGATCTCGCCGCCGTCGATGGCCGCCAGCACGCCGCAGCCGGGCTCGTTGATGTGATGGCAGTTATAGAACCGGCATTCGGTGAGCCTGGGCCGGAACTCGGGGAACGCGCGCTCCAGCATGCCTTCGCTGAGGTGGTGGAGGCCGAATTCCTGGAAGCCCGGCGAGTCGATCAGGTAGCCGGGCCGGTCCTCGACCGTGCCCCAGTCCGCTGGCAGGTGATAGAGCCGCGTGAACGTGGTGGTGTGCTTGCCGGAATCGAGCTTGGCCGAAATTTCACGCGTCTGCGCTTCCACGCCGGGAATCAGCAGGTTCAGCAGCGACGACTTGCCCATGCCCGACTGGCCGATCAGGATGCTCGACACCCCGGCCGTGCGCGGCTGGAGTGTCGCCAACGCCTCTCCCGGGCGGCCATGGACGGACAGCTCGACGGTGTCGTAGCCCAGGTCCTGGTAGAGCTTCAGGCGCCGCCGGGCGTCGTCCAGCCGTGCGGTCAGGTCGGTCTTGTTCAGGATGACGAGGGGACGAATCGCCAGCGCCTCCGCCGACACCAGCGCGCGGCCCAGCAGATCCTCGGAAAAACTCGGCTCCGTGGCCAGCACGATGACCACCTGGTCGATATTGGCGGCCAGCATCTTGGACTTGAACTGGTCCGAGCGATGCAGCAGGTTCTTGCGTGGCGAGACGGCGGTGATCACGCACTGGTCCGCCGCGGCCATGTCCACGGCCACGTGGTCGCCCACGGCGCAGTCGCTCTTCTTGCCGCGCGGGAATGCGTGGATCCGCGATCCGTCGCCCAGCTCCACCACATAGTGGCGGCCATGGGCGGCGATGATCAGTGCAGTCTCGGAAGCTTGGCCGGTGCCCTTGCCGGCGTTGTGATGGCGCGCGTGACGGTTCATGCGTGCGCCAGCAGGCGGTCGATCCGCTGCGCCGCCGGCGGGTGCGAATAGTAGAACGCGCTATAGATGGGGTCGGGCGTCAGCGTGGACGCGTTGTCCTTGTACAGCTTGACCAGCGCGGACACGAGGTGACCGGCATTGGTCTGATGGGCCGCGAACTCGTCGGCCTCGAACTCGTGCTTGCGCGACGACTGGCTGGCCAGCGGCCCGAGCACGAAGGTGAACACCGGCAGCGCCAGGAAGAACAGCACCAGCGCCAGCGCGTGGTTGCTGGTGCCGAAGTTCGGCAGCACCCCCAGCCCCGTGTAGAACCACGCCCGCGTGGACAGCCAGCCCAGCAGCGCCAGGAACACCAGCGAGAGCGCGAAGGTCACAGCAATCATCTTGGCCACGTGGCGGCGCTTGAAGTGACCCAGCTCGTGCGCCAGCACGGCTTCCACTTCCTCGCCGTCCAGGCGGGAGAGCAGGGTGTCGAAGAAGACGATGCGCTTGGCCGCGCCGAAGCCGGTGAAGTAGGCGTTGCCGTGCGCGCTGCGCTTGCTGCCATCCATGACGAACAGGCCCTTGCTGGCGAAGCCGCACTTGCGCAGCAGCGCCTCGATGCGCTGGCGCAGGCCCTCGTCGGCCAGCGGCTCGAACTTGTTGAAGAGCGGGGCGATGAAGGTCGGCACGATCACCTGCAGCAGCAGGCTGAAGGCCATCCACAGCAGCCAGGTCCAGACCCACCAGTAGGTGCCGGCGCGCTCCATCAGCCACAACACGGCCAGCAGCAGCGGCAGGCCCAGCACGCAGGCGACCAGCGTCATTTTGGCGAGGTCGAGCAGCCACAGGCCAAACGTCATCTTGTTGAAGCCGAAGCGCTGCTCGATGCCGAACTGGCCATATAGCGAAAACGGCAGGTCGACCAGGCCGCCGATCAGCGCCACGCTGGCAATCAGCGCCACCCCGTACAGGTAACCGCCGCCGTCGAACACACCGAGCCAGAAGTGGTTCAGCGCGTGCAGCCCGCCCAGCATGGTGAAGCCGATCAGAACGGCGGCGCCGGCCAGCACCTCCAGCATCGACAGCCGCGTGCGGGCGATGGTGTAGTCGGCGGCCTTCTGGTGGGCGGAGAGCGTGATGGTGTCGGCGAAGCGGGCCGGCACGGCGCCGCGATGGCGGCCGACATGGCGCACCTGGCGCGCGGCCAGCCAGAGCTTGGTCAGCACCATGACGACCAGCGCGGCCAGGAAAATCAACGTGAACATCGGCAAGGCCATAGTAGTTTCGCGAAAGTCGCTCGGTGAGACTGCCGACCGGCGGCGAGGGTACGCAGCCGGGCAATTGTGGCGGATATGCGAGAATTATAAATTGTTCGCGCCGGACGCCTGTCCGGCCGGTTTTCTTCCTGTCCCCAATATCGAGCCGTACCCAGATGACTAGCCCAGCCGCCACCTCCGTCAAAAGTGAAAACAACCTCATCTGGTTGGATATGGAAATGACCGGCCTGCAGCCGGATTCCGACCGGATTATCGAGGTTGCCGTGGTGGTGACCGACTCCGAACTCAATATCCTGGCCGAAGGGCCGGTGCTGGTGATCCATCAGGCCGACGCCGTGCTCGACGGCATGGACAACTGGAACAAGGGCACGCACGGCCGCTCGGGCCTGATCGACAAGGTCAAGGCGTCCACGCTCACCGAGGCGCAGGCCGAAGCCGAACTGCTGGCGTTCCTGAAGCGCTGGGTGCCGGCCGGCAAGTCGCCGATGTGCGGCAATTCGATCTGCCAGGACCGCCGCTTCATGGCGCGTTACATGCCGAAGCTGGAATCGTTCTTCCACTACCGGAACCTCGATGTTTCCACGCTGAAGGAACTCTGCAAGCGCTGGGAGCCGGCCATCCACAAGGGTTTCGCCAAGCGCCAGCTGCACACGGCGCTGGCCGATATCCTCGAGTCGGTGGAGGAACTGCGCTACTACCGCACGCACTTTATCAAGGCGTCCACGCCGGCCGCCACGGAAACCCCGGCGGCGCCCGCTGCGCCCACCGCCCCGGCAGCCTAAGACAGAACAAGAACCCCGCGGGCCGGTCAGTCCTTCCGCTTGACGGGGAGGGGCCCCGGCTACGCCGCCCCTTCCGCCATGTTCACCCGTATCGTTTCGATCATTACGCCGGTCATCCTGATCATCCTGGTCGGATGGCTCTACGGCCGGCGCGCCCACCCAGACATGACCGGCATCAACCGCGCCACGCTCGACGTGATCGCGCCGCTGCTGGTGGTCTCGGCCTTCGTCAGCAAGGATTTCGTGCTGGCGGACCAGTTGGCGCTGCTTGGCTGCGCGGTGGCGGTGGTGATCGGCTCCGGCATCCTTGCGTGGATCGTCGCCCGGCTGATCAAGGCCGATCCGCGCACCTTCGTGCCGCCGATGATGTTCAACAACAGCGGCAACATGGGCCTGCCGCTGTCGGTCTTCGCGTTCGGCCCGGCCGGGCTGGCGCCGGCGGTGGCGCTGTTCGCGGCGTCGAACCTGATGCACTTTACGCTGGGGCTCAAGATCGTCAACCGGCATGCCTCGCTGACGCAGATCGCCCGCAACCCGATGGTGCTGGCCACCGTGGCCGGCGTGGCGCTGTCGCTGGCGCGGCCGTGGTTCACGCTGCCCGAGCCGGTTTTCGAGTCGATCAAGCTGCTGGGCGATGCCACGGTGCCGCTGATGCTGTTCGCGCTCGGCGTGCGGATGAAGGACGTCAGCCTGCGGAACTGGGGGATGGGGTTGCTGGGCGCGGCGGTGTGCCCGCTGGTGGGCATTGCGGTGGCGCTGCCGCTGGCGCTGTGGGTGCCGCTGACCGATCTCCAGCGCGGGCTGCTGTTCGTCTTCGCGGCCCTGCCGCCGGCGGTGCTCAATTTCCTGGTGGCCGACCATTTCCGGCAGGAGCCGGATCAGGTGGCCTCCATCGTGCTGCTCGGCAACATCGGGGCCGTGGTGTTCGTGCCCCTCGGGCTCTACCTCGGCCTGAAGTAGCCGTTCTCTCTCTGTATATATCTAGTCAGGACTTCGCGCGGATGGCGTGCTTCGGGCGCCATGCCTTGACCACGGCCTCGTCGGTTTCCACGTAGGGGCCGCCGATCAGGTCGATGCAATATGGCACCGCCGCGAACACGCCCTGGACCACGGACTTGCCGTCGGCATCGCGCAGACCTTCCAGCGTCTCGCGGATGGCGCGCGGCTGCCCGGGGAGGTTGATGATCAGCGCGGCACGGCCCGGCGTCTCGCGGATCACGGCCACCTGCCGCGACAGGATCGCGGTCGGCACGAAATGCAGGCTGACCTGCCGCATCTGCTCGCCAAATCCTGGCATTTCCTTGGTACCGACCGCCAGAGTTGCCTCCGGCGTCACATCGCGCCGTGCCGGGCCGGTGCCGCCCGTGGTCAGCACGAGGTCGCAGCCCGCCACATCCACCAGGTCGATCAGCGTGCGCGAGATCAGCGCCTGCTCGTCCGGAATCAGCCGTTCCACCCCTTGCCACGGCGAGGTCAGGGTGCGGCCGAACCAGTCCCGCAGGGCGGGGATGCCCTCGTCCTGGTAGGTGCCGGACGACGCCCGGTCAGAAATCGACACGAAACCGACGATCAGCTCGTCGGGATGCTTTCGAGATACGGGCGTAGTCAGGGGAGCGGTCATGCCTCGGGCTCCTGTGCGGGCGGGGTGGCGGCGTCGGCTGCGGCGCCAGTGGCGGCATCCTTCTCTTCCAGCGCGGTCTTCACGGCCTGGAACAGCTCGCGGAAGTACTTGGGCGGCTTGCTCATTTCGCGCTCCTTGCGGGCATTGCGGATGATATTGCGCACGGCCTGCACGTCCACGGTGGGGTGCTCGCCGAGGAACTTGGTCAGCATCGCGTCGTCGGCCAGCAGCAGTTCGCGCCAGCGTTCGATCAGGTGCAGCCGGGCCGTCTCGGCCTTGCTGGTGCCCTTGAAGCCTTCCAGCGCTGCGCGGATGGCGTCGAGTTCGTCGTCGTCCAGCCCGCGCATGACCTTGCCGACGAACTGCATCTGGCGGCGCTTGCCTTCGTGGCTGTTGATCTTGCGGGCGGCGTGGATGGCGTCCGCCAGCGACTCAGGCATCGGCACGCGCGCCAGGCGGTCCTTGGCCAGGGCTTCGAGCTCGACGCCCAGGTCTTGCAGCGCGGTCATGTCGCGCTTGCGCTGCGACTTGCTCTTGGGCAGGTCGTCGTCCGGCTCGGGGGCAAAGCCACCGGGGAAACGGGAATTGGAGGGGCTACGGGTATTTCGCGTCATAGCCGGCATTTTATCTTGCTATGATTCCCGTTTGGACTTTTGATCACGCTTGCCCACATGGACCACCGCATGGACCAGATTGCCGACAAAACCTCGCATTTCACCTATTCCCAGGACCAGCTCAAGGCCATGGCGGCCGATGTGCTGCGCGTGGCACGCGAGCTTGGGGCTACCGACGCCGCTACCGAGATCTCGGAGGGCAGCGGCCTGTCGGTGACGGTGCGCAAGGGCCAGGTGGAGACGATCGAGCAGAACCGCGACAAGGTGGTTGGCGTTACGGTGATGATCGGCCAGCGGCGCGGCAACGCCAGCACGTCCGATTTCTCGCCGGCGGCGCTGCGCGCCACGGCCGAGGCCGCCTACAACATCGCCCGCTTCACCGCCGAGGACGATTGCGCCGGGCTGGCCGAGGAAGACCTGCTCGAGAAGAATCCGCAGAACCTGGACCTGTTCCACCCGTGGACGGTGGACGCCGAGGGCGCCATCGACATCGCCCGTCGCGCCGAAGCGGCCGCGTTCGCGGTCTCGCCGAAAATCCGCAACAGCGACGGCGCGAGCGTTTCCGCGCAGCATTCGCAATTCGTGCTGGCCACCTCGCGCGGTTTTTCGGGCGGCTACCCGTATTCCCGCCATTTCATCTCGTGCGCGCCCATCGCCGGCTCGGGTGGCGGCATGCAGCGCGACGACTGGTATTCGTCCAAGCGCTCCCCGCTGACGCTGGCCGCGCCCGAGGACATCGGCCGCTACGCCGCCGAGCGTGCGCTGGCTCGCCTGAATGCCCGCAAGCTGACCACGCGCAAGTGCCCGGTGCTGTTCGAAGCGCCGCTGGCCGCTGGCCTGCTCGGCGCGTTCGTCCAGGCGGTGTCCGGTGGCGCGCTGTATCGTAAATCGACGTTTTTGTACGACACGCTGGGCAAGGCCGTGTTCGGTCCGGACATCCAGATCCATGAAACGCCGCACGTGCCGGGCGCGATGGGCAGCGCCCCGTTCGACGAGGAAGGCGTGCGCACGCGCGAGCGCGACGTGGTGCGCGACGGTGTGGTGGAAGGCTATTTCCTCTCCACCTACTCGGCGCGCAAGCTGGGCATGAAGACCACCGGCAACGCCGGCGGCTCGCACAACCTGAAGCTGACCAGCACCCTGACCCAGCCGGGCGACGACTTCGCCGGCATGCTCAAGAAAATGGGCACCGGCCTGCTGGTGACGGAGCTGATGGGGCAGGGCGTGAACTACGTGACGGGCGATTACTCGCGCGGCGCGTCGGGCTACTGGGTGGAAAACGGCGTGATCCAGTATCCGGTGGAAGAAATCACGATTGCCGGCAGCATGGTCGAGATGTTCAAGCAGATCGTGGCCATCGGCGCGGACTCGCTGGTGCGCGGCACCAAGGAAACCGGCTCGATCCTGATCGAACAGATGACGATCGCCGGGAACTGACCGGCTGGGGACTGGGGCTGGATCGCCCAACGAAAAACGGCAGGGTTTGAACCCTGCCGTTTTTTTTGCAGCCTCGGCTTACTCTTCGCCGGAAGGCGGCCGTTCGTACGTCACGAACGCGTAGTCGAACTGGTTGGCCTCGGAGTGATGCGTCTCGCGGGTCAGTTCGATCCAGCGGGTCCGGTCCACGGCCGGGAAGAACGCGTCGCCGGCTACGTCGGCGTCGATCTCGGTAACGATCAGCCGGTCCGCGCTGGGCAGCGCCTCGGCGTAGAGCTGCGCGCCGCCAATCAGGAAGACCTGCTCCACGCCCACGCAGAGCCGCTGGGCGTCTTCGAGCGATGCCACCACCTCGGCGCCTTCCAGCTTCAGGTCCCGGTTCCGGCTCACCACGATATTGCGGCGCCMCGGCAGCGGTCGGCCGATGGAATCCCACGTCTTGCGGCCCATGACGACCGGCGCGCCCATCGTCGTACGCTTGAAATGCTGGAGGTCTTCCGGCAGGCGCCACGGCAGCGTGTTGTCGCGGCCGATGGTGCCGTTGCGTGCCCGGGCGACGATCAGGGTCAGCAGCGTCATACGGCCACCGGCGCCTTGATCGCGGGGTGCGATTCATAGCCCACCAGCGCGAAATCCTCGTACTTGTAGTCGAAGATGCTGTCCGGCTTGCGCTGGATCTGGAGCGTCGGCAGCTTCATCGGCGCGCGCGCGAACTGGGTTTCCACCTGCTCGAAATGATTGTTGTAGATGTGGCAGTCGCCGCCGGTCCAGACGAAGTCGCCCACGGCCAGGCCGGCCTGCTGCGCGATCATGTGCGTCAGCAGCGCGTAGCTGGCGATGTTGAACGGCACGCCGAGGAAGATGTCGGCGCTGCGCTGGTAGAGCTGGCAGGACAGCTTGCCGTCGGCCACGTAGAACTGGAAGAACGCGTGGCAGGGGGGCAGCTTCATCTGCGGGATCTCGCCGACGTTCCAGGCCGAGACGATCAGGCGGCGCGAGTCCGGGTTGTTGCGGATCTGCTGCATCAGGTCGGCGATCTGGTCCACGTGGCGGCCGTCCGGCGTCGGCCAGGCGCGCCACTGGTAGCCGTAGATCGGGCCGAGTTCGCCGTTCTGGTCGGCCCACTCGTCCCAGATCGTCACGCCGTGTTCCTTCAGGTAGGCGATGTTGGTCGAGCCCTGGAGGAACCACAGCAGTTCGTGGATGATGGACTTCAGGTGCAGCTTCTTGGTGGTGACCACCGGGAAGCCCTCGTTCAGGTCGAAGCGCATCTGGTAGCCGAACACCGAGCGGGTGCCCGTGCCGGTGCGGTCGGCCTTGTCGGTGCCATGCTCGTAAACATGGCGCATGAAGTCGAGATACTGTTTCATCGGCTTGGAAGCGAGGGCGGGGAGAAAGTGATGTCGGCGCCCGGGGGCGCCCGAGCGGGGATTTTACCCGCAAAGCAAAAGACCGCCCGGAGGCGGTCTTTTGCTGCGCCGCGGCAGGGGGCTGCCGCGCGCCGGGGTCTGACTGGCGTCAGTGGCTTTCGGCCGGGGTAGTGCGCACGCGACGCTTCTGCGTCAGGTAGCCCGCGCCCAGCACGCCGCCGATGATCAGCACATAGAGGCCAAGCTGCACGATCGAATGCGTCTCGAAGTACGTCTTGATCAGCGGCTCCTTGACGATCATGTGCACAGCCGTGAAGGCCAGCACGCCGGCGCCCAGGTAGATGATGATCGGGAAGCGCGACATCAGCTTCAGCACCAGCGTCGAGCCCCAGACCACGATCGGGATGCTGATCAGCAGGCCCAGCACCACCAGCAGGAAGCTGCCGTGCGCGGCGCCGGCTACGGCCAGCACGTTGTCCACGCCCATCACCGCGTCGGCGATGATGATGGTCTTCATCGCGCCCACCAGCGTGGTGGCGCCGCCGCCGTGCTCGTCGCCATCTTCCTCGGCGGCCAGCAGCTTGTAGGCAATCCAGACCAGCGCCAGGCCACCCACCAGCATCAGGCCAGGGATCTTGAGCAGCCAGACCACGCCGATGGTCATGGCCGAACGGACCACTACGGCGCCGACGGTACCCCAGACAATGGCCTTCTTCTGCAGATGCGGCGGCAGGTTGCGCGCCGCCAGGGCGATCACGATGGCATTGTCCCCGGCCAGCACCAGGTCAATGACGACGATGGACAGCAGCGCCGTCAGAAACTGCATCGTGAACAAATCGGTGAACCACTCCATGAACTCTCCTCGGGTACGAACGAATAGCTGCAAGCCAATTTGGCCCGCAAGGGTTTTTGTTCACCTGAGATCACGAAGCACGGGAGTTGGAAACGCCTTTGCAACGTGAAACCAGGTTGCAAAGGTCTTGCTCGACACACAGACGCGGAATGCGCGGCAGGGTCAGCACAACCGGAGACGGGTCGCGTCTCGGAATGACGATTGTGCTAAGGGCAATGGCCCCCAAGCTACTCCCCTTTGAAGGGACGCGTCCGCAGATACTGCATGAGCGGTCGCGCTGGGCGGGATTATAAGCGAAATGCGAGGAAAAATGTTGTGCAGCCTACATGCCATTTGAATGTATCTAACATGAGGCTTTTGGGTGGAGATTTCGACATTGTCAGCGGATGTAAGTCGATGCAAGGCATCCTGCACGCATATCGATATGCACCTATCCTATTGGGACTGGCTTCGGCCGGTGCGCGTCAGACTGCACAGGCGCGGACTCCGATGACGGTCGCCTGGCGCTAGCCATGGCGGTTTTGAGGGATTCACGTAGTGCCCCATCGACAACAAGGAAGCGTCATGCCGGCTGTTACGACACCACTGAACCCAACTCGACCTCTCTCCAAAGCCAATCACAACCACCACGCCCCCGCCCCCACACTCGCGCCCGAGCCATCCCCGGTCATCGTCAATGGCAATGGCCATGCCCCGGCGGCGCTCCAGCCCGAATTCGTCCAGCAGTACCACGAGGACAGCGGCGCCCTGCGCGCCGAGATCGTCGCTGGCCTGACCCGGCATCCGGCCAGCATCAGTCCGAAGTTTTTCTACGATGTGCTCGGTTCCCGGCTGTTCGAGGCGATTACCGACCTGCCCGAGTACTACCCCACGCGCACCGAAGCATCGATCTTCGCCACCTCGGCGCCCGCCATTGCGGCGCGCGCCGGCAGCGGCTGCGTGCTGATCGACCTCGGTGCGGGCAACTGCGAGAAGGCCGCGCGGCTGTTCCCCAGCCTCCAGCCAGCGCAGTACGTGGCGCTCGATATTTCCGTGGAGTTCCTGCGCGGCACGCTGACCGGCCTGCAACAGCAGAATCCGCATATTCCGATGCTGGGCCTGGGCGCGGACCTCTGCGGCCCGCTCGACCTGCCCAGCGGCGTCCGGCGCGGGCGGCGGCTGTTCTTCTATCCCGGCTCCAGCATTGGCAACTTCGCCCCGATCGAGGCGCTCGCGCTGCTCCAGCGCCTGCGCGCGGCGGCCGGGCGCGGCGACGGCGTACTGATCGGCGTGGATCTGTTCAAGGATTCTGCGACGCTGGTGTCGGCCTATGACGACGCCCTCGGCGTGACCGCCGCGTTCAATCGCAACGTGCTGCGCAACCTGAACCGCATCRTTGGCAGCGACTTCGCGCTTGACGACTGGCGCCATGCGGCCAGCTTCGACGCCCGGTCCTCGCGCGTGCAGATGCATCTGGAGGCCACGCGCGACGTAACCGTGCGCTGGGCCGACGGCGAGCGGCGCTTCGCGGCCGGGGAGCAGATCCATACGGAGGATTCCTATAAGTATCGTCCGGAGGACTTCTCGATCCTGCTCGAGTCGGCCGGCTTCACCGATCCGGTGTGCTGGACCGACCCGAACGGCTGGTTCGCGGTGTTCCACGCGCGCGGCTGACCGTCGCGGCCGGGTCCGCGACAGAAGCCGCAGCCCAAGCAGGGGATTGAATGCCCGGGAAGGGCCATCGTCGCGCCAGTGTCATAATGCGCGCAGCCGGTGGCCCCGGCATCCCTTTTACCTTCTGTCACGGATCTGTCGATGAGCGGCTTCTCCATGCTTCCCGATCTTCACTTCACTGGCGGCAAGGCGACGTGGGCTGACGCGCGCCGGCTGCCGCGCGAAGGGCTGGCGCAGGCGCTGGTGGAGTCGCGCAATCGCACGCTGGCGTGGCTGGCAGCCTTCGGCCAGACCCGCAAGGGCTGGATGGTCACGCGCCAGTACGACTGCAATCCGCCGCTGTGGACCCTCGGTCACATCGCCTGGCATGCCGAATGGTGGTGCCTGCGCGGCGTGCGCCATCTCGAACGGGGTGGGGTGCGGCTGCCGGTGGCCAGTGAGCCGTCGCTGCTCGACGGCGCCGATGAATGGTTCGACCCGGACCGCATCGGCCCGGACGAGCGCTGGGAAATCGTGCTGCCCGATGTCGCACGCGTGAAGCAGTACGCCACGCAGGTGCTGGACGGCCTGCTGCGCCGCATCGCCCTGTTGCCCGACGACGAAGATGTCACGCTCTATCCGTTTCGCCGGGCGCTGTTCCATGAGGATGCCCAGGGCGAGACCATCGCCGCGCTGCTTCAGGCGCTGGGCATGGCGCCGGCCGAGCCGGCTGCCGTGGGCCCGTCGATCTCCGTCTCGCACAACGGCACGCTGCACTTCCCGGGCGGCCGCTTCACGCAGGGCTGGCATGACCCGGACGGCCTCGCGCTGCCGGACGAGCTGCCGGCCCAGCAGACCTATGTGCCCGCGTTCGATATGGACGGCGCGCTGGTCACCAATGCGCAATTTCTTGAGTTTGTCGAAGACCACGGCTACGAGCACCCGTCGTGGTGGTCGGCGGCGGGGCGGCAATGGCTGATGACGCAGGAGCGCTCGGCGCCGCGTTACTGGTCGCGCCACTTGGTCACGCGGGCGTGGATGGTGTCGCGCTTCGGCGCGGAGCGCACGCTCAATCCCGACGAGCCGGTGCGCCACGTCACGCTGTTCGAGGCGCAGGCATGGTGCGTCTGGGCCGGCCGGCGGCTGCCGCAGGAAGTGGAGTGGGAGCTGGCAGCCACGCAGAATCGTGGCCTGCAATGGGGCGCGCTGCGCGAGTGGACGGCCACACCCTACGAGCCCTACTCGGGCTTTGTGGCGCAGCCGGCTGACCTGGAGTTGGTGGGACGCTTCGGCACGCACCAGGCCGTGCGCGGCGTCTCGTTCGCGAGCCCGGCGCGCCAGCGCCATACCCGGGCGCGCACGGCGCTGCTGCCCGAGGACGATGTCTCCTTCGTCGGCTTCCGGTCCTGCGCGGTGTAGGCCCGGACGTCGATTCCATCGCACGCAGGCAAAAAAAAACGGCACCCGAGGGTGCCGTTCTTCATGGATCGTAGCGACCGGTCACCCGGTCAGCCGATCAACGCTCGTAGCGCGAGCGGGTGTTGCCGTTGCGCTGGCCGCCGAAGCCGCCGCGATCGCCGAAGCCGCGGTTGCCGTCGCGCGGAGCGCCGCCTTCACGGTTGCCGCCGAAGCCGCCACGGTTCGCGCCTTCGCGGTTACCGAAACCTTCGCGGTTGCCGAAGCTGCGGTCGCCGAACGAGCGCTCGCCGCCGAAGCTGCGTTGCTGCTCGCCGCCGAACGGACGCTGTTGCGGCTGGCCACGGTCGCCGAAGCCACGGTTGCCGTCGCGCGGTGCCGCCGCAGCGCCTTCACGGTTGCCGAAGCCTTCGCGATTACCAAAGCCTTCACGGTTGCCGAAGCCGCCGCGATCGCCGAAGCCACGGCTTTCGCCGCCGCCGAACTTGCGGTCGCCGAAGCTGCGCTCGCCGCCGGTGCCGCCATTGCCGCGGTAGCCACCGCCGCTACCGCTGTTGCCGCCGCGATAACCGCCGCCGGTGCCACTGTTACCACGGTAGCCGCCGCCGCTGCCGCCCGGCTTGCCGCCGAAGTTCGAACGCGGCTTGGGCTGGCGACGCGGCTCGAGGCCTTCGATCACCGACGCGTCGATGCGGTGGTTGGTGAAGCGCTCGATGCGCTTCCACTGGAACATGTCGCCATGGTTCACGAGGTTGATCGCGATACCCGAGCGGCCGGCACGGCCGGTACGGCCGATACGGTGCACGTAGTCTTCCGCCTGCTTGGGCAGGTCGAAGTTCACCACGTGGGTGATGTCGGGCACGTCGATACCGCGTGCGGCCACATCGGTCGCCACCAGCACGCGGATGTTGCCGCGGCGCAGGGCGGTCAGCGTGCGGTTACGCGCACCCTGGGTCATGTCGCCATGCAGGGCGCCGGCCGAGAAACCGGTGTCCGAAAGACGTTCGGCCAGTGAATCGGCATCGCGCTTGGTCGCCGTGAAGACGATGGCTTGCTTGAGCGAGGCGTCGCGCAGCAGGTGATCCAGCAGGCGCTCCTTGTGCGACATGTCGTCGGTGAAGTGCAGGCGCTGCTCGATGTTGCTCTGGTCGGCGCGGACGGCGGCGATCTCGATGCGCTGCGGGTCGCGCAGCTGGCGCGAGGCCAGTTGGGCGATGCGGGCGTCGAGCGTGGCCGAGAACATCAGCGTCTGGCGCGTGGACGGCGTGGCCGCGACGATGGCGTCGATGTCATCGGCAAAGCCCATGTCCAGCATGCGGTCGGCTTCGTCGAACACGAGCATGTCGAGTGCGGACAGGTCGATACGGCCGGCCTCGATGTGATCGAGCAGGCGGCCCGGCGTGGCCACGAGGATGTCAGGCATCTTCGACAGCATGGCCAGCTGCTTCGGGTAGGGCATGCCGCCCAGGATGCTGGCGCAGACGATGCGGCGCAGATGGCGGCCGTACTTGGCGGCAGCCTCGGTCACCTGCAGGGCCAGTTCACGTGTCGGCGTGAGCACCAGCAGCGACGGCTGGGCCGGCGACGGACGGGGGCGCTTGCCCTTCATGCGCTTGACGGGTTCGTCGCTGCGCGGACGATTCGGGGCCGCCTTCTCGCTGATGCGCTGGATGGCGGGCAGCATGAACGCGGCGGTCTTGCCCGAGCCGGTCTGGCTCGAGACCAGCAGGTCACGGCCGGCCAGGAACTGGGGAATGGCCTGGGCCTGCACCGGCGTCGGCGTGAGGTAGTTCAGTTCGGAGAGGGCGCGCAGGATGGCTTCGTCCAGACCGAGCTTGGCAAAGCCGTTTTCGGCGATGTCGACGGGCTGGGCTGCCTGGGCGGGTGCTGCGGACGCTTCGGGCGCGTCACCGGCGGTCAGCATGGCGTCGAGCTTGTCGAGCGGGCTGATGTCGGCGGGCGTGGCGGATGCGTCGGTGGCGGAGGCAAAAGATTGCTCCGCACGGAAATCGTGCTGGGTCATGTCGTGCTTATTAAATATGCATGGCACCCCCGCGGTCATGCGCAAAGGGGTGGGCGCAGTGCAAAGTCTTAAAAAAGGCTTCGGCGCCAATCGGTAGGCCGTTCGACAGACTCAGCTGGCAACACGGCGGCAGGCAGGGTGGGCGGCTGGTTTTTTAAATAAACCGGCTACTAATCCCTGGCAGGCAAACAGCGCAGGCAAACAGGCTGTTCATCAGGATCGGAGACGAGGCGACGTCTGGTGAGCGGTGCGTTCTGGCCAACACCTGTCACGGAACATCTGGAGGACAGAGGCGGGGTGCAGAGCTTGGGAGGTAGCGGGTACGCCATGGCAGGATTGCCGGGCGTTTTGCGGAACTCACAGTGCGAAACTCACGGCGCGCAGTATAGCAGAACAATTAAATTTTTGTTGCAGTGCGAAACGTAACGAGATGTGTCGCGCACATATGGATCACGGCAATCATCCGGCGCCACTTGCGAATGCGTCTCGCTTGAAAGCGGGGGCGTCCTGCCTATACTCAGAGCGCGAGCAATCCATGCCCGCATGGGGCGGACACCCATCGTTCCCGATGATTCGCCTTCGGCAAGGTTAGCTTGCCGCTCGCCCCCGGCATTGCGGTCATTGATGCCACTGCCAGGTTTTCTTCGACTATCCGGGTGGTCCGGATGGACGTCCGCGTCATGGGCGGAACCATGGGAAAACATGCTTGGCTCAGGAATGACCGGAATTCGCCGGCGACGTTGACCCAGGTGGTCCGGGCCCGTCCGCAACCAAAGCCCGCCAGTTGTCTGGCGGGCTTTTCTTTGCAGCGACTGCCTTGCTTTGTCTGCCGGGGCGTATCGCGCCTATTTGCGCGACAGCTTCCCGGTCACCCGTTCCTGCCCTGCATGCTGTCCGGACGCTTCGGGCTGGCCCGGGAAGCCTTCCGGATACTGGATCAGGCGCGCCTGCGCACGTCGGTGGGCCTGCCAGTGGCGGCCGCCTCCGGTGCGGGCACCGCCCGTGATGGCGGTCATGGCCTCGCGGTCGAGGTCCATGTTCTCCGTCAAATCCTTGATGACGATTACTGCCATGGCGTTCTCCAGCTTTTGGGCCTGGCCATGGCCGGTCTGTTTGGGGCCGGCCGGGCGGCGCCGGGGCAGGCGCGGGCCCGATTCAGTATAGGCCAGCGGTGCCGCCGTGGCGGCACCGCCACTGGAGGGTGGCCGGTCAGGCCGCCGCCCAGTTGCCGCCCCACTGCGACGGGTTGACGCCGAGCTTGATGTTGCCCAGGTCCACGCCGACCAGCGTGTTGTTGTTGAACGCAGCCACGTTCACCTGCTGCAGCTGCTGCACGCTTTGGTTGATGTTGATGTTGACGTTGGCCAGCGGGCCCATGTTGCCGGCCTTGGCGAGCCAGCTATTGCCGCCACGGATGGCGCACAGGGACTTGCGGTCGAGTTCCTTGCTGGCGGCAAGGTCGCGCACGATGATCGAAGACATGATGGACTCCTTGATCCGGGACCGTTGGGCTCAGACCGGGCCGTACACGTTGTTGCTGGCCGTCTGCGAGGTCGTCACGGTGTTCTTCATGTGGTCCTGGAAGGCCGAGCCGTTGCCGAACGCGCTCGTCACGCTTTGCATTTGCTGGTTTTGCTGGTTGATCTCGGTGTGCTTGTCGATGGACAGCTTGAACGGGCTGTAGACCGAGGTGTAGGGGGCGAAGAGGCCGAGGCCGCCGGATACGGCGCTCATCTTCTTGGCGTCGAGGGTTGCGGTCGAGGACAGGTCTTGGATGGTCAGCGTGGTCATTTCAGTTCTCCTAGAGAGGAAGGGTGAAGCTTGGTGGTTGGTTGAGCATCGGGTTGGTGTCGCGCTCGGTTGTCATATCGCAGCAAGCGTGCCAGCGCAGGCCCGGCACATCGAAAAAAGTTGGGAAACCGCGTGGGATAAGGCGTTGCGGGGAGGTCGGGGCTGGCACGGTGCCGGCGCGCGGTGCCGCTGGCAGGGGAGAGTGGTGGATTGCCGCCAACAGATCGGCCGTGCCTGTCGGGGCGGGGCCAACGACCCGGGCAGTACCGGGTTTGCGGTTGGACAGAGTGCGCACTAGTATCCATCGTGGGCGATGGTTCGTGACGTAGCGGCATCGCCGGTCCGCAACCACTCGTCGGGATCGCATTTGATGTCTAGCCTGACCGACCTGATACGCAACTTCCAGCGCGGTGGCCTCTCGCGTGACGAGTTCCTTGCGTCAGTCGACCTGGCCCTCCAGGACGACCAGACACAGCCGACCCAGCTCGCCCGCGTGCTCAGTGAAGAACACACGCGCGCGCCGCTGCCGCCTGGCGTCTATGCCGAGGTGATGCGCCGCATCGAGTCGCGCGTGGCCACGCAGTTCGACCCGATCGGGGACGCCATGCGTGAGCCGCTGGGCGAGGAAACCCGCATGGCGCCCGATCCGATGGACCGCAGCGCGCCCCCATCGCCATCGTCCTCGTCTTCGTCTTCGCCCACGTCGCCTTCCGCCTCCTCCCATCCCTCCGCGGGCCACAGCGGCAACACCGGCAGCACGGGCAACACCGGTGGCTATGTCACCGCCGGGGCCAGCAAGGGCGTTGGCGATACCCTCAACGGCCGCTTCGTGCTCGAGGAATGCCTGGGCAT
The DNA here is from genome assembly GCF_056399925.1 of Cupriavidus sp. 01L43. NCBI lineage: Bacteria > Pseudomonadati > Pseudomonadota > Betaproteobacteria > Burkholderiales > Burkholderiaceae > Cupriavidus > Cupriavidus sp. 01L43. The sequence continues at coordinate 311,208 of NZ_JBFTSH010000001.1, forward strand.
CGGCGGCATGGGCACGGTCTACAAGGCGCTCGACCTGCGCAAGCTCGAGGCGTCGGACCGCAAGCCCTATATCGCCATCAAGGTGCTGAACCTCCAGTTCAGCGGGCACCCCAAGTCCCTGATGGCCTTGCAGCGGGAGGCGCGCAAGGCGCAGACGCTGGCGCACCGGAATATCGTCACCGTCTACGACTTCGACCGCGATGGCCCGACAGTCTTCCTGACCATGGAATATCTGTCCGGGAAGTCCMTCAACCGCGTGCTGCGCGCGCCGGATTTCGCCGGCCTGCCGTACGCCAAGGCGCTGCCGATCATCGTCGGCATGGGCCGGGCGCTGGCCTATGCACACGAGCGCGGCTTCGTGCATTGCGATTTCAAGCCGGCCAATGTGTTCCTGACCGATCGTGGCGAGGTCAAGGTGATCGACTTCGGCATCGCGCGCGGCTTCCAGCAGCCGACCGATGACGCGGACCAGACCGTGTTCGATCCCGGCTCGCTGGGCGGCATGACGCCGGCCTACGCCAGCCCGGAGATGTTCGAGCACCGCGAGCCCGATCCGCGTGACGATATCTACGCGCTGGGTTGCGTGACCTATGAGCTGCTGACCGGCAAGCATCCGTACGAGCGGATGTCGGCCAACCAGGCGCGCGCCTCGCACATGAAGCCGACGCCGCCGAAGGTGCTCAGCCGCAACCAGTGGAAGACGCTGCGCCAGGCGCTCTCGCTGGACCGGGCCACGCGCACGCCCACCGTGAAGCGCTTCCTGGAAGGGCTGGGCGCCGAGCCGGCGCGGCCGACGTCGAGCGTGCCGATGGCGATAGGCGGCGTGCTGGCGGGCGCCGCGTTCGTGGCGGGACTGGGCTACTACGTGTGGCGCATGGGGGCCCAGCCGAAGGAACCGACGGAAGCCACCCAGGCCAGCACGACCGAGCCGGCCGCTGTCGAGCCGCCGAAAGCCGAGCCGCCGAAAACCGCTGCACCCCCGAAAGCTGCCGAGGCACCAAAAGCCCCCGAACCCAAGCTCACGCTGCAGGCCGTCACCCCCGTGCTGGCAGCCGCGCCTTGCTCGCTGCTCACGGCTGCCGTCGATGGCGGCACGCTGCGTGTGGAGGGCTACGTCGCGGATACGGTCACGCGCAAACTGCGAGACCAGTTGAACGCCATCCCCGGTGTGAAATCCCTGAAATTCGATGCCCAGCCGCTTGCCGCCGACAAGTGCGATGTGGTGCGCCTGGTGGCGCCGTACTGGTCCGGGCACAAGCCTGGCGGTGCCGTGGTGCGCACCCGGGGCAGCGACAAGCTGACCGAAGGCACGCCGCTGATCATGGACCTGAACACGCCGGGGCAGGAGACCTATGTCTACGTCGATTACTTCGTCGTCGATGGCAAGGTGGCTCACCTTGTGCCCAGCAAGCGCATTCCGGGGCACCAGGCGCCGGCCAGTTATAGCGCCACGATCGGGGAGGCGGGGGAGTGGGTGGTCTCGCGGCCATTCGGCACGGAACTGGTGGTGCTGCTGACCACCCCGGCGCCGCTGTTCGAGTCGCGCCGGCCCGAGTTCGAGACCCGGCAGGAATACCTGCGGGCGCTCGACAAGCCGCTCGCGCAGATGGCCGGCAAGTACGGCCGGGACCGCATCAGCGCGGACCTCGTGCAGATTTCGACCAGCGCCCGCTAGCCCGCTACTTCAAGTCCACTACTTCATGTCCCGCGCCACGCGGAAGCCGTTCTGCGACTGGCGCACGCTGGTGCTGTACTTGAAGCGCGTGGAAGACACCATGTAGGTCGCCCCCTCCCGCCAGGAGCCGCCGCGGATCACACGCGCGGTGCAGGCCGCCTCGTCCCAGGCGCGGCCATCGACCGGTGCGTTCTTGTACGAACTGTGCCAGCAGTCGCCCACCCATTCCCAGACGCTGCCGTTCATGTCATGCAGGCCGTACGGATTGGCCGCGAACGAGCCGACGTTGGCCGGCGCGGCATCGCTCCACGGCTCGCCGCAGTCCTTGCAGTTGGCGTTGCCCTTGCGCATCTGGTCGCCCCACCAGTAGGCGGAGCTGGTGCCGCCGCGCGCTGCGTACTCCCATTCGGCCTCGGTGGGCAGGCGATAGGTCTTGCCGGTGGTCTTCGTGAGCCAGGCGAGGTACTGCTGGGTGTCATCCCAGCTCACGTCGCGCACCGGGGCGGCCTTCGCTTCGGCAGGATTGGTGGCGATGCGCGGGCAGCCGTTGGCATCGGCACAGGCATTCCATTGCTCGACGGTCACCTCGAACTTGCCGATGGCGAACGGCTGGCTGATGGTCACGCGGTGCGGCGGACGCTCGGCGGGGTCGCTGGTGCTGCTGCCCATCGTGAAGCCGCCCGGGCTGACGCTGACGAGTACCGGGCAGGCCGGGCAGTCACGGATCTCGCCGCCCTTGGCTTCGGCCGGCTTGGCCGGCGCGGTGGCGGGGGCGCCTTCCTTGCCTTCGTTCGCATAGGTCACGGTGCCCTGCGCGATGGGCCCGCCGCTGCGCGAGCGCGGCTGGTTGGCGGTGGGTGGCGTGGCGGGCGGTGTGGCGGGTGTGGCCGGGGCGCGTGCGGCAGGCGGCGGGGCGGGTGTCGGCGCCGGGGTGGGCGTCGGGGCCGGCTTGGCTTCCACCTTCGGCTCGGGCTTGGCGGGCTGGGCGGGAGACGTGGCCTTGATGCGCTCGATGCGAGACTTGGCGAGCGCCGCGAATCGCCCGTTCGGGTATTGCTTCAGATACGCCTCGTAGTCGCTCGCGTAGTTACTGTTCTTGATGGAGTCCCAGAACGACAGTTCGTACTGCTCGTCACTGTTCTTCGGCAGGATGCCGGCGCTGGCCGACGTGGCGAACATCGTACCCGCCACACCGAGGGCGCCACAGAACGCGCCGCCCCCGAGCAAAGCACTGCCAATCCATGACACGACAAGAGTTTTCCGCCACATATTCAGGCCCCGTGGGTGCTGCGCAGCGCGCGGTGTGGAGTTGCCGTGACGCAATCCGGCTCGTTTCAAGATAGCACAGCAGGTGTGGCGTGAAAGGTCGCCGCGCCGTGCCAGGCCGCCCGGTTAGCTTCCGTTCGCTTTTTCCGATCTTCCGACCTACGCTTGAGGACACATCGCCGAGCGCACTGCCGCCACAACACTAATCAAGATCCGCTGCCCGCTCGCCTCGCCGGTGTCCCCGCGCGGGCACCGTGTGAAGCGGACAGATCTCCGGGAGGAGCCGCGTATGTCCAGACGATCCCCGCTCCGCGTGCTCGCGGCCGCCGTGCTTGCCACGGGACTGGCTGCCTACGCCACCATTGCCACGCCGCTGACCCCCGCCCCGAAGAACGCCGAGACGTACATCATCTGGCCCGGCGACGGCGCCGTCATCGACGGCGGCAAGCTCTGGGTCCGCATGGGCCTGAAGGGTATGGGCGTCTGTCCGAAGGGTGTCGAGCGCCCCAACTGCGGCCACCATCACCTGCTGATCGACGCCGAATTGCCGCCGATGGACAAGGAAATTCCCAACGACCGCAACCACCTGCATTTCGGCGCGGGCGAGACCGACGCGCGCATCGAACTGCCGCCAGGCAAGCACACGCTGCAGCTGCTGCTGGGCGACAGCAAGCACGTGCCGTTCGATCCGCCGATTTATTCGAAGAAGATCACGATCACCGTGCGGTGAGCGCACATTCGCGATGATCGCCGCGCAGGGGAGGGAAGCCATGACGAAGCCAGTCGCCGCAGTGATCGTTCTTGCCGCCGGCTGTCTGTGGGCAGGCAGTGCCATGGCCGCCGATGCCTCGGCGCCCGCCGGCTCGGCCGGCCATGCCGCGCATGGCGGCACGGCGGCATCGGCCGCGGGGGCCACCCCGGCCAGCGGCCCCACGCCGGCGCCGAAGAACGCCTATCTCTATATCGGCTATCCGAACAACAACCAGACCCTGCCAGCCGGAAAGCCGGTCAAGGTCTGGTTCGGGCTGCGCAACATGGGCGTGGCGCCCAAGGACGTCAAGTTCCCGAACACCGGCCACCACCATCTATTGATCGATGTGGACCTGCCGCCGATGGACAAGGAGATTCCGAACGACCGCAACCACCTGCACTTCGGCGCGGGCGAGACCGAGACCACGGTGGAGCTGGCGCCGGGCAAGCACACGCTGCAACTGCTGATGGGCGACGAGAAGCACATCCCGACCAGTCCGCCGGTGTACTCGAAGAAGATCACGATCTATGTGAAGTAGGCGGGCGGAACGCCTGCTCCACGGGGCGCGCAGCGATGCGCGCCTTTTTTTCGTCCGCGATGTTGGCGCCAGCCAGACAGTTGGCCCGCATCCGTTGTGCCGCCACCAACAGGCCGGGGCCCCGCCACCCCCCATGCCGTGTGACGCGCTCATCTGCAAAGCCTTGACCCGCCGGCGCTGGCGGGTTTTTTTCGGTCTTCTGGCACGGGCTGGCACGCTTGCTGCGATATGACAACCGAGCGCGACACCAACCCGATGCTCAACCCAACCAAGCCTTACCTCTTCCTCTCTAGGAGAATTGAAATGACCACGCTGACCATCCAAGACCTGTCCTCGACCGAAACCCTTGACGCCAAGAAGATGAGCGCCGTATCTGGCGGCCTCGGCCTCTTCGCCCCCTACACCTCGATCTATCACCCGGTGAAGATCGACTTCGACAAGACCACGACGATCAACCAGAGCAACCAGCAAATGCAGGAAGTCAACAACCTGTTCGGCAACGGCTCGGCCTTCCAGGAGCACCTGAAGAACACGGTGACGACCTCGCAGACCGCCTCGAACAACGTGTTCTGATTTATCGCCGGTTCAGATCGGCAGGGCACCGCGAACGACGGTGCCCCAAGCCGCACGGGGAGCATTGCGCCGGGGACCCCTCCGTCCCGGCGCCTTTTTTTTCGCCCCGCACACATGTCGAGGTTGGAGCTGGCTCCGCTTCGCACCACAATACAGTCGAGCGCCACGGCAGGCAGCACGAGTCCGACGGCGTTCCATGCAGGAAGTCATCGTGTTCGCTTTCGCCCCGGCCCCCGCACTGGCCAAACCTGTTGCCGCCGCGCTCTGCGCGCTGCTGATGGCGGGTTGCGCCGATTTTCGCCCCCCCGAGTACAAGCGCCCGGAAACGCCGGCCAAGGCGGACTGGTCGCGCACGGAGTCGATCACCGTATCGCCGGCCGAGACCATCGTGCCGAACTGGTGGCAAGGCTTCGGCGACCCCTATCTCGATGAACTGGTGGCCAAGGCGCTGGCCGGCAACTACGACATCCGCGTGCTGGCCGCACGTATCCGCGTGGCGAGCGCGCAGATTGGCGAAGCCCGTGCCGGCGCGCTGCCCGTGTTCGATATCGGCGCCGGCGCGAGTTTCGACAAGACCACCGGCCAGGCCATGACGCGCACCTTCAACCTGGGCGCCACGGTCAACTGGGACATCGATATCTGGGGCAAGGTGGAAAAGGGCGTGCAGGCCCAGACCGCCGAGTACCGCGCCTCCGAGGCGGACTGGCGCGCAGGCTACCTGGCGCTGGTGTCCGATGTGTCGATCACGTACTTCACGCTGCTCCAGCTCGACGAGCAGATCGCCCAGCAGCGGCTCACCGTGTCGCGCAACAACGACATCCTGACCACCTACAAGGCGATGCTCGCCAACGGGCTGCTGCCGCAGATCCGCGTGATGCAGCAGCAGGCGGAAATCAACCGTCTCAACAAGGATTTGATCGAGCTGCGCCGCTCGCGCGACGTGGCCGAGAACGCACTGGGCACGCTGGTCGGCGTGCCCGCCGGCGACTTCAAGGTGCCGGCCGGCCGATTGCAGGATCGGGTCAAGCTGCCCGTCGTGCCGGCCGGGCTGCCGTCGCAGTTGCTGGCACGCCGCCCGGACATCGTCGCCGCCGAGTACCGCGTGCTGTCCGCGTACAACGTCGTCGGCCAGGCCCGGCTCGCCCAGCTGCCCAGCATCAGCCTCACGGCGCGCGGCGGCACGGCCAGTTTCGCGCTGTCCGACCTGCTCAAGTCCTTCACTTTCGGCTTCATGCCGAGCATCAACCTGCCGATGCTCGACCCCAACGTGCGCGCCCGCGTGAAGACCACTGAAGCCAATATCGGCGTGGTGGAGAACGAGTACGGCCGCACGGTCATGACGGCGTTCGAGGAAGTGGAGAGTGCGCTGGTCAATGTGGATGCCCACAAGCGGCAGCGCATCGAACTCCAGCAGCAGGTGGATCAGCTGCGCGTGGTCTCCACCCAGATCGAGGCACAGGCCAAGGAAGGGATTGCGTCACAGCTGGAGGTCTTCGAGACCGAGCGTTCGCTGCTCCAGGCGCAACTGGCGTTGTTGGGGGCGCACCAACAAATCCTGGCCGATACCGTCACGCTGTACAAGGCACTCGGTGGCGGCTGGCCGAGCACCACCGTCAGCAATGCCGCGCCATCCAACGGTGCGAATACGACAGCGAACGTAGCGCCTTAGCCGCACGCGCGCACAAAGCGTTTCAACCTTGAAACCCGCCTGCCGCGTGCGTTCGCGCAACGCTGCACCGCAGCGGATTGACTCCCGAAAAGCGTGGCCTACTATGTTCATACGCGTGACCTCCCGTACCCCCATGGCCGGCCCATCCGGCCATGCGCGGCACAGCGCCACCGGCCCGACTGTTGGTTCCGTTGAAACATGACGCGCGACGATGCCCTGATCATGGAAATGCCGGTGAGAACGGGGCAGGCGTTCGACGTCCTGCTGATGCCCGTGTCCCGGCCCGAACTCGGCGAGATCCGGATCGGGGAGGATTTGTTCGCCATCGGCCGCGGCGAGGCGCCGTTCGTCGCCTATCCGGCGGAGACGGTCTCGGTACTTTCGCGCCGCCATGCGCGCATCTTTGCCGAGGACGGCGCGGTCTACGTGGCGGACCTCGGCAGCAAGAACGGCACGCGCGTGAATGGCGATGCGGTGGTCAAGCAGCCGGCACTGCTGCGCGATGGCGACGAGGTGAGCTTTGGCGCGGCGCTGTCGTACCGCGTGCGCGTCTATCCCCGCCCGCCGACCCCGGAGCCGCCGCGCCTGGCAGTCACGCTCGCGCCGATCCGGCCGGAAATCGGCCTGCAGCCGGTGGTCGTCGCGGGTTTCCCGTTCCTGGTCAGCAAGGCCGATGACACGTTTGCACGCTATCGCGACGACTATCCGCATCAGGTCAACTACCTCTCGCGCCGCCACGCGCACCTGTTCCTGAAGGCGGGGTCGCCGTGGCTGGAGGACCTGGGCAGCACCAACGGCACCTTCGTCAACGGCGTGCGGCTCGAGGACCAGGCTGTGCGGCTGGAGCCCGGCGATGTGATTGCATTCGGCGGCAGCCACTTCGTCTACCGCGTGGACATCGAGCGCGAGGACGATGCCGACGCCACGGCCACGCGCACCGTGGTGTACGAGGCGCCGCCGCCTGCCCTGGAGGCCGCCGCCGTTCCCGCCGCCGTTGACCCGCTGGGCGTCGACCCCGACAAGACCACCTTCGTCGGCGCCGCTGATTCCTTCCTCGACATCTTCTGCGTGGACTACGCCGCCGCGCAGGAGGACGAGGTGAACCCGGAGCCGATGCCAGACGGCGGGCACGCCCCGGCCCACAAGCCGGCGCCGCGCGGCAAGGTGGCCATGCTGCTGGCCGAGGCGGCGCGCACCTTCGGCATCGATGACCGGCGCAAGCAGGCGCGCATGGCACGCTGGGGCGCGGTGGCGCTGCTGCTGGCGGCCATCGGCGGCGGCTACCTGTACTGGCGCGGCGCGCCGGACCGCTCGCTGACCGCGCTGATGGATAAGGGCGAGTACGCCCGTGCCGCCGCGCTGGCGGACGATTACCTGACGCGGCAACCGGACAACCCCCAGTATCAGGCGACCGGCACCGAGGCGCTGATGCGTGCCTGGGTGCCGCCGTGGACCGCCCGGGTGCGCGCAAAGGACTTCAGCGGCGCCGATGCCGTGCTGGCCGAGATGCGCACCCACAGCCGCCATAACGCCGATGGCCGCGCGCTCATCGACGAACTGGAGTGGGTCACCAGCGTGGCGCGGCTGATGGCGGCACGCGGCGGCCCCGACGCCCCGATCCGCATGTATGCCGACGAAGCGCGCATCCGCGCGCTGGTCGCCCGCTGGGGTACCGACACGGTGGCGCACCAGCGCGCGCTGGGCCGCATCGCCAACCAGGTGCCGGTGTTCCGCGACGCCTATGCGGAGGGCCTGAGCAACCTGCGCAGGCTCCAGAACGAGGACTCGGTGTATCTGACTGCCATCGATCGTCTCAATGCCGCCATCGCCACCGAACTGGCCCGCGAGCAACCCGAGGCACTGCAGGCGATGCTGGCCGACTACAAGGACAAGTACCCGCGCCTGGCCGGGCTGGGCACCGTGGAGAGCGACCTGAAGCAGTACACGGCGCTGATCGAGGCGCTGCGCCAGCGCGCCACGGGGCCGCTCGTCGCCCAGATGCGGCAGGTCAGCTTCGCCACGCCGCCGTTCAAGATGCAGTACGAGACGCTGCGCGCGGAGAAGCTGCCACCGGCCGATGTGCAGCGCCAGTACGCGCTGGCCGACGATGCCTGGCGGCGCGGCGACAGCGCGGCGGCCATCGACGCCCTGCGCCAGATTAACAGCGGACCGTGGGCGGCCGATGTGGCGAAGGACGTGGCGCACAAGCAGCAGGTGGCCGCGCAGTTCGCCAAGGTGAAGGAGGGCCGGGCGGGCAGCAGCGGCTATGAGGACGCCTTGCTGGCCTTCTACGCCGCGCTCGACCCGGATGCCGATGCGTATTACGTGAAGGCCATCGACGCCGACGTCAACACGATCCGCGAGGCCGCGCTGCGGCGCGCCAACCAGCTGCTGAACCGCGCCGCCACGCAGTGGCGCCAGTACCGCAACAACGGGCTGATCGCGGGCGAACAGCGGCTGGAGGCCGGTATCTCGCCGAAGTTCCGCGCGCAGGCCCGCCTGCTGGCCGAGGCGCAGGGCGATGCCCGCCAGGGCTTGCGCATCTACACCCAGCTCAAGGCCGGCGATATGGCCGAGTGGACCAAGGTGCGCGACGAGATCCAGGCCGAGGTGGACCTCCAGCGGCGCTCGCTCAACGACCTGCGCATGGTGCTGGACCCGGCCGTGCTGCGCGCCAAGCTAGAACTGGTGGGCGAGGGCAGCAAGGAGGCCGCGTCGGCCGGTGCCAGCGCCCCCGCCAGCACCACCGCATCCGGAGGCGCGCGATGAGCGAGGATCCCCGCGACAACAAGCTGCGCCCCCTCAACGAGGCGCTCGAGGACCACAGCGCCGAAGGCATCGCCATCCTGAGTTCGGAGCCGTGGCGGCTGTCGATGCTGACCGTGGTCATCACCGGCGCGCTGGTGATCTGCGCGCTGATCTGGTCCTTCTTCGGCCATGCCGATGTCATCGTGACGGCCCACGGCACGCTTGCGCCGGAGTCGGAAGTCCGCCGCTTCTACGCCCCCGTCGATGGCGAGCTGGCCGACCTCTACGTGGCCGAAGGCCAGCCGGTGTCGAAAGATGACGTGCTGGCGCGGCTCAACGCGCGCGGCGCGATCGAGGCGGCGGCCAGTGCGCTGGAGGCGCAGCTCAAGCTGGAGGACTCCGAGCGCGAATGGAAGCAGTTTCCCGAGCGCAAGGTGCTGATGGAGCGCCGCGCGCAGGCGCTCAAGCAGCAGATCGAGCTGGGCACGCGCCAGCACGAGAACCGCATGGCCGAGGGCACGACGCGGCTGGCCGAGCAGCAGCGCGCGCAGTTGCAGGAGGCGCGCAGCAATCTCGAAAACGCCCGCCGGGCGCGCGACTTCGCCCGGCAGGAGCAGGACCGCTACGCGCGCCTGTTCGCGCTGCCGGCTGGCGGCGGCGTGTCGCAGTCGCAGGTGGAAGGCAAGCGCGCCATCACCCAGGATGCCGAGAACAACCTGCGCGTGGCGCAGTCGCGGCTGAGCGAGCTGGACGCGCGGCTGTCGCAGCAATACACGCAGGCCAGCGCGCAGTTGGAGGGCAGCGGGCAGGAGCTGGCGAACCTGCGTATCCAGTACGACGCGGCGATGCGCGAGATCAGCAACACCGAGGACAAGCTGCGCCTGCAGGTGCAGACTGCCCGCCTGGTGGCCGAGGCCGCCGCGCGCATCAAGTTCGAGAACATCGACAAGGACAACTTCCTGCTGATCGTGGCGCCGGTGTCGGGCGTGATTACCGACGTCACCTCCACCCAGCGCGGCGACAAGGTGCAGGCCAACGCGCCGCTCGGGGGCATCGCCCCGAAGGATGCCCGGCCGATGCTGCGCATCGAGATTGCCGAGCGCGACCGCGCCTTCCTGCGCGAGGGGCTGCCGGTCAAGCTCAAGTTCAACGCATTTCCGTATCAGCGCTACGGGCTGATCGCGGGCACGCTGGAGTACATCTCGCCGGCCACCAAGCCGTCGGGGCCGGACAAGCAGCCCGTGTACGAGGGGCGTGTGCGGCTGGCGCAGGACTACTACGCCGTGGCCAGCAGCCGCTACCCGCTGCGCTACGGCATGACCGCCACGGCCGAGATCGTGGTGCGCGAGCGCCGCCTGATCGACCTCGGGCTAGACCCGTTCCGGCAGGTGGCGGGCTGAACAGATTCCAGCAAGAAAAAGGAGAGGGCGATGACAGCCATCGTGCGGATCGACGAGGAAGTGATCGGCGTCGACGAATTCGTGAGGGTACTCAAGCTGACCGGCCAGTTCGAGGGGCTGGTGGAACAGCTCGTGCGTGACAAGCTGACCGCCCACGCGGCGCGGCGGCACGGCATCAAGCTGGCGCCGGAGGAGATCCAGGAGCGCGCCGACCAGTTCCGCCGCGTGCAGGGGCTGCATCGGGCGGCGGACATGAACCACTATCTCGACGCGCTCGGCATCACGCTGGACGAGTTCGAGGCGTTCATCACCGACAGCCTCTACCAGGAGAAGATGCTGGCCGAGGTCTGCAACGACACGGCGATGGAGACCTACTTCCAGCTCAACTCGCCGAAGTTCGACAGCATCGAGGTCAGCCATATCGTGGTGGATACCGAGGGCAAGGCGCGCGAGCTGGTCTCCTACCTCCAGGACGACCCGGACAGCTTCGGCGAGATGGCGCGCGAGCACTCGATTGCCGATACGCGCGAGCAGGGCGGCGACATCGGCAAGGTGCTGCGCGGCTCGCTCAAGAGCGACATCGAGGCCAAGGTGTTCAATGCCGAGCCGGGCGCCCTGCTGGGGCCGTTCCCGGCGGCGGACCGCTCGTTCTTCGAGGTGTTCCTGGTGCGGGCCAAGCATCCGGCGCGGCTCGATGCCGACGTGGCCGTGGAAGTGCGCCGGCTGCTGCGCGAGGAATGGCTGATGGCCAGGGCTCAGGAACATGTCATCCAAGCCCGCTAGCGATGCCGCCGCCGAGGCGCCCCCGCCAGGGGCCGCCCCTACGTTGGCCGCCCCTACGTTGGCCGCCCCTACGTTGGCCGATTTCCTGGCCACGGTGGAGATCCTCTCGCCGCTCTCGCGCGAGGAACTCGAACGGCTGGCCGCCAGCGCCCGCACGCTGACTTTCGGCTTCGGCGACACGGTCTGCAACGCGGGCGATCCGGCCGACGGCATCTTCATCGTCCGGGCCGGCTCGGTGCGCGTGTTCAACGAGGAGCACGGCAAGGAAATCAGCATGGGCGTGCGCAAGGCAGGCGAGGTCTTTGCCGATATCGCCCTGCTGCGCGAGTACCGGCACGAGTCCTCGGTGCGGGCGTCGGGCAAGACCGAGCTGATCACGATTCCGCGCAGCGTGTCGGAGCCGGTGGTGGGCGGCAACCCGTCCGCGCTGGCCTTCATCACGAGCTATGTGGCGATCAGCTCGGCCGGCGGCTTCGTCGCACGACTGTTCGACCTGCGCGGCAAGCTGGACAAGAGCGAACTGGAGGACGCGGTGCGCAGCGTGGGCGTGAAGCGCGTGGCGGCCGGCAAGCCCATCCTCCAGCAGGACGGCCGCGACGACCGCCGCCTCTACGTGGTGCGGCAGGGCACGGTGCGGATCGTGCGCGAGGAGGACGGCGATACCTTCCCGCTCGCCACGCTCGGCCAGGGCGAGATCTTCGGCGAACGGGCCTGCGTGATGCGGCAGGAGCAGATCGCCTCGGCCATCGCCGAAACCGACACGCGGCTGCTGGTGATTCCCGAGAAGACGGTCCAGCTGATCCTGGAGCGCAACGTGCGGCTGCGCGAGGTGCTGGAGGAACGCATCCGCGCCGTGGACCGCGAACTGCATCGCCAGAAGAAGCTGGCCGAGCGGCGCAAGCGGCCGGTGCTGCTCGATCTCCACTCCAAGCCGGAGTTCGGCGAGCGGGTCATCCGCCGTTTCGCGATGGTGGAGCAGGCCGAGGAGATGGATTGCGGCGCGGCGTGCCTGGCGATGATTTGCCGGCACCACGGCATTCCGATGACGCTGGGCAAGCTGCGCGAGCTGGCCAACGTGACCACGTCCGGCGCCACGCTGGACAGCCTGGCGCGCGCCGGTGAGTCGCTGGGCTTTACCACGCGCGGCGTGCAATGCACGCGTGACGCGTTGCTCGGTTTCGAGCTGCCGTTCATCGTGCACTGGGAGGGCTACCACTACGTGGTGGTGTACGGCATCTCGGCGCGCCATGTCTGGGTGGCCGATCCGGCCATCGGCTTCCGCAAGATGAGCACAGAGGAGTTCGAGCGCGGCTGGAGCGGCACCTGCCTGCTGTTCACGGCCGGCGAGACTATGACCGAGCTGGCCGTGGCGCGCTCGCCGTGGCTGCGCTTCATCGGCTACCTGTCGCCCTACAAGCGCATCCTCGCGCACCTGTTCCTGGCGACCTTCGTGATCCAGATGCTCGGAGTGGTGCCGCCGCTGATCATCCAGAACATCCTCGACGGCGTGGTGGTGCACCAGAACGTCGGCCTGCTCCACCTGCTGATCCTGGGGCTGGTGATCTCCAACATCTTCACCCAGCTGATGGCAACCGTCCGCGCGTACCTGGCCAATTTCATGGTGCGCAACATGGACTTCGCGATGATGTCGCACTTCTTCAAGCACACGCTGTCGCTGCCGCTGTCGTTCTTTGCCAAGCGCAAGACCGGCGACATCTTCGCGCGCTTCCAGGAGAACCAGACGATCCGGGCCTTCCTGACCGAGTCCACGGTGACCACGGCGCTGAACCTGCTGATGGTGTTCATCTACTTCACCATCATGTTCTTCTACAACGTCAAGCTGACGCTGCTGCTGATCGCCTTCATCATCCCGATTGCCGCCCTGACCGTCATCGTCACGCCGAAGGTGAAGACCTACGCGCGCGACGTGTTTTCGGCCTCGACCGACGCCAAGTCCTACCTGATGGAGACGCTGGGCGGCGCGGAGACGGTGAAGGGCATGGGCATCGAGCGGCCCGTGCGGCTGCGCTGGGAGCGCAAGTACGCCAAGGCGCTGGAGAAGCAGTACCAGGCCCAGTCCTTCCACATCCTGGTCGGGCTGGTCAGCCAGGTCCTGAACGCGGCCACGACCATCGCGGTGCTGTGGGTGGGCGCCACGCTGGTGCTGGAGCGCGAGCTGACCATCGGCCAGCTGATCGCCTTCAACGCCTTCATGGGCAGCGTGCTGGCCCCGGTGATGGGGCTGGTGGCGCTGTGGAGCCAGTTGAACGACGCCGGTGTGGCGATGGAGCGCCTCGGCGACGTGCTCGACCTCGAACCCGAGCAGAAGCCTCAGGACGTCCTCTCGCGCGTGATGCTGCCGGACCTCCAGGGCGAGATCCGCTTCGAGGGCGTGTATTTCCGCTATGGCGGCGAGGACACCCCCTACGTGCTCGAAAACATCAGCTTCCACATGCGGCCGGGCGAGATGGTGGCCATCGTGGGCCGCAGCGGCTCCGGCAAGACCACGCTGGCCAAGATGCTGGTGGGCTTCTACAAGCCGAGCGAGGGGTCGATGTCGGTGGATGGCTACGACCTCAACGTGATCGATGCCGGCTTCTATCGCGCCCAGGTGGGCTATGTGATGCAGACCAACCTGCTGTTCTCGGGCACGATTGCCGAGAACATTGCCTGCGGCGACGACAGCCCGGACCGCCGCCGCATCGAGGAAGTCGCCAAGATGGCGGACGCGCACGCCTTCATCTCCAAGCTGCCGCTCGGCTACGAGCAGGTGGTGGGCGAGCGCGGCATCGGCCTGTCGGGCGGGCAGATCCAGCGGCTGTGCATCGCCCGGGCGCTGTACCACGACCCGCGCCTGCTGGTGTTCGACGAAGCCACTTCGGCGCTGGACACGCAATCCGAGAGCAACATCCTCGCCAATATGCAGGAGATCCTGCGCGGGCGCACGGCCGTCATCATCGCGCACCGGCTCAGCACAATCATGCAGGCAGACAAGATCCTCGTGCTGTACGAAGGCGGCATCGTGGAGCAGGGGCGGCACGAGGAACTGCTCGCGCGCCGCGGCATGTACTACCAGTTGGTCCAGAAACAGTTGAGCGCGGCATGAAGCTATTCAACCAGGGCACGCCTGTTACCTCCGCGGTGTCGTTTGCCGGGCTGATCGAGAAGATCGAGATCCTGCGCTCGACGCTGCGCTGGTCGTCGCGGCTGGAGCGGCCCGAGATCGAGAAGCTGCTCAAGCAGGCCACCACGCTGCGCGACGAGGTGATGGGGCTGTCACACAAGGAGCGCTTCGTGGCGGCCGCCTCGGCCGAGCCCGAGGCCGTGACCGAGGTGGAGCCGGTGGACCTGTCCTCGCGCGAGCGGCGCCAGGCGCTGATGGAGCGCAGCTTCATCTTCGAGGGCACCTTCGGCGACAACCCCAAGCTGCTGGAGGCACTGGAGATTGCCGAGAAAGCCTCCCCGACCGACCTCCCGGTGCTGATCGACGGCGAAAGCGGCACCGGCAAGGAGCTGATGGCGAAGGTGATCCACGCCAACGGCTCGCGCACGGACAAACCGTTCATCTCGGTCAACTGCGGGGCGATTCCGGACAGCCTGCTCGAATCGGAACTGTTCGGCCACAAGAAGGGCGCGTTCACGGGCGCCGCCAACGACCGGCGCGGCAAGTTCGAGAGCGCCCACACCGGCACGATCTTCCTCGACGAAATCGGCGAACTGCCTCTGGTCGGGCAGGTCAAGCTGCTGCGCGTGCTGGAGGCGCACGAGATCCAGCGCGTGGGTTCGGACGAGGTGATCTCGGTGGACGCCCGCATCGTGGCGGCGACCAACAAGGATCTACGGCGGATGAGCCAGGAAGGCACCTTCCGCGAAGACCTGTTCTACCGGCTCAGCGTGATTCATGTGACGTTGCCGGCACTGCGTGAGCGGCGCGACGAGATCGCGCTGCTGGTGGCCTATTTTGGCGATGAGTCCGCTGGGCAGCTCAAGCGCCGTCCGGTCAAGCTGACGCCCCGCCTGCGCGACTTCCTGATGCACTACGACTACCCCGGCAATATCCGCGAACTGCGCAACATCATGTACCGGATCTCCTGCCTGGCCGGCGATACGGCCGATCTGGCCCACCTGCCGCAGGACATCCGCCCCCGGCCGGCGGGGCTGTCCGTGGTGGCGGGGGCAGGGAAGGCCGGCGTGGCGGACGTGACCACGGCGACCTCGCTCGCCGAGGCCAAGCGCGCCGCCAGCGACGAGGCCGAACGGGCCTTCCTCGAACGGGGCCTGCAGGAAGTGGGCGGCACGGTGGCGGAGCTGGCGCGGCGCTTCGAGATGAATCGCTCGCACGTGCAGATGCTGCTCAAGAAGCACGGCATCCATTCGAAGGATTTCCGGGGCAACCGGGCGGCGGAGGGCGGGAAGTAGGGCCCCTCGCTTCGCTCAGACTTCCGGATTGAGCAGCGTCATGTCGGAGCCGCCGCCGATGTCCTCGGCGCGCAGTACGACGACCGACACGTTGTCGTGTCCGCCATTCACCAGCGCGCGCTGCACCAACTCGTTTGCCGCCGCCGCGCAGTCCCCCGCGCTGGCTGCCAGCACCGCCGCGATGCCGGCATCCTCCACCTCGTTGCTCAGGCCGTCGCTGCAGAGCAGGAACATATCGCCATCGCCCACCTCTAGCGTCAGCACGTCGAGGTCGAGCCGGGTGGCGGCGCCCACGGCGCGCGTGATGGTGTTGTGGGCGGGATGGTGCTTGGCTTCCTCGGCCGTGATCAGCCCCCGGGCGCGCAGCCGCTCCACCTGGCTGTGGTCGCGCGTGAGCTGTTTCAGATGGCCGGCCCGGAAAAGATAGAGCCGGCTGTCGCCGGCCCAGAGGCACCCGCATCGCCGCTCGCAGGCCAGCATCGCCACGACGGTGCTGCCGATCACCCGGACCTTCATCCGCACGGCTTCGTCGATCAGCGCCTGGTTCACGGTCAGCAGCGTCGTGCGGGCGTCGTCCAGCGCGCCATCGAGGCTGCCGGGCGGCCCCAGGCCGGAGAGGGCCTGGACGATGGCCCGGCTGGCGAAGTCCCCCACGGCATGGCCGCCCATGCCGTCGGCCACCGCCCAGATGCCGCGTTCGGTCAGGTCCAGGCAGGCGTCCTCGTTGCGTTCCCGCACCCGGCCGACGTCCGTGGCGGCGGCCGAGCTCCAGCGGAATTCCGTTGCGCAGGTCACGGTGTGCTCCGGCGCGGAAGAAAGCGGCTCCGCGCAAGCGCCGCCCCCCGGGGCAGCATCAAAGGGTGGCCGGTGGGAGTGCCCCCCGGCTACCGGGCAGGACTCAGATCAACCGACCCTTGTTCCGGGCGTCCAGCGCGGCGTCCACGGTGATGGTCGAATTGGGCGCGTTGTTCTGGACGTCGATGTTCTGGAACTGGTTGTTCATCTGATCAGCATAGAAGCTGTAGTTGATCTCGTAAAAGTTCACGACAGGAGACGCGCTCGGGCGGGAGGCCACATAGGGCTGGATCCAGCCGAACACCCACGGCGCGCCGCCGCCGCGAATGCAGGACATGGCGCGGAAATCCAACACGTGGTGGGTGTCGAGGTCCTTGACGATGAGGGTGGCCATGATGGTCTCCAGAGTCGGGGGGCGGCGCGTGGCGCCATGCCTGTATAGAGCAATCGGTGTGCCACAGGGGCTTTGTGATGCCGGGGGCGCATGGCGGGCGCGACGTGGCGTTGGGACGGCCTGCGGCGTTGGCACCGGCCCAACACCGGGCACGAGGGGTGTCGGCTGGCACCCGCCACAGCTATCCGGCTCTGGATGGGCAAGGTGGAAGCTCGGTTGATGGCCGCCAGCCAACACATCGCTCACAAAACTGTTGGATGGCCGCGCACGGTTTCTGGCCGGGAAGGGGTGCCGATCGCCCGCAACCCCTTGTCCTGCCGTGGTTCGATGGCATTGGCACGCTTGATGCGGATGGTTGGCATCGACACAGCACTGGCTGCCTCCCACCGACACCGAACCGAGAACCGCCATGAACACCCAAAACCAACAACAAGACGACTACCTGCCCGGCGCCCATCTGGTTACGGAACGCAACGGCTACGTCCATCATGGCATCTACGCCGGCAACGGCCGCGTCATCCACTACGCAGGCTTCTGCCACGCCCTGCACGCCGCCCCGGTCGAGGAAACCTCGCTCGCCCAGTTCGCCCACGGTCACACAGTGGCGGTGAAGGTTGAACCCTGCGCCCGCTACCTCGGCATGGAAGCCGTCGCCCGTGCCCGCACCCGCCTCGGCGAAGACCACTACCACCTGCTGACCAACAACTGCGAACACTTCTGCACCTGGTGCCTGCTCGGCCAGGCCCGCAGCGAACAGGTGGACGCCTGCCTGCGCCAGCCCCGCGCCGCCGCGCACACCGTCATGGCGATGGTGCGCGCCCTGCTGGCATCGATCGGCACCGGTACCGGCACCGGCCTGACCGCCGCCTGAGCGGACCATCCAACCAACAGGGAGCAAGCCATGAGCGGACTGATCGATTGGGTAGGCTGCGAAAGCCGCCAGGCAAGGGCCTGCCACCGGCGCGCAGCCCGAGCCACCGCCAGCGGACGGCGTGACCAGCAAGGCGCGCGCCGTCGAACCAGCACCCGCCGCCGGCCATGGGCCGAACTTGCCGAGTTTGCTATACTCCGCCCCGTCTTCCGGCTCGGCCGGCCCATGGCGGCTGGCGCACCGTGCAGACGGTCCGCTCGCCGTAGTTCAATGGATAGAACGAGCGCCTCCTAAGCGCTAGATACAGGTTCGATTCCTGTCGGCGGGACCATAATCAAGTCCGCAGCAGTTCTCCAAAGTCCTCCGCTCCCCGATAAATCAAGGCTTACCGGCCTTTCGACGTTCGTCAAAGTTCGTGACGAATCGTTGGCATCCGGCATTTTTCGAGGCATCATTCGTGGCACCAGTAATGCCACGATTTTCGGTGCCACGAAAAAATGCCCATCCGCGTCGAGCCGCTTTCAGACACCAAACTCCGTAACGCCAAAGCCAAAGAGAAACCGTACAAGCTGGCGGACGGTGGTGGCCTGTTTCTAGAGGTAATGCCCGACGGCCGCAAGCTTTGGCGCTTTCGTTATTTCAGGCCGTCAGGTAGCGAGAATCGCCTCGGATTCGGCGTGTACCCCGAAGTCACTCTCGCCCAGGCGCGCGCGCAGCGAGATTCGGCTCGCACCCTGCTGGCCGCCGGTACCGACCCCGGCACTGCGAAACAGGATCAGCGCCTCGCGGCCAAGATCGCCGCCGGCAATTCCTTCGAGGCGGTCGCCCGTGACTGGCATGCCACCCAAAAGGAGGGCTGGAACGAGGTCTATGCCGGAAAGGTTCTGGCCTCGCTCGAAAACGACGTCTTCCCCGTCTTGGGTGGCACGCCCATCTCCGACATCCGCGCGCCGGCCATCCTGGCGCTGCTGAAGAAGGTCGAGGCGCGCGGCGTCCGCGACACCACGAAGCGCGTGCTGCAGCGCATGCGCGCAGTGTTCCAGTACGGCATCGTCTATGGCCTGTGCGATCGGAACCCGGCCACCGACATCGACAGTGAGGTCGTGCTCAAAACGGTGCCGGTCCAGCACATGGCCAGGGTGCCGCTGGCCGAGCTGCCGCAGCTGCTACGCGACATCGATGGCTACGAAGGCGACAAGGTCACGCGCCTGGCGCTGCAGCTCATGACGCTGACGTTCGTGCGCACCACGGAAATGATCCAGGCGAAGTGGGAAGAGATCGACGAGGGCAAAGCCGAATGGCTGGTGCCGGCCGAACGCATGAAGATGCGCGATCCGCATGTGGTGCCGCTATCCACGCAGGCGCTGGCCGTGCTGAAGGAACTGCGGGAGATCACGGGGCACCGCACCTACCTGTTCTACAGCCCGCGCGGCAAGACAGGGCACATCAGCAACAACACGATGCTGTATGCGCTGTACCGGATGGGATACCACTCGCGGATGACKGGCCACGGGTTCCGGGGTCTAGCGTCGACAGCCCTAAACGAATTGGGATTTCGTGCCGATGTTATCGAAAGGCAGCTCGCTCACGTCGAGCGCAACAAGGTTCGTGCCGCGTATAACCATGCACAGTATTTGCCCGAGCGCCGAAAAATGATGCAGGCGTGGGCCGATCATCTCGACTCAATACTCTGACTTCTGAAATGCCCTTCAACCTTTTCACCAAACTCAGCGTCAACGATCGGTCATTTTTTGGCGCGCTGATCGGAGGCTTTGTCGGTGGAGTCGTCGTATTCATGAGCTTCCAGGCGTCCTTCAAGAAGGACGGCTGGGACATCGCCACGGCGCTCGGTACCATTGCTGCTGCAGTCGCGGCAGTGGGCATTGCTGTTTGGCAGGACGTGGTCCGGAGGAGGGATGCAGTATTGAGGGCGCGATTGACAGCCACTCTTCTTGTAAAGCCGCTGGCGCTACGTATCGACGGCTATAGGAGATCCAGTGCAAAGCTTGCTGAGGCTCTTGCTCGTGTCGACGCCGATACCGTAGGGATTTTCACGTGGCCCCAAGTGAAGAACTATGTATTCGCTTCGGTCATTCCCGATGTTTTAGCGATTCTCAAGGAATCTGACGACATCCCATTTGAGCAACTGGTCATCGTATCGGCCATTAGTCGTGAACATGCTGAAACGGTTGCAAAAGTGAATACGAATGTTCGGTACATCGTAAGTGCACTGAGTGCGAAAGACGCGCATCAAAGCATAACGGCGGATGGAGTGAAATCGTATGCGCGACAGCTGCAAGAAGCAGCTGCACAGCTCATCGGCCCATGGAAGGCGTATCAGGACGTGACATTTGGAAGGCAGGGATAACTAGCTTCCAGGGCACCTCACTTGCGTCTGCAGCCACGATTGCCGTTGGTTCCACGCTGCCGCCGCACTTGTCTCGCTCTTATGCGTCAGCGCAATCTGGTGCCCACAGCATGCGACGTCGGTGCAGCTGGCGGCCGCCCAGCCCTGGGACGTCTTCTTCATCTGGCCGGGTAGCCCGCAGAACGGGCAGGGCAGTAGCATGAGCGATTTCATGGTGCCTCGTCCTTTCAGGCGGTGAATCGTTGCGGCCTGGTGCTGGCCGCGATGTAGAGAGGGTGCTTCGGGCTGCCATCCTTATTCAGACCGAGATGGTGGAGCAACGACCCGCGGCCGCACATTCGGATGATCCTCAGTACTTCGGCGGCTTGGGCCGGCGCCGCCTTGTGCGCGCCCCCTGCGCATATCACCATCGAGCATCGCTCGATCGCATCCATGATTGCACCAGTGTTCCGGTCGGGGCGGTCGCCCAGCGGTGCTGAATGCCTCAGCAGCCCGTCCGGATCCGTCGACCGCAGCGGGAACAGGTTGGCCACTTCCAACCCGCCGAACTTGCCGCCGGCCAGCGCACGCTGCCGGCATCTCGTGATGGTCGGGTCGTTCACCTGGTGGTCAGCAGTCGACGGGTTCAGCATGATGAAGCCGAGGGATGGCAGTTTGCGGTCCCATTGGCGCCAGAGCCGGTACCGGTACTGCTCGCAGTCGGACAGCACGCAGCCTGTTTCGCCGCCGAGGTTGGTCTCGATCAGGTGTTTCATGGAAATTATTGATTCTGAATAATTTGGGATAAAACGTCGGCCGGCACGTCGAAGAAGCCCAAGCGGCCCGCCATCGAGGTGAAGGGCAGAGGCTGGGCGCCGCGCAAGGCGAAGCCGTTGCAGCCTTCCATATGCCAGCGCGACGTCCGGCGTTCGGCGGGCACGCAGTCCACGACGGTGGCCATACCGACGATCCCGCCGCGCTGCATCTGCTCGAAGGTGGGCATCTGGTGGACGCCGCAACCAAAGTAGGCGAAATCGGC
The DNA here is from genome assembly GCF_056399925.1 of Cupriavidus sp. 01L43. Lineage (NCBI taxonomy): Bacteria > Pseudomonadati > Pseudomonadota > Betaproteobacteria > Burkholderiales > Burkholderiaceae > Cupriavidus > Cupriavidus sp. 01L43. The sequence continues at coordinate 332,476 of NZ_JBFTSH010000001.1, forward strand.
CGCGTCTTCGTATTCCTGTCGCGTCATGCCCTTGGCGGCGTGGATGAGCACCGGGCCACGGAAGCGCGTGGCCCACGACCGGTTCTCGATGTCCTTGTGGCCGTTCACGATCAGCCAGGCCCATGGTTGGCGGATGGACAGGGCCTTCGTGGGCAGGGAGCGGGTTAGGATCGTCATGCTAGGATGCCTCCAAAAAATGGAGGGTTGAATGCCTTGGTGGCTGATCTGTTACGTGGGTGCTGTCATCACCGCGATGGCGATTGCGACGGTTCAGAATTTGTACTGTCTTGACGCTTCTGCGTGGGCCGCGTGGGTTCAAGCAATTGGGTCGATGCTGGCGTTGGGGGCCGGCTTGCTGTACATCCGCTATCAAGCCGGTATGTCGCATCGGGCTCAGCGGAACGCGGTTATCGGCCTTCTCGATGTGGCTATCCTCAGCTTCAAAGGGCGCGAATTCGCTCACATGACCACCGAGCAGAAGTATGGGCACTACGAAACGATGAACATGAATCCGGTCATTTACGCCCGGGACAAGCTGTTCGACATTCAGCCTTCTGAGCTGCGTTCTCCGGCGACTGTCATGGCGCTCGCTGATGCGATTGAGTCGCTGAGTCAACTCATCGCTCTTCAGCGAACGGAGACGCAGAATCCTCAAGTTAATGAGGCGCGTATGAGCATCACTACTGATTTCGTGGACGGGAATCTTACTGTCGTCACGGAATCGCGGGACAAGATCGCGTCGGACAGATGAAACGCTAAAACGAATCACAGCGCGTCTCCCTGTTGGACCACAGAAAGAGCAACAGCCACCGGTCGCACCCACACCGGCGTCGACGACAGCATGAAGGTCTCGCCCGTCTCCGCCAGCATCAGCGTGGTGCCCATGACCTCTGCAATGGCCACGGCCGCATCCGGCGGCACGGCATTGCCGATGCGCTCGCGCCAGGCCTGATCGCTCAGGCCGTCCAATTCCAGGTATTCCTCAGGCTCGATCAGCGATTGCAGCGCCGCCAGCTCGAGCGTGGTGAACGGGCGGTGCCACGTGCCGTCCAGTGCGCGGATGATCGCCACCAGCTTGTCATTTGGCGCCGGCATGCGCGGATCTGCCACCGACCACCGGCCGTTGTCATGGCCTGCAGCTGCTGACACGGCGCCGCTCGACTGGTCCCACGCGACCACGCCATAGTGGCCGCCGGTCAGGTAGGCATCGCCGCGCTCGCGCCGCATGCTGGTGCGCGGGTCCGCGACGGCGAATGCGCCCTGGCCGGTGGTGCTGCCGCTGATCACGGTACCCGCCGGCGCGTCGAAGGGCGTCACCGCGTACTTGCCAAAGGTGGGGCCGGTGCGCCGTGGATCCTGCACGCACTGGCCCGTTCCGTGCGCGCTTGTGACGGCGCCGGCGGCCTGGTCCCACGGCACAATGCGGAATTCGTTGTTGTGCTTGGCCGGGCCGGCGTGACGCGGGTCGGCCACGCTGAACGTGCCCTGGCCGGGATTCGTTCCGGCCGTGATGGCGCCTGACGCTTCTCCCCAGCGCAGAACCCCGTACTGCTGGTACTGGGCCGCGCCCGCCGCGTGACGCGGATCCGCCACGGAGAACGCGCCATTGCTGGGAAGCGACTCGCCAGCGACGGCGCCGACATGCTCTTCCCAGTCCAGAACTCCCAGATAGCCGTTGCGCCGCTCGGGGATGATCAGGTAGTCCCGCAGGTGGCCATTCTCGACGGCCAGCTTGTTCAGGCTGCGCCAGTCGCTGCCAGCCTCCACGAACGCCAACCGTACCCACGTCTTCCACTGCAGCGACGGGACACGGTGCATCGGCCCGCCGGCGGCATCGCCTGGCTGCGGCATCCTGCCGAGCACGGTGCCGACGCCCTGCAGGCGCCGCAGCTCGGGCTCGTACAGGAAGGCCGGCACCTTTTCCATGTGCCGCGCCACCAGGAGGAAGCGCTTGCGGCTCTGGGCCAGCCCGCCCAGCTCGCCGCAGTCGTGAGTCGTCTCGTTCACCGCGTAGCCGTAGTGCCGCAGGATCTGGGCAATCTGGTCGAGCAGGTGCCGGCCGCGCGTGGCCAGACGCGGCACGTTCTCGAAGACGATCAGCTCTACCGGGTCATCCTTCCAGGCTTCGCACATCAGCCAGACGCAGCGCAGCGTCAACTCGTTCAGGGCCTGGTACTTGGGCGTGCGGCTCAGTGTCTCCGACAACAGGCCGGACGCACCCTTGCACGGGCTGGAGATGAACACGCAGTGCGGGTGCTGGTGGCCAGCAGCTCGGACTATGTCGTTCGGTGTGGCCTCGCGCCAACCCGCGGGCGGTTCAGCGCCGTGGAAAGCGGTGTACTGCTCGCGGGTGAACAGGTCCATCACCGTACAGGGCACACCCACCAGTGTCTCGAAGTCGCGCGCAGCGGCCGGATCGTTGTCGATACCGCCGATGCACTTCCAGGTGCCGACCATGTTGCCGACCCGGGAAACCGCCTTCTTGAATCCCTTGGCGCCCCCGCCGAGGCCGCAGCAGAAGCCGAAGGTACGATATTCGCGGCGGATCATGCGCGCACCTCGCTGGCGGCCTGCGTCGCCGCCTGCAGTTCTTCGATGCTCTTCCGCGCGCGCTCGCGCCAGTCCGTGCCGTGCTGCAGCGCCAGCTGGATCAGCCAGTGCAGCACGTGCGCCTGCTCTTCTTCACAGCGTTTCGGAATGTCGGTGCCGGCCGCGCGCAGGGCATACGCGATGGGCGTGGTGGTGTAGAGCATCAGGCCGAGCACCTCAAGCAGCGCGTCGGTCGGCTCGGTCGGGTAGGGCAGGGTGCCTGGCGTAATCGCCGCAGAATGTGCGGAGATTGGGGCCGTATTCTCCGCATGCGTGTCCCCGCGTGTATGCACGGGGAGCGGCGAGTGCTTCGGCTTGGCCGCCTGCTTGGCGCGGATCTGGTCCACCTTCGTCCAGATCCGGGTCAGCTCAATCTCGCCCGCCTCGTGCATGTCCAGCGACTGCGCCAGGCACAGCGCGGCCAGCGTCACCATGACGCCGCCGATCTCCTGCCGCTTCTCGCCCGCCGGCCGGTCGAACACGTAGTCGACGAGTTGGTGCGCCTCGCTGCTGGTGCAGCCGCACGCCTGGACCAGCTCCAGCGCCTCTTCGAGGAATCGGTGGTTTCGCTCTTCGGCGTCTGCGGCGATCTCGGCGCCGAAGCATTCGAGCATCCACGGCTTGACGCGCGCCTGGAATGCCACGCTCGCTGGCGCAGGGGCGGCACATTCCGGGCACGGTACGCCGCCCTCGTCGGGCGAGTAGTAGCTCGGGCCGCCGATCATCCCGTGGTCATTGCACGTCGCACACAGCGGCGTCGGGGCACCCGGCGCCGTGGCTTCAAGGCTCTCACGCAGGCGCTCTCCCGCTCGGATAGCCTCGTCGCGGATCTTCTTGTTGCTCGCGGACAGGCGCAGCTCAGGATTGGCGACGGTGGTGTTATAGAAATCACGCGCGACGGCGCGCAGGCGCATCAGCTGGCGCGCCAATGATACGAGCGCATGGGCATCACGCCATTTCATCGTGCCGGCCACGGCTGCCCGCTCAAGCGCATCAAGGTTCATGGTCATCATTTCTTCCCGTTCTTGATTCGTTCTTCCATCTCGGCCATCCACTTCGCCTGGCGGCGTGCCGCCCACACGCTCGCGGCGATGTAGGCGATCACGGCGACGATGCTGATGGCCAGCGCGGTGGTGGTGGACATCAGTGCTTCCCGCGCGAGGCCTCGATCTGCTCGTCGACCCACTGCTGCACCTCTTCCTCGACCCAGCCGCTGGCGCGGCCGAGCTTGATCGGGGAGGGGAACGTGTGGTCCTTGATGCGGCCGTAGATGGCCGTCTTGCCCAGGCCTACGCGCTCGCACACTTCGGGCAGCCGGATGATCCGGCGTTGCGGTTGGGTGTTCATGCTGCCTCCCGTACCGTGCCGACCTCGTGGTCTTCGATCCAGAACGACGTGATATTTGGCGGCAAAGACGTCGGCGCGGTCTTGAGGCTCATGAACACCAGGGCGGTGTCGATGGCGCCGTCGGCGGCCAGGTCGTCGAGCCACCAGAACAGCCGGTCGCGCTCGGCGCCGATCAGCACGTCAGCCCGGTCCAGCACCAGCAGGCGCAGGCCCGTCAGGTGCGCGATGGCCTCGGCGATCATCGCGTCGGCGCGCCACTTCTCCGATTCGGACAGCAAGCCGTAGGGGCGGCCGCCGTCGGCGGTGATGGACATGTCCGCCTCGATTCCGATGCGTGCCCATTCCGACAGGTTGGCCATTGCTGCGAGGCGCTCATTGATCGGGTCCAGCGCCTCGGCCAGCAGTTCTGCCGGGATCCCCGCCGGGCCGAGGGCCTCGGCCAGGGCATCCCATGCCACCACGTCGGCGTGGTGCTGCGCGGCCTGCGTGGTCTGCTCAGCTGCCTGCGCGGCGGCGCGCTGGCCTGCGCGCACGTCTTCCAGTTCCTTGCCGGTCGCCGCAATGGCTGCCTGCAGGTTGGCCAGCTGAGCTTCGACGGTCTTCCGCAGCTCCGCATCGTCGTCGCCGGCATCGGCAGCGGCGTCCTTGCGCAGCAGGTCGAGCTGCATGGCGGCGGCCTTCACGGCATCGCGCTCGGCCGTGCGGCTCTTCAGTGCGTTTTCCAGCACGGTCAGGCTGCGCTCGTACTCGGGCAGGCGGCCGGCCGCTTCCGGATCGGCTTGCGTAGGCTCGCGCAGGGCCAGCTGGCCGGCCAGGTACTGCAGCAGCACGCCGCATTCGGGGCACGCGCACGGCATTCCCGCCGACTTGCCGCCGGCGGCCGCACGCATGGCTTCGACCTTGGGCAGGAAGGCATCGCGCTCGGCTTGGGCGCGGTCGGTGGATTCCTGGGCCTTGGCCAGGCCGGCAGCCTTGTCGGCCAGCTCGCGGATCTTCGTGTCGCGGGTGGCGCGCTGGCGCGCGGCGGCGTCCATCTCGCCCAGCTGGCGCTGCATGTCGCCGGCCTCGGTCGACGCCTCGGCTATGTCTGCCTGCAGCTCGGAGATCGTTGCATTCACGTCTTCGGGGGCGGGCGCACCGGCCGGCACCGCGGCCTTCCAGTCGCTGGCCTTCACTGACCCATAGGTCTCGCCGGTGACGGCGCGCCATGCGCCCTTGGCTGCCGTGGCCTTGGTCTGGGCTTCCTTCGCCGCGGCGTCGAATCCGGCGCGCACCAGTGGCAGCACCGCCTCGATCTTCTTGGGGTGGCAGCCGCGCGCCACCAGGCGCTCGCGCACGAGGTCGGTACCGAGCTTCAGGCCCATCAGGTCGAACAGGAACGCGCGGCGGTCTTTGACTTCGAGGCGGGCGAAGCGCTGGGCATCCAGCACGTACGGCAGGCGAGGGTCAGCCTGCAGCCCGGCAGTCAGCTTGCCCGAGGGCAGGGCGATGCTGTTCGCTTGCGGGCCGGCGGATACGACCACCGTACCCGTTTCTGCGCCGTCGTGCAGCAGCTGGCCGTATTCCTTCTTCAGGCCCACGCGCACGCTCTCGCCGGTCAGGGCCATGCGCACGGCTTCCTGCAGGCTGGACTTGCCCGCGCCGTTCGGGCCGCAGATCAGCGACACCGGCGTGGCGGGGATGATGTCGGCCGCCCGAAGGCCGAGGAAGTTCCGGGCGTGGATGGCGGTGATCTTCATGGCTGCTTACCCTTCCTGGTCTTCGGTGGTCTTCAGGACCTTGCGCTGGCTGTCCGCGTCAGCCGCGCTGATGACGCCCTTGGCTTCCAGGCGCTCGACCAGACGCGCGGCGCGGTTGTAGCCGATCGTGAAGTGGCGCTGGATCTGGGTGATGGATACACGCTGCTTCGCAATGACGAAGGCCTCGACATCGGCGTAGATCGGATCCTCTTCCGGATGCTCGTCGTGCCAATCCTTCCATCCCTTCACCCACTCGATGCAGAGGGCGCCGGCCATCACCGGGCAGTCGCTCTCGGGCTTGCCTTCTGCAGCTGCATCGCGGCCTGCCTGATAGGCGGCATCCAGCTCTTCCTGCAGTGGTTGATGCTCGATAGCGACGGTCTTGGCGTCGACGTCGACTACGCCGTCATCCGCTGGCGCGTCGGCGCCCGGCATGCCATCACCATCGCCGTCGGTGTACTCGCGGCCCATCTCGAACGCGCGTTGGTCGGACTCGCCGCGCACCTCGTCCATGCCGCCGGTGTACTGGCCTTCGCCGCCGCTCAACACGAGCAGCACGGCCTGGCCCTGGGCCTCGGCCAGTTCGTGCAGCGCGGCAACCGACTTCCCGATCTTGATCAGCGCCTGAGCGCCGTCCTTGATGGTGATCTTGTCCAGATCGCCCTGGACCACGGTGCGGCCGTTCGCGGCGATCAGGTGCACGGCCATCTTCACGGACGCGTCCACGCGGCTGCGCAGGCGGTCGATGATGTCGTTCTGCTTCTTCTCGGACAGCTTCACCCACGTGTCGGGCATCATCTTCATTTCCAGCACCAGGGCGGACAGCAGGTCCTTGCCGAGAGTGTTGGCGGTCATGTTCATCGTGGCTTTGAATTCGGGCGATTGGCTCATTTCGGTGTCCTGGTGTGCGTGTCTGCATTCGGGCCGCGCCTCAGCATTCGGCGGCGCGGCGCTGTTCTTCCTCCCGCGCTACAGCCGTCCGCGCGGGCAGTCCTCTCTCACGGGTGTATTAGTCGGCGTTGATGGGGGCGCGCTGGCGGCGGGCGGTCTGCTGGGCCGGCGCGGTGTCCTCTGCCGGCGCCGTCAGTTCGCGCATGTGGCGCGAGGCGACCTGGTGCAGCGTGGCCTGTTCCGCTTCGCCTACCACTTGCTTAATCTGGCTGCGGGCGAAGTCGAGGTCTTCGACGGTTTGCGCCTGCAGCAGCTCGCGATTCACGTCTTTGAACGTGAGCGGGGCACGGTCGCCTTGTTGCTGGCGGTCTTCATCGTCAGGAATCAGGTCGGCTTGCTGGCCGCTGTCGTCGCCATCGTCTTCCGGCTCGGCCGTGCCCGACGGCTGCTGCTCGGCGGCTTCCTCCGTACGCTCGACGACCTCGGCAGGCTGGGCGGCAGCAGTGCGAGCCGCGCCGCGCAGTTCGTTGACCGAGGCGCTGGCCACCGAGTACGAGCCGTCCGGGTTCAGGTCGATGATGTCCTGTGCTTCCTCGACGGTCTGCAGGCCCATCAGCAGCTCAGGCGCGTACAGCTTCCCGAAGAAGCTGGCCGTGCGGTACCGCAACATGACCTCGTCCATGGTCTGCCACTTGCTGCCGTTCTTCGTGTACCAGCCTTCCTTCACGGCCATCTCGATCGACACGGCCGGCGACTCCAGGCGCTCGCCGGTTTCCTTCTCGATGGCCCAGGCGATGCAGACCTTGTCGAGGATGTCGACCTTCTTCGTGACGCTGGTGCGATTGCCGCCTTCCCAGACCGTTTCAGTGCGCTCGACATTCTTCTTGCCCAGCACCTTGATATCGAAGCGCAGCGGTGAGAATCGACCGCTGCCATTGATAGCGGCGATGATCCACTGCGACGACCAGGACGGACGGCCTTCGACGATGTACAGGTTCTGCATCACCATCAGGGGATCGGCGCCCATGCGCTGCGCCATGTTCAGCGCGACGACAGCGTTGGCCAGCGCGTTCGGGTTCTCGCGCGATTCCTTCACGTTGCCGTACTTGTCCAACTTCTCGATCACCTTGCGGTACGCCGCAGGCACGAGGGTGGACGATGCGAGCAGGTTGGCGGCGCGCTGCATCAGTTCGAAGGACTGCAGGCTGCCGAAGCCCATCGTGACGACGGGTGCAGGGGCGGCTTCGCGCACGGCGGGCGCGCGCATTTGTTCAAGGGTGGCGGTTGCGGACATAGTGGTCATCTCTCGAAGTTTCGAAATTTCGAAATTTGTGGTCAGGACTTGTAGGGGCAGGTGGCGTGGCGCGGGCAGTACTTCGGCGAGCACAGCACCGACTTGCCGTTGCCGTAGAAGGCGCCGGAATGGATGAGGCGGGAAGCGTGCTGCAGCAGGCCCGGCTGTTCTTCGGTGCCCAGCAGCGCCGCGCGCGGGGAGGCGATCTCGCCCACGCCAACGCGCTGCGCGGCAGCCGTCTTGCCGGTGTTCAGGCCCACGATCTGCGCCGGCGCGCTGATGGGGATGCCCAAGGCGTGTTCGGCCAGCAGCTCATAAACGCCCAACTGCGGGCCGTGCCCGGCGGTGACGGCGACGCCATCGGCGCCCACAGCGCGCCCGCCGGTCTTCAAGTCGCTGATGCCTGCGCCATCAGTCGTGGTGCGCACGCGGTCCGTGGTGCCAGTCAGCGCAAGGCCCAGATCGGGGATCTCCAGACGATCGCAGGCAATCTCGACGCCGATGTAGTGCTGGCGCGGGGCGATGTCGACGCAGTAGCGAGCGTGCAGCGCCAGGCCGATGCGTTCGGCATCCGCCGGATTGGTCTCGTCCCAGTCGACCTCGGCGTTCTTGTCGCGGATCGTGTCGACGAGCGCGCCGGCGGCGTCGTCGGCGGTGATGGGCGCGCCGTCGAGCGTGGCCTGGTCGAACAGCCCGGTGCTGGCGTGGACGGCGGTGCCCAGATGCGCGGCCGCACCCGAGGGCATGCGCATGCCCAGGATGTGCTTCGCTTCCCAGCGCGCCGGGCAGTCGAAGAGTTCGGCCAGCGAACTGGCACGGATGGTGACGATGTTCATGGGGGTGGCCTCAGTGGATGCGCATCAATTCGGGTTCACCGCTGGCGAGCCAACGGCCGGTGGGGCGGAAGCCAGCGGCGCGCTGCGCGCGCAACCAGGCCTCCCAGGTGATTTCGGGATTCACGTGGCGCTCCGGGACGTGGTGGATGCAGGCTGGCTCGGCTCGGCGTTGGCCAGGTGGTAGACGGCAAACAAGGCCGCCATGGCAAGCGTGGTGCCGACCCAGAGGGCCAGCAGCTCGACGATGGCGCGGCGGGTGGTCGGACGGCGCGTCATTGCCACCCCCGGCTGAAAAGGGTGGCGGCCAGCACCACCAGCGGCGGGGCCGTGCAGATCAGCAGTGCGGTCAGGAAGAAGTCGCGGTTCACGATTGCTCTCCCATGGCCTTGGCCATCGCAGCCTCGGCCTTCTCGACCAGCGGTGGCGGCAAGTAGCTGTCGCGCGAAGACGGAACTTCCGTCAGTTCCCAGACGATCGCAAAGAGGGCCGCATACATCTCAGGTGCGGCAGCCATGGCCGTCGCCTTCACGGAGGTTTCGCCGGTGTTCACCGGCACCTCTGCGATCAGGAAGCCACCGCTGCCGTCGGCCTCGCGCTTTGTGCGGATCAGGTTGCCGCAGGCCTCCCACGGACCGAGGCCCATGGCGGTCTTCGTGCGAGCCAGCTTAATCGCCGCGGCGTCTGTATCGGGCACCGGTTGGACGGTCACGTCATCGCCATAGTCCGCGCGGGCCAGCCGCGTGGCCACGGCATGGTCAACGGTGTATTCGGCCTTGAGCCAGCAGCCATCGGAATGGGTGACGAGGTAGATGCGTGTCTGCATGGCGCGCCCTCAGTCCAGGCCGAAGCAACGGACCATCACCACGTACTCGTCGCCTTCCCAGTAGCGGTAGGCGATGGCCGGCGAGCGGTGGATGTCGAGGGAGTTCTTGCGGTCGAGCGCGGCCTCGTAGACCGAATCCTCGGCAGTGCCGCGGAACTCGAAGTGGTCGCGGCCGTGGATCCGGGTCACCGACTCGCGCACCAGGGTGCGGACGGAAACCACCTGGCCGCCGGCGGCGCGCTGCTGCGCGTCGTGCGCATGCTGGTACGCGGCAGCAAGGGGAATGGCATTTGGCATCGTCTGTCTCCAGCGAACCGCTGTGAACGTCAGCGGCGTGGAGAAAGTATAGATAGACTAGACTTACGAAGTCAAGTGAATCTATACATAGTCGATGTCTTCTATACCTGTCGACCAGATGCGTACGCTAAACTCGCCCGCACCTAGTAGCGGAGAAACGACAAATGGGACCGGATGACGTAATCCGAGCGTTCGAGCAGATGGCGCTCGACGACGATGTGGAGTTGGAGATTGACGACGTGATCGCCGGGCTGGCGATGCTGCTGTGCGATCCGGCAATCCAAGGAAAGGAGAGGGCGCTGCTCACGCAGGTCGGCGCTACGCTCTATCGCGTGGGCCTGGACCAGAGGGTGGTCGCGGCGACGAAGCGCGGGAAATAGGCAACAAAAAGCCCGCCGGGTCGGCGGGCAATTGGTACTGGCTACATGGTCGGCGCATTTCGTCTGATTGGGTCACATGCACTTCGAAAGAGCGCACCTAGCTCTCTGTCGTGCCCTTCCGGAAAGGGTTGGGGGGCAGGACTCAAATTTCTGGGCCGTTTCGTTCCCATCCAAAACTGCCGGTCAAACTCGAAGCTACTCTGAATGCTGTATTGCTGGCGCGCACAGTCCAGCTTTACTTCCTGTATTTCGGATAGGAAATCTCCATATGCGCTCTGAGGTTGACCTGCTGGTGCATTGGCATCACAAGTTCGAAAGAACACTAGTACGGGTCTGCCATCGGCGGCTTTGGTTGTAGGCAGGCCTGGTCGTGTGAATACCACGCATGCGTTCGATATATGGGAGTACGTAAGTCGCGGAACACCCATCTCCGCGGAAGCATCGATGGACAGAATGCTCGCGAACAAGGCGCCACACACCATCGTCATCGACTTGGCTGTGGCGAAGCGTTGAGTCATCCGGAACACTCTTTGGCCCCTTTGTGGGTTCAATCAGGTCGCCAAGCCGATCGTTTTACGATGCCGCCGACAAAATGCATTCGCTCGATCTGGTCCTGCGGAATCCTGAGCATGCCGTGGCGTTCGTTCACCGACGAAAGGTGGACGATGCCATCGCGGACATAAGCCAGTTCCTTAACCATCACACGGCCGTCCTGCGATTTCACAAGAACCTCGTCGCCGTTCTGGATCTGCGTATTGGGCTCGACCACCACAAATTCATTGTGCTTCACGCGTGGCCGCATGGACTCGCCGTTGCACCGGAGAGCGTATGCGTCCGGATCCTTGGTTGGAAAGAAAACGTAGCCGTCGCCATGCCCTACGGGGTACTCGACGTCGACGAAGTGACCGTTGTCGCCTAACTGCGCCATGCCTCTAACCGGGATTTTCCTGAAAGCGTTATCAGGGATTTGGATCGTGTCGAACGGCAGCGAGGGCTCGTCCAGCTCAGGCTCGATGGCGCTGTTGAGCTTTGGGTTGCCGGACTTATTGATAAGCCACGCCGGGCTGTATCCGTAGGCGTCCTGGAGCTTCACCGCGTGGTGTAGTTGGAGCTTCGGTGCATCTGGTTCGAGCCATGAACGCACGACGGCCGATTCGACAGATAGCAGCTTCGCCAGGGAATTGACATCCAGATGCTGCTCCGCCATCACCAGCTGAAGGCGATCTGCGGGCGTGTTGCCGTCTTCAGCGCCAGGCTGAAGACGGACGATTTCATTGGACTCGGTGGCTGGCCGCCGGCGCTCTGCATCCAGGCGCGGGCTGATGGAGTCCAATTCGACTCCGAGCCCGCGTGCGAAGCCCACGGCCGCCTCCATTGTCAGCGGGGTCTGACCAGCCAAGTACTGCGCGATCTTTGGCCCGATCTCAAATCGGCGGCTGAACTCGTCCACGCTCAGGCGCCCGCGGTGCTGGGCGAAGAGGGCGCTCAGCCGTGCAGCGTCCTCCTTTTGCCAGTCCATCATGCTGCCGGCATTCGCCAAGGCTGGCGACGCATCGTGGCCGATTGGCAGGCCGCTGAGCTGAGCAATCGCTGCGAGTTGGGCGAAGCTCGCTTCGTGTCGGCCGTTCTCCCAAGCCGAGATGTTGCCTTTCGTGAGGCCGAGTTTTTCCGCCAGCTGCTCCTGCGTGAGGCCAGCCTTCTTGCGAGCGAGACGGATCCAAGACTTCATTTCCATCGCGCGATAGTACAGAGAATCTAAACACGAGAGGTCTATGATTTCTTTACCCAAATGTCTAGATACTCTATACTTAATCGCAATTTCGGACTGATTTTCCATCATGAGCGATCACCCAGTTAAGCGTGCGGCTGATTTGGTAGGGGGCTACGCGGCCTTGGCCAAGCTTCTCGGCGTCACCAAAGGCGCCGTCCATCAATGGACTGATGAAGGGCGGCAGGTGCCGGCCGAACATTGCCCGGCGATTGAGCGCATCACTGAAGGCGCGGTGACCTGCGAACAACTGAACGACAAAGTCGACTGGGCTTTTGTGCGGAGTTCTGGTGGATCTTGAAGTCGGCGCGGCGTGTCCGCGCATTGTTGAACGGGCCCATCGCGGCCCGACCGGGGGTATGACCATGCTGCGTCGCGCGCAGTCGCTTTCTGTTGTTCCGCGCCCGGGCCTGCGCCCGCGCCGATCTCGCCGCCATGCCGCCCGGCATCAGGAAGTAGCACCCGTTTCCCATTTCATTCTGGCCGGCCGCCGTGGCGCCCGGCTGTGTTGTTTCGTTGGGGTCAATCCTATGGAATCGATCGAGCACATTGGAGCATCGCATGCCTAGCTTGGAATCGATGGTCTTGAACCGCGTTGCTCCGCTCACGCAGAAGAGGGTGGCCGAACGCATCGGCGTCGAAGCGACGAACTTCTCGCGCTTCCTGAACAACAGCGGGCACCGCCTGAGCTTCGCCGAGTTCTGCACGCTGTTCGAAGTGCTCGAGCTGGACGTTGTCGCCCCCGGCGACGACAGCATGGTTTGCCTGCCGCGCGACGAATACCAGGCGCTGCGCACGCTCGCCCGGAAGGGGCTGGAGGTGGCGTGATGGACGAGGTGATCACGCTCAGCGTTGCCGTGTGGATGTTCCTGTTGGTGGTGGGCTCAGTGTTGTGGGGGTTGCTTAGATGAGTAAGAAGAACGACACCTGGATGCCGCTCTACATCGGCGACTACCTGGCCGACACGTCGCGGCTCACTACCGAGCAGCACGGCGCCTATCTGCTGATCCTGATGGACTACTGGCGCAACGGGCCGCCGCTGGACGACGATGAAGAGCTGGCCACGATTGCCAAGCTTTCCGTGTCGCAGTGGCGCAAGCACGCGCCGAAGATCCGGGCGCTGTTCACACCTGTCGAGGGCCGCCTGGTGCAGAAGCGTGCCGAGCAGGAACGCGAGCGGGCCGGCCTGATCAGTAACAAACGGCGCGAGGCCGGGAAGCAAGGCGCTGCCAAGCGGTGGGGCAAAGAAGGTGACAAACCGGATGGCAAAGAGGTGGCAAATGCTATGGCAAATGGCATAGCAAATGGGATGGCAGACCCATCGTCCGAGCCATGGCAAAACGATAGACAGTCACAGTCACAGTCACATAACACCATACCTACTTCAAGCGGCGTAGGTGCTTCACACGGTGTAGGCCCTGTGGATAACTCCGCGCCGCCGCCGCCGCCGCCGCTTTCCGCTGACGCGATGGGCGACCTGCTGGTCCAGCTCGAGGCCGAGAAGGGCAGGGCGTTGCGGCTGTCCTCGCGCGCGCACGAGGCGTTGCTCCGGATTGCAGATCGTTGCATCGGCGTGCCGGCGTTGCTCCGGGCTCATGCCCTCGCGTGCGCGCGAAGGGATGCCGACAGGGACACGTCGCCGGTGAACCCGGGGTTCCTGGAAATGTTCCTCGACGAGGCCATGGGTGACACGCCGCCCGCGGCCGACTGGGATGCCACGGCGGAAGGCGTTCAGGCCAAGGCGGAAGAGCTGGGCGTCCAGCGCGACCCGGACGAGCACGCGATCTGGTTCCGGCTGCGCGTCATCGCCGTGTCGGGAGACCAGCGGCTCATGGAACGCGAGGTCAGCAAAGCCGAGCGGATGAACCCGGGCGAGTTCGAGCGTGTGTACCGGCTCATGTACGGCGTGGCGCCGGGGCAGGTGGTGGCATGACGACGAGCTCGCTCTTCGGCGACTCGCGGCCACTGCGCCGCGTGGTGTTCGCCATCCCGGGCCAGCCGGTGGCCAAGGGCCGGCCCAAGTTCGCGCGGCAGGGAAGCTTCGTCCGGACCTACACGCCCGAGAAGACCGCGACGTACGAGAACCTTGTGAAGCTCTTCGCCACGCAGGCCATGTCGGGCCGGCCGCCCATCGAGGGCCCGGTCGAGCTGTGGCTGGACATCAACCTGCAGATCCCGACCAGCTGGTCCAAGAAGCGCCAGCGCGACGCCGCAGCGGGTCTCGTGGCAGCCACCAAGAAGCCGGACGCCGACAACGTGCTCAAGGCCGTGAAGGACGGCATGAACGGCATCGTCTGGCTGGACGACGCCCAGGCAGTGGAATACCGCATCAGCAAGCGCTACAGCACGTCCCCATGCGTGCAGGTCAGCGTAGAACAGTTGCCGCTACAGGCGGCGTGAAGGAATGAATGTGACCGGGGAAAACACGATGGAAGAACGCCTTTTCGACAGCTCGCACGCGGCGCTGGTGTTCGCGTTCAACTACTCGGGCCAGCAGTACCAGGCATCGGCGATGAACAAGGCCATGACGCCTGCCATCGGCTCGGGGAAGGGGTTGGTTGGCGTCGACGGTGCAGCGCAGGCCGGCATGGTCCGTCTCGAACTCAGCATGCTGCCCGAGCTGCACCAGGCGGTGCTGACCGCTCGCTGTGCGCCGCGCAACGTCGTCTGCGACTGCGGGCGCCCGTGCTGCGCCGCCCGGCGCGCGAACCCGGAATGGGAAGCGGCCATCGCCTGGCTGACCGAGCGCGCGATGCAGCAGCTGGCTGGCTCGTTCTCGCACTACCGGGTGCGGCGGTCCATCCTGGAGAAGATCTTCGGCGTCCGTGTCGACCTGCAGCAGATCGCCGAGGACTGCGGCGCGCACCGCAACACGGTCAGCGCCCAGAACGCGAAGCTGAAGCTGTGGATCGAAGGCGAACGGAAGAAGGGCCTGATGGCGGCGCCCGGCGTCGAGTCGGTGGCTTGGCTGGCGATCGACGGCCGGCTTATGGCGGCGGGGATGGTCGCCCTCGAAGAGCGGGCCGAGGCTTAGCCCGTTTTCGAGTTTTTCTTGACATTGTGCATTTCGTGCACAAAAATGCCCCTCATTCGATACACCTACGAACTACGTCCAGAGCCCGCGCAAGCGGGCTTTTTTGTTTCCTCACGGATGGCGACGCGGCGTAGTGCCGGGATTTGGGTGCCCGGTCCCGAGTGAATGCTCGGTGGCTGCCGATCCGAGAGGCGGCAGACTGGTTCGATTCCAGACCCGCGTCGCCATCCGTGAGGGAATGCCCCTCGACGTTGTCTCCTCCACCCTCCCAGGTGGCTTTGCCCGGCTACCCGTTCCGGGCATTTTTCATTCCCCGCCCGTGCATTTTTACCGCGTATGAAAAAGGCCGATCAGCTCACAATCCGCTACCGCGCGGCCGACGAGCTGGTCCGCTATGAGCGCAATGCACGGACGCACAGCGCCGCCCAGGTCGACCAGATCAAGGCGTCGCTGCGCAGATTCGGCTGGACCAATCCGGCGCTGACCGCCGGCGACGAGTTGCTGGCAGGCCATGGCCGGCTGGAAGCGGCCACGCAGATGTGGGCGGCCGGCGAGACTATCGCCAACTGCCCGGTGCCGGGCCAAGCGCCCACGGTCGACCTGTCGCACCTGGCAGCGGACGAGCGCCGCGCGTACATCCTCGCGGACAACAAGCTTGCCGAGAACGCCGGCTGGGATGTCGACCTGCTGGCCGCCGAGCTGTTGGACCTGCGAGAAGCTGATTTCGATCTGACCGCGATCGGCTTCACGCCGGACGAGCTGGGCGACCTGCTGGACCCACCGGGCCCGGCGCCCGGCACGCAGCACCGGTCGCTGGCCGAGCAGTTCATGGTGCCGCCGTTCAGCACGCTCAACGCGCGCGACGCGGCGTGGCAGGAACGCAAGGCCGCATGGCTGGGTCTGGGAATCCAGTCCGAGCTGGGCCGCGACGCACCGGCCTATGCGTCGGCGTCGGATCACCAGAAAGCAGAGCAGGGCGCGGCGCCGCAGCATCGCACCAGCATCTTCGACCCGGTGCTGTGCGAGCTGGCCTATCGGTGGTTCTGCCCGGCCGGCGGCCTGGTACTTGACCCTTTCGCCGGTGGCAGCGTGCGCGGCGTTGTCGCGGCGCGCCTCGGGCGTCCATATGTGGGCATGGAGCTGCGCGCTGAACAGGTCGAGGCCAACCGTGGCCAACTGCACCTGGTGCAGACAGAAGACCCCGCGCCAGGCTGGCACGTGGGCGACAGCCGGCAGATCGCACGGCGGCTGCCCGATGTCGAGGCCGACTTCCTGTTCTCGTGCCCGCCATATGCGGACCTGGAACGGTATTCGGACGATCCGGCGGACCTGTCCACGATGGACTATCCGGCCTTCATGGAGGCCTACCGCGAGGTGATCGTCGGCGCCGTCAGCCTGCTGAAGCGCGACCGATTCGCCTGCTTCGTGGTCGGCGACGTGCGCGAGAAACGCGGCACCGGCCCGTATCGCAACTTCGTGTCGGACACGATCGACGCGTTCATCGATGCCGGCATGCGGCTGTACAACGAAGCGATCCTGCTGACCGCGTTGGGCAGCGCCCCCATCCGCGCGGGCAAGCAGTTCGCGGCCAGCCGGAAGCTGGGCAAGGTGCACCAGAACGTCCTGGTGTTCGTGAAGGGCGATTGGAAGCGCGCCGTGGCGGCGTGCGGTGACGTGGTGCTGGCGGACGATCTGTTCCCCGATCCTGACGAGTGATACCCATGGCGGGACGCAAACCATTCGAGCCGACCGAGGAAGACCGCAGGCTGGTCAGCTCGCTGGCCGGGTTCGGCGCGCCCCACGAGTACATCGCAAGCTGCATCGTGAACCCACAAACGGGCAAGGCGATGACGCCCAAGACGCTGCGGGTCCATTTCCGCGCCGAGCTGGATACGGCGAAAGACAAGACAAACGCCCTGGTGGCGCAGGCCTTGTTCAAGCAAGCCACCGGCACGGGCAAGGGCGCAGTCACTGCGGCCATCTTCTGGATGAAGACTCAGGCCGGGTGGAAGGAAACGCCGAAGCGCATCGAGCTGACAGGGGAAGACGGCGGGCCGGTCGAACAACGAACCACCGTCGTCGATGAAAAACAGGTCGCAGCCGCTGTCGCGAAACTCGAAGACGAGTATTGACCCGTCCGTCGAGCGCGCCGTCCTGAAGGCGAAGTGCGAGCGAGATCACCTGTTTTTCAGCCGGTATTTCTTCAAGCACCGGCAGGGCATCAAGTTCCGCGTCAACTGGCACCACGTGCTGATCGCGGACACGGTGCAGCGCGTCATCGATGGCGAGCTGAAGAACGTCGTCATCAACGTCCCGCCGGGCTCGTCGAAAACCGAGCTGGTGGCGATCAACCTGATCGCCCGGGGGCTGGCGGTGAACCCGCGCGCGCGGTTCCTGCACATCTCGTATTCGGATGATCTGGCGCTGCTGAACAGCGAGACGGCGCGCGAGATTGTCCAGTCGGACGAGTTCCAGGCGCTGTGGCCGCTGTCGATCGCGCCAGACGCGAAGTCGAAGAAGCGCTGGAACGTCATCGCCGACGGCAAGAAGGCCGGTGGTGTGTACGCGGTGTCGCTGGGCGGCCAGATCACCGGCTTCCGCGCCGGGCACATGACCGATGGGTGGCAGGGCGCCATCATCATCGACGACCCGCTGAAGGTCGAGGACGCGTACAGCAAGCCGAATCGCGACAAGGCGAACCGCAAGCTGCTGTCCACGGTGAAGAGCCGGAAGGCCAACCCGGACACGCCGATCATCGTGATCATGCAGCGGCTGGCCGAGGAAGACCCGACAGGCTTCATCAAGGCCGGCAAGGTGCCGGGCGACTGGGAATTCATCGAGATCCCGGCGCTGATCACCGACGAGTACGTCGAACAGCTGCCCGAGCGTGTGCGCGCGCTGGTCGAGCTGGGTGAGAAGGACGAGGACGGCCGGTTCAGCTACTGGCCCTACAAGGAACCGCTCGACGACATGCTGGCCAGCGAGAAGGCTGACCGGTATGTGTTCAGTGGGCAGTACATGCAGCGCCCCAGCCCGTTGGGCGGCGGCATCATCCGCAGCGCCAACTTCGGGCGGTACACGGTGGCGCCCGAGCTGCACAAGCGCGTCATCTATGCCGACACGGCACAGAAGACCGCCGAGCGGAACGATTACAGCGTCCTGCAGTGCTGGGGGCACGGGAAGAACGGCCGCATCTACCTGCTGGACCAGATCCGGGGCAAGTGGCCGGCGCCCGAGCTGCGGCAGAAGGCCATCGACTTCTGGAACAAGCACCTGCCGTACGACTTCCACTTCGGCGCGGCGCTTGTGAAGATGCGCGTCGAGGACAAGGCCAGCGGCACCGGGCTGATCCAGGACATCCAGGCGTCGGGGACCATCCCCGTCGAGGGCATCGAGCGGCACCGCGACAAGCTGGTGCGCGTCATGGACGTGGTCAGCTACATCGACGCCGGCCTGGTGATGATTCCCGAGGCGGCCGCGTGGGTGAGCGATTTCACGCAGGAATGCGACGCCTTCACGCCTGACGACACGCACGCACACGATGACCAGATCGATCCGATGGTGGATGCGATCAATGACATGCTGGCCGGCGGCCGGTCGCTGGACATCTGGACCAAACTCGGACAGCAATGAACCGTAACCAACGCAAAGCGCAGATCCGTGCGCACCGAGCCGAGGTGGCTGCGTCCGCCAGTGCCAAGCGCTGGATGACCGGCGACAGCTTCCAGAACTTCGAGGCCCGCCTGGGCCTAGGCACCAACAATCAGGCGTCGCAGTTCAGCTACGGCTTCGACTTCATCTCGCGCAACCGCGTGCAGCTGGAGGCCATGTACCGGTCGAGCTGGATCGTTGGCCAGGCCGTCGACGTGGTTGCTGACGACATGACGCGCGCGGGCACCGAGATCGATGCGGAGCTTGACCCGTCCGACCAGAACAAGCTGAATGCCGCCTTCGAGCGGATGGGCCTCTGGGATCGCCTGAACGACACGATCAAGTGGGCGCGGCTCTACGGCGGCGCGCTGGCGGTGATGTTGATCGACGGGCAGAACCCGGCCACACCACTGCGGCTGGAAAGCATCGGCAGGGATCAGTTCAAGGGGCTGTACGTGCTGGACCGCTGGCTGGTGCAGCCGTCGCTCGAGGACCTGGTCACCGAGATGGGTCCGGACATGGGCCAGCCGCGCTACTACGATGTGGTGGCGGACAGCATGGCGCTGAAGCGCCAGCGGATCCACTACAGCCGGGTATTGCGCATCGACGGCGTTGACCTGCCGTACTGGCAAAAAATCGCCGAGAACCTTTGGGGGCAGTCGGTCATCGAGCGGTTGATTGACCGGCTTGTGGCGTTCGATAGCACCACCATTGGCGCCGCCCAGCTGGTCTACAAAGCCCATCTCCGCACGTACAAGGTCGACAAGCTGCGCGAGATCATCGCCATGGGCGGCCCGGCGATGGAAGCGCTGGTGAAGAACGTCGACTTCATCCGCCGGTACCAGTCGAATGAGGGGCTGACGCTGATCGACGCGGCAGACGAGCTGCAGACGGATACCTACCAGTTCTCCGGGTTGGACAGCGTCCTGATGCAGTTCGGCCAGCAGTTGTCCGGCGCCCTGGGCATCCCGCTGGTGCGCCTGTTCGGCCAGTCGCCGGCCGGCCTGAACAGCACCGGCGAATCGGACCTGCGGACGTACTACGACAACACGAAGCAGCAGCAGGAACGGAAGCTGCGCGCGCCCGTCACGCGGCTGTATGACGTGGTGGTCCGGTCGGAGCTTGGGAAGCCGCCGCCGGAAGGCTTCGCTTACGGCTTCACGTCGCTGTGGCAGCTGTCCGACACCGAGAAGGCGCAGAACGCCAAGACGGTGACCGAGGCCGTGACGCAGGCCTACGACGCGGACCTGGTCGACAAGCCGACGGCCATGAAGGAACTGCGCCAGTCGAGCCACAGTACCGGGGTGTTCACCAGCATCACGGACGATGCGATCGAGGACGCGGAGAACGAGCCGCCCCCGGTGCCGGAAATGGAACTGCCTGATGTTGATGACCCGAACAACGGACCGGAAGCGCCGCCGCAATCCGGTAAGGACAAGCGGACCGGAAAGGGTGTATCGGACGCAGCTCCGACAGGTCGCGCAGCAGGTGGGCGTGTTGGTCAATGGCTTTCCGCCTGGCGATCCCGGCGTCCTGCCGACGATTGAGCAGTTGCTGCAGCGGTACGCCGAGGCGCTGACGCCGTGGGCTGAGCGCGCCGCGGCCGAGATGCTGACCGAAGTGAACCGGCGGGACGAAAAGGCCTGGATGCAGTACTCGGCCGAGCTGTCCCGCGCGCTGCGGCAGGAGATCCGCACGGCGCCGACCGGCGCCACTATGCAGGCCCTGATGGGCGAGCAGGTGACGCTGATCAAATCCATCCCGCTGGATGCGGCCAAGCGCGTGCACAAGCTGACGATCGAGGGCATCGAGGACAGCACCAGGGCGTCGGAGATCTCGAAAGCGATCCAGGCATCGGGCGACGTGGCCAAGAGCCGTGCCGACCTGATCGCCCGGACCGAGGTCGCGCGCACCGCATCGACGCTGACAGAGGCGCGGGCGCTGCATGTCGGCTCGCCGGGGTACGTCTGGCGGACGTCCGGCGACGGTGACGTGCGCGACTCGCATCGCGAAATGGAAGGCAAGTTCGTCGCCTGGGATGACCCGCCCACGCTGGACGGGATGAAAGGCCACGCCGGCCAGTTCCCGAACTGCCGCTGCTACCCGGAACCTGTGATTCCCTAGGATTGATATGCGCTTCTACACCGTACAGAAGCTGGGCCCGAAGCGCTCGCTGACGCCCGAGGGCTTCCTGCTGTGCGAGGAAGTGCCCGTCGCGCGCACCGGCGAGATGCTGTACGGCCCGGGCGAGGTGCCGGTGGAGCCAGGCCCCGATGGCCTGATCCGTATCAGCCGGACGCCCGAAGAGGTGTTTCGCGATGCGACGTTGGCCAGCTGCGTTGGCAAGCCGGTGACGCTCGATCATCCCGACGACTTCGTCACGCCTGCCAACTTCTCGGCGCTGGGCAAGGGGGCGATGCTGAACCTGCGCCGCGGCACCGGCATTGCAGATGACCTGCTGATCGCCGACCTGCTGGTGACTGACCAAGCCGCAATCGATGCGATCCAGAAAGACAGAATTGAAGAGGTCAGCCTCGGCTATGAGGCGGACTACGAACAGGTATCACCCGGCCGCGGGGTACAGCGGAACATCGTTGTCAACCACGTAGCCCTCGTCGAGCGCGGCCGGTGTGGCCCGCGCTGCGCGATCGGCGATAAGGAACCCGAAGACATGAAGACTTTTGACAGCAAGCCCAAGGGCAAGCGCACCGTATGGGATCGCATCATGACGGCCTTCAAGGCCGGCGACGAAGCGGCCATGGCGGAGGCCCTGGAAGAGGCGAAGGCCAACGACGAGGAGTCCGAGGAAGAGCGCGAGGCGCGAGAGGCCAAGGAGAAGGAAGGCAAGACGGGCGACGCCACGTCCCAGCTGCTGACCAAGATCCTGAAGCGAATGGACGCTCAGGACTCCGCCATCGCCGCCTTGGGCACGCGCAAGGCCAGGGACTCGGACAAGGAAAAGACCGACGACGAGGACGAGGACGACCCGGACAAGAAGAGGACCGGAGACGACGGCGACCTGACCGATCCGAACACCGCTGGCACGCTCAGCCAGGCCGACGTCGTCCTGTACACCGGCGACTCGGCGGCCAGCATCCCCTCGCGCGCCGAGATATTGGCCCCCGGTATCAAGCTGCCGACCTTCGACGCCAAGATCACCACCAAGGACCGCGCCGCGTCGCTCTGCAAGTGCCAGCGCAAGGCGCTCGACGTCGCGTACCAGACGGATGTCGGCAAGGCCGCTATCGCGCCGTTCCTGGGCGGCCTGACCGCTGACTTCGAGAAGCTGCCCGCCGCGCTGATCAATGCCGCATTCATGGGCGCCAGCGAGCTGATCAAGGCGCAGAACAACGGGCGCACGCACGACGGCGTCGCGAAGACCAAGGATTTCGGCAAGCCCCGCACGGCCGCCGACATCAACGCAGCCAACCGCAAGTACTGGGCCGACCGGTCCGCCAACTAAGGGAGTGCCACATGGGCAACGCAATCCTGTATCGCATGGCCTCGGGCATCCCCGGGGATATCTCGCGCCAGTCGCAGGCGACCGTTGAGTCGCAGATCCTGAACTCGGCGCTGCCGTTCCCCGGCTACGGTCTGTTCGGCAAGATCGCCGCGGGCAAGTTCGTGCCGATCGCTGGCGGTGACGCCGCCACGGCCGTGTATGGCCTACTGGTCCGTCCGTACCCGACCACCGGCGGCGCCGGGTCGGAGCCGCTCGGCACGGCCACGCCTCCGACCACCGGCGTCGCGGACGTCATGCGCCGGGGCTACATGACCATCAAGAACAACGCCGGCACGCCGGCCATTGGTGGCCAGGTGTATGTGCGGGTTGCCGCAGCTGCCGCTGGCAAGCCGATCGGCGGCATCGAGGCGGCTGCGGACAGCACCAACACCATCGCGGTTGTTGGCGCCACGTTTATGAACGCCGGCGATGCCAACGGCAACGTCGAGATCGCCTACAACATCTAAGGGGTTTCCTAGAATGAGCAAAATCATCCTCCCGCGCATGGCCGCGGCGGCTGCCATCGCCATGGTCAACGCCCCGGCGATCATCCGCGCCCGCACGCGCGACAGCATGCTGACCTTCGACAGCCGCACGATCGACAGCACTGGCGCCTTCCTGATTGGCGAACTGGAACGCCTGGACCAGACGCTGCACGGCCCGCTGGCCTCCGTGACCTGGTCGCGCGATATCGACCTGCGCGAGGACGTGTCCATCGCCGACGAGACGTCGTCGTTCACGAACTCCAGCTTCGCCGCTGCGGGCGGCGCTTCCCCGAACGGCAAGTCGTGGATCGGCAAGGACGCTTCGGCCATCGCAGGCATCGCGCTGGACATCGGCAAGACGGCCAGCCCGCTGACGCTGTGGGGCATGCAGATCGGCTGGACCATCCCTGAGTTGGAATCCGCCCAGAAGCTGGGGCGCCCGGTGGACCAGCAAAAGTTCACCGGCATGCAGCTCAAGCACAACATGGACGTCGACGAGCAGGTGTACATCGGCGATACCGTGCTGGGAGTCACCGGCCTGGTGAATGCGGCGACGGTTACCAACGTGTCGAATGCCGCCACCGGCACCTGGGCGACGGCCACGCCAGATCAGATCGTCGCGGACGTCAATGAGCTTCTGACGAGCGTGTGGGCGGCGTCCGCCTATGCGGTATGCCCGTCCGAGCTGCGCCTGCCACCGGCCAAGTTCGGGCTGCTGGTCAGCCGCAAGGTCAGCGATGCGGGCAACATCAGCATCCTCGAGTACGTGAAGCAGAACACGATCTCGAACTCGATCAACGGCCGGCCGCTGAACATCCAGCCGCTGAAGTGGCTGTTCCAGCGCGGGGTCGCGAACGCGGACCGCATGATGGCGTACACCAAGGAGCAGGACAAGGTTCGGTTCCCGCTGGTGCCGCTTCAGCGCACGCCGCTGGAATATCGCGACATCCGTCAGCTCACCACCTACTTCGGCCGGCTGGGCGTGGTCGAGGTGGTGTACCCCGAGCTGATCGGCTACCGCGACGGCATCTAAGGAGCGCGCCATGCCGAAGATCTACGTTCGCAAGGCCTTCGTGCTCCAGCACGAGGGCGGGAAGCACGAGTTCCCCGTGGGCAACCACACCGTGCCACCGGCGGTGGCCGAGCACTGGTTCGTGAAGGCCCATATCGGCGAGGAGCCGGCGGCGGGTGGGGAGGCCGGTGACCTGGCCGAGCAGCGGGCAGCCCTAGATTCCGCAGGGCAGTTCCTGGAAGGGAAGGCCAAGGAATTGAAGGAACGGCAGGACGCTCTGGACATGCGCGCCGGCACGGTCGCCGACCGCGAGAAGGCTGCCGACCAGCGCGAAGCCGACTTGAACGCCCGCGCCGAAGCGCTGGACACCCGCGAGGTGGCTATCGCCGAGCGCGAGAAGGCGGCGGACGCCGCGGCCAAGCAGACCGGCAAGAAGTAAGGGGGTATGATGCCTCGCGAGGGGCATCAGCCAACCACCTATGACACCAGAACAGTTCAGAGCCGACTTTCCGGAGTTTGCCGACGCGACGAAGTACTCGGACGCGTCCATCGACTTTCAGCTGATCATCGCGACGTCACTGGTGAACCCCTGCCGATGGGGCGTGCTGACCGATCAGGGCATTGAGCTTTGCGCGGCGCACTTCCTCGTACTCGCTCGACGGGACGAGGCGACAGCTGAAGTCGGTGGCATCCCGGGCCAGGTCACCGGCCCGCAATCTTCCAAGGCAGTCGACAAGGTCAGCGCGAGCTACGACACCGGCGCAGCGACCATTGACGACGCCGGTATGTGGAACCTGACGACCTACGGTGTCCGGTTTCTCACTCTCGCCAGAATGATGGGCGCAGGCGGCATGCAGTTGTAGCCGCGCCAGCCCATCGGGGATATCCCATGGGCTTCATGAAGGTGGACAGGCTGAAGCAGGTGCTTCAGTCCATCAACGGCTTGGTCGACCAGCAAGTCCTTGTCGGCGTGCCTGACAGCACCGCCGGGCGCAAGGACGATGGCGCACCGCTCAGCAATGCCGAAATCGGATACATCCAGGAGAACGGCGCGCCGGAGATCAATCTTCCGGCGCGTCCACACCTGGTGCCGGGCGTCGCCGCTGCGCAGCCGAAGACGTTGCCTCAGCTGCAGAAGGGCGTTGAAGCGGCGCTGGATGGCGACATTGACGGCGCAAAGCGGCGGTTGAGCATGGCCGGCCTGGCTGCGCAGTCCTCGGTTCGAGCGCTGATCAGCAGCGGCATCGGCCCGGCGCTGAGCGAGGCAACGCTGCGCAACCGCGCGCGGCGAGGCCGGAAGGGGGCGAAGGAAGAACTGGCGTCCCGCGCCGCCGGTCAGCAGCCCAGCACTGAGCTGGCCAAGCCGCTGATCGACACCGCCCAGTACCGCAACTCGATCACCTACGTGCTACGCAAAAGGAAGTGACCCATGGCACTACTCGACGTCGTCGACGTGCTGCTCGATCCGGATTTCATGGACACAGGGCTGGTGTGCAACCGGATGGTGCAGACGGTCGATGGGCACGGCCGCGCGCAGAACACGGCCACGGCGTCGCCGTTTGCCGCGGTGGTCACCAGCGACAAGGGCGACATCCTGCAGCGCGGCTCGGACGGCAGCCTGATCACCGGATCCATCACGCTGCATACCCCGTTCCGGCTGAAGGACGGCAGCCCGGGGCAGGGCGCCGACGAGGTGGTCTGGCAGGGCCGAACCTATACCGTGGTCAGCGTCAACGACTATAGCCATTTCGGGCGCGGCTTCGTGGCCGCCACCTGCGATCTGAAACCGCTCTCGGGGTAATTCATGCCAAATACCAGCGCTACCGGCGGCTACCTTGCGCCGACGGCGCCGGTTCCGCCAGACGACGTGGACCTCGACAACCTGTTGCAGGAACTGGTCGCAGGGGTGACCGGCTTGCCCGGGGAGATGGTGCGGCCGCGCTGGCAGCCGACCGTCCCGAAGCAGCCAGAGCCGACCGAGAACTGGTGCGCCATGGGCGTCAGCGTGCAGACGAACGACTCAGGCCCGGCCATCCGGCATGACCCGGCCGGCGACGGTAGCGACACCTACACCCGGCATCAGCAGATCGACCTGATGTGCTCGTTCTACGGGCCGAGCGCCAAGGGGTACGCCCAGCGCCTGGCCGACAGCATTTCCATTCCGCAGAACGGCGAGCAGCTGGCGCTGAACGGGATGAAGTTCGTCAGCGCGAGCGATATCCAGCCCGCGCCTGCACTCATCAACCAGCAGTGGAACCGGCGCTATGACCTGACGCTGGTGCTGCGCCGCAAGATCACCCGGACCTATCCGGTCCTCAACCTGTTGTCCGCCGAAGTGCAGAGCACCACCGACTCGGTGCCGCCGGTGGTCGCGACGACCAACATTCACCAGTAGAGGATGACCATGTCCAACGGACTGCCGGTATCGCGGCTGATCAACGTCTCCATCAACATGTCGCCGCTGGCGGCCCAGGGCGCCAACCTGAACACGGCGCTGATCCTGGGCGCGTCCGCGGTGATCGACACCAACGAGCGCATGCGGTCGTACGGCACCATCGACGCCGTGGGCAGCGACTTCGGCAACACCGCGCCGGAATACCTGGCCGCGCTGCTGTACTTCCAGCAGACGCCCCAGCCTGCGCAGCTCAATATCGGTCGCTGGGCGAAGACGGCCACCGCTGGTTCACTGCGTGGCGCCGCGCTCTCCACGGCCCAGAAGGACATCACGGTGTGGAAGGCGGTCACGGCCGGCTCGTTCAAGGTGACGATCGACGCCACCGTGAAGACCCTGTCGGCACTGGATTTCTCGGGTGTCACCAACCTGAACGGCGTGGCCACGATCATCCAGACGGCGCTGGCCGGTGCCACGTGCGTCTGGAACGGCACGCAGTTCGTGATCACCTCGCCGACCAGCGGCACCAGCTCGAAGGTCAGCTACGCCACACCGACGGGGTCGGGCACCGACATCTCGACCATGCTCGGCATGACCAGCGCGCTGGCCTCGGCGCCGGTCGACGGCATCGTGGCCGAAGCCCCCGACGCCTGTCTGAACATCTTCCTGGATCGCTTCGCGAACAAGTTCCTGGGCATCCAGTTCGCCGACACGTCGCTCACCAACGACCAGCACGTGGCCGTGGCCGACTTGGTCGAGGCGGATCAGCGCCACATCTACGGCGCCACGACGCAGGAACCGCAGGCGCTGGACGGCACGGCCACCACCGATCTGCTGTCGCGTTTCAAGGCGAAGAGCTACAAGTACTCGTTCGCGCAGTGGTCCAGCACTAGCCCGTACGCCGCCGCTTCGTTGTTCGGCCGCCTGCTGACCACCAATTTCAACGGCAACAACACGACGATCACCCTGATGTACAAGCAGGAGCCGGGGATCGTGCCCGAGAACCTGTCGACGAGCCAGGCCAACGTGCTGCAGAGCAAGCGCGGCAACGTGTTCGTCCAATACGACAACGACACTGCCATCGTGCAGTACGGCGTCACGCCGAGCGGGATCTTCATCGACTCGATCTACAACTCGATCTGGTTCCAGAACCGCATCCAGACCGACGTGTACAACCTGCTGTACCAGAGCCAGACGAAGATTCCCCAGACCGACGCGGGCAACGCGCTGATTGGCACCACGATCGAGGCTGCCTGCGCTGCCGCGGTGAACAACGGATACCTGGCCCCCGGCGTCTGGAATTCCGACGGCTTCGGCGCGCTGAAGCAGGGTGACACCCTGGCCAAGGGCTACTACGTCTACGTGCCGCCGATTGCGCTGCAGTCGCAGGCCGACCGTGAAGCGCGCAAGTCGGTCGCATTCCAGGTCGCGGCGAAGGAAGCCGGCGCCATCCATACCGTTGACATCCTCGTCAACGTGAACCGCTGATAGGGGAAAGAGACCATGCAAGGCGGCACCTATTCGTTTATCGACGTCCAGGCTTCCATCGCCGGGCCGGGCGGGTCGTTCTCGCTCGGCTACGGTGAGGCGACGGCTGAAGAAGGCATCACCGTGGCCATGGCCAACGACAAGAACGCCATGACGGTGGGTTCGGACGGCAGCGTCCAGCACAGCCTGCGCGCGGACAACTCGGGCCAGATCACGCTGCGGTACCTGAAGACCGCGCCGATCAACCGAACGCTGATGGCGCTGTACAACGCCCAGAAGCTCGACAGCCGGCTGTGGGGCAAGAACGTCATCACCGTGACCCAGTCCGTTGCGAGCGACGCAATCGCGGGCATCTTCTGTGCGTTCAAGAATGTTCCTGATCTGACCTACGCCACTGAGGGCGGCACCGTCGAGTGGGTATTCGACGCTGGCCGAATCGAAGGCATGCTGGGGACCTACTGACCATGCGCCGTGAAATCCAACTCGGCGGCAACGCCTACTCGATCGGGCGCCTGACCGCGAAGCAGCAGTTCCACGTGTCGCGTCGCATCGCGCCGATCATCCCGGCGCTGATCCCGGTGTTCATGAAGCTGGCGAAGACGAGCGGCGGCGCGGCCGGCGCGATGGGCGCGCTCACCAACGACCTTGATGGATTCAGCCAGGCCCTGCAGCCGTTCGCCGACGCGCTGGCCGCCATGAACGACGCCGATGCCGACTACGTCATGGACAACTGCCTGACCGCCGTGCAGCGCCGGCAGGAGACTGGGTGGTCGTTCGTGGTTTCCCCCGGCCAGAAGGACCTGATGTTCCAGGACATGGACATGGGCGTGATCCTGCCGCTGGTGGTACAGGTCATCGTGGCCAACCTCGGCCCTTTTATTCAAGGGCTGCTTACAAGCCAAGCGAGCAGCCCGGAACCGGCGGCACAGGCTGGCTGAGACACCTTCCGAACGGCGAGGACTTTCTGCTCGCGCCCGTGAAGGCCCAGATGTGCAAGTACGAGTCGCTGCTCGACGGCACCCTGGGCCTTGAAGACATCGCGCTGATGAACGACTTCCTCATGATGGAAGCCGACAACCGGGCGGAAGCGCGCCGCATCGCGGAACGAAACAATGGCCCAAAGCACCGTAATCCGTGAATTCTTGGTGGCTCTCGGTTTCAAGGTCGACGAGAAGGGCCTGAAGAAGTTCAACGACGGCGTCGAGCAGGCCACCAAGGGCGTCAAGCAGCTGGTGACGACCATCTCGGCATCGGCCCTGGCAGTCAGCGTCGGCGTGTCCGCGCTGGCGTCGAAGCTGGAGAACCTGTACTTCGTCTCGAAGCGCACGGGCGCGGCGGCCACCAGCCTGAAGGCGTTCGGCTTCGCCGCGCGTAACTTGGGCATCTCGACCGAGACGGCCTTCGGCGCCGTTGAAAGCCTGGCGAAGTTCCTACGGAACAATCCGGCCGGCGAGGGATACCTGGCCACACTGGGCGTACAGACACGTAATGCCAACGGCGAGCTGCGCGACACGGTCGACATCCTGTCCGACCTCGGCGCGCAACTGGCGAAGCAGCCGACCTGGCTGGCCAGCCAGTATGGAAGCGTGCTCGGCATCGACGAGAACCTGCTACTGGCTATGCGCGATGGCGATTTCGCCAAGTTCATGCAGCAGTATCGGGAGATGTCCCGGAAAAACGGCCTGGACAAGGCGGCCGAGGACGCGCACCAGTTCATGGTCGCTCTGCGAGGCTTGGGCACCACGTTCGAGAACTTCGGCATCAAGGTGGAGGGCGCGCTGCTGCGCAAGGTGGGGCCGCAGCTCGATCGCTTCCAGAAGTGGTTCGAAGACCATTCGGACGAGATCGCTGATCGTGCCGCAGACATTGCCGCCGCGATCTTGGCCGCAGCCACTGCGCTCGGCCCGCCCCTGTCGTGGCTGGTCGACCAGTTCATCGAGCTGGACAAGGCCACGGACGGCTGGTCGACAAAGATCATGCTGTTGGTTGGCGCGTTCGGCGCGCTGGGCGGCTTCAAAATCGTCAGCGGCATCTGGAAGATGGTCGCGGCGGTGCGCGCGCTGGGCGCGGCCAATGCCGCCGCAGCGGCTGCCGGCGGCGCTTCTGCTGCTGGGGGTGCCGCCGGTGCTGGTGCTGCTGCTGGCGCGGGCGCGGGGTGGCTAGCGCGCTTCCTGCCGTGGGCAGCTCGGATCGGCGGCGCCGCCGCGTTGCTCTTCCACAGCGGCGGCCTGAACAACGGCGAAGATGCTGAGCTGGCGCGCCGGCGTGGCGCAGCCGGACGGGGCGGGGCGGCGCTTGCTGCTGGTGGCGGCGTCAACGGCCCCATCGACGCGGTGTCATTCTTCCAACGCATGGGCTGGAACCATGACCAGGCGGTTGGCATCGTGGCCAATCTGCAGCGCGAGAGCGGCAGGGACCTGAACCACCGTGCCGTCGGCGACAACGGGAGTGCCTATGGCGTCGCGCAATGGCACCCGGACCGTCAGGCGAATTTCAAGGCATGGGCCGGCAAGGACATCCGCGATTCGTCCCTGATGGAACAACTGCAGTTCGTGAACCACGAGCTGACGCAGGGCGCGGAGCAGCGCGCCGGTCAACTGCTGCGCGCCGCGCAGAATGCCCAACAGGCAGGCGAGATCGTGTCGCGCTACTACGAGCGGCCGGCGCAAGCCGACCTGGAGGCCGCGCGCCGCGGCTCGGCAGCCGTCGACCTGCAGCAGCAGACCAACATCAACCTGTACGGCGTGTCGGACCCCACGGCCGCCGGCCGGGCTGTCGCCAGCGAGCAACGCCAGGTGAACGACGAAATCGTGCGCAACATGCAGGGGGTAATCTCGTGAGTTTCCTCGACATCATCACCCTGGTGCCGAAGACCATTGGCCCGGTGAAGATCGGCTGCACGTTTGAGGAAGCGCACCAGGACGAACTGCAGATCACTGAGCACCCGGTCGAGAAGGGTGCGCAGATCAACGATCACGCGTTCAAGCTGCAGCCGGAGGTAACGATCCAATGTGGCTGGTCGAATGCCGACCTGGCCGCGCTGATCGGCACGCTGGAATCGATCTTCACGGGGGGTGGCCTGCCGTCGGCGGACTACATCAGCACGGTGTATTCGCAGCTGCTGGCGCTGCAGGAGACGCGCCAACCCTTCGACGTCGTGACGTCGATGCGCATGTACCGCGACATGCTGTTCAAGTCGCTGCGCGTGGTGAAGGACCAGAAGACCGGCGAGGCGTTGAGCGTTACGGCCACGCTGAAGCAGATCCGGATCGTGCAGACGCAGGCGACCCGTCTGCCGCCCAAGGAAGATCAGGCTGACCCGAAGGCCACGGCCGAGACCCAGAACACCGGCACCAAGGCCGCGATGCCGGCCACGCCGGCGCCAGGCGGTTCGGTGCCACCGACGAGCATGTGATGGCGACCTTCTATGAGATCCCCCTGACGCCGGATCCACAGCGGTTCACAGTGACGCTGAGCGGCGTGGACTATCGGATGACGGTGCAATACCGCGACGCAGGCGGCGCAGGCTGGGTGCTGGACATCGCCGACGCGACCAATCAGCCGCTCGTGAGCGGCGTTCCGCTGGTCACCGGCGCGGACTTGCTGGGGCAATATCGTCACCTCGACTTCGGCGGGCGGCTGTGGGTACAGGGCGCGGCTAATCCCGACGACGTGCCCACGTTTGACGACCTGGGCATTGGCTCGCATGTTTTCTGGGTGACGGAATGATGGGAACCAAGCAATATGGCCGGAAGGTCTCCATCCTGGTCGGCCAATCCAGCGGTGCTGCGATTGAGCTGTCCGAACTTCGATGCGTGTTCAAGATCAGTCGCGGCGACCTGCAGACGCCGAATTCGGCCCGCGTGCGCGTGTACAACGTCTCCGAAACCACCAAGCAGAGGATCGAGAAGGAATTCACGCGGCTGGTTGTGCAGGGCGGCTATGAGGGCAATTTCGGCATCATCTTCGACGGCACCATCAAGCAGGTGCGGCGCGGCCGGGAAAGCCAGACCGACACGTACCTGGACATCACCGCCGCGGATGGCGACTCGGCCTACAACTTCGCGGTGGTAAACGCGACGCTGGCTGCCGGGTCCACGGCGAGCGATCACGTGGCGGCCGCCTGCACGGCCATGAACCCGTACGGCGTCACGCAGGGCTATACGCTCGAGCTGCCGACGAACCCGCTGCCGCGTGGAAAAGTGATGTTTGGCATGGCCAGGGACTTCATGCGCTGGACGGCGCGTACGCAGCAGGCGGTATGGAGCATCCAGGATGGCAGGGTCATTCTGGTGCCCGAGACTTCGTACATGCCGGGCGACATCCCGGTGATCACTGCGGAAACGGGCATGGTCGGCCTGCCCGAGCAGACCCAGAACGGCATCACGATCAAGATGCTGCTGAACCCTAGCGTCAAAATCGGCCGGCTGATCAATATCGATAACGCCAGCGTTCAGCGCTACGAGTACAGCCTGAATGTCGGGCAGCAGGCCCAGAACGAGCGGATCCAGCAGCAGGCGAAACTACAGGACGACGGGTTCTACTACGTGATGATCGCGGAACACTCTGGCGATACGCGGGGGAACGAGTACTACACCGAAGTGATCTGCTTGGCGGCCGACGTCACGGTGCTGCCTGACCACTTCAAAGACAAAGGCGCGGTACCGCCGGACAACGTGATCAAGAAGTTCGGCTAGCGCCCGTAGGTGGGCAGCGCCTTGATGGTCATGGTGTTGCGGTCCGCCTGGACGTCCGCCAGCGGCAAGACGCTGAGCGACATGGACTTGGTCTGCATCTTCGGCACCACGATGATCGCATTGCCGTCGATGTCCTTCCCCCAACATCCGATGTCCCAGACGCCGCTGTAGGACGCGTAGGCACGCATGTCCTTGGCGTGGGCCAGCGGCAGCTCGCACTTCTTCTTCAGGTAGAGGATGGTGGGGAAGGGGTTGTTGACGGTCTGCCCCACCTGCATGCCGGCGAACGGATAGACATAGGCCTCTTCTGCCGTGGCCAGAGCCGGGGCAAGCACAGCGGCGATCAGTACCAGCTTCTTCATAGCGACACTCCATGGACAGACGAGAGAGAGCAGGCGATCCCGAAACAGCCCTTCGGGAGGCGTTGGATGGGATGCGCGCGGGGTTGTGGACGGCGTTGCCCGGGATTATTCAGTCGTTCTCGGGCGGTGGCGATTTCCCCCTGACCTGCGCAGTACAGCCTGCAATCAAGGTGCTCGTACGGCAGCAGGACGGCTCCATTGTGAGTACGCCGCTGCCGCTGCTGGTCGATTGCCCCGTGCAGTTCCCATCTGGCGGGAATTGTAGTCTGACCTTCCCGGTTGCTCCAGGCGACGAATGCCTCGTCGTTTTTGCGTCACGCTGCATTGATGGATGGTGGCAGTCCGGCGGGGTGCAGGAGCAGGCCGAAATCCGCATGCACGACCTGTCGGATGGGTTCGTGCTGCTGGGCTTCCGGTCAAGGCCGCGGGCGTTGACGGGTGTGAGCACCACGGCTACGCAGCTCAGGTCTGACGACGGTTCGACCTATATCGAGATGAACCCGAGCTTGCAGAAGGTGCGCATCGTCGCGCCGGGCGGATTCGACGTCGTCGCACCGCTGTCCACCTTCTCGGCGGCCGTGACGATCACGGGGCTCCTGACGTTCGTCGGCGGTCTGGTAGGCAGCGCTGTGAGCGGGGCCGCCGCTGTGTTCAACGGGGTGCTGAACGTCATCGGGCAGGTCGCCGCGAACGGAAAGCGCGTGGACGACACCCACACCCACAACGGCGTGCAGCCGGGCAGCGGCAATAGCGGCAACGTCAACTAGCCAAGATTGGCAAATTCACCGAAGTACTTTCTCGCGGCTTCGGCGTATGCAGTGCTGGCGAGTTCAGGGGATGTGAACCGGCCAAGGTGAATTTTGCGGCGGTCCACGCAGATGTATGCCTGCCAATTACCACGCGCAGCATCGTAGTAGACGCCCTTTCTGCGCGACTGGCTGTGCGATTTGAGGCGAATGTTCCGCTTGTTTTCCTTCTGCGTGCATAGGCGCATGTTCGATCGACAATTGTTCAGAGTGTTGCCGTCGATGTGGTCGACCTGTGTCCGATCACCCAACTGCAGCCCCATGATTTGTCTGTGCATAAGCACGGTGGATCGTTTCGGGCCATAGACAGAGCGAGCCGCATACCCGTGGCTGGCAACGTGCCATGAAAATTTGGCGAGTTCTTCGTAGTCGTCATCGTCGACGAGGATTCGTTGTCCCTTGCTAGTTTCGATGATCTTCATGATCTGATTCCCGAGGCATCAAAATGCGTTATCGAAAGCTATCTCAGGATGGTGACTATACATTCGGAAATCAAGCGGCCGACTTTTACAAGGACGTGCCCGAGGCGGTTGGCCAGGCCGTGCTCACGCGGCTGCGACTGCTGCGCGGGGAATGGTTCCTCGACAAGACGGAAGGCATGCCGTGGTCGACTGAGGTCCTTGACAAGTACACAAATGGCACCTACGACGCGGCGATCCGCCAGCGGATCCTGGGCACGCAGGGCGTGCAGCAGATCACGGCGTATTCCAGCTCGGTCGATACCGAGAGGCGGGCGCTGACCGTGACTGTGACGATCAACACCATCTACGGCACCACCACCGTTGAGGCGACTCTGTAATGGCAATCACCACGACCGCACCGACGATCGATGCCAGCGGCATCACGGCGCCCACGTACGCCGAAGTGCTGGAATACCTGCAGGACCAATACCGCGCCATCTACGGGCCCGATGTCTATCTTGAGGCGGACAGCCAGGATGGCCAGCTTCTCGCGGTCTTCGCTTCGGCGATCAACGACGCCAACGCCGTGGCGATCTCGATCTACCGGTCATTCAGCCCGGCCACGGCGCAAGATGATGCGCTGTCGAGCAACGTGAAGATCAACGGCATTGGCAGGAAGGCAGCCTCGTTCTCGAGCGCCGACCTGGTTGTCGTCGGGCAGGCGGGACGGCCGATCAACAACGGAATCGCCAAGGACGCGAACGGCAACAAGTGGGCGCTGCCACCTTCGATCACCATTCCGCCCGGCGGCCAGATCACGGTGACGGCCACATGCCAGACGCTCGGGGCGGTATCGGCGGCGGCCGGCACGATCAACCAGATTGGCACGCCGACCCTTGGATGGCAGTCGGTGACGAACCCGAGCGCGGCAGCCGAAGGCGCGCCCGTGGAGAAGGATGCGGCGCTGCGCCAGCGGCAAACGGTCTCGACGGCGCTGCCGTCCCTGACGGTGCTAGACGGCATCATCGGGGCGGTGTCGAACATCGCAGGCGTCACGCGGCTGGCGGCGTATGAGAACGACACGAACGCGACCGACGCCAACGGAATCCCGGCCCATTCCATCTCGCTGGTGGTCGAGGGGGGCGACGCCACGGCGATTGCCCAGGCCATCGCCGCCAAGAAGACGCCTGGATCTGGCACGTACGGCACGACTGCCATCGTGGTGCTCGATGTCTACGGCCGGCCGATCACGATTCGGTTCTACCGTCCGTCGACGGCCAATGTTTCGGTCGCGGTGACCATTAGGGCGCTCTCCGGCTACACATCGGCCGTCGGCGATGCCATCAAGCAGGCCGTCTCCGACTACATCAATGCCGTGGTCATCGGCGGTGGCGAGTCTGGCGCTGTGGAGTGGGCGGACTCGATCACGGCGGCCAACAGCGTGGGGGGCGGCACCGCGTTCAAGCTGACGGCGCTGGCGCTGACTGGCCCGGGCGGCGCCGGCTTGCCCGACGTGGCCCTGGCATTCAACCAGGTCGCCGCGTGCACGCCTGCCGCCGTGACTCTGACGGTGGTGTGACATGGCGGACATCACCAAGTACACCGACCGGATCACCAGCGAGCACAACCAGAAGCCGAAATTCATGGCAATGGTTGCGGCGCTGGCCCAGCCGATGGTGGATCTTCAGAACCTGCTGGGGAGCATGCCGGGGAAGTTTGACCTGGACAGCGCTGTGGACGCGCAGCTCGATGATGTCGGGCTTTGGGTGGGCATCTCGCGGAACGTCCCCATTCCGCTGACGAATGTCTACTTCTCGCTTGACATCGATGGGCTCGGATTTGACCAGGGCAACTGGAAAGGCCCATTCGACCCCGACACAGGCTTGACGCGGCTGGACGATGCCACTTATCGACTGGTGATCCGCGCGAAGATCGGAGCGAACCACTGGGACGGAACACTAGGTGCGTCGAAGGCGATCCTCGACTCGATCTTCGGAGGGGGAACGGTCGTCTTCATCCAGGACAACCAGGACATGTCGATGACCATCGGCGTGGCTGGTGTCATCCCGTCCGCGGTGTTCCTGGCATTGCTGAAGAATGGGCTGATTCCGCTCAAGCCAGAGGGCGTCGGCATCAACCTAGTCGTTGTCACATCGGATGACGGTGCGCCTATTTTTGGCTTCGATATGGAAAACGACCTCGTGTCCGGCTTCGATACCGGCGCGTGGGGAACCCCTCTGTAAGGACTCTCATGGCAACAAATGACTTTCTGCCGTTCGGTGGCGACGGTGCTRCCAACGTTATCGCGCAGGCAACCTATGCCGCATTAGCTCAACGAACCTCGGGTTTTCAATCAGGTGTCGCGCAATCGGCGCAGCTTAACAAGGTGTGGCGGCAGTCGAGCATCATGTCGGCGGTGCTCGCGCAGTTCATCGCTGATAACTCAGGGGCGAATTCCGTCGATGATGGGACGACCGCCACGCTGCTTGCGAATCTGAAGATTGCGGCAAGTGGCCGCCTCATCGGCGTGCAGGTGTTCACGTCGAGTGGAACATACAACCCCACTGCGGGAACGCGATCCGTCATCGCCGAAGGGGTAGGTGGTGGTGCGGGTGGTGGCGGTGCATCTGCCACTGCTGCGGGCCAGGTCTCTGCCGGGTCGGGCGGCTCCAGCGGGACATACGGAAAAGGCCGATTCATCACGGGCTTCACGGGCATTCCCGTAACCATCGGCGCCGGCGGTACCGGTGGTCCGGCCGGCGCGAACAATGGGTCAGCGGGCGGCACCACCAGCTTTGGATCGCTGATGTCTTGTCCTGGTGGCGTGGGCGGAGGCGGAAGCAACGCGAATTCGGTAGCGAACATTACTGCGGCTTCAGGCGGCGCGGCGCTCCCAACGGGCGCAACCATCGTCGCAGCCGCGGGCTCTACGAGCGGTGCTGGCTTCTCACTAATCCCAGCGGGTGTGGGCGGGGATGGTGGGCCCAGTGTATTCGGGGGCGTGAACAACAATTCATCGAATTCCGCCGGGACAGCAGGCAACGCGCCGGGAACCGGCGGAGGTGGTGGCTCGCGCCTGGCGGGTCAAGGTGTGGGGGCCGCTGGCGGCGACGGTGCCAAGGGCATTTTGATTGTCTACGAGTTCGCATGATGAAGACATACGCACGAATTTTTGAAGGCACTGTCGTCGAGCTTTTTTCCACCGACGGGGACATCACCGAGATGTTCCACCCGGATTTGATCTGGGTGGAATGCGGAGACGGTGTATCGGAGGGCTGGGGCTACGACGGAACGGTGTTCACCGCGCCAGCGCCTCGAGTTACCTCCCTCGAAGAGAACATCGCCACGCGAGACGCAGGGCTGCTGTACGCGGCTACGCGAATGGCGCCGCTTCAGGACGCTATCGACCTAGGAGAAGCCACAGCTGCAGAAGAGCAGGTGCTTCTGACTTGGAAGCGATATCGGGTGGCACTCAATCGAATCGTGATGACTGCTGGTGATCTGGAGTGGCCGACTTATCCAGAAGCTTGATCGAGCATCGCGAGTAGCACAAAACTCAGTCTGAACAGCCCGCCCTGAGCGGGCTTTTTTCCATCCGGGGAATTTATGGCACAGGACACAGCTGGCGGAGCTGAGAAGAAGCCGCGATGGATCGACACGACCATCAACCTGCAGGCGCTGATGGGTAGCCTGATCGGTGGGGGCGTTGCGCTGACGGTCGCCTACTTCGGCATCGTCGGACGTGTCGCGTCGCTCGAGCAGAAGGACAGCGAGCACGAGCGGCACTTCCAGCGCGTGGAGACGGACATCCGACAGACGCGCGATGACACGTCGCAGCAGATGCGCAACATCAGTGCAGACGTCAAAGAGCAGCTCAGCGGGGTCAGCAACGACGTGAAGGACATTCGTCGCTACCTCATGGACAACGCCGCTGGCGCGCGGCCCGACATCAAGAGGTGGACGCGATGAAGCAGTTTCTCGCCGCCCCGTGGGCGGAGATAAAAAAGTGGTGGTCGCCCAAGATTGGCGTGGTGGGCATCGTGGTGCTTGCCGCGGTGCCGGCTATCTCTGACCAGTGGCCGAACTTCGCGCCCGGCCTGCTGGCGCTGTTCCCGAAACACGGCGCGCAGTGGGTACCTATCGTCGGTGCCGTGCTCGCGGTGCTGGCCCGGGTCATCAGCCAGGCCGCTGTCATCGAGGCATTCCGACGGCTGTTCCGGCGCGAGGAAAAGGAGGGTGGTGATGGAACTGCGTGACGTTCTTCAGAAGGCGATTATCCCTGCGATGCAGATCCTTCCGCAGGGTATGGACTCGCCGCGCGCGCGCGTGATGCTGCTCGCGATCGGGTTGCAAGAATCGCGGTTCGAGCATCGACGCCAGATCGGCGGCCCGGCGCGCGGCTTCTGGCAGTTCGAGGAAGGCACGCGGCAGACGCGCGGCGGCGTCTACGGCGTCTACCTGCACGTGGCATCGCGCTACTGGCTCGATCGGCTGTGCGCGTCGCGCGGCGTGCAGTTCCTCCCGGACGTCATCTATCGCAACCTCGACCAGGACGATGTGCTGGCGGCCGGCGTCGCGCGGCTCATGCTTTTCACCGACCCGTATCGCCTGCCGGAGACCGACAACGTCGATGGCGCGTGGGGGCTGTACCGGCGGGTCTGGAACCCGGGCAAGCCGCGGCAGGAGACCTGGCCCGACAACCACCTGCTGGCTCGAGGTGCCGCATGCTGACGACCATCATTGCTGCGCTGGTGAAGTTCGGGCCGTGGCTCTTCGGCGTGGCCGGCTTGGTGTTCGCAGCGTTCCGGCACCAGCAGGCCAGCACAGCCACGGCGCAGGCCGGCCAGAAGGTGGCCGAGGCTAACGCCAAGGTCGCGCGCACCGAGCAATCCGAAGCCGAGGCTAATGCCACCGCCGCGCGCGCTGGCGCCGATGCTGTCAAGGAGCGAACCGATGTCGAAAATCAGATTGCTGCCGGCGGTGCTGGCAAGTCTGCTGACCGCCTGCGCAACGACTGGTCCCGCGACTGAGCCTCAGGTCGTCACACGCACGCGCACCGTAGACACGGCCTGCGACTGGACGAAGCCAATCTACGTCAGTAAGTCGGATGTGCTGTCCGACGCCACGGCAGATTCTATCCTCGCGCATAATCTCGCCGGCGAGCGACAGTGCGGTTGGAAGCCGGCGAAGCCATCTGCAGGCGGATAGCGCTCAAGATGCGTGGGTCTTTGAATATTCATCGAGGGATCGTGTCATCGCATCCGCAGTCTCTGAATAAACAGCCGATCCTGTGCGCATAGCCATCTCTCTCATCAGCTTTATGTGAATGCCAGCATAGAATGCTGTGACATAGTTCGGGACATTAGGGAAGCCATTGACCTGTTGGTCGTAGATCATCCACGGATCCGGCAGGCTCGAGTCCTGCAGTGGCGCCCACACAATATGCGCGTTGATGTTTGCGCGAAGCGACGCTTCCCCTTGCTGCCATAGCTGCAGAGCTTCCCATGAACCCGTGATCTCATATAGGTCCCGAATGCCGAGTAGGGCAAACACAGATCCGTTGAAAATGTGGTTCGGATAGTTGGGATCTGGGGTCTCCTCGAACCACACCAAGCCGTTGAGTTCGCCCTGCAAGCCCCCTTGTGCCACTGTCTTCGTCAGCGGCTCTAAAGCCCGCACGGCAGCGTCGCTGTAGGCATAGTCGTCCGTGATGCTGTAGACGCGCGCCAGCAGACTGATCGCATTGCCTTGTGTGATTGCGCTATACCAAGGGGCAGTGAGGTGCCATCCGGCATTCGGGTCGTTGGGACTATTCGTGTGGTCGAATGTAAGAGGGAACCCACCGTTAGGCGCTTGGTGCTGGATGAGCCAGTTTGCTGCCTTCACCGCTTTCGAGTAATCCCCTCGCGCGTAGGCTCCAAGTCCCCACTGAGCAATGGTGGTCGGCGACTGATTAAACTGTCCCGTAGACCAGATGATCACGCTCGGTATGCCATTAGCATCGAACTGAACGGTGGGCCCTGGCGTGAGATCGAATGTAGCGAAGATCGAGGGTATAAACGGCGCAGCAATTTGCTGAGGCGCCTTGGTCGTCTCGGCGCGCGGCGCATCATTGGTGGGAAGCGGATCCTCTGTGCCCCCGCCGCAAGCCGAGAGAATGAGCAGGACGCACGCTATTGCGTGTCGCCGGAGGATGGATCTTCCAGTGCGATTTCCGCGCCGATCGACCGCATTTTTTCCAGAAGACGTGCAAATTCCTGCTCGCCCAATTCGATTCTCGCGACGGCAAAGAACAGCATGTGCATCCCCATGTCCCGTCGATTCTCCGGATCGTTCGAGAGGTAGCGACGCCATTGCCGGCCATTCGCGAGGCCCAGCAGCGCGGCCATTTGGCCGCTGCTCAGGTTGAGGTCTTGCTTGAACTGTTCCAGTTGATCCGGGGTCGGTGGAACGTAGAGCATGGGGATTCCAGATGGCGTGCGCAAGCGCGCGAAGGATGGGCTTCACGATGCATTCCTTTCGGAGTATCGAACCGCGCGGGTGCGCAGCTCAGTACCTGCATCCTAGTACCCAAAGGGTACGTCGTCAAGGCGATTTGTTGTGCGTCCGTAGGTACTCACCCAGCGACTTCTCCCACTGATCTGCGATCATCGAGTACTCCATCTGTCCGGTGCGCATGGCCATTTCGCGCATCAGTTTGATGTGCACGCCCATGTAGAAATCGGTCAGGTAGTGGGGTTTTTCCGGGAAGCCATTGTGCTGCAGCTCGTAGACGCTCCACGGATGCGGCAGCGTCGCGTCCTCTGGCGTGGTCGCGATCACGTAAAAACGCAGGTTCTTGCGCAGCGATTCCTCGCCAGCTCCCCAAAGCATGCCAGCCATTCGGTTGCCGGTCGCTGCGTACAGGTCACCGATGCCCAGCAGCGCGAAGATCGATCCATTGAAGATGTGACTAGGCTTCGCTGGATCGGGCGTTTCCTCGAACCATGGCATACCGTTCAGTTCGCCCTGCAGGCCGCCAGACGCCACCGGGATCTCGAGAAGGAGCAGGGCCCGTTCTGCTGAGTCCAGGTAACGCGTGTCGCCGGTTTCTCCATACATGCGCACCAGCAGCGACATGGCATTGCCCTGCGTAATGGCCGAGTACCACGGTGCCTTGAGTTGGAAGCCGCGCGGATCTGGATGGTGGTGGTCGAACATCAACGGGAAGCCGCCGTTCTGACTCTGGTGAGCTAGCAGCCAGTCAGCGGCTTTCCGCGCCTTGGCTAGTTCGGTCGGATTGTGCGACTTGCTATAGCG
This sequence comes from Cupriavidus sp. 01L43, assembly GCF_056399925.1. Taxonomy (NCBI): domain Bacteria; kingdom Pseudomonadati; phylum Pseudomonadota; class Betaproteobacteria; order Burkholderiales; family Burkholderiaceae; genus Cupriavidus; species Cupriavidus sp. 01L43. The sequence continues at coordinate 373,569 of NZ_JBFTSH010000001.1, forward strand.
CGTCATCGCGCCAAGGCCCCATTGCGCAATTGTGGTCGCGCTTTGGTTGAACGCGTTGGTTGACCATATCTTTACGCTCGGAATGCCTGCCGCGTCGAACTGCACGTTGGGGCCAGGCTCGAGGTCGAACGATTCAAAAATCGACGGGATGAAAGGGCCTTGCCGCGGTGCGCTGCAGCCGAAGATGGCCAGGGCCATCAGTGCCGCGCAAATAATCTTTCTCATTATTCTCGATAATTCAAATCGTGCGCGTGATGATGCCACACCCCGGCCGGCCCGAAGAAAAGGCGCCCAACCGCGGCGCCAGAGACTTACAGGCGCGCACTTCTCGGATCAGTCGGCTAGCACCTTGTGCCTCTTGGCATCCGAGGAGGGCAATAACGGCTGAAAAAAAGCCTGCGCGTGGCCGGGCTGAATAGGATCGCGATGGGCGCGGCGTCCGATCTGGGTATTCGGCGGCCACATCAGGCCCGGTCGTCAGGCCTGACAGGTTCAGCCCGATAGGCAGACCAGAAATAGTGAGAATGCCGGTGGTGGCGGACACGCTTCTTTTCGATGAAGAGTCGGACTTTGCCGGCGGGACCGGCGTCAAGAACGACCTCATGGTGGGCCGGAGCGTCCGCCGTGGCGGTCGGCAGCGTGGCGAGGCCAGCCGCGATGTAGTCGCCTTGGATGCGGCCGAGAATGCCGTGTGCTTGGTTAGGCGTTTCCGAAGACGCTGGTGGCCGGAGATGGCACTTGGCCGCAAGCTTGCTGTTGCCCATGATTTAGTGTGAAAATACTGTATAGATATACAGTATCGCATCACCCTCGCACTGGGTCAAAATAGGGGGCAGATGCATCTCGATTACAGCGTTCAGGCTGTAAATGCCATTTACAACGCATTCGTTGTAAGAGGCGCTGACTAGGGGAAGGAGCACGCTGCGCTTTTCGTGGCACTGGACGTGGCACTGGCATTATCCACAACCGCAAATCTGCTTTAGATAAAGCCGCAAGGCAGAATTTTTATGGTTCCTGTCGGCGGGACCATCATCAAGTCGGCAGTAGTTCTCAGAAGTTCACCTCAGCACTACGTCCAGAGCCCGCGCAAGCGGGCTTTTTGCATTCTTCTGTATCAATGCGCCGCCAATCCGCGTATAGTCCGGCCCGCGGGGTGGAGCAGTTGGCAGCTCGTCGGGCTCATAACCCGAAGGTCGCAGGTTCAAGTCCTGCTCCCGCAACCAGATTAGAAAGCCCGCCGGCTTGCCGCGCGGGCTTTTTGTTTTGGTCGACGCATTCCCGCCCACCCAGACCCTTCCGAGGGTCAGCGCACCGTTCGATGTCATGGCGGCGCGGCAACCGGCTATGATGTCGCCTGCGCGCCTCTCGCGCGTCGTAGAAATCCTAAAAGAACTGGTTCGCCTTCTTTCGCAAATGCCCCCTGTCAGGTCGTATCACCGCTGGCTGCCGGCGCTGGCCATGTTCGGCGCCATTCACGCCCTGGCTGCCACGCCGGACCCGGCGCTGGCCGATACGTCTGGTTGCACCGCGCTGATCGACATCGTCCAGGAAAGCCTGCGGGGGGAGATCGACGTGGCCTGTCCGGCGTCCGACAAGGTGGTGTGCGAGGCCAAGAATGGCCAGATCCGAGCGTTGCTGGAGATCATCGACCAGCGCCGCAAGCGCAATGCCGACGAATGCGAGACGCTGGCGCAGGTCAACCGCCTGCTCCGCGCGCTGCCGCCGAAGTCCTGACCCCGGCGCGATTCAGTGACTCATCTTCGAGAACAGCTGGATTACCGCCACCCCCGCAATGATCAGCCCGATGCCGACCCAGGCCGCCAGGTCCGGCACCTGCCGGTACAGCACTGACGCGATCAGTGTCACCAGCACGATCCCCGCCCCGCACCAGATGGCATAGGCCACGCCCACCGGCACGGTCTTCATGACCTGCATCAGCAGCCAGAACGCGGCCACGTAGCCGGTGACCACCAGCACGCTGGGCCAGAGGCGCGTGAAGTTCTCGGCCGCCTTGAGGCTGCTGGTGGCGATGACCTCGGCCACGATGGCCAGCGCAAGCAATAGATATCCGTTCGACATGGCAGATGATTGACGTCAAGGGCAGGCCAAGGGCCGGCCGGAAAGCGGCGCCGGAGGCGCTATAGCGCGGTATTATGCGCCGCGCCGCCAGGCAGAATGTGCTGTGCCCTCCCTCGCGGTGGTTGTGCAAATGCACATTGCACGCTTGAATGGACGTATGCGTATGACGCAAGGGTCGCCCGGGCAGTGCAAAAGAGGCGGTCCAGACAGTCGCGGTGTTAATCCGACCATGCCGGCAACCATAACAAGGCCGGTGGCGGGTGTTGGCTGACGGGTAAAGGGGAGCAGTATGAAGCAGGATATTGACACCGCAACGGCATGGCCGAAGCCGCATTTCGCCGACATCGAAGGCGCGCCGGACGCCTTGCCACCGCATGACGCCACCGAAGGCGTCTGGCAGAACACCATCGCTGCCGCGGACCATGCGCTGGAAGAAGCGAACCGCATCCAGCGGGGCGTCCAGCAACATCTCAAGCTGATGCAGGAAGTGCGTGCACTCCGCGACGAACTCCACAAGGCCCATGCCGAGGTGGATCGCTACCGTGGCATGCACGCGCGCGTGGTGGTGGGCATGCGCCAGCTGGAAGACGACAACAACGCGGAGATCGCCCGGCTGCGTGCCGACAACGAGATCCTGCAAGTCCGCCACCGGGTCTACAAGCTGCTGGCCGAGCACTACGCGACGGCTGCGCTGCGCCTTGAGCCTCCCCGGTTTGCCGAACACCGCGACCGCGTGCTGGAACACGTGCTGTTCCAGCGCCGCAAGGGCGTGCCGGTGACGCAGATGGCTGCCGCGGACGTCGCCTTCCTGCTGATGTAAGCTGGCTCAGGCAGCCCGCTGGCGCGGGCGCAGCACGGCCAGCGCCAGCATGCCGCCCACCACGCCCCAGAAGGCGGAACCCACGCCGGCCAGCGTCATGCCCGATGCCGTGATCATGAACGTCAGCAGCGCCGACTCGCGCTCCGCCGGCGCCTGCATGGCCACGGTCAGCCCATTGGCGATGGAACCCAGCAGCGCGAAGGCCGCTACGGCCACCACCAGCGCCTTCGGGAAGGCCGCGAACAGCGCCGCGATGCTGGCCGCCATGATCCCCGCCACCAGATAGCCGATGCCGCAGACCACGGCGGCCATGTAGCGGCGGCGCGGGTCGGCGTCGGCCTCGGGGCCGGTGCAGATGGCCGCCGTGATCGCCGCCAGGTTGATCCCATGCGAGCCGAACGGCGCCAGGATGGCCGATGCCACCCCCGTCACCGTGATCAGCGGGCTGGCCGACACGTGGTAGCCATCCGCACGCAACACGGCCAGCCCCGGAATGTTCTGCGAGGCCAGCGCCACGATGAACAGCGGCACGCCGATGCTGATAAAGGCCGACAGCGAGAACGCCGGCGTGGTCCACACCGGCAGCGTCACCGCAAATCGGATTTGTTCGAAATGGAGCTGCCCGAGCACCCCCGCCAGCGCCACGCCCACCAGCAGCACGCCCGGCACCGCGTAGCGCGGCCACAGGCGGCGTCCCACTAGATAAGTACCGAACATGGTCAGCAGCAACACCGTCTGGTGTTCCGCCTGCACGAAGACATCCACGCTGATCCGGAACAGGATGCCCGCCAGCAGGGCCGAGGCGATGCTCGCCGGCAGCGCGCGCATCAGCTTGTCGAACCAGCCGGTCAGCCCGGCGGCCGTCATCAGCAGCGCGGCGAGCAGGAAGGCGCCGATGGCCTCGGGGTAGGGCACGCCGGGCAGGCTTGCAATCAGCAGCGCCGCGCCGGGCGTGGACCAGGCCACCACGATCGGCACCCGGGTCATCAGCGACAGTCCCAGCGTGGTCACCCCCATGCCGATGGACAGCGCCCAGATCCATGAGGCGATCTGGGCATCGCTCAGATGCGCCGCCTGCCCGGCCTGGATCATCAGCACCAGCGAGCTGGTGTAGCCGGTGAGCATGGCGATCAGCCCGGCCACCGTCGTGGAAAGGGAGAGGTCGGACAGCTTGAGGGGGGCGGCGGCAGTCATGGTCGATGCGAAGGGGCGGACGGCCGACATCTTCGCATGGATGGGGGCGGCGGGGGCGCCAACGCGGCCCCCACGCGGCTCCCCGCCCGGGCTGGCAGGGAGGCCGTTAGTCGGCCACCTTGTCGCTCGGGAACTTGAACGAATCGCGCAGCAGGTAGCTCATCGGAATGTCCAGCGTGATGCCGTTGGGCGGGATCGGGCTAAGGAACCACTTCCGATACAGCTTCTGGGTGTCCTGGTCGTAGATCGACGTCACCATGGCCTTGTCCACCAGCTTCTTGAACTCGGCATCGTGCTTGGACAGCATGATCGCGTACGGCTCGATGGTCAGCAGGTCACCCGTTACCGCCAGCGCGGTCGGGTTCTTGGCGTTGGCGCGCAGGCCGAACAGCAGCACGTCGTCCATCACGAAGGCGTCGGCGCGGCCCGCCTCGACCATGCCGAAGGCTTCGGCGTGATCCTTGGCCTCCACCACCTTCCAGCCCATGGCGCCCGCCTCATCCATCTTGCGGAGCATGGCCAGCGGCGTGGTGCCGGTGGTGGACACCACGGTCTTGCCGCGCAGGTCGCCCCACTTGCGGATGCCCGAATCGGCCTTCACCAGCATGCGGCTGCCGGCGATGTAGTGCGGGATGGTGAAGGCGACGAGGTCGCGGCGCTCGCGGTTGTTGGTGGTGGATCCGCATTCGAGGTCAGCCTTGCCGTCCACGATGGCCGGGATGCGCGAGGCCGGCGTCACCGGCACCCATTCCACGCGCAGCTGCGGCAGCTTGAGCTGGGTGCGCAGCGCCTCCGCCACCTTCAGGCAGAGATCCACGGCGTAGCCCATGGGTTTGCCGTCCGCCACGAACGAGAAGGGCACCGAGCTTTCACGGTGGGCGATGCGGATGGCCCCGGTCTGCTGGATGCGCAACACCACCGAGTTGGGTGACGCCGCCCACGCCGGCAGGGCCGGCAAGGCAAGCAGCGTGGCGAGGAAACATACAACAAGCGCCGTGCCCCTGAAGGAGGCACGGCGCGGCAGGCCCGTATTGGTCATGAATGACACCCGTCCGAAAATTGTCTGGAAAGAAAACCCGGAAAACCCCGTTGGCCGGATGGGTCCGGCTCTGTACTGCCTTGTTGTTACCGCCTTGTTGTGCTTCTTTTCGGATTAATCCGATTGCGCTGAGTGTGTCGGATTGTTCCACGGCAGGCGCCCGACGCACAACCGCCGCGCTAGTAGTCGTGCTCGGGCTGCAACGCTTGGCCTCTCGCGCGGTTGACGGGGGCTTTCCCTTAAGGAGTTGTCCGACTTATTGCCCGGCCCCCGAATCGATATTCTTCAAACGTGCCTTGCGAGCAGGGCACCGAGGAGAGACTCTTGGGCCCGTTTGCTAACGGGCCCTTCTTTTTGGGGCGCTTCTTTTTGGGCCGTGCGGCCCCGGCCCCTGGGGTCGACTACAATTCGGGCCTGTTTCCAGTCTCCCCACCATGGCCCTGTTCTCCATTTCCGATGCCCAACTTGCCTTCGGGCACGTGGCACTGCTCGACCACACCGATTTCTCGCTGGAAGCCGGCGAACGCGTTGGCCTGATCGGCCGCAATGGCACGGGCAAGTCGTCGCTGCTGCGGATCGTGGCCGGCATGTCCGCCCCGGACGACGGCCTGATTGCCCGCCAGAGCGGCGTCACCACTGCATATGTTGCGCAGGAGCCACAATTCGCGCCCGGGCTGACCGTGTTCGATGCGGTGAGCCTGGGCATGGGCGCCGCCCACGACCTGCTGGCCCGCTACGAGGCGGCGCTGGCCAAGCTCGACACCCATCACGACGAGGCCACGCTGGCCGAGTTGCATCGCGTGCAGGCCGAACTGGACGCCGCCGACGCCTGGACGCTGCGCACCCGCGTGGAAACTACGCTGGCCCGCCTCGACCTGGACCCGCACGTGCGCGTGGATTCGCTGTCCGGCGGCCTGCAGAAGCGCGTGGCGCTGGCGCAGGGGCTGGTGGCCGAGCCGGACATCCTGCTGCTCGACGAACCGACCAACCACCTCGACGTCACCGCCATCCGCTGGCTCGAAGACCTGTTGATCGGCTTCCGGGGCAGCGTGCTGCTGATTACCCACGATCGCGCCTTCCTGGACCGCGTGGCCACCCGCATCGTCGAACTGGACCGGGGCCGGCTGGTGTCCTTCCCGGGCAACTTCGCGGCCTATCAGGCCCGCAAGGCCGAACTGCTGGCCGCCGAGGCGGTGGAGCAGGCCAAGTTCGACAAGCTGCTGGCGCAGGAGGAAGTGTGGATCCGCAAAGGCGTGGAAGCGCGCCGCACGCGCAGCGTGGCGCGTATCCAGCGGCTGGTGACCATGCGTACCGAGCGCGCGGCGCGGCGCGAGGTGCAGGGCAATGTGAGGCTGGAAGTGTCGCAGGCGGACCGCTCCGGCAAGATCGTGGCGGAACTGACCAATGTGTCGAAGTCCTACAGCGACAAGCCGGTGGTCCGTGACTTCACCGGCACCATCATGCGTGGCGACAAGGTCGGCGTGATCGGCCCGAACGGCGTGGGCAAGACCACGCTGCTGCGCCTGATCCTGGGCGAACTGGCGCCGGACAGCGGCACGGTGCGCAACGGCAGCAACCTCCAGGTGGCGTATTTCGACCAGATGCGGACGGCGCTGGACCTGGAGAAGTCGCTGGCGGACACCATCAGTCCGGGCAGCGACTGGGTGGAGGTCAACGGCCAGCGCAAGCACGTGATGAGCTACCTGGGCGATTTCCTGTTCGCGCCGGAGCGCGCGCGGTCGCCGGTCAAGTCGCTCTCGGGCGGCGAGCGCAACCGGCTGCTGCTGGCGCGCCTGTTCGCCCGGCCGGCCAATGTGCTGGTGCTGGACGAGCCGACCAACGACCTCGACATCGACACGCTCGAACTGCTGGAGGAACTGCTCCAGGACTACAGCGGCACGGTGTTCCTGGTCTCCCACGACCGGGCCTTCCTGGACAACGTGGTCACCTCGACCATCGCCGCCGAGGGCGAGGGGCAGTGGCGCGAGTCGGTCGGCGGGTATTCGGACTGGGAAGCGCAGTCGGCCCGGGCCGGGGCCATCCAGGCCGCCAAGCCGGCCGAGGCGAAGCCCGCCGAGGCGCTGAAGACGCAGAACACGCGCGAGGCGCGGGGCGCCAATCGCACGGTCAAGCTCTCCTATAAGGAACAGCGCGAGCTGGATGGCCTGCCCGAGCGCATCAACGCGCTGGAAGCGGAGCAGAAGACGCTGGCCGGCCAGCTGGCGGACGGCGCGCTCTACGCGAGCGACCCCGCCCGCGCGGCCCAGTTGGCCAGCCGGCACGACGAGATCGAGATGGAACTGCTGGAGGCGCTCGAGCGCTGGGAAGTGCTCGAGGCAAAGACCAAGGGCGAGGCGCAGTAAGCTAGCGGCTCACCCGCACCACGCCAGCACCATATTGGTGAGGTCGACCATGAACGCCGGCCGCAGGTAGGCCAGGAAGCCAAGCGTCAGCACACCGGCCAGCGCCAGCAGGCCCACCGTCTTTAACAGCTTGGCCTTGAGCCAGGGATGGTGGCGTGCGGCGTCCATGGCTCAGACCGCTATCGGCTGCGGGCGCGTCAGCGCCTGCTCGCGGATCGGCAGGTTGACCAGCGCCGCCACCACCCCCAGCCCGATGGCGATGAACCACACGAGGTCGTAGCTGCCGGTCCGGTCGAACAGGAACCCGCCCAGCCACGCGCCCAGGAAGCTGCCGATCTGGTGCGAGAAGAACACCACCCCGCTCAGCATCGACAGGTACTTCACCCCGAACACCTGGGCGATGATGCCGTTGGTCAACGGCACGGTGGACAGCCACAGCAGCCCCATCAGCGCCGCGAACACCCACGTGCTGGCCGCCGTCAGCGGCAGCAGCAGATAGCCGGCAATCACGAACGAGCGCGCCAGGTAGATGAACGAGAGCAGGTAGCGCTTGGGCATGCGCTGGCCCATCGCCCCGGCGGTGTAGGTGCCGAACACGTTGAACAGGCCGATCAGCGCCAGTGCCACCGTGGCGATCTTGGGATCGGTGAAGCCACGATCCTTCAGGTACGGCGTCAGATGCACGCCGATGAACACCACCTGGAAGCCGCACACGAAATAGCCGAGCGTCAGCAACTGGAAGTTGCGATTGCCGAAGGCCTCGCGCGTGGCCTCGCCAATGGTCTGATGATGCCCGCCCGTGGTCGCCGCCACCTTCGGCTCGCGCAGCGCGAACACCAGCGGGAGCATGAAGCAGGCCATCACGGCCATGGTAAACAGCGCGTTTTGCCAGCCGACGAAGGAAATCAGCGACTGTTCGATCGGAATCATCAGGAACTGGCCGAACGAGCCGGCCGCCGCCGCGATGCCCATCGCCCAGATGCGCTTCTCGGCGCTGGCCACCCGGCCGATCACGCCGTAGACCACGCTGTAGGTGGTGCCCGCCTGGGCAATGCCGATCATCACCCCCGCCCCGGAGGCGAACGCCGTGCCGCTGGTGGCCATCGCCATCACGACCAGGCCGGCCACGTAGAGCGCCACGCCGACCAGCATGATGCGGATGGGGCCGAATTTGTCGGCCAGCGCGCCGGCAATCGGCTGGGTGACGCCCCACATCAGGTTCTGCAGGGCCAGGGCGAAGGCGAAGGTCTCGCGGTTCCAGCCGTGGGCCTGGGTAATCGGCAGGTTGAACAGGCCGAAGCCATGCCGGATACCCATCGATAGCGTGACGAGCAGGCCACCGCACACGAGCACGGTGGTCAGGGAGAGTTTGCGGTCGGTCATGTCGGGCTCGGGACTTTGGCAGTCCTTTTCTCTGGTTATCGGGGGGCGCCGGGGGATTCCCTCTGCAGCCGGGCGAGTTTACCCCGGGTGGCGTATTTATGCCGAAGCCGCCGGTTCCGCGCGCCAGCGTACCGAGCCCGCCCCGGTCATCCATTACAATGCTGCGCAATCCGGCCGCGACGGCCGGGAGATCCACTTCTCCGTAGCGACTCCATGGCGAGCAAAACCAGTCAGTACAGCGAATCTTCCATCCGGGTCCTGAAGGGCCTGGAGCCGGTCAAGCAACGGCCCGGCATGTACACCCGTACCGACAATCCCCTGCACATCGTGCAGGAGGTGATCGACAACGCGTCGGACGAGGCGCTGGGCGGCCACGGCTCCGAGATCCTGGTCACGCTGCACCGTGACGGCAGCGTCAGCGTGGAAGACGACGGCCGCGGCATTCCGGTGGGTATTCACCCGGAAGAGCAGGTGCCGGTGGTGGAGATCGTGTTCACCCGCCTGCACGCGGGCGGCAAGTTCGACAAGGGCAAGGGTGGCGCCTACGCCTTCTCGGGCGGCCTGCACGGCGTGGGCGTGTCCGTGACCAATGCGCTGTCCACCCGTCTTGATGTGACGGTCTGGCGCGACGGCACGCTCTCCACGCTGACCTTCTCGGGCGGCGACGTCACCACGCCGCTCGCCGGCCGCAGGCTCGAACGCGGCGAGAAGAAGAACGGCACGCGCGTGCAGGTCTGGCCAGATGCCAGCTATTTCGACTCCGCCACCATTCCGCAGGCCGAACTCCAGCGGCTGCTGCGCAGCAAGGCGGTGCTGCTGCCGGGCGTGAAGGTCACGCTCGAAATCGAGAAGACCGGCGAAAAGCAGGTCTGGCAGTACGACCAGGGCCTGAAGGGCTACCTCGTCGAGGCGCTGGCGCAGGGCAGCGGGTCCGAACTCGTGATCCCGATGTTCGAGGGCGAGCACTTTGCCGACCCGGACGGCAATCCGGGCGAGGAAGGCTTTGCCGAGGGCGAGGGCGCCTCCTGGGTGGTGGCCTGGACCGAGGATGGCGCGCCGGTGCGCGAGTCCTACGTCAACCTGATCCCCACGCCGGCCGGCGGCACGCATGAGTCCGGCCTGCGCGAGGGCCTGTTCCTGGCGGTCAAGAGCTTTATCGAGATGCACTCACTCCAGCCCAAGGGCGTGAAGCTGATGAGCGAGGACGTGTTCGCGCGCGCCTCGTTCGTGCTCTCGGCCAAGGTGCTCGATCCGCAGTTCCAGGGCCAGATCAAGGAGCGCCTGAACAGCCGCGACGCCGTGCGCCTGGTCTCCACCTTCAGCCGCCCCGCGCTGGAGCTGTGGCTGAACCATCATGTGGACTACGGCAAGAAGCTGGCCGAGCTGGTGATCCGCCAGGCCCAGGCGCGCACCCGCGCCGCGCAGAAGGTGGAAAAGAAGAAGGGCTCCGGCGTGGCCGTGCTGCCCGGCAAGCTGACCGATTGCGAATCGACCGATGTGTCGCGCAACGAGATTTTCCTGGTCGAGGGCGACTCGGCCGGCGGTTCGGCCAAGATGGGCCGCGACAAGGAGTTCCAGGCCATCCTGCCGCTGCGCGGCAAGGTGCTGAACACCTGGGAGACCGAGCGCGACCGCCTGTTCGCCAATAATGAAGTGCACGACATCGCCGTGGCGATTGGTGTGGATCCGCACGGTTCGGACGACGAGCCGGACCTGTCCAACCTGCGCTATGGCAAGATCTGTATCCTGTCCGACGCCGACGTGGACGGCGCGCACATCCAGGTGCTGCTGCTCACGCTGTTCTTCCGTCACTTCCCGAAGCTGATCGACAACGGCAACGTCTGCGTGGCCCGCCCGCCGCTGTTCCGAGTGGATGCTCCGGCACGCGGCAAGAAGCCGGCCCAGAAGCTCTACGCGCTGGACGAAGGCGAGCTGGAAGCCATCCAGGACAAGCTGATGAAGGATGGCGTCAAGGAAGGCGCCTGGCAGATCTCGCGCTTCAAGGGCTTGGGCGAGATGAGCGCAGAGCAGCTGTGGGAAACCACGATGAACCCGGACACGCGCCGGCTGCTGCCGGTGGCGCTTGGCGAATTCGACCTGCCCCAGACCGTGAGCATGATGAACATGCTGATGGGCAAGGGCGAGGCGTCGCAGCGGCGTACGTGGCTCGAGGAAAAGGGCAACGAGGTGGAGGCGGATATCTGACCGCTCCGGCAACGGGCGCAGCGGTCGGCAACGGAGAAGCACCATGCGGACCATCGGCAATCGCCGCGCCCTGGCGCGGCTGGCAAGGCGGGCCACGGCGCTCGGGCTGGCGCTGGCGGGCCTGTGCGCGACCGGTGCTGCCCACGCCGAACTGTATGGCTATATCGACGAAGACGGCGTGGCCCACTTCGCCGATGAAAAGATCGACGATCGCTACAAGCTGTTCCTCAAGGACGGCGGCAAGCTGGACACGCTGGCCATGCCGCGCGTGGCCGGGGTGCGCATGGTGGGGCGGCCCGGCAAGGGCGATGCCGACGCCGGCAAGCTGTTCCGCTATGTGCTGAACCACCCCAACATCGCGCTGGTCGATCCGATCATCCGCCAGATTGCCACGGCCCAGAACGTGGACCCGGCGCTGGTCAAGGCGGTGATGGCGGTCGAGAGCGGCTTCAACCCGAGCGCGGTGTCGCCCAAGGGCGCCATCGGCCTGATGCAGGTGATTCCGGACACCGGCGTGCGTTTCGGCATCGCCGCCGACAAGCGCCGCTCGGTGGAGCAGAAGCTCACCGACCCGCGCCTGAACATCTCGGCCGGCGTGCGCTACCTGAGCTGGCTGCAGGGCCAGTTCCCCAACAACCTCGAACTGGTGCTGGCCGCCTACAACGCCGGCGAGGGCGCCGTGGCGCGCTACAACAACCAGATCCCGCCTTTCCCCGAAACCCGCCAGTATGTGAGCACGGTCATGGAGTTCTACCGGATCTACCAGCCGTCCGGGGTGGCCGTGGTGCGCACCGGCAGCCACGCCGGACGCGTGAAAATGGTGATCGGCGGCCGGCGCAACATGCCGGAATGACCCCCTTGTGACACCCGCTGTCACATCGATCGGGCCTCACTTTCCTGCGGGGCGCCCGAGTTTCGTTAGAATCCCACGCTGACAAGCCGACCCACAGGGTTTGCGAGGCGCCGCCCGGCGCCCGCGTGCCGCATTCTTGCCGACCATGGATCAACCAGACATTTCGTTTCAATCCGAAGAGCCAGCCGATTCGCTGACCCTGGCGCGCTACGCGGAGCGAGCCTACCTCGACTACGCGGTGAGCGTGGTCAAGGGCCGTGCGCTGCCCGAGGTGGCCGATGGCCAGAAGCCCGTGCAGCGCCGCATCCTCTATGCGATGGCGGCCATGGGCCTGCGTGCCGACGCCAAGCCGGTCAAGTCCGCGCGCGTGGTGGGCGAGGTGCTCGGTAAATTCCACCCCCACGGCGACCAGTCGGCCTACGATGCGCTCGTGCGTCTGGCGCAGGACTTCTCGCTGCGCTACCCCCTGATCGACGGCCAGGGCAACTTCGGCTCCCGCGACGGCGACGGCGCGGCGGCCATGCGCTACACCGAAGCGCGCCTGACGCCGATCTCGCGGCTGCTGCTGGACGAGATCGACCTCGGCACGGTGGATTTCCTGCCCAACTACGACGGCTCGGAGGAAGAGCCGAGGCTGCTGCCGGCGCGGCTGCCGTTCGTGCTGCTGAACGGCGCCTCCGGCATCGCGGTGGGTATGGCGACGGAAATCCCGCCGCACAACCTGCGCGAAGTGGCCGGGGCGACGGTGGCGATGATCCGCAATCCGGCCATCTCGCTGGCCGAGCTGCTGGCGCTGATGCCCGGCCCCGACTATCCGGGCGGCGGGCAGATCATCTCGCCGGCGGCCGATATCGCCCAGATCTACGAGGGCGGCCGGGGCAGCCTGAAGGTGCGCGCGCGCTGGAAGATCGAGGAAATGGCGCGCGGCCAGTGGCAGATGGTGGTGCACGAGCTGCCGCCAGCCACCTCGGCGCAGAAGGTGCTCGAGGAAATCGAGGAAATCACCAACCCGAAGATCCGCACCGGCAAGAAGGCGCTGACGCCGGAGCAGGTGCAGCTGAAGACCTCGCTGCTGGCCGTGCTGGACGCGGTGCGCGACGAATCGGGCAAGGATGCGCCGGTGCGGCTGGTGTTCGAGCCCAAGAGCAAGAACGTGGACCAGCAGGAGTTCATCCAGACCCTGCTGGCCCATACCAGCCTGGAGTCCGGCGCGCCGATCAACCTGGTGATGATCGGCACCGATGGCCGGCCGCGCCAGAAGGGGCTGCAGGAGATCCTGCGTGAGTGGATCGGGTTCCGCTTCGAGACGGTGACGCGGCGCACGCGCTTCCAGCTCAACAAGGTCGAGGACCGCATCCACATCCTGGAAGGGCGGATGCTGGTGCTGCTGAAGATCGACGAGGTCATCCGCATCATCCGCGAGAGCGACGAGCCGAAGCCGGCGCTGATCGAGGCGTTCCAGCTCTCGGACCGCCAGGCCGAGGACATCCTCGAAATCCGCCTGCGCCAGCTGGCGCGGCTGGAGGCCATCCGCATCGAGCAGGAACTGGCCAAGCTGCGCGACGAGCAGGCCGAACTGGACGTGCTGCTGAAGTCCGAGACGATGATGCGCCGGCGCATCATCAAGGAAATCGAGCAGGACGCCAAGCAGTACAGCCCCGAGGACAAGGACCCGCGCCGCACGCTGATCCAGGAAGAGCGCCGCGCCGCCGCCGAGGTGCGCGTGGTGGACGAGCCGGTGACGGTCATCGTCTCGGGCAAGGGCTGGGTGCGCACGCGCCAAGGCCACGGCCACGAGACGCAGCAGTTCACCTTCAAGGCGGGCGACAGCCTGTACGACACCTTCGAGTGTCGCACCGTGGACACGCTGCTGGCCTTCGGCAGCAACGGCCGGGTCTATTCGGTGGCGGTGGCCGGGCTGCCCGGCGGCCGGGGCGATGGCGTGCCGGTGACGACGCTGATCGACCTCGCGCCGGGCTCGCAGATCGCCCACACCTTCGCGGGTGGCGCCGAGCAGCGCGTGCTGGTAGCCACGGCCGGCGGTAACGGCTTCGTGACCAAGGTCGGCGACATGATCAGCCGGCAGAAGGGCGGCAAGTCCTTCATCACGCTGGATGAGGGCGACACGCTGCTGCCGCCGACGCCGATTGCCGACGAAGCCACGCATGTGGCCTGCTTCTCGGGCAATGGCCGGCTGCTGCTGGTGGGCCTGGACGAGGTGAAGGTGCTGTCGGCCGGTGGCCGGGGCGTGATCCTGATGGAACTGGAGCCCAAGGAGCCGCTGACGCACGCCGTGACGGTGGGCGCGCCGGGGCTGCTGATCTCCGGCACCGGCGTCCGGGGCGGCAAGATGCCGCCGCAGAAGCTGGCTGGCAAGACGCTGCTGCCGTACGTCGGCAAGCGCGCCCGCAAGGGCAAGGCGGTTGAGCCACGTCTCAAGGAAGTGAAGATCGAGCCGGTGAAGGTGGACGGCGGGAGCTAAGGCAGCCGCCGGGTTGCTCCGCTCTCCCAGGGGGGAGGGGAGCAACCCACATCACCGTCCCTGACCCCCTCTTGCGCATCCGTGATGACCGCGTGCCACGCGGGCCGTCGCGATTGCCGTAGTATGTCGGCAGCCCGCGCCACCCCCTGCGTGGGCATTTATCGCCGCCTATCATGTCTGCCGCCCCGCTGCCCGACGTCTCCGAGCCTGCCCTGGCTCCGCCCCCCAATGCCCGCACCCTGTTCTTCGAATTTGCCCGCATGGGGCTTTCCGGCTTCGGCGGGGTGCTCCCGTTCGTGCGGCGCGCCGTCGTGGAGCGCAACCGCTGGCTCAACGACCGGGATTTTGTCGAGATCCTCAGCCTCGGGCAGGTGTTGCCCGGCCCCAATGTTATCAACCTGGCCCTGATGCTGGGCCTGCGCTTCGCCGGCCTGCGTGGCGCCGTGGCGGCCTTCTGCGGGCTGGTGCTGGTGCCGATGGTGGTGGTGCTGTGCGCCATGGCGCTGTACCTGCGCTACCAGGACGTCACCGCCGTGCGCCAGATGCTGGCCGGCATGACGGCGGTCTCGGCCGGGCTCGTGCTGTCCACCGGGGTCAAGCTGGCGGAAAGCCAGCCGCGCACGGTGCGCGCGGTGGTGGTCGGCGTGGCGGCGTTTGTCGCCATCGGCCTGCTGCGCTGGCCGCTGCTGCCGGTGATGGCGGTGCTGGTGCCGGTGGCGCTGGTGCTCGAACATCGCGCCGAAAAGCGCCGGGGGCAGGCATGAGTTCCCCGGAGATCCTGCGCAGCCTGCTCGGGCATTTCGGCATGCTGTCGCTGCTGGCCGTGGGCGGCGGCGGCACCGTCATCCCGGACATGCACCGCTACCTCGTGGAAGCCAACGGCTGGATGACCGATGCCCAGTTCGCGGCGCTCTACGCCATCTCGCAGGCGTCGCCGGGGCCGAACATCCTGTTCGTGGCGCTGTTCGGCTGGCAGGTAGCGGGGGCGGGCGGCACGTTCGCGGCGATGGTCGGCATGTGCGGGCCGTCGAGCCTGATCGCGCTCGGCTTCGAATACTTCGCCGGCCGCTCGCCGCACGCGCGCTGGCCGGGGCTGATCAAGCGCGGCCTGTCCGCGCTGACCATCGGCCTGCTGATGTCCACGGGCTGGGTGCTGGCCAGCAGCGTGGACCACAACTGGACCGCCGTGGCGGTGACGCTGCTGACCATCGCCCTCATGCTGAAGACGCGGGTTCATCCGCTGATGCTGGTGGCGCTGGGCGCCGGCGCGGGGCTGCTCGGGTTGGTCTGACCCCAGTCTGACCCGGTCCGATCAGTCCACGCCGACGAAGCCGCCGGTCTGGTGCGCCCATAGCCGGGCATAGAGCCCGCCGCGCGCGAGCAGTTCGGCGTGGGTGCCGGTCTCGACGATATGGCCGCCGTCGAGCACCACCAGCCGGTCCATCCGCGCGATGGTCGAGAGCCGGTGGGCGATGGCGATCACGGTCTTGCCTTCCATCAACGCCTCCAGGCTCTCCTGAATCGCCGCCTCCACTTCGGAGTCGAGCGCCGAGGTGGCCTCGTCGAGAATCAGAATTGGCGCATCCTTCAACAGCACCCGGGCGATGGCGATGCGCTGCCGCTGCCCGCCGGACAGCTTCACGCCACGCTCGCCCACCAGCGCGTCGAGCCCCCGCTGGCCGTTCCCATCGATCAGATCGCCGATGAAGTCGTCCGCCCGGGCACGCCGCAGCGCCTCGCCCAGGTCGGCATCGCTACTGTCCGGCTTGCCGTAGAGCAGGTTCTCGCGGATCGAGCGGTGCAACAGCGACGTATCCTGCGTGACCATGCCGATCTGCGCGCGCAGGCTCTCCTGCGTCACCCCGGCCACGTCGTGGCCATCGACCAGAATCCGGCCAGTTTCGACGTCGTAGAGCCGCAGCAGCAGGTTGACCAGCGTCGACTTGCCGGCCCCGGACGGCCCCACGAGCCCGATCTTCTCGCCCGGCTGCACGGTCAGGTTGACATGCTCGATCACCCCGGCGCCCTTGCCGTAGTGGAAGCCCACGTCCTCGAACTGCACCTCGCCCCGGGCGATGCGCAGCGGCTGCGCGTCCGGCCGGTCCACCACGTTGCGCGGCACGGCAATCGTCTTCATGCCGTCCTGCACCTGCCCGACGTTCTCGAAGATGCCATTGACCACCCACATGATCCAGCCGGACATATTGTTGATGCGGATGACCAGCCCGGTCGTCAGTGCGATGGCGCCCGTGGAGATCAGCCCCTGGTTCCACAGCCACAGCGCCAGCCCGGTCGTGCCGGCGATCAGCGCGCCGTTCATCGCCGTGATGGTCACGTCCATGGCGCTGACCATCCGCCCGGCCATGCGCATCTTGTCGGTGTGACTGGCCATGGCGTCGCGCGCGTAGCTTTCCTCGTGGCGCGTGTGGGCGAACAGCTTCAGCGTGGTGATGTTGGTGTAGCCGTCCACGATGCGGCCCATCAGCCGCGAGCGCGCCTCGGTGGCCACCACGGAGCGTTCCTTCACGCGCGGCGTGAAGTACGCCAGGGCGGCGATGTAGCCGGCAATCCACAGGATCAGCGGGATCATCAGCCGCCAGTCCGCCTCGGCGAACAGGATCAGCGCGCTGATGGCGTAGATGATCACGTGCCAGAGTGCATCGAGCGCATGCACGGCCGAGTCGCGCAGCGAGAACCCGGTCTGCATGATGCGCTGGGCAATCCGCCCCGCGAAGTCGTTCTGGAAAAAGGACAGGCTCTGCTGGAGCAGGTAGCGGTGGTTCTGCCAGCGGATCAGGTTGGCCAGGTTGGGGTTGATGACCTGATGCAGCAGCACATCGTGCAGGCCGAAGAACAGCGGGCGCAGCAGCAGCGCCACGGCGGCCATCCACAGCAGTTCATTCTGATGGCGCGCGAAGAACTGCCCGTCCGGTGTTCCCTTGGCGAGGTCCATGATCCGGCCGAGGAAGCTGAACAGCGACACCTCGATCAGCGCGGCGATCAGGCCCACCACCAGCAGCGCGAACAACACCCCCCGCACCTCGCGCAGGAAGTGCGCGTAGAACCGCCAGATGCTGGCCGGCGGCTGCGTATCCGGCATGTTCCGGAAGGGATCGATCAATCTTTCCAGGCGGCGAATCGGCATACGGCGGTCCCTCATCTCGTCTGTTGGAGTGAACCGGTGATGATACGCCCAACAAAAAGCCCCGCCATGAGGCGGGGCTTGTCTGCATGCCTGGTCGAGCAGGCAATGTCAGGGAATCGCCATCAGTGAATCACCATGTGCGTGAACGGCGGCACGTACGCCTGCAGGGTCACGAACAGGCCGACGAGGATGGCCAGCACGACCGAGTGGAAGAATACGTAGCGCAGGATCTCGCCCTCGTGGCCGTACCACTTGGTGGCGGTGGAGGCCACCACGATCGACTGGGCGTCGATCATCTTGCCCATCACACCGCCCGAACTGTTGGCGGCCGCCATCAGCACCGGCGACAGGCCCAGCTGCTCCGCCGTGGTCTTCTGCAGGCCGCCGAACAGGACGTTGGACGCCGTGTCGGAACCGGTCAGTGCCACGCCCAGCCAGCCCAGCATCGTGCCGAACAGCGGGTAGAACACGCCGGTCTGCGCAAAGGCCAGGCCCAGCGTGGCGTCGAGACCCGAGTAGCGGGTCAGGTAGCCGATGCCGAACATGGCGCAGATGGTCAGCAGCGAGTAGCGCACCAGCTTGATCGTCTCCCAGTACTCCTTGAGCAGGCGCGGCACCGAGTAGCCCATCAGCAGGCCGCCGACCAGCGCCGACACCAGGATGCCGGTGCCGGCCATCGACAGCACGTTGAAGTTGAACACCGCCCCTTCGACGATTTCCTTCGGCACCACCGGCGGACCCTTGATGATGGCCTTGTCGAGGCCCGGTATCGGGAATTTGTACTGCCAGATGCCGTCCACGAGCTTCTTGAACTCGGGGATGCCCCAGACGAACACGAACACGGTCAGGATGACCCACGGCATCCACGCCTTGACCACCG
Organism: Cupriavidus sp. 01L43; assembly: GCF_056399925.1. Taxonomy (NCBI): domain Bacteria; kingdom Pseudomonadati; phylum Pseudomonadota; class Betaproteobacteria; order Burkholderiales; family Burkholderiaceae; genus Cupriavidus; species Cupriavidus sp. 01L43. The sequence goes on from NZ_JBFTSH010000001.1 coordinate 392,012, forward strand.
AAATGCCGACCGACGCCGCGTTGGCACGGGCTTCGGCTTCCAGGGCTTCGGGGTGATCGACCTTCGAGTCGTCGTGGCGGCCCAGGATGCGCGTGGAGGTCCAGATCTCCTTCGGATGCCAGATCTTCAGGAAGGCGGTCAGGGCCCCCATCGAGATCAGCGCGGAGATCACGTCCACCAGCCACGGGCCGTGGTAGTTCGAGACCAGGAACTGCGGCACGGCGAAGCTGACGCCCGCCACCAGGATGGCCGGCCAGATGGCCAGCATGCCGCGGAAGCCCGCGAACGCCCAGATCAGCCAGAACGGCACCAGCACCGAGAAGAACGGCAGTTGGCGGCCAATCATCGCGGAGAGCACGGTCTGTTCGATGCCGGTCACCGACGAGAGGCCGATGATCGGCGCGCCGAGTGCGCCAAACGCCACCGGAGCGGTATTGGCGATCAGCGCCAGGCCGGAAGCGGCCAGCGGCGAGAAGCCCAGCCCGATCAGGATGGCGCCGGTCACGGCCACCGGCGTGCCGAAGCCGGCTGCGCCCTCGAAGAACGCACCGAAGCTGAAGGCCACCAGCAGCAGTTGCAGGCGGCGATCTTCGGTCACGCCCGAGATCGAGTTCTGCAACACCCTGAATGACCCGTTAAGTGTGGTCAGCCGGTGCAGGAAGATGATGTTGAGGACGATCCACCCGATCGGAAACAGCCCGGAGACGATGCCCAGCCCGGCCGCCTTGCCGGCCATGGCCGCAGGCATGCCGAACACGAACGACGCCACCGCGATGCCGACCGCCAGCGCCAGTCCGGCAGCGATGTGGGCCTGCATGTGAAAGAATGCCAGCGCTGCGAGCAGCACGGCCACAGGGACCCCCGCGGCAATGGTAGACAGCGCCATATTGCCGAGCGGGTCATAGATTTGACTCCACACGATTGAATCCTCCTCTGGGTTTGGAAGGCAGCCGTGCCTCTGTCGGGCCTGGACTGCCGCTACTGCATAGCAACTGGGCGTGCGGCGGCAAGCGCATCGCTGCGCACAGAAAGGCGATTGTAAGGACGCGAGTTCCCCGCAATCGCTTAAATCCGGTCACCGGGTCGATGAATCGGATTCAGGGATCAGGGTTTGTTCGGGGGGAGCAGAGCGCACCTCACAACTCTCGGGCGAGGGTACTCCTAAAACGGACGTTCGAATTTGGCGTGGCCGTCGAGTGCGGCCAGGGAAAGTGACGCCTGCGCCGCTAGTCAGATCGGACAAAAACCGATCGACCAAAGGCGCAGGACGATTCAGCGCAGCGGCAGGACGAGGATGCCGGTGGCCGCCGGCCGGGCGCGCATGTCGTCCAGCCAGCGTTCGAGGTTGGGCCGTGCCGTGTGGGGCACGGGCGTGCCCATCCAGCGGTGTGCCGCGCAGGCCAGCGCGATGTCGGCCATGGTGAAGCGGTCGCCGCCGATGAACTCGCGGCTGGCGAGCGCCTTGTCCAGCATCGCGGCCAGCGGCTCGGTCCGTTCGCACGACTTGGCGATGACCGCCTCGTCGCGCTTCTCGACCGGCACGCGCACCATCTGCAGGAAGGCCGAGACCATGGCCGGGCTGAACGCCGTGGTCTGCCAGTCCATCCAGCGATCGGCGGAGGCGCGCTCCTTGACGTCGGACGGCCACAGCGTGCCTTCGCCATAGCGCGCGCACAGGTAGCGCACGATGGCGTTCGATTCCCACAGCACGAAGGGCTCGCCGGCCACGTCCGTATCGCGGAAATCCTCGATCACCGGAATCATCCGGTTCGGATTCAGGCGAATGTAGGCCTCGGTGTCCAGCTCGCCCTGGTGATTGCCGATGTCGATGCGCTCGTGGTCCAGGTGCAGCTCGCGCGCGCACCAGACCACTTTCTGCACATTGATCGACGACAGGCGGCCCCAGATGCGCAACAGGCCTTGCGGCTCCTCCACGTCCATGGCGATCGGCTCTCCTTCAGGGTTCCGAGGCTAGCCTCAGGCAGCGCGCGGCTGCGGCGCTGCCTTGGCGATGGCTTCGCGGAACAGTTCGCCGAGGATCGTCACGCCTTGCTCGATCCGCTCCGGCGGCACCGTCACGAAGGCCAGGCGCAGCGTGTTCATGCGCGGATTGCCCGCATAGAACGGCGCGCCCGGCACGTAGGCCACGTTGCGGCGCACGGCTTCCTCGAGGATCTTCATGCTGTCCAGGCCCTCGGGCAGTTCCACCCAGATGAACATGCCGCCTTCGGGCTGGTTCCACGTCACGCCGGCGGGCATGTGGCGCTTGAGTGCGTCAAGCATCACTTCGCATTGCTTGCCGTAGAGCGCGCGGATGGTCGGGATATGGCGTTCGAGCAGGCCGTCGCGCACGGACTCGTAGGCCATGCGCTGGGTGAAGCTCGGCGTGTGCAGATCAGATGCCTGCTTGGCCTGGCACAGCTTGAAGTGCAGTTCGGGCGGGGCGATCACGAAGCCCAGGCGCAGGCCGGGGGCCAGCACCTTCGAGAACGAGCCCATGTAGATCACGCCGTCCGGGTTCATCGAGAGCAGTGTCGGCAGGATGTCGCCGGTGTAGCTCAGTTCGCCGTAGGGGTCGTCTTCCACCAGCAGCAGGTTCAGTTCCTGCGCGCGCTTGACCAGCGCCTGGCGGCGCTCCAGGGGCAGGCGGCGGCCGGTGGGGTTCTGGAAGTTCGGCAGGGCGTAGAGAAAGCGGGCGCCGGCGGCCAGCTCCGGCGTCAGCGCCTCGGGCACCAGTCCGCGCTCGTCGGTCGGCACCGAGACGAACTCGGGTTCGAACAGCGAGAACGCCTGCAGGGCGCCGAGGTAGCTCGGCGTTTCCACCAGCACCGGGCTGCCCGGGTCGATCATCACCTTGGCGATCAGGTCCAGCGCCTGCTGGCTGCCGGTGGTGATCAGCACGCGCTCCACCTCCACGTTGTAGCGCTTGGCCACGAATTCGCGCAGCGGCAGATAACCCTCGGTGGCGGCATATTGCAGCGCGCCCTGGGGGTTATCGGCGAATACGCGGGCCACCGCCGCTTCCATGGCCGCTACCGGGAACGACGCCGGGGACGGCAGGCCGCCGGCGAAGGAAATGACTTCCGGACGCTCGGTGACCTTCAGGATTTCGCGGATGGCCGAGCTGGTCAGTTGCTGTGCTCGGCGGGAGATGGCCCATTTCATGATCTGTCTCTGGTGGGGTGAATCTTGGACTGCGTGGTGGAAAAAATACGAATTATGCGATTTCGACAATCATTTCGATCTCGACGCAGGCGCCCATCGGCACCTGGGCCACGCCGAACGCGCTGCGCGCATGGCGGCCCTTGTCGCCGAAGACCTCGACCAGGAACTCGGATGCGCCGTTGGTCACCAGGTGCTGCTCGGTGAATTCCAGCGTGGAGTTGACCAGGCTCATCACCTTGACGATGCGCTGGACCCGGTTCAGGTCGCCGATATGGGCGTGGAGCGTGGCCAGCAGGTCGACGGCGATGGCGCGCGCGGCGGCCTTGCCGGTCTCGGTGTCGACGTCCTTGCCGAGCTTGCCGGCCCAGACCTTGCCGTCCTTGCGGGCGATGTGGCCCGAGAGAAAGACGGTGTTGCCGCTGGTCGCGGCCATGACATAGGCGGCGGCGGGGGCGCTGACGGGGGGCAGTTCCACGCCGAGGCGGGCGAGGGTGTCATATACGGACATGCATGGCTCCTGTTAGTGAAGTCGTCCTGGAAATATGGGGGGCGCCCCTTCGGCCGCGCTGGCGGCCGGTGGCGTGGCGGGTGCCGTGTTGCGCACGGCGGCGCGGCGGCCAAGGGCCACCACGGCAATCACCGCCACGGCAAAGGCGAGGGTGGGGGCGTCGAGGGGCTCGGCCAGGATCACGGCGCCGCCCGCCAGCGTGAGGAACGGCTGGAGCAATTGTATCTGGCCTACGCGGGCCACGCCGCCTTTTGCGAGTCCGGCGTACCAGAACAGGAAGCCGATGAACATCGAAAAGACCGAGACATAGGCCATGCCGAGCCACGCCCGGGAGGATGCCGCGCCGATCTCGGGCCCGTGCGCCACGGCCAGCCACGCCACCACGGGCACCAGTACCGGCAGGGACACGACCAGCGCCCAGCTGATGGTTTCCAGCCCGCCCAGCTCCCGTGACAGCTTGCCGCCCTCGGCATAGCCCAGCGCGCCAAGCACCACGGCGGCGAACAAATACCAGTCGGCATGTTGCAGGCCGCCGGCCCCCTGCCACAGGGCGAAGGCGATCACCAGCGCGCTGCCGGCCACGGCCGAGAGCCAGAAGGCCGGGGAAGGGCGCTCGCTGCCGAACCACGCCGCGAACACGGCGGTGGCCAGCGGCAGCAGGCCAATCACGATGGCGCCATGGCCGGCCGGCACCTCGCGCATGGCGAGTGACGAAAACAGCGGAAAGCCGACCACCACGCCCAGCGCCGTCACGGCCAGCCGTGCCCACTGGCGCCCGCGCGGCCGCCGTGCCGGGGCCAGCGCGCCGCGCAGGGCGAGCAGGCCCAGCGCCAGGCAGGCCGCCAGCACCGCGCGGGCCAGCGCCACGAAGATGGGGTCCAGCTCGGCCACGGCCATGCGCGTGAACGGGAGCGTCTGGCTGAAGATCGCCACGCCGATGAAGCCGAGCCACATGCCGCCGGAAGCGGGCGGATGGGAGGGAGAAGCAGAAGCAGAAGGATTTGCCATGATGGGGAGGCCCGGGAAGATCAGTGCGGCTGCGCGGCAAGGGCGATCCAGACCGCCGTCACGCCGAGCGCCAGCCCCATCGTTCCATTGAACCAGCGCACGCGGTTGCCCTGCGCCAGCCAGTGCCGCAGCGAGGCGCCGAGCAGCCCATAGGCGCCGTTGCTGAAGAAGCCGAAGACCCCAAACACGGTGCTGACCAGCGCGATGCGCTGCGCGGGCGAGGGCGCGCCGGCCATGTACGAGGCCGCCACGGCCAGCGCCAGCATCCACGCCTTGATATTGGCGTACTGGAACGCGGCCGACTGCCAGACGTTCATCGGCTTGAGCACGGTCTTCTCGGCCAGCGAGGCGCTCCGGGCAATTTTCCACGCCAGCCAGAGCAGGTAGGCCACGCCGACGACATGGATGGCGCGCGCCAGCATCGGGCTGGCCAGTATCAGGGCGCCCACGCCGGTGGCGCACAGCGCGACGATGCTCGCGAAGCCGAACGCCACCCCGATGCAATGCGGCAGCGTGGCGCGCAGCCCGAAGTTGGCCCCGGTCACGGCGGCGATGGTGGTGTTGGGGCCGGGCGTGAACGCGCCCACGGCCAGCAGCGTGATCAATGCGAGGAACTGGGCCATCGACAGGCCCGTCAGCCAGTTGGCATCCATGACGGCGACCTCAGGCCAGCGCGGCGAAGTTGACCACCACGCGGCGGTTGGTGCGGCTCTTCTTCTCGATCTTGGTCACGGAGACCGCGCCGATCTCGCCCGTATTGGCCACGTGGGTGCCGCCGCAGGGCTGGCGGTCCACGCCGGGGATCTCGATGATGCGGATGGTGGACGTGCCGGCCGGCGGCGCGGCGCCCACGGTGCGCACCAGGTCGGGCTGCGCGGCGAGCTGCTCGGGCGTGATGCGGTCGATCCGCACATCGGTCTTCGCGCCGATCAGTGCGTTGAGCTGTTCGGTCAGTTCGGCCTTGTCCAGCGTGGACTCGGGGAGGTCGAAGTCGATGCGCGCGGAATCGGGCGAGATGCTGCAGCCGGTCACCGGCACCGGGATCAGCGATCCCAGCAGGTGCAGGCAGGTGTGCAGCCGCATCAGCTTGTGGCGGCGCGCCCAGTCGATGCGCACTTCGCCCTGATCGCCGGGCTGCACCGCCGGGGCGTCCGGCGCCGGCACGTGGAGGATGCGGGTGCGGTCCTCGGCGTAGATCGTGTCGATCAGCGCCACCACGCGGCCATCGGCCAGCACCAGCGTGCCGGTGTCCCCGGCCTGCCCGCCGCTGCGCGCGTAGCAGACGGTCTGGTCCAGCTCGATGCCGGCCTCGCTCACGGCCACGACCGTGGCGTTGCAGTGGTCGAGATAGGCGTCGTCGTCGAAACGCTTGGTGGTGGTGGCGGACATCGTCGGGGGCTCCTTCGGGGGTATCTATATAGTCAGCGCAGGGTCTTGGTGCCTGCTGGGGTGTCGATCTCGGCCACCAGTTGTGGCGGCCCATCGGTCTGTTCGATCTCGATCAGGTCTGCCGCGCCGATCCACGCCAGCCCCTGCCGCAGCAGTTCCGCCTGTGGATGGCTGCCGCGCAGCCGACGCAGCGCCAGGTCCTGGCGCGGGAGGCTGATGGCGGGGTGGTTGGGCACGTCCCACTGGATCAGCGTGGGGAACAGGCCATCGCCCGCATGCGTCGCCTCACCCGGCCAGGCCGGCAGGCTGCCGTCGTCGGGCACGGTCAGGCGCCAGTGCAGGGCGCCGCGCGTCATCGGAATGGCCGGGGCGATGCGGTCCGGGTACTGCGCCTGCCAGCGCGACAGGTCGATCGGCCGTTCCACGCGGGCGGCCCAGTGGGCCAGGAACGGGCCGTCGGCCAGCCGCTCGCGGATGGCTTCGCTGTCCAGCCCGAACCAGCGCGGCCGATCCGGCGCCGGGGCGGCCGGGTCGATCGCGATCACTTCGAGGTACATCCCGCCGAACAGCCCCATGACGCGGTTGTGCGTGCCCATGCGCGGGTGCGCGCCGCCGCCTTGCGGGGCAACGCCGAGCAGGTCGGCAACATGGTTCGCGCCGGATTCCAGATCCGGGGCCGCGATCACGAGGTGGTCTATGGCGAGCGTCATTGTCGGTTGATGGTAGACAAGGTTATCGGTACAGTACCGATACAGTTCAGCAGATCGTATTCAGTACAGTTGCGGGAGCACCACATGGAAGGCAGCGAAGCGGACGAAAGGCGGCACCCCGGGCCAGACCGCAAGGATAGCGGAGGCCGCTCGGGTGCGTCGGGCGGCACACGGCCCTTGAGGCTGGTGATGCCGACGGCCGGCCACGAGCAGTTGCCGGACCCGATTCCTTCGGCCCAGATGACGCTGGTCGAGCAATTGACTGAATGGGCACGGCTGCGCATCGACGAACGGGTGTTCCGGGCCGGCATGCGCATGCCGTCAATCCGGCAACTGGCCACCGAGAAGGGGATTTCGCGCTTCACCGTGGTGGAAGCCTATGAGCGGCTGGTGGCGCTGGGCTACCTGGAGTCGCGGCGCGGCTCGGGGTTCTATGTGCGGGAGCGCGTGGCACATCCGTCCACGGCCGCCACGCCGCCTTCGGACGCCATCCGCAATATCGACGTGACCTGGCTGCTGCGCAGCATGTTCCATTCGGCGGAGAGCCACAAGGCGCCGGGCTGGGGCTTCCTGCCGAACGAGTGGCTGGACGGCGAGCTGATGTCCGGCGCGCTGCGCAGCCTGGGGCGGCAACCGGGCAACCATTTTTTGTCGAGCGGCACGCCGCAGGGCTTCCTGCCGTTGCGGCAGCAGTTGCGCACGCGGCTGGAGGAGCTGGAGATCGGCGTCACGCCGGACCAGATCGTGATGACCTCCGGCATCACGCAGGCGTTCGACCTGATCGCACGGCAATACCTGCACCCCGGCGATACCGTGCTGGTCGGCGATCCGGCCTGGTTCGTGATGTTCGCGCGCTTCGCCGCGCAGGGCGCCCACGTGATCGGCGTGCCGTACACGGCCGATGGCCCGGACCTGGACGCGCTCGAGCGCGTGGTGCAGGCCCATCGGCCCAAGCTGTTCGTGGTCAATTCCGTGCTGCACAACCCCACGGGCACCTCGCTCTCCGCCGCCCGGGCCTTCCGGCTGCTGCAACTGGCCGAGCAGTACGACTTCCTGGTGGTGGAGGACGATATCTATTGCGACCTCTGCCCGCCCGGCCACGCCGCCACCCGGCTGGCCAGCCTGGACCAGCTGCGGCGCGTGATCTATCTCGGCAGCTTCTCCAAGACGCTGGCCGCCAACCTGCGCGTGGGGTTCATCGCCGCCAGCCCGGAGCTGGCCGTGACGCTGACCGACAGCAAGCTGCTGACCGGCATGGCCACGCCCGAGATCAACGAGCGCGTGGTCTACAAGGTGCTGACCGAGGGCCACTACCGCAAACACGTGGAGCGCGTGCGCGGCCGGCTGGACCGGGCGCGCGACGAGACCCGCCACCAACTCGAACGGCTGGGTTTGCGGATGTTCCCGGGCCAGCACGCCGGCATGTACCTGTGGGCCGATACGGGCGTGGACACCAATGTCATCGCTACGGCGGGGCACGAGGAGGGCTACCTGTTCGCCCCGGGCAGCCTGTTCTCGCCCAGCCAGATGCCATCCACCTGGACGCGCTTCAACGTGGCCAGCAGCGCCGATCCCGGCATGCTGCGTTTCCTGGCCGCGCAGATCGAGCGATTATCCGGCCAGCCGGCCTCTGGCACCCATACCGCCCATGCCCCCGCCACCCCGGGGGCTTGAAAAACCGTCCGTCCATCCCGATTTGAAGGGCCATCGACCCCGCCGCGCACCGCGCCCGGGGCAACCCCGGATGTGCCCGCTTTGTTTTCAAGCTTTCAAGAGGAGAACCATGACCGCACCGCACGAAACGATGAGCTTCCAGGCGGAAGTGAAGCAGCTGCTGCACCTGATGATCCACTCGCTGTACAGCAACAAGGAGATCTTCCTGCGCGAGCTGGTGTCGAATGCTTCGGACGCCACTGACAAGCTGCGCTTCGAGGCGATCGCCAACCCGTCGCTGCTCGAGAACGATGCCGACCTGGCCATCCGCATCGAAGCCGACGCCGCCAGCCGCACGCTGAAGATCACCGACAACGGTATCGGCATGAGCCGCGACGAGGCGATCCGCAACCTCGGCACGATCGCGCGCTCGGGCACCAAGGAATTCTTCCAGCAACTGTCCGGCGACCAGCAGAAGGACGCCGCGCTGATCGGCCAGTTCGGCGTGGGCTTCTACTCGGCCTTCATCGTCGCGGACAAGGTCACGGTGGAGACGCGCCGCGCCGGCGCGACCGCCGACGAGGCCGTGCGCTGGGAAAGCACCGGCGACGGCGAGTTCACGGTGGACGCCATCTCGCGCGCCGAGCGCGGCACCACCATCACGCTGCACCTGCGCGAGGGCGAGGACGACTTCCTGTCGTCGTACCGGCTGCGCCACATCATCCAGAAGTATTCGGACCATATCTCGCTGCCGATCCGCATGCCCAAGGAAGAGTGGGATGCCGAAGCCAGCGCCCCCAAGACCACCGGCGAGTGGGAGAGCGTGAACCAGGCCAGCGCGCTGTGGACGCGCGCCAAGTCCGACATCACCGACGAGCAGTACCAGGCGTTCTACCAGCACATCGCCCATGACCAGGAAGCCCCGCTGACCTGGACCCACAATCGCGTGGAAGGCCGCAGCGAGTACACGCAGCTGCTGTTCATCCCGGCGCGCGCCCCGTTCGACCTGTGGGATCGCAACCACAAGGCCGGCCTGAAGCTGTACGTGAAGCGCGTGTTCATCATGGACGACGCGGACCAACTGCTGCCGGCGTACTTGCGCTGGGTCAAGGGCGTGGTGGATTCGGCCGACCTGCCGCTGAACGTCTCGCGCGAGTTGCTGCAGGAGAGCCGCGATGTGCGCGCGATCCGCGAGGGCAGCACCAAGCGTGTGCTGTCGATGCTCGAATCGCTGGCGGACAGCGAGGACGAAGCCGATCGCGCCAAGTACAAGACCTTCTGGGAGCAGTTCGGCCAGGTGCTCAAGGAAGGCATGGGCGAGGACCAGGCCAACGCCGAGCGCATCGCCAAGCTGCTGCGCTTCGCGTCCACCCACAGCGACACGGCCGAGCAGTCGGTCTCGCTGGGCGACTACGTGAGCCGCATGAAGGAAGGGCAGGACAAGGTCTTCTACGTCACCGCCGACACCTGGGTGGCCGCCAAGTCGAGCCCGCATCTGGAAGTCTTCCGCAAGAAGGGCATCGAAGTGCTGCTGCTGACCGAGCGCGTGGACGAGTGGATGCTGTCCTACCTGCACGAATTCGACGGCAAGGAACTGGTGTCCGTGGCGCGTGGCGACCTGGACCTCGGCGCCCTGGCTGACGAGACCGAGAAGGCCGAGCAGGAAAAGGCCGAAACCGACTGGAAGGACGTGGTCGACCGTGCCAAGGGCGTGCTGGAAGGCAAAGCCAAGGACGTGCGCGTGACGCTGCGCCTGACCGAATCGGCTTCGTGCCTGGTGTCGGACGATGGCGACATGAGCGGCTACCTGCAGCGCCTGCTCAAGCAGGCCGGCCAGAAGGCGCCCGACGCCCAGCCGATCCTGGAGCTGAACCCCGAGCACGCGCTGGTGAAGAAGCTGCGCGACGTGGCCGGCGACGAAGCCTTCGCCGACCGCGTCAGCGTGCTGTTCGACCAGGCCCTTCTGGCCGAGGGCGGCATGCTGGAAGATCCGGCCACCTACGTGCAACGCGTGAACCGCCTGCTGGCCTGAGGCCGGTTTGCGGCCCCGCTCCCGCCTGCGGGGGAGGGGCCGCCAGCGAAGACCCTCCCAAGATGACCACCAAACGCTGTTTCCCGCCGGTCGTCGATGCCCACACCCGCGTCCTCGTGCTCGGCAGCCTGCCGGGCGAGGTCTCGCTCGCCCAGAACCAGTACTACGCGCACAAGCAGAACCGCTTCTGGCACCTGATGGGCGATGTCCTCGGGGTCGATCTCGTCGGCCAGGACTACCCGGCCCGCCTGCAAGCGCTGCTTGGGCACGGCGTGGGGCTGTGGGACGTGGTGGCCGAGGCGCGGCGCGATGGCAGCCTCGACAGCAATATCCGCGACCATGCCGGGAACGACCTGCTCGGGCTGATCGGCACGCTGCCGAACCTGCGGGCGATTGCCTTCAACGGCGGTACGGCCGCGAAGATCGGGGAAAAGGCGCTGGGGGCGCTGGGGGCGCTGGAGGAGCATGGCGACCGCCATGCCATCCTGCGGCTGCCGTCGAGCAGCCCGGCCTATACGCTGGCCTATGCGGAAAAGCGGGTCGCGTGGCAGGCCTTGCGCGCCTGGCTGGACTGAATCGCCCAGCCAGGCGTGGGGCGTCTTCTTTCGATGACGAAGGGGCGACGCCGTTCAGGCCGTCGTGTTGACGATGTTCCCGGTGCTGGAGGCGCCGGCCTGCTGAATGGCTTCGGCCAGCTTGGCGACGGCCTGCTGGAGCGACGCCGAGGTCGACGTGACACCGGCCTGCAGCGCGGCCACGGTGCTGGCCTTGGTGCTGTCGTCCGCGCCGCTGTTCTGCGCGGCCTGGAGCTGCTGCATCTGGGTTGCCAGCTGCTTCTGCAGCGCCTCGATCTGCTGCTTCAGCGCCTTGATGACCGCCGAGTCGCTGTCTTCGCTGCTGGCCGCGCTGGCGTCTGCGGGACCTGCGCCGCCCAGGCGTCCGGCGCCGCCCGGGCCCTTGATGTCGCCGCTGGCGCTGGCCGAGGAAGCCGAGGAAGCTGAGGAGGCCGACGCGCTGCCGTCCGTGCTGGCGGCGGCTTGCGCCGCGTCGTCAGCCGGCGCGGTGAAGCGGCGGGTGTTGGTTACGTTGGCGTCACTGGCGGTGACGATCTGAGGGGTAACGCTGCTGATTGTTGTCATATGCGTGGTTCCGATCGGGAGAGAGCCCACCCCTTCTTCGGCGCAAATCCGCAAAACTTTAGGCGTACCGAACAAGTCTCACCGTCAGTCACTTCTGTCACAATCGCGGCCATGGCTCGCCCCGCGCGGCGGGCCGGCCTCCCATTTCCATAAATTCCTATGTCCAGTCTCGGCCTTGGCGGTATTGGTGGCATCGGCCTGCATGTCATCGTCGCCATCTTCTTCGCGGTGCATGCGGTGCGCACGCACCAGAATATGTACTGGCTCCTGCTGCTGTTCCTGTTCCCGGGGCTCGGCAGCGTGGTCTATTTCTTCGCGGTCTACCTGCCCAGCCTGCGCCAGACGCGCGGGGCGCGGGCGGCGGGACGGGCGATCCGGCAGATCGTGGATCCGAACCGTGCCGTGCGGGAGGCCCGCGACGCCTTCGACCGGGCACCCACCGTGGACCACCGCATGCGCCTGGGCGCCGCGCTGCTCGATGCCGGCCAGCCGGCCGAGGCGCTGACGCACTACCAGACGGCCGCCAACGGCCCGTTCGCCTCCGACCCGGCCTTGCTGGAAGGGCTGGCGCGCGCCCAGGTGGCCACCGGCCAGCCCGGGCCGGCGCAGGCCACGCTCGAGACGCTGTTCTCGCACCACCCGCAGGCGCGCGAGCAGGCCACGCCCTCGCTGCTGTACGCGCAGACGCTGGCCGCTACCGGCGCGCCGGGCACGCGGGCTGCGTTCGAGCAGGCCCTGACCAGCGCCAGCGATGCCGCGCCGCGCTGCCTGTTTGCCGACTGGCTGACGGCCCAGCCCGATGCCGCCGACCGCGAGCGCGCGAAAGCGCTCTATGCCGATATCGTCCATGACGCGCGCCACTGGCCGCGCCATGCCCGCGAACACAATCGCGAATGGCTCCAGCGCGCCCAGACCGCGCTGGGCCAATGATTCGCCCCCATGATCCGCGCCCTTGGCGCCTTTTTCTCCGCTATGACGCTTCTGAAACGCAAATCGATCGAGGCCGTGGCCTCGCGCCGTCCCGCCCGCGGACACCGTGACGCATCGCGCGGCAACCTGAACGCCCGGCAGGATTCCCGGCAGGACCCCCGTCACGAAGCCCGCATGAAGCCGCGCTTCGCGCCGGTGACGTTCTCCGAGATGGACGGCGTGCGCTACCTGCATTTCGGCACGGAATGGGTCCAGGGCGCGATGCGCCTGCGCAAGCCGGACGCCATCGAGCTCGAATACGCGCAGCAGATGATGGCCTGGCTGCTGTTCCAGTCACCCTCGGTCGATGACTTCCACGTGGTGCAGTTGGGCCTCGGGGCTGCCGCGTTGACCAAGTTCTGCCATCGGCAGTTCGCCCGCGCCAAGGTGACGGCGGTGGAGCTGAATCCGGCCGTGATCGTGGCCGGCCGCAGCATGTTCGGCCTGCGCGAAGATGACGCGCGCCTGACCGTGCGCGAGCAGGACGCCTGGGACTTCGTGATGGACAGCGCCAGCACGGCGGCCATCGATACGCTCCAGGTGGACCTCTACGACGCCACCGCGCGCGGCCCGGTGCTGGACACCACGGCGTTCTACCGCGCCTGCCGCCGCGTGCTGAAGACGCCCGGCGTGATGACGATCAACCTGTTCGGCGACCACGAGAGCTTTCCGAAGAACATCGTGCGGATCTGCGATGCCTTCGACAACCGCGTGCTGGTGTTCCCGGAAGTGCATGACGGCAACGTCATCGCCATGGCGTTCAACGGGCCGGCCATCGACGTCTCCTGGGAAACGCTGGAAGCGCGCGCGGACGTGGTGGAAGCCGCGACCCAGCTGCCCGCCCGGGACTGGGTCAAGAAGCTGCGCGCGGCCAATGCCAATCAGGAAGACCGGCTGGTGATCTGATCGTTTTCCCGTGGAAAACGGTCATTCCTTGTGGAAGAACTGCGCCAGCGACCATTCGTCGGTGCGGGCCTCGTAGCGCAGTCCCTTGCGCATCGCCCACATCGCCAACTGGCTGTGCGAGGGGATGATGGCGTGATCCGCCAGCGCGACCTTCGCCGCGGCGCGCGCGGCTTCCTCGCGCGCCTTGTCGCTGCTGACCGTGGTCAGTGACGTTTCGATCAGCTTGTCGAGCTGCGGATTGCTGTACTTGCCCCAGTTCCACGTGCCATAGCCGGTCTTCGGGTTGGGCGTGCCGGTGATCGAGCGCAGCGCCACATCGGCCGCCGCCGAGCCCCATCCCAGCATCTGGAACGAGAACTCGCCCTGGCGCGCGCGCGTGAAGTAGGCTGCCACGGGCAGGGTCTCCACCTTGGTCTGGATGCCGATGCGCGTCAGCATGCCGGCCGTGGCCTGCGCCACCTGGCCGTCGTTGAGGTAGCGGTTGTTGGTGGCGTGCAGCGTCAGCGCGAAGCCATCGGGGTAGCCTGCCTGGGCCAGCAGCTTCTTGGCGCCCTCGACATCGTAGGCGTCCGGCTTGGTGCCCGGATGGCCGAAGATCTGCGGCGAGACGATCGACGAGGCCGGCACTGCCAGCCCCTCCATGATGCGGCTGACGATGGCGTCCCGGTTCAGCGCCTTGCTGACCGCTTCCCGCACGCGGGCGTCCTTGAACGGGTTCTTGGCCAGCGGCTTGCCGGCCTTGTCGGTCACGAACGGCGAGTTGTCGCGCGACTGGTCCATCTGCCAGAAGATGGTGCGCCACGACACCGTCTGCTCGATCTTGAACTTCGGATTCTGCTTGAGCTTCGCCACGTCGGCCGAGGGCACGCTCTCGATCACGTCCACGTCGCCGGCCAGCAGCGCCGCGCTGCGTGCGCCGTTGTCGGTGAGGATGCGGAACACCGCGCGGTCCCAGTCCACCTTCGGCCCCCAGTAGTCGGGGTTCTTCGCCATCACGATTTCCTGCCCGCGCGCGAAGCGCACGAACTTGAACGGCCCGGTGCCGATCATCGCCTTGCCCGAGTCGAAATCGGCCTGGGTCAGCGTGGCCGCGACCTTCTTCGGCATGATCGGCACGCTGTTCAGGTCGTTGGCGAGGTTGGCGTAATTCGGCACGTTCATGGTCAGGCGCACGGTGAGCGCGTCGGGCGTGTCGATGCGGGCGATCGGCTTGGTATAGCTGGTGAACGAGCCGGGGCTGTTGGTCAGCTTCTCGGGCCGCTCCAGGGACGCCTTGACGTCCTCGCTCGTGAACGGCGTGCCGTCATGCCACTTCACGTTCGGGCGCAGCTTGATCTCCCACGTGATGGCGTTCACCGGCTTCCAGGACAGTGCCAGCCCGGGGATATAGCGGGCGTTCTTGTCCATGAATACCAGCGATTCGAAGATATGCAGCGCGATGGCGTTGTTCGGGCCCGCGTTGTTCCAGTGCGGGTCCATCGAGGTGACATCGGCAGCCAGGCCGATGCGCAGGTCCTCGGCGTGCGCGGCGCCCACGGTCACCCCGGCGGACATCGCAACGGAGAGCAGGGTGCCCAGCAAGGCATGGCGGATCTTGGCGGAACGATGGCTCGCTTTCATCGACAGGCTCCTCGGGTGGTGCGGGATGTGGGATGGGATGCCATGCATTGTGCCGTCAAACGTACACGCCTGCGTGGGTTGGGGGACTTCCTGGGCGATGGCACGGGTATGGGGTGTTTTCGGCACTTCCGGTTGGCGGCACCTTCCGCCGCTTCGCGCCGATAAAAAAACCCGCTTGCGCGGGTTCTTTTATGAGTCGGCGGCCAGCTTAGTGGAACAGCGGCTGCTGGGTCGGCGCGTCCTCGGGCAGTTCGGCGTGGACGATCTCGCCCGAACGGTCCGCATAGAGCGGCGTACCGCAGTCTTCGCAGTACTCGGGGTCGAACAGCGCGGCGTGGCGGAAGATCTCCTCCACGCCGGCGTTGCGCAGTTCCTCGCAGATCTGCTCGAGCGGGTTGCCCTTTTCCTCGGCATCGACTTCGCCGGCCTCGCGGCCATAGACGGGCCAGACAATGCCGTAGATCACGTCCTTCTCGCCGCGCATGGTGAAGCCGACGCGGTATTCCTCGACCACTTCCTCGCCGAACGAGGCCACCACGGCAGCCAGTTGGCCGGCGGGCACGTCCAGCGTGCCGCACAGGTAGTTCACGGCGGCGCGCACGGTCAGCGGGCGGATGCTCTTGTCAGATTCGCGGCACGACAGGAAGAACGCATCGGGCAGCAGCAGTTCGAATTCGCAGCCCGGCAGCAGCACGGCCACGGACGGCTGCACCTGCTGGCGCCATTGCTCCAGGCAGGTGGAACGCTCGGCGTGGTGCTCCTTGGCATCTTCCTGCCAGCGGAACAGGGCGCCTTCGTGCGGCGCCACCACCACGGCCAGCAGGTAGCGCGGATCGGCCAGGATCGGGGCGGTTTCGGGCAGGTCGCGCAGATCCACCTTGGGCACCGTGCCGGCCAGCGCCGCCGAGGCGAGCTTGTGGGTCAGGGCGAAGGTGTCGCTATGGGTGCGCGGGAGCTGGTCGATGCTATATAGATACGGCGACAGCGCCACCTGGGTCTGCGTGGCCAGCACGTGGGCCTGCAGGTGCACGGCCAGCGTCTGGGCCAGCTCGGGCTTGAGCGCGCCGGACGGAATCGCGTAGCGGGTATGGGCGAGGATCGGCGCGGCGATCAGCAGGGCGTCATGCTGCACGCCGTCGATCTCGACCGTGGCGGACTCGGCCAGCGTCTCGGCCTGCTCGGCCAGCACGTCGGAGGCATCCGCGTTGTGCTTGAACAGGTGTTCGAGCGCGGCGTCGAGGGCGGTCTGGCTGCCGTTCTTCAGGAGGCGGCCCAGGCGCTGCGACAGCCGCCGCTCCCAATACCCGTCCTCCATGCGGCTGCCCGAGGCGTCGAGCGCAAGCGCGTCGGCCACCAGTCGCTCGGCATCGGGCGAGAGTCGGGGGGAAGACTTGGGGCGAAAACCTGCCATATGTGAAGACCGTCCGTTTTACGTAAAACGGTATTCTACTCGCTGCGTTGACAAACACCGCGCCTGGCGGCGTTCCGTCTTATTTCTGTGCGGGCGCTGCCGGGGCCTCGGCGGGGGCCGGGGCGTGGGTCTCGGCGCCGTGCTGTTCGCCGCCCATGGAGACGTCGCCGCCACCCTTCGTCAGCAGATACAGGGCGGCGCCGGCGACGACGATGAAAGCGATGAGGATCTTGACCATGGTGTCTCCAGTCGGTGCGGGGGCGTGCCGTGGCCGCGCCCGCTTATAGGGATGAACGCCGAATTGCGTAGGGACCAGTCTGGCAGTGCAGCCTTGCGTGGAACTTACGTGCCGGATCGGGGATAACCCGCAAGCTGGCCCGGCCGCGCGGCGCCCAGCAATGAAAAACGGCGCACCGTGGGGTGCGCCGTTGTCACTTCCTGGCCGGGGCCGGGACCGCTTATGCGGCCAGCAGCTGGCGCAGCACGAACGGCAGGATGCCGCCGTGGTTGTAGTAGTCCACCTCGATCGGGGTGTCGATGCGCAGCAGCACCGGCACGCGCTGCGTGTCGCCGTTGGCGCGATGGATCACCAGCACCACATCCTGCTGCGGCTTCAGGTCGCCCTCGATGCCTTCCACGTCGAAGGTCTCGTTGCCGATGATGCCGAGCGACTGCGCGCTGTCGCTGCCCTTGAACTGCAGGGGCAGCACGCCCATGCCGACCAGGTTCGAACGG
The DNA here is from genome assembly GCF_056399925.1 of Cupriavidus sp. 01L43. Taxonomy (NCBI): domain Bacteria; kingdom Pseudomonadati; phylum Pseudomonadota; class Betaproteobacteria; order Burkholderiales; family Burkholderiaceae; genus Cupriavidus; species Cupriavidus sp. 01L43. The sequence goes on from NZ_JBFTSH010000001.1 coordinate 409,257, forward strand.
TGGATCCGCTCGAAGCTGCGCGCCACCACGGCCTTCACGCCCAGCAGCTGCGTGCCCTTGGCCGCCCAGTCACGCGAGGAACCCGTGCCGTACTCTTCGCCGCCGATTACCACCGTGGGCGTGCCCTCGGCGATGTACTTCATGGCGGCGTCGTAGATCGACATCTGTTCGCCGGTGGGCTGGTGCAGCGTCAGGCCGCCTTCCACGCGCGAGCCGTCGGCCTTGGGCGGGATCATCAGGTTCTTGATCCGCACGTTGGCGAACGTGCCGCGCATCATCACTTCATGGTTGCCGCGGCGCGAGCCGTAGCTGTTGAAGTCCGCCTTCAGCACGCCGTGCGCGAGCAGGTACTTGCCCGCCGGCGAGGTGTCCTTGATCGAGCCGGCCGGGGAGATGTGGTCGGTCGTCACGGAGTCGCCGAACACGCCCAGCGCCCGCGCGCCGCGCACGCTGGCCGAGGCAGCCTTCGGCTCGAGCTGGAAGTCCTGGAAGAACGGCGGCTCGGCGATGTAGGTGGAAGTCGGCCAGTCATAGACCTGCCCCGTGGTGCCCTTGATGTTGGCCCACAGCTTGCTCGGCTTCTTGACCTGCTCGTAGTTCGTCTTGAACACCTCGGCGTCCAGCGCGAACTTCAGCAGCGCCTGGATTTCCTCCGACGTCGGCCAGATATCGCCCAGCCAGACATCCTTGCCGTTCTTGCCCTTGCCCACCGGCTCGGTCATCAGGTCGCGCGTGACGTTGCCGGCGATGGCGTAGGCCACCACCAGCGGCGGCGAGGCGAGGAAGTTGGCGCGGATGTTCGGGTGGATGCGGGCCTCGAAGTTGCGGTTGCCCGACAGCACGGCGGCCGCGACGATGTCGTTCTGGACGATGGCCTCGTTCAGCGCCGGGGTCAGGTCGCCCGCATTGCCGATGCAGGTGGTGCAGCCGTAGGCCGTCACGCCGAAGCCAAGCTTCTCCAGGTACGGCAGCAGGCCGGTGGCGGTCAGGTACTCGGTCACCACGCGGCTGCCCGGGGCCAGCGACGTCTTGATGTGCGGCGCCACGTTCAGGCCGGCTTCCACCGCCTTCTTGGCCAGCAGGCCGGCGGCCAGCAGCACGCTCGGGTTGGAGGTGTTCGTGCACGAGGTGATGGCGGCGATCAGCACGTCGCCGCTCTTCACCTTCACGCCGTCGGTGTTGGTGTACTCGCGGTCCAGGTCATCAGCATTCTTGTTGAAGCCGTTCTCGGCCACCGGCTTGGAGAACAGCGAGGCGAAGGTGCTCTTGACGTTGCCGATCTCGATGCGGTCCTGCGGGCGCTTGGGGCCGGCCAGCGACGGCGCCACCGAGCCCAGGTCGAGCGTCAGCGTGGTGCTGTAGTCGATGTCGCCGGCCATCGGCACGCCGAACATCTCCTGGGCGCGGAAGTAGCCCTCGAACGCGGCGATTTCCTCGGCGGTGCGGCCGGTGCCCTTGAAATAGTCGATGGTCTTCTCGTCCACCGGGAAAAAGCCCATCGTGGCGCCGTACTCGGGCGCCATGTTGCCGATGGTGGCGCGGTCCGGGGTGGTCAGGCTGGCGGTGCCTTCGCCGAAGAACTCGACGAACTTGCCGACGACCTTCTCGCGGCGCAGCATTTCGGTGATGGTCAGCACCAGGTCGGTGGCGGTCACGCCCTCGCGCAGGCGGCCCTTCAGTTCCACGCCGACCACGTCAGGCGTCAGGAAGTAGACCGGCTGGCCCAGCATGCCGGCTTCGGCCTCGATGCCGCCCACGCCCCAGCCCACCACGCCGATGCCGTTGATCATCGTGGTATGCGAGTCGGTGCCAACGAGCGTGTCCGGATAGTAGACACCGTCCTTCTTGTGCACGCCGCGCGCCAGGTATTCGAGGTTCACCTGGTGGACGATGCCGAAGCCCGGTTGCACCACGCCGAAGGTGTCGAAGGCCTGCATGCCCCACTTCATGAACTGGTAGCGCTCGTTGTTGCGCTTGAATTCCAGCTGCATGTTCAGGTCGAGCGCCTTTTTCTCGCGGAAATGGTCGATCTGCACCGAGTGGTCGACCACCAGATCCACAGGCACCAGCGGCTCGATCTTCTTGGGGTTCTTGCCCATCTTCTCGGCCACGTTGCGCATTGCGGCCAGGTCGGCCAGCAGCGGCACGCCCGTGAAGTCCTGCAGCACCACGCGGGCTACCACGAACGGGATCTCGTCCACGCGGTCGGCCTTGGGCTTCCAGTTGGCCAGTTGTCGAACGTGTTCCTCGGTGACCTTCTTGCCGTCGCAGTTGCGCAGCACCGATTCCAGCACCAGCCGGATCGAAATCGGCAGCCGTTCGATCTTCACGCCCAGTGCCTTGCCCAGCTGCGGCAGGGAGTAGTACTGGCCGCGGCCGCCGGTGGCGAGCTTGAATTCCTTGAGAGTTTTATTGAGATTGTGGGGCATTGCCTGACTCCAATCGAGGGATGACGCGGGACGCGATTTTCTAAACTTTCTTCTTCTTCAGACCCCGGTGCACGAGAGGGTTCCGCCGCCTTGACGCGGCGCGGCCGGAGATTCCCCGGACGCGCACCGTGACAACAAACTCAACTGCCGCGCGGCGAGGGGCCGCGCGAAGTACTGCAATGATCGCAAATTTACGACTTTACTGCTTCGGAGCCTGGGCGGCGGGGGCGGGCTGGGCTTCGGCGGCCGGGGCCGGAGCCATCAGCAGCGGCGTGGCCACCGGTGCGCGCAGGGCGCCGGCCTGGGTCGGGGCCGAGCCACCGGCCTGCATGTCGGCGTTCTGGCATTCGTCGGCCAGGCGCTGGCCCAGGTTCTTGTTGAACAGCATGGCCTTGCCCGGGATCACGACGAGGTCGAGGCCCGATTGCTGGTCGAAGTAGCGGTCGGCGCCGGTCACGGTGGACTGGCGCGGCAGGCGGTAGTCACGGCCTTGCCAGTGCACGGTCAGCACTTCGTCGCGCAGCATGTTGCCATTGATATAGATGACGTTGCCCAGCTCGCACTGCCACTTCTCGCCGGACGGCGTGGCGGGGGCGGCGGCAGCAGTCGTGGCCTTCTTGCTGGACTTGGCGGGCGCTTTCTTGGTCGCAGCCGGCTTCTTGGCGGGTTCCTGAGCCATGGCGGTGGAGGCGACGGTCAGCGAGAGGGCGCCGAGCAAGGAGGCAAGCACGATCTTTTTCATGGGTATTCCTTCCGGATTTTGAATGATTACTTGGGGGCTCTGATATTGGGCGGGGCCGGGTGCCCGTGCGGACGCCCGGCAACTTTCCGCCGCTATTCTCTACGATTTGCCTGACAGGGCGAAGTCCGTCATCTATTGGTTACACAATCGGAAATGTCTGGTTTGCCATGGGGCACTTCAGGCCGGAAAAGGGCAGTATCCGCGCGCGGAGGCGTCACCCGGGTCATTCAGTCGAAGAACAGCTCGGCCGCCGCTGCCGGCAGGTGGGTGCCCGTCGCGTGGGCACGCTGCAACAGCGCCCAGTAGTACCGGTAGCTGGCGCGGTCGTGCAACTGGCCGTCATGGCGGATTGGCGCCCAGTTGTTCTCGTGCGCGGCCAGCAGAATCTCGCTGGCCGCGCCGATCTCGGTGTCGGTGGGGCGGAAAGCGGCCACGATCGGGGCAATCTGACCCGGATGGATGCTCCACTTGCGCAGGTAGCCGAACTCGGCGCGGGCGCGGCTGGCGTCTTCGCCGGCGCGCTGCGGATGCTGAACGTCCGTGCTGACGTTGTGCGACGGCACTTTGCCGTGGCGATGGCAGGCCGCCGAGATCTCCAGCATCGCGCGGCGGATCAGCGGGTATTCGAACTGGCCCGGCGAGCGCATCGCATCGCCCGGAATGGCGCCGTGGTGCGCGGAGACGAAGTCCATCAGCCCGAAGCTGAGGCACTCCACCTGGACCAGCGCGGCGATATCGAAGACCTGTTCGAGTGCTGCATGTGTCTCAATCAGCACATGAATCGGGATATGCCGGGCGATGCCGGCACTGCGCGCCACGTGGTTGACGTGGTCGGTCACCCGGGCCACTTCCACCACATCGGTCACCTTCGGCACCACGACGTAGGCCAGCCGCGCGCCAGCGGCGGCGACCAGGATGTCGATGTCCTCGCGCCAGTGCGGGTGGGCCGGGTCGTGGATGCGCACGCCCACGCGATTGTGGACGTTCGCGGGGCTGTTGATCAACTGGGCGCACAGCGTGGCGTGCTCGCGCTCCAGGCCGACGGCGGCGCCGTCCTCGCAATCGAATGTGATGTCGAACACGGGCCCAAGCTCTTGCTGCAGGGCCAGCGACTTGCGCATGAGCTTTTCGCTGCCGGCATAGTGGTCACACACCGGCAACTGGACCGGGATGGCTTCGCCCTGGAACAAGACCTCGGAAGGATGCACGTTGAATACTTATGGAGTGGGGGGTAATTGACGAGACAAAGCCCGCGCCCATGAAAAAACCGGGGTCCGCGCCGATTGTTGCATCGATGCGGGACCCCGGTTCGTCATGCGCGGGAAGCTCCGGAAGATCAGCCCAGCAGATGCTGCACGCCGGCCTTTTCTTCTTCCAGTTCCTTCAGGGTGATGTTGATCTTTTCCTGGCTGTAGGCGTCGATCTCCAGACCCTTCACGATTTCATACTTGCCGTTGGCGGTGGTCACCGGGTAGCCGAACATGGTGTCGGCCGGGATACCGTATTCGCCGTTCGACGGGATGCCCATCGTGACGACCTTGCCGTTCGAGCCAAGTACCCAGTCGTGCACGTGGTCGATGGCGGCGTTGGCGGCCGAGGCAGCCGACGACAGGCCACGGGCCTCGATGATGGCGGCGCCGCGCTTGCCAACGGTCGGCAGGAACACGTCGTTGTTCCAGACCGGGTCGTTGATCATGTCCTTGACGCTCTTGCCGTCCACGGTGGCGTAGCGGTAGTCGGCGTACATGGTCGGGCTGTGGTTGCCCCACACGAACATCTTCTCGATCGACGCCACCGGCTTGCCGGTCTTGGCGGCGATCTGCGACAGCGCGCGATTGTGGTCCAGGCGCAGCATCGCGGTGAAGTTCTCGCGCGGCAGGCTCGGGGCCGACTTCATGGCGATGTAGGCGTTGGTGTTGGCCGGGTTGCCCACCACCAGCACCTTGACGTTGCGGCTCGCCACTTCGTCGAGCGCCTTGCCCTGCACCGTGAAGATCTGGGCGTTGGCTTCGAGCAGGTCCTTGCGTTCCATGCCCTTGCTACGGGGACGGGCGCCAACCAGCAGGGCCACGTCGGCGTCCTTGAAGGCAACCTTGGGGTCGTCGGTGATGACCACGCCGGCCAGCAGCGGGAACGCGCAGTCTTCCAGTTCCATCACCACGCCCTTGACGGCGGCCTGGGCTTGCGGGAGGTCGAGCAGTTGGAGGATAACCGGCTGGTCTTTGCCGAGCATGTCGCCGTTGGCGATGCGGAACAGCAGGGAATAGCCGATCTGGCCAGCGGCGCCGGTCACTGCGACGCGCATTGGGGCTTTAGCCATGAGTAAATCTCCAAACGAAATGAGGGGTAACCGGTCAGTGGCGCCTGCCGCACGGGGCGGGCGCGTCGCGTGTCGCCACGGGGCAGGCTGGCGTCCGCCGCGTCGGGGGCGACAAGGCGTAAGTCTACTACTGCTATGTGGTGCGCCGCATCCCGAACGGTGCCGCAATGCCCGAATCCGGGTCTTGCGGGGGATGGCGGCCGGGGGCGGCGGCGCGGACTGCGCGAGTGTAGGACGGGCCTCCGTGACTGTCAATTTATATGTCTTATATAAGACATAAGACATTTCATAGCGTGCTGGACGCGATTCTCGATTTTGTGGTGAAATCCGGGCTATGTCATCCCTGCCCACGTCCCTGTCCGCCGCAGCCGGCAACGGCGCGCCGGAATCTGGCGCCCCCCAGAGCGGTGCCGGGACGCAGCCGCCCGCGGCCAATGCGCCGGCCGGCCCGGTCAATCCCTCGCCGACGTTCAGTCCCCTCTATCAGCAGATCAAGGCCCTGATCACCCAGAGCCTGCAGTCCGGCGAATGGAAACCGGGCGAAATGATCCCGAGCGAGATGGACCTGGCCGCGCGCTACAAGGTCAGCCAGGGCACGGTGCGCAAGGCCATCGACGAACTGGCTGCCGAGAACCTGGTGGCCCGCCGGCAGGGCAAGGGCACTTTCGTGACCACGCACTACGAGGACGTGGTCAAGTTCCGTTTCCTGCGGCTGGTACCCGACGAGGGCGAGCCGCACTATGGCGCGAGCCGGGTGCTGGAATGCAAGCGCCTGCGCGCGCCGGCCGAGATCGCACGGCTGCTGGACATCCGAACCGGCGACAGCGTCGTGCAGATCCGCCGCGTGCTGACATTTTCGAATGAAGCCACGGTGCTGGACGAGATCTGGCTGCTGGGTACCAATTTCAAAGGACTGACGGCCGAGAAGCTCAACGAGTGGAAGGGCCCGATGTACGCGCTGTTCGAGGCCGAGTTCGGCACGCGCATGATCCGCGCCACGGAAAAGATTCGGGCGGTTTCTGCCGATAATACGGCGGCCGAGTTGCTGTCCGTGGCCGCGGGTACGCCGCTGCTGTCGGTGGAGCGGGTATCGTTCACCTATGGCGATCGTCCGGTGGAAGTCCGCCGCGGCCTCTATGTGACCACCCGGCACTATTACCAGAATGACTTGAGTTAATGCATGGTGGCGATGCTCGCCAGGGTCGGGGCGCGATTATTGCGGCGCCTGCAGATGACCTGTGCCGACCGTTGCGGCCATTGAATGGAATCATCGGGAATGCGCCGGGGAGAAGTCCGATCCGGCGTGGTGCGCGAAGTATTGCGTGCGATTGTCGGGCACGCCGGGTTGGTGCGCGATAGCTGAAAATTATTGGTGCGGCGCGCAACAAAGGCGCTAAAATCATCTGGATTTGCTCCAGTGCATTCATTTGCATCCAGCGCAACCCACGCGCAGGATCCAAACCGGTGCGCACCGGAAGGCGGGTGTGTCCCGTGCCTTCAAGGTACCCGGAGTCGCGTCACTGCGCAATCGTGTAGCGATCCGGTGAAACCCGGAGCAATGGCAGTTTTCGTTCTTTTGCAGTTTTTTTTCTACCGCAAATGGGGTCTCGCATGGCTGAAGCCGTCAAACAAGCCAGGCCGGAGTTCCGGAACATCGGTATTGCGCAAATCGCGCGTTATCGGTTGCCCTGGGCCGGCAAGGTATCCATCCTGCATCGCGTCAGCGGTGCATTGATGTTCCTCCTCCTTCCGTTCGTTCTGTACCTGTTTGAGCAGAGCGTCACGTCCGAGCTGAGCTTCGCCAAGTTCTCGGCACTGCTGTCCAACGGCTTCGTCAAACTGGTCATCCTGGCGCTGATCTGGGGTTACCTGCATCACTTCTGCGCTGGCATCCGCTTCCTGCTGCTCGACGTGCACGTCGGCGTGGCAAAGCCCACGTCTGCAAAGTCGGCCGTCGCGGTGCTCGTCGTCAGCCTGCTGCTCACCCTGATTTTCGGGCTGAAGCTATTCGGCCTGTTCTGAGGAGAATCAAGGTGGCAAACAATAATATCGGTCCCAAGCGTCTTGTCGTCGGTGCGCACTACGGTCTGAAGGACTGGCTGGCGCAACGCGTGACCGCCGTGATCATGGTGCTGTTCACCGTGATCCTGGCGGGTGTGTACCTGGCCTTCGGCAATCCGTCGTACGAAGGCTGGGCAGGTCTCTTCTCCAACCAGTGGATGAAGATCCTGACGTTCCTCACCATCCTCTCGCTGCTGTATCACGCCTGGTTTGGCGTGCGCGACATCTGGATGGACTATGTGAAGCCGATGGCCGTGCGCCTCGTGCTGCAAGTTCTTACGATTCTGTGGCTCGTCGGTTGTGCGGGCTACGCTGCTCAGATTCTCTGGAGGGTGTAATAAATGGTCGCAGTCAAGACTGGATTGCCGCGTCGTCGGTTTGACGTGGTCATCGTCGGGGCGGGCGGCGCCGGGATGCGCGCATCCCTCCAGCTCGCGGAAGCCGGCCTGAACGTGGCCGTGCTGTCGAAGGTTTTCCCCACCCGCTCGCACACCGTGGCGGCGCAGGGTGGCATCGGTGCCTCGCTCGGCAACATGAGCGAGGACAACTGGCACTATCACTTCTACGACACCATCAAGGGCTCGGACTGGCTGGGCGACCAGGACGCCATCGAGTTCATGTGCCGGGAAGCGCCGAAGGTCGTGTACGAGCTCGAGCACTTCGGCATGCCGTTCGACCGTAATGCCGATGGCACGATCTACCAGCGTCCGTTCGGCGGCCACACGGCCAACTACGGCGAGAAGCCCGTGCAGCGTGCCTGCGCCGCGGCTGACCGTACCGGCCACGCGCTGCTGCACACGCTGTACCAGCGTAATGTGCGCGCTAAGACACATTTCTTCGTCGAATGGATGGCGCTGGATCTGATCCGCGACGAAGACGGTGATGTGCTGGGCGTGACCGCGCTGGAAATGGAGACCGGCGAGGTCTACATCCTCGAAGCCAAGACCACCCTGTTCGCCACCGGCGGCGCGGGCCGGATCTACGCGGCTTCCACCAACGCCTTCATCAACACGGGCGATGGCCTGGGCATGGCGGCACGTGCCGGCGTACCCCTGGAAGACATGGAGTTCTGGCAGTTCCACCCGACCGGCGTGGCCGGCGCGGGCGTGCTGATCACGGAAGGCGTGCGTGGCGAGGGCGGCATCCTGCGTAACAAGGATGGCGAGCGCTTCATGGAGCGCTATGCCCCGACGCTGAAGGATCTGGCGCCGCGTGACTTCGTGTCGCGCTCGATGGACCAGGAAATCAAGGAAGGCCGTGGCTGCGGCCCGAACGGCGACTACGTGCTGCTCGACCTGACCCACGTCGGTGCCGAGACCATCATGAAGCGCCTGCCGTCGATCCGCGAAATCGGCATGAAGTTCGCCAACGTCGACGCGATCAAGGAACCGATCCCCGTCGTGCCGACCATCCACTACCAGATGGGCGGTATCCCGACGAACTTCCACGGTCAGGTCGTGGTGCCGAAGAACGGCAACCCGAACGAGATCGTGAACGGCTTCTACGCGATCGGCGAATGCTCCTGCGTGTCGGTGCACGGCGCCAACCGCCTGGGCACGAACTCGCTGCTGGATCTGGTGGTGTTCGGCCGTGCGGCCGGCAACCACATCATCGCCAACGCGAACAAGCAGAAGGAACACAAGCCGCTGCCGGCTGACGCCGCGGACCGCGCCATGTCGCGCCTGGCCAAGCTGCAGGGCACGACCTCGGGCGAATACACCCAGGACGTGGCCAACGACATCCGCCGCAACATGCAGTCGCATGCCGGCGTGTTCCGTACGCAGAAGCTGATGGACGAAGGCGTCGAGCGCATCCTGGAAGTGGCGGAGCGTGCCAACAACATCCACCTGAAGGACAAGTCCAGGGTCTTCAACACCGCGTTGGTGGAAGCCCTGGAAGTGTCGAACCTGGTGGAAGTGGCCAAGGCGACGATGATCTCGGCCGCGGCCCGCAAGGAATCGCGTGGCGCCCACGCCCACAGCGACTTCCCGAACCGCGACGACAACAACTGGCTCAAGCACACGCTGTTCTACAGCGAAGGCAACCGCCTCGACTACAAGCCGGTGAAGATGGAGCCGCTGACAGTGGAATCGGTTCCGCCGAAGGCCCGTACCTTCTGAGCCCCGCATCGTAGAGACAACAGGACCCACAGAAATGAAGCGTATTTTCGAAGTCTACCGCTACGATCCGGACAAGGACGACGCGCCCCGCATGCAGACCTACGAGGTAGAACTCGACGGTCACGAGCGCATGCTGCTCGATGCGCTGGTCAAGCTGAAGAAGCTCGACGAGACCATCTCGTTCCGCCGTTCGTGCCGTGAAGGCGTGTGCGGTTCGGACGCGATGAACATCAACGGCAAGAACGGCCTGGCCTGCCTGACGAACATGCGCGAGCTGCCGGACCGCATCGTGCTGCGTCCGCTGCCCGGCCTGCCGGTGGTGCGCGACCTGATCGTCGACATGACGAACTTCTTCAAGCAGTACAACTCGATCAAGCCGTTCCTGATCAACGACGAGCCGCCGCCCGAGAAGGAGCGTCTGCAGTCGCCGCAGGAACGTGACGAGCTGGACGGCCTGTACGAGTGCATCTTGTGCGCGAGCTGCTCCACGTCCTGCCCGTCGTTCTGGTGGAACCCGGACAAGTTCGTCGGCCCGGCCGGCCTGCTGCAAGCCTACCGCTTCATCGCGGACAGCCGCGATCAGGCCACCGGCGAGCGTCTGGACAACCTGAACGACCCGTACCGCCTGTTCCGCTGCCACAGCATCATGAACTGCGTCGACGTGTGCCCGAAGGGTCTCAACCCGACGAAGGCCATCGGCAAGATCAAGGAACTGATGGTTCGCCGCGCGGTATAAACCAGCGGTATAAACTGCCTCCTGCCACCACGCGGGAGGCTGCAGTATCGCAGTCTGCAGTTGAAGTAAGCGGCGCGTCAGCCTGTTGAGGTATATCAGGTGACGCGCCGATCGCAAGAAGGCTGACCATGAGTCTTTCCACCACTTTCTCCCATCAGGCCGATCCGCATAAGCGCGCCCGGTTGCGCTGGCGTGCCCGCCGCGGCCTCCTGGAGAACGACATCATCGTCGAACGTTTCTTCAACCGTTACGAGGAGAGCCTGTCCGATGAGGACGTGGCATCGCTGGGCGAGCTGTTCGAGCTCAGCGACAACGAGTTGATGGACCTGCTGCTTGTCCGCAAGGAGCTGGACGGTGAGCTCGACACGCCCCCGATGCACCGGGTCCTGGACCTGCTGCGTTCGGTCTGAGTTTGGTCAACACTATTATTCACAGCATTTGAAGGAACCGACATGACGCCGTCCGATGTGAAAGCCACGCTATCGTTTTCCGATGGTTCCCCCAGCGTTGAGCTGCCGATCTACAAGGGTACCGTTGGCCCCGACGTGATCGACATTCGCAAGCTGTACGGACAGACCGGCAAGTTCACCTATGACCCGGGGTTCATGTCGACTGCGTCGTGCAACTCCAAGATCACCTACATCGACGGTGACAAGGGCGAACTGCTGTACCGCGGCTATCCGATCGAGCAGCTGGCAGGCAAGTGCGATCACCTGGAAACCTGCTACCTGCTGCTGAAGGGCGAACTGCCCAACGCCAAGCAGAAGGAAGAGTTCGTCAACAGCGTGATGAACCACACGATGGTTCACGAGCAGCTGCAATTCTTCCTGCGCGGCTTCCGCCGCGATGCCCACCCGATGGCCGTGCTGACGGGTCTCGTGGGCGCGATGAGCGCGTTCTACCACGACGCGATGGACATCGATGATCCGCACCAGCGTGAGATCTCGGCCATCCGCCTGATCGCCAAGATGCCGACCCTCGTGGCCATGGCATACAAGTACAACATCGGCCAGCCGTACATCTACCCGCAGAACGACCTGTCCTACTCGGGCAACTTCCTGCGCATGATGTTTGGCACGCCGTGCGCCCCGTACACCGTGAACCCGGTGCTCGAGCGCGCGCTGGACCGCATCTTCATCCTGCACGCAGACCACGAGCAGAACGCCTCGACCTCGACGGTGCGCCTGGCTGGCTCGTCGGGCACGAATCCGTTCGCCGCCATCGCCGCTGGCGTGGCCTGCCTGTGGGGTCCGGCCCACGGCGGCGCCAACGAAGCTGCGCTGAAGATGCTGGAAGAGATCGGCAGCGTGGACAACATCAACGAGTTCATCAAGCAGGTCAAGGACAAGAACTCGGGCGTGCGCCTGATGGGCTTTGGCCACCGCGTGTACAAGAACTACGATCCGCGCGCCAAGCTGATGCGCGAAACCTGCCATGAAGTGCTGAACGAACTGGGCCTGCACAACGACCCGCTGTTCAAGCTCGCCATGGAACTGGAAAAGATCGCGCTGGAAGACGAGTACTTCGTGAGCCGCAAGCTGTACCCGAACGTGGACTTCTACTCGGGTATCGTGCAGCGCGCGCTGGGCATCCCGACCTCGCTGTTCACCTGCATCTTCGCCCTGGCACGTACGCCGGGCTGGATCTCGCAGTGGGAAGAGATGATCACGGACCCCGAGTACAAGATCGGCCGTCCGCGCCAGCTCTTCAACGGCAACGCCGCCCGCGAAGTGCCGGACATGGCCAAGCGCTGATCCCGCCGCGCGAGCGCAGGGTGGCCTAGTCGCCTTGCACTGCAGCAAACACGAACGCCCCGGCTTGCCGGGGCGTTTGTTTTTCCGGCGGCGTGGCGTTGTGCGGCGCCGCGCGAGGGTCATCGGCGCAGCTATGCACAACAGTTGTGAAAGGCCATTTTTGCGACGATTCCTGCCATGCGAAGGTTGCAACTGTCTACATTTGTTGTCTGATTTTCGGCAAAGTCGGGAACTATCGCCCCAACGGGTTGCAACTTCCCTCTATAATGCGGGCTGCTTTTGCCACCGGCAGCCGGGCCACCCTTCCGGCACGTCGCGAGGCAAGGCGGGGCAGGCGAAGCGCTTGCGCAATAGAGAACGCATCAACGTTGTCTTTCCGAACTTTTGGCGCCACGGGCTTCCGGGCGCTGACACATGCCGGGCCCCGCATCGCTTCACGTCTTCATCGCAGGCCCGTCTTCCGCTTCGGGTCGTCCCTCCGCCACCTCTGGCGGCTCTCCCCGCGGGTGTTGTTCGATTGCGCTGGTCATGCCGCCTCTGCCCGGAATGACCTAAACATAATCGAGGAGCTCCTGATGACGTTGTCCCGTCTCACGTCCACTGCCATGGCCGCCGTGATTGCCACCGCCGGCCTCACTGCCGCCAGCCTGGCCCACGCCGAAACCGTCAAGATCGCCATCGCCGGCCCCATGAGCGGCTCGGTCGCCCAGTACGGCGACATGGTCAAGGCCGGTGCCCTGACCGCCATCGAACAGATCAATGCCGCGGGCGGTGCCGGTGGCAACAAGCTCGAAGTGGTGCTGATGGACGACGCCTGCGAGCCGAAGCAGGCCGTGGCGGTTGCCAACAAGGTCGTGAGCCAGAACATCCGCTTCGTGATTGGCCACGTGTGCTCCGGCTCGACGATCCCGGCATCGGATATCTACGAGAACGAAGGCATCGTGATGGTCACGCCGTCGGCCACCGCGCCGCAGCTGACCGAGAACAAGAAGCGCAAGTTCATCTTCCGCACCATCGGCCGTGACGACCAGCAGGGTCCTGCCGCTGCCCAGTACATCATCGGCAAGGTCAAGCCGAAGAAGGTGGCTGTGCTGCACGACAAGCAGTCGTACGGCCAGGGCATCGCCTCTTCGGTGAAGAAGGACCTGGAAGCGGCCAAGATTCCCGTGGCCGTGTTCGAAGGCATCAACGCCGGCGATTCGGACTACTCCGCTGTCATCACGAAGCTGAAGTCGCAGGGCGTGGACTTCGTCTACTTCGGCGGCTATCACCCGGAAATGGGCCTGCTGCTGCGCCAGGCGCGCGAGCAGGGCGTGAAGGCCACGTTCATGGGCCCCGAAGGCGTGGGCAACAAGGACGTGACGGCCATCGCCGGCCCGTCGTCGGAAGGCATGCTGGTCACGCTGCCGGCCGACTTCTCGGCCGACCCGGCCAACGCCGCGCTGGTGAAGGCCTTCGCCGACAAGAAGCGCGACGCCAACGGCCCGTTCCAGATGCCCGCCTACGCCGCCGTGAAGATCATCGGCGACGCCATCGCCGGCGCCAAGAGCACGGACCCGGCCAAGGTGGCCGCGTACATGCACAAGAACGCGTTCACCACGCCGATCGGCAAGGTCGAGTACGACGAGAAGGGCGATCTGAAGTCGTTCAAGTTCGTCGTCTACACGTGGCACAAGGACGCCACGAAGACCGCCGCCAACTAAGTCCGGCGCCAGTCTGGCGAAACGCCTCGCTCCCGCATAGGGAGCGGGGCGTTTTGGTATCGGTTCGATGTCGGATAGTCGTCACATCATGATGGCCCGCGCGCCGCATCGGGCTCCCCGATCCACAAGGTCCCCCGCATGAACGAATTCCTTCCACAGTTCACCCAGCAGCTGGTCAACGGCCTGACACTGGGTGCGATCTATGCGCTGATCGCCATTGGCTACACCATGGTCTACGGCATCATCGGCATGATCAACTTTGCCCACGGCGAGATCTACATGATCGGCGCCTACGTGGGCCTCGTGACCCTGACCGCCATCGGCGCGCAGGCCGGCTACCCGCTGCCGCTGGTGCTGGGTGCTGCGCTGATCGTGTCCGTGGCCGTCACCGGCTGTTATGGCTTTGCCGTGGAGCGCGTGGCGTATCGCCCCTTGCGCGGCGGGCCGCGCCTTGTGCCGTTGATCTCGGCCATCGGCATGTCGATTTTTCTTCAGAACTACGTCCAGATCGGGCAGGGCGCGCGCGACGTGTCCGTGCCGGTGCTGATCTCGGGTGCCATCGAATTCCAGATGGGCAGTGACTTCGTCGTGACCGTGCCGTATTCGCGCCTGCTGATCGTGGGCGTGACGCTGGTGCTGATGGTGGCGCTGACGCTGTTCATCGGCCACTCGCGCATGGGCCGCGCCTGCCGTGCCTGTGCGGAGGACATGCGCATGGCCAACCTGCTCGGCATCGACACGAACCGCGTGATCTCGTTCACCTTCGTGCTCGGCGCGATGCTGGCCGCCGTGGGCGGCGTGCTGATCGGGCTGACCATCGGCAAGCTCAATCCCTTCATCGGTTTCATTGCCGGCATCAAGGCCTTTACGGCCGCCGTGCTGGGCGGCATCGGCAGCATTCCGGGCGCGATGCTCGGCGGCGTGCTGCTGGGTCTGGCCGAAACCTTCGCCTCCGGCTACATGCCGGCCGAGTACAAGGACGTGGTGGCGTTCGGCCTGCTGGTCCTCGTGCTGCTGTTCCGTCCGACCGGCCTGCTTGGCAAGCCGGATGTGGAAAAGGTCTGAGGAGGGCGCCCCATGACACAAGCGATGTATCAAAAATCCGTCTCGCATTCCGTCGCGCAGACGATGAAAAACGCGGTGACGGCGGCCGTGATGACGGCCATCCTCACCATTCCCGTGCTGGGCCTGCAACTGAAGCTGGACGGCTACAAGGTGGTGCTGGAGCCACACTGGCGGCCGGTCTGGATCGCCGTGGCGGCCGTTTTCGTCTTTCAGCTGCTCAAGCCGCTGCTCACGCGGGCCCGTAGCGCCGTGAAGCTGCCCGCCGCGCCGGCGATGGGCGCGCAGCAGCAGCGCGTGGTGATCTGGGTGCTGCTGGCGGTGGGGCTGGTCTGGCCGTTCTTCGGCTCGCGCGGCGCGGTGGACGTGGCCACGCTTGCCCTGATCTACGTGATCCTGGGCCTGGGCCTGAACATCGTGGTGGGCTTCGCTGGCCTGCTCGACCTGGGCTACGTGGGCTTCTACGCGGTGGGCGGCTATACGTATGCGCTGCTCAACCAGTATTTCGGGTTCACGTTCTGGGAGTGCCTGCCGATTGCTGCGGGCATGTCGGCGCTGTTCGGCTTCGTGCTCGGCTTCCCCGTGCTGCGGCTGCGCGGCGACTACCTGGCCATCGTCACGCTCGGCTTCGGTGAAATCATCCGCCTGCTCTTGAACAATCTGACCAGCCTGACTGGCGGCCCGGACGGCGTCTCGGGCATTCCGAAGCCGACCGTGTTCGGCATCGAGATGGCGCGCAGCGCCAGCGTGGAAGGCACGCGCACGTTCCATGAAATGATCGGGCTCGATTACACCGGCCAGCACATGGTGATCTTCCTGTACCTGCTGGCGCTGCTGCTGGTCGGCTTCACCCTGTTCGTGACGAGCCGCCTGATCCGCATGCCGATGGGCCGCGCCTGGGAGGCGCTGCGCGACGACGAGATCGCCTGCCGCTCGCTGGGCCTGAATCCCACGCGCATCAAGCTGTCGGCATTCACGCTGGGCGCCTCGTTCGCGGGGCTGGCCGGCGCGTTCTTCGCGGCGCGCCAGGGGCTGGTCAATCCGGAATCGTTCACGTTTATCGAATCGGCGTTGATCCTGGCCGTGGTAGTGCTGGGCGGCATGGGCTCGCAGCTGGGCGTGATCCTGGCAGCCATCCTGCTGACCGTGCTGCCCGAGGTGGCGCGCGATTTTGCCGAATACCGCATGCTGATTTTCGGCCTGGTGATGGTGCTGATGATGATGTGGCGTCCGCAGGGCTTGCTGCCCGCGAGCCGTCCCCACGTGGAGTTGCCGCAATGAGCGCGGAAATGCTGAAAGTATCCGGCCTGCAGATGCGCTTTGGCGGGCTGCTGGCCGTGGACGGCATCGATTTCGATGTGCGTCGCGACGAGGTCTTCGCCATCATCGGCCCGAACGGCGCCGGCAAGACCACGGTGTTCAACTGCGTGGGCGGCTTCTACAAGCCCACCGGCGGCGAAGTCACGCTGGACGGCCAGGCCATCGCCGGCCTGCCGAGCCACCAGGTGGCGCGGCGCGGGCTGGTGCGCACGTTTCAGAATATTCGCCTGTTCAAGTCGCTGACCGTGGTGGAGAACCTGCTCGTGGCGCAGCACCTGCAGGTCAAGGCCGGCCTGCTGCGCGGGCTGTTCGCCACGCCGGCCTACCGCCGCGCCGAGCGCGAGGCGCTGGAGCGCGCCGCCGTCTGGCTCGAACGCATGGGCCTGACCTCGGTGGCCAATCGCGAGGCGGGCACGCTGTCCTATGGACACCAGCGCCGGCTCGAGATCGCGCGCTGCATGATCACCAAGCCGCGCCTGCTGATGTTGGACGAACCGGCGGCGGGCCTGAATCCGCAGGAAAAGATCGAACTGCAACAATTGATCGACAAATTGCGCCACGAATTCAACATTTCGGTGCTGCTGATCGAGCATGACATGAGCCTCGTCATGGGCGTGTCCGACCGCATCCTCGTGATGGAGCACGGCAAGCCGATCGTCATCGGCAAGCCGGACGAAGTGCGCAACGACCCGCGCGTGATCAAGGCCTACCTGGGAGAGGACTGATGCTGAAGCTGGAACAGGTCCATACCCACTATGGCGCCGTGGAGGCGCTGAGCGGCGTATCGATCGAAGTGAACAAGGGCGAAATCGTCACGCTGATCGGCAGCAACGGCGCAGGCAAGACCACGCTGATGATGACCGTGTGCGGCTCGCCGCGCGCCTCGAGCGGCCGCGTGTCGTTCGAGGGGCAGGACATCACGCAGCGCAATACCCACGAGATCATGCGCATGGGCATGGCGATCTCGCCGGAAGGGCGGCGAGTGTTCCCGAGCCTGACCGTGCTGGAAAACCTGAAGATGGGCGCGTTCTTCGCCAGCCGGCACGACATCGAGGCCGGCATCGAGCACGTTTTCAAGCTTTTTCCGAGGCTGAACCAGCGCTCGGGCCAGCGCGCGGGCACGATGTCCGGCGGCGAACAGCAAATGCTGGCGATCGGCCGTGCCCTGATGAGCCGCCCCCGACTGCTGCTGCTGGACGAGCCAACGCTGGGCCTCGCCCCGCTGATCATCGCCCAGATCTTCGACATCATCCGCACCATTCGTGAGGAAGGCGTCACGGTATTCCTGGTCGAGCAGAACGCCAACAAGGCGTTGCAGGTGGCGGACCGAGGCTACGTGCTGGAAACCGGGAAGGTGGTGCTGGCGGATACCGGGGAGAATTTGCTGGCGAATGACCGGATACGGGCGGCGTATTTGGGTGGGTAATAGGACAGGCGGCACCAAGTGCCGCCTTTTTTCTGGCGAGCCGACTTGCCGTCTTGCTGTCTAGCGGCGCCTGAACAGGCGCTTGAGGAGAGGGCGCTCTATCTTTTGGGCGGTTTCTCCACGAGTCTTGAGATACGCTTGAGATTCCTTGGCGTCCTGATCGATATCCTGCTCAGAGAAAGACTCGAAGACGAACGCAATCGCCGCTCGCCATTCGGAACTAGCCTGCCAGTCGTCCAGATACCGACTCCGCTGCGTTGATGTAAGGGACGTCCAGAATGGTCGCCACTCCTGATCGAACCAGGGTTCCGCCACGCCTTGCCTGACATGTACCGCCAGTTCATCAGGCTTGATGTGTGGGAATACGATCCAAGGCGGCTGGGGAGCGTCCGGATACTGCGCCACGCGGCCTTGGATCGTCAGCATTCCGGCTCGTCGCTAAGGCCATATGCGCAAGCGAATGGGTCATGCCATTTGTTGCCCTTGTAGAGCAGGTCGACCGTATTGCCTCCTAACCAGAATAATGTCGCTGTCCCTCCTGAGTAGAGTCGAAATCTTCCGGAAGTGTTATCGCTGAACGATACCTCGCCGTTCGCAAAGCATGGGGAATAACGTTCGTGCGTCAGAATGCGGCTCTCTATCGGATAAGCCTTGGAGAAATACCGTTTTACTTGGCTGACCGTGGGCTTGAAGGTCTTGCAGTTTTCCGTGAGGCTGGCGTCGTCGATGTCGCTGTCGAGACCGGCCCCGTCTAGGATCACCTGTGTAACGGTTCGTTCCGCACTTGCAGCAGGAAATGCCTGCCACGATGCCAGAACCAAAAACAGCATTCCGAAGTTGAAATTCGGCATTTTGAATCCAGGAACCGTTAGCACGTTGGTTTGTCGGAAAGACCGTACATGCAAGCGAAGGGATCATGCCATTCGTTGCGCTTGTAGAGCAAACGCACTGTGTCTTCACTTCGTGACCAAGTTAATAAGGCAGTTCCGCCGGAAGACAGCTGAAATGTGCCAGAACTGTTGTCGCTGAACTTCACCTTTCCCGTCGCATAGCATGGGGAATAACGCTCATGTGTGTGTACGTAACCATCTACTGGATACGCCTTAGAAAAATAGCGTTTGACCTGGTTAACCGTGGGCTTGAATGCTTTGCAGTGCTCCGTGAGAAAGGTGTCCTGAGTGTCGATGTTGCGGCCGGTTTCCTCTATCACTATTACTGTCGCCGTTCGCTCTTGGCTTGCCGCCGGCAACGCATAGCACGAGATTAATACAGCGCCAATAACGGCTCGCGAATTTACCATTTTGCTGTGCTTGCCTCCGTAACGATTTTGTAAGACACATGAGGATGTCGATAGATTTCGCTCGCCAAGATCGTGAATGTTTGGACTGTTTCAGCGATTAACCAATGCAGGGAAAAGTTTTGCGCGGCAGTGACATTCTCATAGACAAGGGCTGGATTTTCCTTTCCTGGTATATTTTTAGGGTATGCCATGCCTACGAGTTCGATACCAATCGCATCATAATTTGCCGGGTATCGCTGGGGCCATGGTTTCTTGTGTTCATGATCGGATAGTCTTTGAGTGCCTCTCATCGAGGAGGCGATTTTGAGTTCCGTCGGCGAACAGGCGTGCGTGGCAATACAGCGTGATTTCAAGAGGCCAACATGATTTGTCCTCTTTAGCAAGGATGCGGTTTGATAGATGGTTCCGTCTTTTTCGATCAGGAAGTGTGCGCCATTTGCGCCCTGATCTCGGTAGCTGTTGAACGTGCTTTCCGCGGTCGGGCTGTAGGTTTGATGGACGACGATTCCATTCACCTTGGCCATCAACCCCCGTTCGATACCTGGAAATCTTTTGATCTTGATGCGCTCCGCATCGACGATTCCATTCTTGTCAATAAACAGCATGCCGTTTCCCCTTTCAGATTGCGCGATTTGCCTTCACATCGAAACCCATCGCGACCGTCCCTGCACTGCCACCCGACGCGTTCTGCACGACGTATTCCTGCTTCACCCGCGAAAACGAAAGGCTGACTTCTTCTCGGGGCGCGCGCATATTGATGTTGTGAGCCGGTTTCACCTGAGTCACCAGGACGTCCTCCATGGTGATCCTGAGAAACTCCAGCGGCTTCCCGCCGGCCTTGCGCATGACCAGCACGGCGCTATCGATATGCTTGCCGCTCAGGCAACACTGGACAAGGTTCGGCGTGGCGCGGTCGACATAGTGTTCGAACGTCAGGTCCTCAACGGTCGCCTTGCCTGCGCCGCCGCCCCTTCCTGCGTGCGTGTTCGATGGCTGCTTCACCGACCATTCCCACGTCAGAACCTCAATCTCTTTCGAATGGCTGGCGTCCGTCGCTTCGCCCTCGATTCCTGTCAGCTTCAAGAAGATGTCCTGCGCCATCAGATGCTCCCGTCGTTGGTTGAGAAACAACTCAGGGAGCCTATCGATCGGCAAAGAAGTGATCTATAGAACTAGTTCGAAAGGCGCCGCCACCCCGGACTTGCCGCCACCCACCCCTTTTCGCCAACCGCGAAATCCCCCTTTCGCCAATGACTACCGGGCGGTTGGCAGCGTCTGACCGCTTGGGCGGGCCCCCGCGTGGCATAATCGATTGCGATGTCAAGCAATCACCGGCCACGCCGGAGGCGCGGCACAATAGCGGCGCCGACCCGCGAAGGCATCCGGTAAATAACAATCCCCTGCAAACCACTGCGCGGACCTGCGCCGTTCCTGCCCGGACGGACGGTTCGCCCCCCCTGCATCATGGCCAAGACGCTCTACGACAAACTCTGGGATGACCACACCGTCCACGTCGAGGAAGACGGCACGACGCTGCTCTACATCGATCGCCACCTGCTGCACGAAGTGACCAGCCCGCAGGCGTTCGAGGGGCTGAAGCTGGCGGAGCGTCCGGTGTGGCGCATCAGCGCGAATCTGGCCGTGTCCGACCACAACGTCCCGACCACGGACCGTACGGAAGGCATCACCGACCCCGTCTCGAAGCTCCAGGTCGATACGCTCGACGCCAACTGCGACGCCTTCGGCATCACCCAGTTCAAGATGAACGATCACCGCCAGGGCATCGTCCACGTGATCGGGCCGGAGCAGGGCGCCACGCTGCCGGGCATGACGGTGGTCTGCGGCGACTCGCACACCAGCACGCACGGCGCGTTCGGCGCGCTGGCGCACGGCATCGGCACGTCCGAGGTGGAGCACGTGCTGGCCACGCAGACGCTGCTGGGCAAGAAGGCCAAGAACATGCTGATCCGCGTGGAAGGCAAGCTGCCGCGCGGCTGCACCGCCAAGGACATCGTGCTGGCCATCATCGGCAAGATCGGCACGGCTGGCGGTACGGGCTACACCATGGAATTCGCCGGGTCCGCCATCCGCGACCTGACGATGGAAGGCCGCATGACCGTCTGCAACATGGCGATCGAAGCTGGCGCGCGCGCCGGCATGGTGGCCGTGGATGACGTGACGCTGGAATACGTGAAGGGTCGTCCGTACGCGCCGCAGGGCGTGGAATGGGACCAGGCCGTGGCCTATTGGCGCACGCTGCATTCGGACGCAGGCGCCCACTTCGACAAGGTGGTTGAACTGCGCGGCGAGGACATCCGTCCGCAGGTCACCTGGGGCACGTCGCCCGAGATGGTGGTCAGCATCGAGGACCGCGTACCCGATCCCGAGAAGGAAAAAGACCCGAACCGCCGCAACGCCATGGAGCGCGCGCTCGAGTACATGAACCTGCAGCCGAACGTGCCGATGGAGTCGATCCAGATCGACAAGGTGTTCATCGGCTCCTGCACCAACAGCCGCATCGAGGACATGCGCGCCGCCGCCTGGGTGGTGCAGAAGCTGGGCCGCAAGGTAGCCGGCAACGTGAAGCTGGCGATGGTGGTGCCGGGCTCGGGCCTGGTGAAGGCGCAAGCCGAGCGTGAAGGGCTGGACAAGGTCTTCAAGGCCGCCGGCTTCGAATGGCGCGAGCCGGGCTGCTCGATGTGCCTGGCGATGAACGCCGACCGGCTGGAGCCGGGCGAGCGCTGCGCGTCCACCTCGAACCGCAACTTCGAAGGCCGCCAGGGCGCCGGCGGCCGGACCCACCTGGTCAGCCCGGCGATGGCCGCCGCCGCTGCCATCGAGGGTCATTTCGTCGACATCCGAAAGCTGGGCTGAGGCGTTACGCAACGGCATCCGTACACGGCTAATCGAATAAGCAGAACATGAAAAAGATCGTGATCACGTTCCTGGCATGCCTGGGCATGCTGCAACTGGCTGGCTGCAACACGATGGCTGGCATCGGCAAGGACACGCAGGCCGCCGGGCGTTCCCTCGAGAACGCGGCGCGCAAGTAAGGACATACTCATGGACAAGTTCACCGTACACAGCGGCCTCGTGGCGCCGCTGGACCGCGAAAACGTCGACACCGACGCGATCATCCCGAAGCAGTTCCTGAAGTCGATCAAGCGCACGGGCTTCGGCCCGAACCTGTTCGACGAATGGCGCTACAAGGACGTCGGCCAGCCCGGCCAGGACAACAGCAAGCGCCCGCTGAACCCGGACTTCGTGCTGAACCAGCAGCGCTACCAGGGCGCGAGCATCCTGCTGGCACGCAACAACTTCGGCTGCGGCAGCTCGCGCGAGCACGCGCCGTGGGCGCTCACGCAATACGGGTTCCGCGCCGTCATCGCGCCGAGCTTCGCCGATATCTTCTTCAACAACTGCTACAAGAACGGCCTGCTGCCGGTGGCGCTGACCGACCTCCAGGTCGACCACCTGTTCAACGAGACCAACGCGTTCCCGGGCTACCAGCTGACCATCGACCTGGACAAGCAGGTGGTGCTCACGCCGGGCGGCAACAGCTACCCGTTCGACATCGCCCCGTTCCGCAAGTACTGCATGCTGAACGGCTTTGACGACGTGGCGCTGACGCTGCGCCACAAGGACAAGATCAAGGCGTACGAAGCCGAGCGCCTGACGAAGATGCCCTGGCTGGGCAATCGCCTGGTCGGCTGACCGCACAAGACACACTCCAATACAGGAAGACAGATGAAGATTGCAGTCCTGCCGGGTGACGGCATTGGTCCCGAGATCGTTGCCGAAGCTGTCAAGGTGCTCAACGCCCTCGACGAGAAATTCGAACTGGAAACGGCGCCGGTCGGCGGCGCCGGCTACGAGGCCGAAGGCCATCCGCTGCCCGAGAACACGCTGAAGCTGGCCAAGGAGGCCGATGCCATCCTGTTCGGCGCCGTGGGCGACTGGAAGTACGACAGCCTGGAGCGCCCGCTGCGTCCGGAGCAGGCCATCCTGGGCCTGCGCAAGCACCTGCAGCTGTTCGCGAACTTCCGCCCGGCGATCTGCTACCCGGAGCTGACCGGCGCCTCGAGCCTGAAGCCCGAACTGGTGGCCGGCCTGGACATCCTGATCGTGCGTGAGCTGAACGGCGACATCTACTTCGGTCAGCCGCGCGGCATGCGCGAGGCCCCGGACGGCCTGTTCAAGGGCGCCCGCGAAGCCTTCGACACGATGCGCTACAGCGAGCCCGAGATCCGCCGCATCGCCCACGTGGCGTTCCAGGCCGCAGCCAAGCGTGGCAAGAAGCTGTGCAGCGTGGACAAGGCCAACGTGCTGGAGACGTTTCAGTTCTGGAAGGACATCGTGATCGATGTCAGCAAGGAATATCCGGACGTCGAGCTGTCGCACATGTACGTCGACAACGCGGCCATGCAGCTGGTCAAGGCGCCGAAGAGCTTCGATGTGATCGTTACCGGCAATATGTTCGGCGACATCCTGTCCGACGAGGCAGCGATGCTGACCGGTTCCATCGGCATGCTGCCGTCGGCGTCGCTCGATGCCAACAACAAGGGTCTGTACGAGCCGTCGCACGGCTCGGCGCCGGACATCGCCGGCAAGGGCGTGGCCAATCCGCTGGCCACCATCCTCTCCGCCGCGATGATGCTGCGCTACTCGCTGAACAAGGCCGACCAGGCCGACCGCATCGAGCACGCCGTCAAGAAGGTGCTGGCCCAGGGCTACCGCACCGGCGACATCCTCACGCCGGGCTGCAAGCAGGTCGGCACGCGGGAGATGGGCGAAGCCGTGCTGGCTGCGCTGTAATCGGCCGTTTTTTGCCAGTTCGTGCCAAAAACGGGGCCTTCGGGCCCCGTTGGCGCAAGAAAATCGTGTAGACTCCGCGAATGGTCCGAATTCCCCAGTTCCTCGCTACTGCCATCGCTGCCGTCATCACGGCCGGCGTGGGTTCGCGCGACCATACCGCGACGATTAAAACCATTACTACCAAAACGATCCCCTAAGATCGTTCGTCGTGCCTGCCCGTCTTCCCCGCGCAGCGTACGCYGGGCGAGGAAAATGGCGGGGAAGTACTCATCACATCCGAGGTAAGTCATGATTGTAGGTCTCGTCGGTTGGCGAGGAATGGTCGGCAGCGTCCTGATGCAACGCATGCAGGAAGAGCGCGATTTCGACCATATCGAGCCCGTTTTCTTCAGCACGTCCAACGCCGGCGGCAAGGCCCCGGCCATGGCGAAGAACGAAACCACGCTGAAAGATGCCAACGACATCGACGCACTGAAGCAGTGCGACGTGGTGCTCACCGCCCAGGGCGGCGACTACACCAGCGATGTCTTCCCGCGCCTGCGCGCGGCCGGCTGGAGCGGCTACTGGATTGATGCGGCGTCTTCGCTGCGCATGAAGGACGACGCGATCATCGTGCTCGACCCCGTCAACAACGACGTGATCAAGGATGCACTTTCGAAGGGCGTCAAGAACTTCATCGGCGGCAACTGCACGGTCAGCTGCATGCTGATGGGCCTCGGCGGCCTGTTCGAGAACGACCTGATCGAGTGGATGACCTCCATGACCTACCAGGCGGCCTCGGGCGGCGGCGCGCAGCATATGCGCGAGCTGCTGACGCAGTTCGGCACCCTGAACGCCTCGGTCAAGCCGCTGCTGGACAACCCCGCCTCGGCCATCCTCGAGATCGACCGCACCATCCTGGCTACGCAGCACGGCCTGTCGGCGGACGAAACCAAGCAATTCGGCGTGCCGCTGGCCGGCAACCTGATTCCCTGGATCGACAAGGATCTGGGCAACGGCGTGTCGCGCGAAGAATGGAAGGGCGGCGCCGAGACCAACAAGATCCTGGGTCGCGGCGATGGCTTCCTGGGCGCGACCGGGGCCACCCCGATCGCCGTGGACGGCCTGTGCGTGCGGATTGGCGCCATGCGCTGCCACTCGCAGGCGCTGACCATCAAGCTGCGCAAGGATGTGCCGCTGGACGAGATCGAAGGCATGCTGGCCTCCCACAACCCGTGGGCCAAGGTGGTGCCGAACACGCGCGAAGCGAGCATGACCGACCTGACCCCGGCTGCCGTGACCGGCACGCTGAGCATTCCGGTGGGTCGCCTGCGCAAGATGCAGATGGGCGGCGAGTACCTCTCGGCCTTCACGGTGGGCGACCAACTGCTGTGGGGCGCCGCCGAGCCGCTGCGTCGTATGCTGCGCATTCTGATCGAGAAGTAAGCAGGTACTGAGTCTCCCCGGCATTCGTTGCGGGGAGGCAACAGAATCCGCCGCTTTCCTGCCAACGCCGCGCCCCAGCGCGGCGTTGTTACGTTCGGACCCCTATTTTTCCCAGGCTTGCGTCACAATACAGCCGGCATTCGCCTGGCCAAGGGGTCACCGTCGCGTCATTGCGGCGAAGGGGTGAGACAATCGGGCACGACGTTTTTTTCGTCCGCACCGGCCGTCCGCCCGCCTGCCAGGCATTTGGGTCGGGTTTATTTTTCGCTACTAGAAACATAAATGGAGCACGAGGTGAGTGTGAGCCTACATCGCCGGAAAGATGCGCCTACTGTCCGTCAGCGCTGGTCAACGCTGGCCGTCACGGCTCTCGGTTTGCTGCTGATGCAGCCCGCCGCGTACGCCGCGGGGTTCGGACAATTACGGGTACAGTCCAATCTGGGGCAACCGCTCCAGGCTGAAATCGATATCAGCGGCGTTTCGGCCGAGGAAGCGGACAGTCTCAACGTCAAGCTTGCCTCGCCGGCCGCCTATGCCAGGGCAGGGCTGACGTACCTGCCGGCCGTGTCCGGCGTGCGACTCCAGGTGGAGCAGCGCCCCAACGGCACCTATGTGGCAACCGTCCGTTCCAACCAGCCGATCAGCGAGCCGTTCGTCGACATCCTCGTCGACATGAGCTGGTCGAGCGGCAAGGTGACGCGCGCCTACACGTTCCTGCTCGATCCGGCGGGCGCGAAGTCCAACCAGAGCTTCGCCCCGACCACGGTGGTGCAGGCGGCTACGCCCGATGCGTCCCCGGCCGAGGCCCCCGCGCAGGCGGCCAAGCCCGCCGCGCCGGTGCCGGCCGCCGCGTCGTCGGAGGCCGCTCGCCCGGCTCCGGCCCCGCGCCAGCCGCGCCGCGCCGCCGCCCCGGCGGCCCCCGCATCGACCGACGGCGCTGCCGCCGGCGAGCCATACACGATCCAGCGCGGCGACACGCTGTCCAGCATTGCCGGCGATGCCGCGCAGGGCCAGGACGTGTCGCTCGAGCAGATGCTGCTCGCGCTGTATCGGAATAATCCGAATGCATTCATCGGCGGCAACATCAACCGGATCAAGTCCGGCGCGGTGTTGAAGGTGCCGAGCGCCCAGCAGGCGCAGTCCGTCAGCCCGCGCGAAGCTCGCCGCGAGGTTGTGGCGCGCACGCAGGGCTTCGACAGCTACCGCGGCCGTCTGGCCGCCGCCGCTGCCGCGAAGTCCGTGGAAGCGGGCTCGGGGCGCGAGCAGTCCGGCAACGTGACGGCGCGCGTGCAGGACACCACGGTGCCCGCCGCCGGTCCGCGCGACGAACTGAAGCTGAGCAAGGCAGACCGCGCCGCGCAGGCCAAGGCGCAAGCCCAGGCCGAAGCCGAAGTGGCCTCGCAGCGCAAGCTGAAGGACGCCGAGTCGAAGCTGGCCCAGCTCGAGAAGAACGTCACGGACATGCAGCGCCTGATGGAGCTGAAGAATGCCGAGATCGCCAAGCTGAACCAGGCCAAGGCGGCTCCGGCCCAGGCTGCTGCGCCGGCCACGCCGGCGGCCAGCACCGCGCCGACCGTGGTGCCCGCCGAGCCGGCCAAGCCCGCTGACACGGCGACTGCCGCGACGAGCACGGCCACGCCGACGCCGGCTCCGGCCGCCACGGCAGCTGCACCGGCCTCCGCAGCCGATGCCGCCGCGCCGGCCGCAGCCGCTGTGGCTGCAACGGCCGCCGCTTCGGCGCCGCAGGCAGACGCCGCCGCACCCGCCCCGGCCGCCGCCGCTTCCGCCCCTGTGGCCGTGAAGAAGCCCGCGCCGCGCGTGCAGCCCGCACCGGTACCGGAGCCCTCGTTCCTGGACGAACTGCTGGGCAACCCGATGCTGCTGCCGGGCGCCGGTCTGCTGGTCGCGCTGCTGGGCGGCTATGCCGTCTATCGTCGCCGCCAGAAGCAGAAGACCGCTGACAACGGCGGCTTCGGCGACAGCATCCTGTCGCAGGAAAGCACGGTGATGGCCGGTGGCCATTCGCTGTTCGGCACCGCCGGCGGCCAGAGCGTGGATACCTCGCAGCACAGCGTGTTCGGCGCCGATTTCCGGATCGGCAACAACTCGCCGGAAGCTACCGAGGTGGACCCGATCGCCGAGGCGGAGGTGTATATCGCCTACGGGCGCGACGTGCAGGCCGAAGAAATCCTGCGCGAAGCGCTGCAACAGAGCCCGGAGCGTCAGGCCATTCGCCTGAAGCTGCTGGAGATTTACAACACTCGCCAGGATGTGGAAGGTTTCCGAGTGATTGCAGAAGAAATGTTCGCCCAGACGGGCGGGCAAGGCGCGGACTGGCTGCAGGCCGCCGAAATGGGTCGCAAGCTGGACCCGAGCAATGCCTTGTATTTGTCGGTAGCGCCGGACGCCACGGCCGAAGTGGATACCACCACGCCGGTCGCGGACCAATGGCGCACGCAGGACCCCGCGCACAACCTCGAGCAGCCGCCGCGCGAGCCCGCCATGGCGGATCTGGCGCTGCCGCTCGACGCCTTCCCGGCGCCCGCGCCGGGGGAGCCCATCGTGGCACCGGAGTCGGCCTCGCTGGTATTCGGTAACGAATTCCAAGCGGAACCGGTGGCACGTCTGGATGACGTACTCGACGAAAGCCACGACACCGGCCTCGACATGCCGGCTGACCTGGAAAGCCGCCACCTGGCCGAGGTGCCGGCGCTCGATACCCCGACGCGTTCGCGTCCGCTGGAGTTCGACATGTCGGGCATCTCGCTCGACCTGAACCCCGGCAGCGCCGGCAAGTCGGCGGGCAACGACCCGCTGGCCGACTCGGTGCCGCTCCCGGCGCCGACGATGCTGCAGAACGGCCGTCTGGCCGAGCCGATCGACCTGAGTCGCGTGACGTCCGAGGGCGGTGGTGACACCACCCACGGCGTGTCCGCCAGCACCCTGTCCGCCAACGGCATGGACGGCGGCCGCGACATGCAGATCAAGCTCGACCTGGCCCGTGCCTACATCGAGATCGGCGACAAGGAAGGGGCCCGCGAACTACTCCAGGAAGTGGTGGATCAGTCGCAAGACCCGCTCCAGGCCGAAGCGCGCACGCTGCTGCGCGAGGTGGCCTGACCGGTAGCGGTCACGCGTCGGAAAACGGCCTGCAAAGGCCGGTATGATGGAGGGCTTGCACGGCGCCACGCCGTTGCGGCCCGAAGCGATGCGCCGGAAGCGTCCCTTCCGGCGCATTTTCTTTTGGGATCCATGAATCGCATCGCCATCGGGCTTCAGTACGACGGGTCGGCCTTCTCGGGCTGGCAGGCGCAACCGCACCGCAATACCGTGCAGGACCATCTGGAAGACGCCATCGAGCGTTTTGCCGGGACTCGCCTGCTGACCACGGTGGCGGGGCGTACCGATGCCGGCGTGCATGCGCTCGGGCAGGTGATTCATCTCGATACCGAACTCTCGCGCGACAAGTTTTCCTGGGTGCGCGGCATCAACGCCTTCCTGCCGCCGTCGGTCGCCCTGCAATGGGCCGAGCCGGTGGACGAGGGCTTCCACGCGCGCTTCCTGGCGTTCGAGCGCAAGTATTACTACGCGCTCTACACCGGCCCGCACCGCGTGCCAATGCTGCATGGCCGCGCCGGCTACCTGATGCTCCCGCCGGGCCAGCAGCTCGACGTGGACGCCATGCGCGCCGCCGCGAGCTGCCTGCTGGGCGAGCACGATTTCTCGGCCTTCCGCGCCGCCGAATGCCAGGCCAAGTCGCCCATCAAGACGATGTACGACGTGACCCTGAAGGCCGACGGCAACTGGGTCTTCCTGCGCTTCCGCGCCAGCGCCTTCCTGCACCACATGGTGCGCAACCTGATGGGTTCCCTCGTAGCGGTAGGGCGGGGCCGCTATCCGGTGAGCTGGATGGCCGAAGTGCTGGCCGGCCGCGACCGCCGCCTGGCTGCGCCCACCTTCATGCCCGATGGCCTCTACCTGGCCGGCGTGAAGTATCCTGAGCCGTACCGGCTGCCCGCCGCGGACCCGTCCGCGAGCTTCTTCCACGGAGTCTTTACCGATGACGGCGCCTGATTTCAGCCAGATGCCCGGCCGCACCCGCGTCAAGATCTGCGGCCTGACCCGCGAGGACGACGTACGCGCCGCCGTGGATGCCGGCGCCGACGCCATCGGCCTGGTCTGCTACGCCGGCAGCCCGCGCTATGTGGACGTGGCGCGCGCGGCGGCACTGGCCGAGCGAGTCGCGCCGTTCGTCTCGGTGGTTGGCCTGTTCGTCAATGCCGATGCCGAGGAAGTGGCCCACGTGGCGGAGCGGGTGCCGTTGACGCTACTTCAGTTCCACGGTGACGAGACCCCCGAGCAGTGCGCGGAGATCGCCCGGCGCTGCCGGCTGCCCTTCATGCGTGCGGCCCGTGTTCGTCCGGGGCTCGATTTGGTAGAATTCGCCGATCAATACCGTGACGCCGCCGGCCTGTTGCTCGATGCCTTCGTGGAAGGCTATGGCGGTGGCGGCCACGTCTTCGACTGGACCCTGATTCCCGGCCAATGGCTTCCGACCGATCCGGCGCTGGTTTCCACCTCGCAGCCGGCACCCTCCGTGCCCCCCAAGGGCAGCCCGAACGCAAACGGCGCTCCTCGCATCGTTTTGAGTGGTGGGTTGAACGCGCAAAACGTCGCTGGCGCGATTGAGCGCGTACGCCCCTACGCCGTGGATGTGAGCAGCGGCGTGGAGGCGTCGAAGGGCGTGAAGGACCACGCCCGCATTGCCGCGTTCGTGCGTGCCGTGCGCATGGCGGAAGCAGGGTGACCCGGGGCCTCCCGGACCCGTTCCCGCCGCCTGCCGGCCGCATCCCCGAATTTCAGCGCCCCTGCCCGAACCGGGCCGGTGCGCCATCCTGAGAGCCTGGACATGTACGACTTGCCCGATTCCCGTGGCCATTTCGGCCCCTATGGCGGCACCTTCGTTTCCGAAACGCTGGTTCACGCGCTGGACGAGCTGCGCGAAGCCTATGCGCAATCCCAGAACGATCCCGCGTTCGACGCCGAATACCGGCGCGAGCTGAAGCACTTCGTCGGCCGCCCGTCGCCGATCTACCATGCGCAGCGCTGGAGCGAGACGCTCGGCGGGGCCCAGATCTTCCTCAAGCGCGAAGACCTGAACCACACCGGCGCGCACAAGATCAACAATGTGATTGGTCAGGCGATTCTGGCCCGCAAGATGGGCAAGAAGCGCGTGATTGCCGAAACCGGCGCCGGCATGCACGGCGTGGCCACGGCGACGATCGCCGCGCGCTTCGGCATGGAATGCGTGGTCTACATGGGGGCCGAGGACGTGCAGCGTCAGGCCGCCAACGTCTACCGCATGAAGCTGCTCGGTGCCACCGTCGTGCCCGTGGAGTCCGGCTCGCGCACGCTCAAGGACGCGCTCAATGAAGCGATGCGCGACTGGGTGACCAACGTGGAATCCACGTTCTACATCATCGGTACCGTGGCGGGCCCGCACCCGTACCCGATGATGGTGCGTGACTTCCAGTGCGTGATTGGCGAGGAAGCCAAGGTGCAGATGCCGGAGCTGGCCGGCCGTCAGCCAGACGCGGTCATCGCGTGCGTGGGCGGTGGCTCCAATGCGATGGGCATCTTCTATCCGTATATCGACTATCCCGAGGTGCAGCTGATCGGCGTGGAAGCCGCCGGCGACGGCCTGGAGACGGGCCGCCACGCGGCGTCGCTGACCGGCGGCTCGCCGGGCGTGCTGCACGGCAACCGCACCTACCTGCTGCAGGACGCCAACGGCCAGATCATCGAGACCCATTCGGTCTCGGCCGGCCTGGACTACCCGGGCGTGGGTCCCGAGCACGCGTGGCTCAAGGACATCGGCCGCGCGCAGTACGTGCCGATTACCGACGACGAGGCGCTCAAGGCCTTCCATGACTGCTGCCGCATCGAGGGCATCATCCCGGCGCTGGAGTCGAGCCATGCCATCGCCTACGCCTGCAAGCTGGCGCCGACGCTGCCGAAGGACAAGCTACTGCTGGTGAACCTCTCCGGACGGGGCGACAAGGACATGCACACCGTGGCCGAACGTGCGGGGCTGAAGCTCTGATGCAAGTGCTGCCTCCCGAATCCGACCTGCTGGACTCCTCCGCGTTGCGGCTCTATCAGGAAGACGTGCTGGAAGGGATCTCCAAGATCCCCGACGGCTCCATCGATCTCGTCGTGGCTGACCCGCCCTATGGGCTGGGCAAGGACTACGGCAACGATTCCGACCGCCTCTCGGGCCAGGCCTACCTGGAATGGTCCGAGCGGTGGATGGACGCCATCGTGCCGAAAATCGCGCCGCGCGGCTCGCTCTACCTGTTCTGCACGTGGCAGTACTCGCCCGAGCTGTTCGTGATGCTCAAGCAACGGTTGACCATGATCAACGAGATCATCTGGGACCGCCGCGTGCCGAGCATGGGAGGCACCACGCGCAAGTATTCGTCGGTGCATGACAACATCGGCTTCTTCGCCCGCCAGCGCGACTACTACTTCGACCTCGACCCGGTACGGATTCCGTACGACGCCGAGACCAAGAAGGCGCGCAGCCGGCCGCGCTTCGAGGGCAAGAAGTGGCTCGAGGTGGGATACAACCCGAAGGACCTGTGGAGCGTGTCTCGTATCCATCGCCAGGACCCCGAGCGCGCCGACCATCCGACCCAGAAGCCGCTCGAGATCGTGGAGCGGATGGTGCTGGCGAGCTGCCCGCCGGGCGGGCTCGTGCTCGATCCGTTCACGGGCAGCGGCACCACCGCCGTGGCCTGCGTGCGCCATGGCCGGCGCTTCGTCGGCTATGAGATGAATCCTGAGTACGCGCAACTGGTGCGCCAGCGGGTGGAGGCGGCGATCCCGCTGGTCACGCCCGCCGTGCCGGATCCGGTTCAACCCGCAGTACCCGCCGCCAATGACGATGCCGCGGAAGCCGATGCCGCCGTCCAACGCCTTATCTAATTCCTGACATGTCCCGCATCCAGAAGACTTTCGCGGCCTTGGCCGCGCAGCAGAAGAAGGGCCTGATTCCGTTCATCACCGCCGGCGATCCGGCGCCCGGCCTGACCGTGGACCTGATGCACGCGTTGGTGGCCGGTGGCGCCGATGTGATCGAACTCGGCGTGCCGTTCTCGGACCCGATGGCCGACGGCCCGGTGATCCAGCGCGCATCCGAGCGGGCGCTCGCGCAGGGCGTGACGCTGACGCAGGTGCTCGCCTGGGTCGCAGAATTCCGAAAAACCGACGCCAGCACGCCCGTCGTGCTGATGGGCTACGCCAACCCGATCGAGCGGATGGGCGACGAGGCCTTCGCCAAGGCCGCCCGCGCGGCTGGCGTGGACGGCGTGCTCGTGGTCGACTATCCGCCCGAGGAGTGCGAGGCGTTTGCCGCCCTGATGCGCGCCAATGAGATGGATCCCATCTTCCTGCTCGCCCCGACCTCCACCGATGCGCGCATCGAGGCGGTGGCGAAGGTCGCCAGCGGCTATCTTTATTACGTGTCGCTGAAGGGCGTGACCGGCTCGGCCACGATCGACCTGGAAAGCGTGGCGAGCCGCCTGCCGCTGATCAAGCGCCACGCCAACCTGCCGGTGGGCGTGGGCTTCGGCATCCGCGATGCCCAGACCGCGCGCGCCATCGGCAGCGTGGCGGACGCCGTGGTGATCGGCAGCCGTCTGGTGCAACTGCTGGAAGACGCCCCGCGCGACCAGGCAGTGACCGCGCTGCGCGACTTCATCGCCGAAATCCGCCGGGCCCTGGACGCCTGAGCCACGGCAAAACGTGACGCCATGCCGACATCGACATGGCTTGATTGTGATCGATGTATCACAATCGATGCGATTTGCTTCGGCCAGACCGGCCCGGCATGGTAAATTCGCGGCCTGATTCCCTGCCGTCTCACCGTCAGCGCCTGCGCATGCAGGCTGGCGCGCGGGCGGCGGCTATCCGTAAGGAGCTTTCATGAGCTGGTTGGATAAACTCCTGCCTCCCAAGATTCAACAGACCGACCCCTCCACCCGCAAGGGCATTCCGGAAGGGCTGTGGGTCAAGTGCCCGGCGTGCGAGTCCACGCTGTACCGGACCGACGTCGAGGCCAATCTGCACGTCTGCCCGAAGTGCGACCACCATATGCGCATCCGCTCGCGCGAGCGGCTGGACGCGCTGCTGGACGCCGAAGGCCGCTATGAAATCGGCCAGGAAATCGTGCCGGTGGACGCGCTGAAGTTCAAGGACACCAAGAAGTACCCGGACCGCATCAAGGCCGCCATGGAAGAGACTGGCGAGACCGATGCGATGGTCGTCATCGGCGGTGCCATCCACACCATTCCGGTGGTGGTGAGCTGCTTCGAGTTCGAGTTCATGGGCGGTTCGATGGGCTCCGTGGTGGGCGAGCGCTTCGCGCGCGGCGCGCAGGCGGCGCTCGAGCAGAAGGTGCCGTTTATCTGCATTACCGCCACGGGCGGCGCGCGCATGCAGGAAAGCCTGCTGTCGCTGATGCAGATGGCCAAGACCACGGCCATGCTGAACCAGCTGGCCAACGCCAAGCTGCCGTTCATCAGCGTGCTGACGGACCCGACCATGGGCGGCGTCTCGGCCAGCTTCGCCTTCCTGGGCGACGTGGTGATTGCCGAACCCAAGGCGCTGATCGGCTTTGCCGGCCCGCGCGTGATCGAGCAGACCGTGCGCGAGAAACTGCCGGAAGGCTTCCAGCGTGCCGAGTTCCTGCTGCAGAAGGGCGCGATCGACATGATCGTCGACCGTCGCAAGCTGCGCGCCGAGCTGGCGCAACTGCTGGCGCTGCTGCAGAAGCAACCGGCGGACGCGGTAGCCTGACGCGATTCGTGTGAATGCAGGACAATGGCGCGGGTGCCCCCACCCGCGCCATTTTGTTTTTCCAGTTTTGAATCTGGTTTTCCCATGCCCATCTTCCACAATCTCCCCGACTGGCTGACCCATCTGGAAAGCGCCCACCCCGTGGGCATCGACATGGGCCTGACCCGCATCACGCGCGTCAAGGAAGCGCTGGGCCTGCGCATCGACGCGGTGGTCTTCACCGTGGGCGGCACCAACGGCAAGGGTTCGACATGCGCGATGCTCGAGTGCATCCTGCTCGAGGCCGGCTACAAGGTCGGCATGCATACCTCGCCGCACCTGATCACGTTCAACGAGCGCGCGCGCATCAACGGGGAGATGGCCACGGACGCGCAGCTGCTGCCGCACTTCGAAGCCGTCGAGCGCGCCCGCACGAGCTTTGCCGATCCGGTCAGCCTGACCTATTTCGAATTCACCACGCTGGCCATCATCCACGCCTTCGCGGCGGCCGGGCTCGACGCCATCATCCTCGAAGTGGGCCTCGGCGGACGGCTGGACGCGGTGAATGTGATCGATACGGACTGCGCGGTCATCACCAGCGTGGACATCGACCATACCCAGTACCTCGGCGACACGCGCGAGAAAATCGGCTTCGAGAAGGCGGGCATCTTCCGCCCGAACGTGCCGGCGATCTGCGGCGACCCGATGCCGCCGAAATCGCTGATCGACCATGCGGAAGCCATCGGCGCGGAATTGTGGCTCGTGGGCCGCGATTTCCACCATCAGGCGGCCAAGGGGCAGGAACGGCAGCAATGGGACTGGATTGGTCCGGACCGCAAGCTGAACGGCCTGGGCTACCCGGCGCTGCGCGGCGCCAACCAACTGCTGAACGCCTCGGCGGCGCTCGCGGCGCTGCAGGCCATGCGTCCGCGCCTGCCGGTGAGCGCGCAGGAGGTGCGTAACGGGCTCGCCTTCGTCGAATTGCCGGGCCGGTTCCAGGTGATGCCGGGCCGTCCGGCGGTGATTCTCGATGTGGCGCACAATCCACATGCAGCCGCCACGCTGGGTCAGAACCTCGAGAACATGGGCTTCTTTCGCTACACCTACGCGGTGTTCGGGGCGATGGCAGACAAGGACATTGCCGGCGTACTAAGCCACGTGGCGGACAAGGTGGACCACTGGTGCTTCTGCGACCTGCCCACCGACCGCGCCGCCAGCGCGGCGGACCTGCGCGAGCAGCTTGAGGCAGGCGGCTTCCGCGAGGGCCCGGACAATACGGCCGCGTGCTTCTCCAGTCCGGAATTGGCGTATCGCGATGCCATCGAGAGAGCGACCGAGAATGATAGAATCCTGGTCTTCGGGTCGTTCTATACGGTGGCCGGCGTGCTCGCGTATCGCGCCACGCAGGCGAATTGATCGCCGCCGGAATGACATCGCACCGAATCACTCTCTAGGCATCGGCATCCATGGGCCTGCTTTCGCTGTTCTCGTCCCGCAAGGGCTCTGATCCGGCACCGGAGCGCGGTCGTCGTACGCGCGCGGATGTGGGCGCTGGCGTCGGCGCGTCGCGCCGGTTGAACGAGGAATACGCCGACGACACCCTCGACCCCGACTTCCCGCAGAAGCAACGCGCGCGGCGCCGCCTGATTGGCGCCGTGGTACTGCTTGTGGCGGCGGTCATCGTGCTGCCTATCGTCTTCGAACACAAGCCCCGTCCGGTATCGGAGGACGTGGCGGTCAAGGTAGCCAACGGGCAGGGCGCTACGCAGAAACCGAAGGTGGAGGCGCGCAAGGCCGATCCGCTGCCACCCACGCCGTCCGCCACGCGCAATGACGCCGCGCTGGACGCCGGCGAGGAACTCGTCAGCGCGCCAGCCGCGGCCGACAAGCCGCGTGCCGATGCCAAGCCAGAAGCCAGGCCCGATACCAAGGTCGCCGAGACCAAGCCCGCCGACAAGCCGGCTGACAAGGCCACCGGCAGCGGCAAGTTCATGATCCTGATTGGCGCGTTCTCGTCCGAAGAGCGTGCGAAGAACTGGCTGGCCAAGCTCAAGGCGAGCAAGGTGCCGGCCTATGTGGAGAAAAAGACGCTTGCCGACGGCGAGCGGATCCTGCTGCGCGCCGGCCCGTTCACCGATCGTGACGCCGCCGATGCGGCCGACAAGAAGGTCAGGGCCGTCGGCCTGACCTCCAAGGTGGTGGAACTGTAAATCGCCCCCATCTGACGGGTCATCTGCCAGGAACAAGCGCCAGACGCATGGCTTTTACTTTTTTCGATTACGGCGTTGCCTTCATCCTCGTGGCCTCGGGCCTGATCGGCATCCTGCGCGGGCTGGTCCGCGAGGTGCTGGCCCTGGTGGGCTGGGTGGTGGCCTTCCTGCTGGCCTACCACTTCGGCGCGATGGCAGCCCAGTGGATGCCGGAAACGCTGCCCGGCGGGCAGCTCACGCGCAGTGCGCTGGGCTTCCTCGCAGTGTTTCTGGGTACCTGGATCGTGTCGGCACTGGCCGGCGCCATCCTCGGCCAGTTGCTGGAAACCACGGGCCTGAAGCCCGCGGATCGCGGCCTGGGGCTGGTATTCGGCCTCGCGCGCGGCGTGCTGATCGTGATGCTGGTCGTGGTGCTGGCCGGGCTCACCAAGCTGCCGGAAGAACAATTCTGGCGCGACGCGGTGTCGCGCCCCTATGTGATGCAGGCCATGGACGAGTTGCGGCAATGGCTGCCGCCGGACCTGGCCAAGTATGTAAAGACCTGAAGTCAACGCGGGTCCCGACGCCTCCTACCGGATTGCAGCCGGGACCGCGCCCCTGAATCAAAGTTGCCTTTCCTGGGAGTGCGGCATGTGCGGTATCGTCGGCGTGGTTTCCACCAGCCCTGTCAACCAATTGATCTATGACAGCCTGCTGCTGTTGCAACACCGCGGACAGGATGCAGCTGGCATCGCCACGGCCAACGGCAGCACCTTCCACATGCACAAGGCCAACGGCCTCGTGCGCGATGTGTTCCGCACCCGCAACATGCGCGGCCTGCCGGGCACGTCCGGCATCGGCCAGGTGCGCTACCCGACGGCCGGCTCCGCCTCGAGCGAGGAAGAAGCCCAGCCGTTCTACGTGAGCGCGCCGTACGGCATCATCCTGGCCCACAACGGCAACCTGACCAACTCGGAACAGCTGCGCGAGGAGATGTTCCGCCGCGACCGTCGCCACATCAACACGCATTCGGACACCGAAGTGCTGCTGAACGTGCTGGCCGACGAACTCCAGCGCGGCAGCGACGGCCTGTCCCTGGACCCCGAGGCGATCTTCAAGGCCGTCTCCGGCATGCATCGCCGCGTGAAGGGTGCCTATGCGATTACCGCCCAGATCGCCGGCTACGGCCTGCTGGCTGTGCGCGATCCGTTCGGCATCCGCCCGCTCTGCATCGGCAGCGTCGACACCCCGACGGGCAAGGAATACCTGATCGCGTCGGAATCCGTGGCGCTGGAAGGCATGGGTTATCGCATGGAGCGCGACGTGGCGCCCGGCGAGGCCATCTTCATCGACATGGACGGCAAGTTCTACAGCAAGCAGTGCGCCGAGAACCCGGTGCTGACGCCCTGTATCTTCGAGTACGTGTACCTGGCCCGCCCGGATTCGTGCATCGATGGCGTGCCCGTCTACGACGCGCGCCTGCGCATGGGTGACTACCTGGCCGAGAAGATCCGCCGCGAAGTGTCCTCCGGCGACATCGACGTGGTCATGCCGATTCCCGACTCGAGCCGCCCGGCCGCCATGCAGGTGGCCAACTCGCTCGGCGTGGATTACCGCGAGGGCTTCTTCAAGAACCGCTACGTGGGCCGCACCTTCATCATGCCGGGCCAGGCCGTGCGCAAGAAGTCGGTACGCCAGAAGCTCAACGCCATGGGCGTGGAGTTCAAGGGCAAGAACGTGCTGATCGTCGACGATTCCATCGTGCGCGGCACCACCTCGCTCGAAATCGTCCAGATGGCCCGCGACGCCGGCGCAAACAAGGTGATCTTCGCCTCGGCCGCGCCGCCGGTGAAGTACCCGAACGTGTACGGCATCGACATGCCCACGCGCAGCGAACTGGTGGCCCACGGCCGCACCGACGAGGAAGTGGCGCAGATGATCGGCGCCGACAAGCTCGTGTACCAGGACGTGGAAGCGATGAAGCAGGCCGTGCGCGACATCAATCCGGCGCTGCGCGACTTCGACGCTTCGTGCTTCGATGGCCGCTACATCACCGGCGATATCGACGAGGAATACCTGGTGCGCCTGGAGACGGCGCGCAGCCAGGCTGACCGCGACGGCACCAATGCCGACACGGAGCGCTCGCAACTGCATCTGCAGCGCTCGGGCAACCACGATTAATCCGATCAGAAGACAGCCAGCAGCATGAGCGAACCGTTCCAACCAGAGTCCCTCGGCATCGATACCCTCGGCGTGCGCGCCGGCACGCTGCGCAGCAGCGAGTTCATGGAGCACTCCGAGGCGATGTACCTGACCTCGAGCTTCTGCTTCCACAGCGCCGCAGAGGCGGCCGAGCGGTTTGCCAACTCGGAAGAGGGCTACACGTACTCGCGCTTCACCAACCCCACGGTGTCGATGTTCCAGTCGCGGCTGGCGGCGCTGGAGGGCGGCGAGGCGTGCATGGCCACGGCATCGGGCATGAGCGCGATCCTCTCCGTGGCGCTGGCGTCGCTGCAATCGGGTGACCATCTGGTCAGCTCGCGGTCGATCTTCGGCTCGACCATGACGCTGTTCAACACGATCCTGGCCAAGTTCGGCGTGGAGACGACCTACGTGGACACGGGCGACCTGTCCGCGTGGCGCGCCGCCGTGCGCCCGAATACGAAGCTGTTCTTCCTGGAAACGCCGTCGAATCCGCTGACCGAGGTCTCGGACATCGCGGCGATTGCCGACATCGCCCACAATGCGGGCGCGCTGTTCGTGGTGGACAACTGCTTCTGCTCGCCGGCGCTGCAGCAGCCGATCAAGTTCGGCGCGGACGTGGTGGTGCACTCGGCCACCAAGCACATCGACGGCCAGGGGCGGGTGCTGGGCGGCGCGGTGGTCGGCAAGCACGACTACATCATGGGCAAGCTCTTCCCGTTCGTGCGCACGGCCGGCCCGACGCTGTCCGCGTTCAATGCGTGGGTGATGCTCAAGGGCATGGAGACGCTGGCCATCCGCATGGAGCGGCATTCGCAGAGCGCGTTGGCGGTGGCCGAGTTCCTGGAGTCGCACCCGGCCGTGGCCAAGGTGTACCACCCGGCGCTGAAGTCCCACCCGCAGTACGACATCGCCATGCGCCAGCAGAGCGGCGGCGGGGCGATCGTCTCGTTCGAGCTGAAGGGCGCCACGCCCGAGCAGCAGCGCGCCAATGCCTGGCGCGTGATCGACAGCACGAAGGTGTGCTCGATCACGGGCAACCTCGGCGACACGCGCACGACCATCACGCATCCGTACACCACCACGCACGGCCGCGTGGCGCCGGAAGCGAAGGCGGCGGCGGGCATCACCGAAGGGCTGATCCGCCTGTCCGTGGGACTGGAATCGGTGGTCGACCTGAAGGCCGACCTGCTGCGCGGGCTCGGCCAGTAAGCCAGTAAGTCGTATCGTTTTAACCCCTCTCCCGGTGCCGGGAGAGGGCGTACCCCTCAGCGCAGCATCCTGCGCCGCAGCAGCACCAGCGCCACCAGCAGCGCGGCCACGGCGTACACCGCCAGCACGGCCAGGTGCAATCCCCCATGTTCCACCGGACGACCCAGCATCAGGGGGCGAATCAGCGCCACCGCGTGGGCCAGCGGCAAGACCTGCGTCGCGGCCTGGGCGCCGGCCGGCAATTGCTCCAACGGGAAGAACACGCCCGAGAGCAGCAGCATCGGCGTCATCACCAGCGTCTGGTAGAACATGAAGAAGTCGTAGCTCGGCGCCAGTGCCGTGACGATCATCGCCAGACTCGCGAAGGCGATGCCCGCCAGCACGATCACCGGCAGCGCCGCCAGCGCGCCCGGGAACTGCGCGTAGCCGAGCGCGCCCGCCACCAGCATGATCGCCACGCCGGACAGCACGGCCTTGC
The DNA here is from genome assembly GCF_056399925.1 of Cupriavidus sp. 01L43. Lineage (NCBI taxonomy): Bacteria > Pseudomonadati > Pseudomonadota > Betaproteobacteria > Burkholderiales > Burkholderiaceae > Cupriavidus > Cupriavidus sp. 01L43. The sequence continues at coordinate 449,389 of NZ_JBFTSH010000001.1, forward strand.
TGGCCGCCCAGAGGATCTCGCCCAGCACCACGTCGCCCAACGTCAGCGGGGCATGCATGATGGCCTCCCACGTGCGCTGCACGTGCATGCGGGAGAACGCGGAATACATCGACTCGAAGCTCGCCGACATCATCACGCTTGACGCCGTGGTGCCCGCCGCCAGGAAGGCAATATACGACACCCCGTGCACCTCCCCGACCAGCAGGCCCAGCCCCAGGCCGAGGCCGAACAGGTAGATCATCGGGTCGGCCAGGTTGCCGATCATCGACGGAATGGCGAGCTTCTTCCACACCATGTAGTTGCGATACCAGACCATCATCCAGTTGCGCGCATTGCGTGGCAGCAGCGGTTGGGGATAGTGCTGGCGGGGTGGCGGCGCGGGGCGTGGCACGGTGGCCGCCACGTCGGGCGTGCGGGGGTCCTGTTCGCTCATTTCAGTCTCTCATGTCGCGGCCGGTCAGCTTGAGGAACACGTCCTCAAGGTTGGCCGGCCGGTGCAGGTAGCGCACGCTGCCATTCCCGTGCAGCGCGGCCAGCAGTGGGCCCGGTTCGCGCACGTAGCAGAACAGCGTCTCGCCCCGCATCTCGGTCCGTTCGGCTAGCGGCGTCACGCGTTGGCGCAGCGGCTCCAGTTCGTCGCCGTAGACCTCCACTACATCGCAGCCGATTTCCCGGTCGATCAGTTCGTGGGGCTTGCCTTCGGCAATCTTGCGGCCACCGTCGATCACGCAAAGGTGATTGCAAAGGCGCTCGGCCTCTTCCATGAAGTGCGTGGTCAGCAGGATGGTCTTGCCCGCCGCGATCAGCGACTTCAATCGCTCCCAGATCAGGTGGCGCGCCTGCGGGTCCAGGCCGGTGGTGGGCTCATCCATGACCAGCAGGTCCGGATCGTTGATCAGTGCCCGCGCCACGGTCAGGCGGCGGCGCATGCCGCCGGAGAGGTCGCGTACCTGCGCGTCGGCCCGGTTCTCCAGCCGCGCGAACTCCAGCAGCATCGGCACGCGCCGTGCAATCTCGGCGGATGACAGGCCGAAATAGCGCCCGAAGATGCGCAGGTTCTCGATCACGGAAAAATCCGGGTCGAGGTTGTCGAACTGCGGCACCACGCCCACGCGCATGCGCGCCTGTGGCGCCCGCTGCGGAATCGGCTCCCCGCACAGCATGAGCGTGCCGGAGGCCGGCGTGGTGAGGCCCAGCAGCATGCGCAGCGTGGTGGTCTTGCCGGCGCCATTGGGGCCGAGCAGGCCGAAACACTGGCCGCGCTGGACTTCGAGGTCGAGGTTGTCGACGACGACCGTGTCGCCATACAGCTTGCGCACGTTGCGCATCTGCAGGATGGGAGGGGTAGCAGCAGTCAAGGCGAAGGCCCGGTGAGTGCGATCCCGCCATTATGCCGGTTTGCGGGTATCGTTCCGGAGTGCGGGGCCAATCCTCCGCGATGACAGGGGAGACAAGATGAGTGTGGAAGAAGTGCTGGCCCAGTGGCAGGCCGACGAGGAGCGTGTTCGGGCACAACTGGCACCGGTGGGGCTGATTACGCGCGACCAGCTGCGCGCGCGCTCCGGGGCGGAGTTTTTCGACGATATCCTGTCTGGCAAGCTGCCGGGCATCCCCATCGGCAATCTGGTCGGCTTTGTGCCGGTGGCGTTCGAGGCGGGCCGCGTGGTGTTCCAGGGCACGCCGGGGCCGGAGCACTACAATCCGCTCGGCACCGTGCATGGCGGCTACGCGGCCACGCTGCTCGATTCCTGCGTGGGATGTGCCGTACACAGCATGTTGCCGGCCGGGAAGGGCTATACGACGCTGGAACTCAAGGTGAACTACGTGCGCCCGCTGACCAGTAGCACCGGCCCTGTGCGCGCGGAGGGCAACGTCGTGAGCCTGACCAACCAGATCGGCATTGCTGAAGGGCGGCTCACGGACGCGCAGGGCAAGCTCTACGCCTACGCCACCACCACGTGCCTGGTATTTCCGCTGCCGGTCTGAGCGGGGCGCGACCCAGATCCAACAACAACAAGGAGAACATCATGACGTTTGAACACTGGCTGGCGTTCGCGCTGACGAGCCTGGTGCTGCTGGTCATTCCGGGGCCGACGATCTTGCTTGTGATTGGCGATGCACTCGCCCACCGAGGCCGCAGCGCGTTTGCCACGGTGGCCGGGGTAGCGGCGGCGGATCTGACGGCTTTCACGCTGTCGATGGCCGGACTGGGCGCGGTGCTGGCGGCTTCGGCCACGCTGTTCACGGCGCTGAAGTGGGCCGGGGCGGCCTATCTGGTCTATCTGGGTGTGCAGGCGTTGCGCTCGGCCAGCCGTGCCAGCGCGCTCGACGTGCCGGCGCAGGCAGGCAGCGCGGGGCAGCGTTTCGCCAAGGCGTGGCTGGTGACGGCGCTGAACCCGAAGAGCATCGTGTTCTTCGTGGCATTCGTGCCGCAGTTCCTGGACGCGCATCAGGCGTTCTGGCCGCAGGCTGCGGTGCTGATCCCGACCTTCGTGGTGCTGGCCAGCGCCAACGCCATGGTCTACGCGCTGCTGGCGCGCTCCCTGGCCACCCGGCTGACCACGCGCCGTGCGCAGGCCAATGTGCAACGTGCCGGCGGCATCACCCTGATCGGGGCCGGCGCGCTGATCGCCACGCGCACTTGATGGGGTGAATTGGGACGAAAAAAAACCGCCAGCATGCTGGCGGTTTTTTATGCAATGCGCGAATCAGTAGAGCTTCTTCGGCAGCATTTGCATGCGCAGACGCTTACGCAGACGCGACTCGGCAGCCTTCTTCTTGCGCTTGCGCTCGGTCGTCGGCTTTTCGTAGGCGGTACGGCTCTTCAGTTCCACGATCAGGCCAGTCTGCAGAATGGCGCGACGGAAACGACGCATTGCAACTTCAACGGGTTCACCCGGCTTCAGAACGATCTTAGTCAACTCAGTCCTTTGAGGGAATGCCGCGGGGCGGCGGGTTCATACGAGGGGGAAACGTCGTCGCTGTGGGGCTCCGGAGCCTTCTGCGACGGTGGTATTGCACGCTGCGGCGAATGCCGAGGTGCGCCCCCGTCGAACCTGCAAGCTTGGACCGGGGTCCGGACTGCCAGTGTCAGGGGTGAAGGGCCAAATTTTCCTACGTAGTAAAAAACTTGGCGAGATACCTGTTTCCTTGGATATTGCGCAAATGATACGCCGGTAAGCTTTTACAGGTATACGAGCCCGGAGTCAAGATGAAGGCGCGCACGGGCCGCATATCCGCGAAAAATGCGTGGAAAAGTGCCCGATAGGACGTGCGAAGGTGGGATGGATGGCGCCGATGGAGGGGCCCCGGCCACCTCCAGTCCACCCGCCGCGAGGGGGCAGGCGAAGGCTGCCGCTGTGCTTTCATGGATTCTCGCTAACCACAACAAGACGAGGAGAAGGGCCATGATTCGCAAGTTGCTGCGTCAGAGCGCATGCGCGCTGGGCATACTCGGGTGCCTGTTCACGGTGTCCAGCCCGGCACATGCCGGCTACACCACGACCAAGTATCCGATTGTCCTGATCCACGGCTGGGGCGGCTGGGACAGCCTCGCCGGCTTCTACAGCTACTTCTACGGCATTCCGCTGGCGCTGGAGGCCGATGGCGCCGACGTGTATGTCTTGCAGGTGTCGGCGGTCAACAGCACCGAGACGCGCGGCGAGCAGGCGCTCGAGCAGATCCAGCAGATCCTGGCCGCCACGGGCGCCGAGAAGGTCAACCTGATCGGCCACAGCCATGGCGGGCCGACCTCCCGCTATGTGGCCGGCGTGCGCCCCGATCTGGTGGCATCGGTCACGGCGGTCGGCGCGCCGAACTGGGGGGTGCCGTTCGCCGACGCCGCCAATGGCCTCGGCAATTTCAGCCAGTCCGTGGTGAACAGCGTCACGACGGCTGTCGGCACCTTGATCGACCTGCTGTCGGGTGGCGGCCAGCCACAGAGTTCGGCAGCGGCGCTGGCCTCCCTGTCGACGCCCGGCATGAGCGCGCTCAACGCCCAGTTCCCGGGTGGGCTTCCCAGCACATACTGCGGCACCGGCGCGCCCGTCGCCAACGGGGTGCGCTACTACTCGTGGGGCGGGGACCGCGTGGTGACCAACGGCGCGGATGCCAGCGACGCCGCACTGATCGCCCTCAACGCGGCGAACACCGAGACCAGTGATGGCGCGATCCCTACCTGCAGCATGCACCTCGGCCAGTTCATCAAGGCCTATCACCTCAACCACCTYGACGAGATCAACCAGYTGGCAGGGCTGAGCAACGTGTTCGAGACCAATCCGATCACCATCTATCGCCAGCACGCCAACCGGCTGCAGCAAGCAGGGCTGTAATCGGTATGGGCATCCGTACGCTCGCTATGACTGGGGCCGTCGTTGCGGTGGTGGCCGTGGTGGCGATCCGGTCGCTGCCAGCCGACTCGGCATCGCCGCCCGCCACACCCGTTGCGACGACGGATGCCGCCGTGCCCCCAGCGATGGGGCAGGTGGCATCGGACGATGACGCGACGGCTGCTTCCTTGCCGATTCCGTCCCACCTGCGGGGCGTGGCAGTCGACGGTGGGGTCGACCTCGATCGCAACGGCAGTCTGATCTTCAATCGCAAGCTCAAGAACCTGTTTCACCACATGATCGGCATGGCCGAGGGGGATCCCGCGCGGCTGTCTGGCGTGCGGGAGAGCCTCCGGACGTGGCTGCTGGAGCAGGCCACGCCAGCAACCGCGCGAGACGAAGTCATGGCGGCGTTCGATCGCTATATGACCTATCTCGAGGCGGCGTCCCACGTGCAACTACCGTCGCAATCGCCCGGCGATCTTGAACGCGTCTATCAGACCCTCGCCTTGTTGCGCCGTCAGCATCTGGGTCAAGTGATGGCCGAGGGCTTCTTCGCCGAGCAGGAATCGCTGGATCGCTATACCGTCGAGCAGCGCCGGGTCCTGGCGGATGACACGCTGAGCCCGGATGAGCGCAAGCAGCGTCTCGATGCGCTGGCGCAGCAGTTACCCGAGTCGCTGTCCCGGCCTTTGGCACAAACGCGCAAGATTTCGCAGCTGGCGCAGGACACCGAGTCACTGCGCGCAAGCGGTGCCAGCCAGGAGGCGATCGACCGCCTGCGAACCGAGCGCTTCGGCCCCGAGGCCGCCGAGCGATTCCGCGCGCTCGACCAGCAGCAGGCCCACTGGAAGCAACGTCTGGTGAGCTATCAGGCAGAGCGGGATGCGATACGCGCGGACAGCAGTCTCGCGCCGGAGGCCCAGGCGCGCGCGATCGATGAACTCGTCGCCAGGCGCTTCAGCGGCACCGAGGTCGTGCGGGTCCGGGGTTTGGGAAACTACTGAGAGGGGAGGGTGCTGCGAAGGGCAAGCAGAAAACAAAAAAGCCAGCAGGCGCTAACCTGCTGGCTTCTGTATTTCTTGGCTCCCCGACCTGGGCTCGAACCAGGGACCTACGGATTAACAGTCCGGCGCTCTACCAACTGAGCTATCGGGGAACAGCTGAGATGGAAATTATAACCAGCCTCTCTTCGTTTCGTCAACAACTTTTCAACGTTTTATTATCCATCGAAAGCTGCTGCAAAAACTCTGGTTCGCCTCGAAACCGGCCTGCAGCGGGCGTTTCCGCCGATTGCTGCGTATCGTGTTCGACAGCGAGGCCGCATTATAGCGAGCTTTTCGATTTGTGCAAACAAAAAAACCGCCCGAGGGCGGTCTTTCTGCATCGGCACTCGACAAGCTTAGTCGAACACCGGCGATTCCACGCCGAGGATCTTGTGCAGCTTCGGCGAAGTCGTCGTGTACTGCATGTGGATCTTCTTCTCGGGGAAGATGTACGGGGCGGCGCCGAACGCGGCCAGCGCGCACTCGTGGAAGCCCGACAGAATCAGCTTCTTCTTGCCCGGGTAAGTGTTGATGTCGCCCACGGCGAAGATGCCCGGGATGTTCGTCTGGAACTTCTCGGTATCCACCTTGATCTGCTTGCGCTCGAGCTCGAGGCCCCACTCGGCGATCGGGCCGAGCTTCGGCGACAGGCCGAAGAACACCAGCAGGTCGTCCAGCGGCAGGCGGCGGGTGACGCCATCGGCACCCGTGACCTTGATTTCGGTCATCAGGCCGTCGCGTTCCTCGTAGCCGCTGATCTGGCCCACCAGGAATTGCATCTCCATCTGTTCGCACAGTTCCTTCATCTTGGCGACCGATGCCGGCGCGGCGCGGAAGCCGTCGCGGCGGTGGATCATCACCACCGATTCAGCCTTGCCAACCAGGTCCAGCGTCCAGTCCAGCGCGGAATCGCCGCCGCCCACGATGACCAGGTTCCGGCCGTGGAAGCGGCTCGGATCCTTCACGCGGTAGAACAGCTGCTTGCCGTCGAACTTGTCGATGCCTTCCACCTTCACGGTACGCGGCTGGAACGAACCCACGCCGGCGGCGATGAAGATGGTCTTGGTGATGAAGCGCGTGCCGGTCGAGGTCTCGACGAAGAAACGGCCGTCCTCGCGGCGCTCCACGACGGCGACTTCCTGGCCCAGGTGGAACGTGGGCTCGAACGGCTCGATCTGCTTGAGCAGGTTGTCGGTCAGCTCCTGGCCCGTACAGATGGGCACGGCCGGGATGTCATAGATGGGCTTGTCCGGGTACAGCTCCACGCACTGGCCGCCCACTACCTTGAGCGAGTCGATCACGTGCGCCTTGATTTCGAGCAGACCCAGTTCGAAGACCTGGAACAGGCCAACGGGGCCGGCGCCAACGATCAGCGCGTCGATTTCCAGCGGCTGGCCGCCGGGATTGCCGCCGGCCTGCTGGGTCGCGTCGGCCACGGGATTTGGAATGCTCAAGTCCATATTCGTCCTGATACGTTTGTGGGCACGCTGTGCCCGGTATTGCGGAAAGCGCGTGGGGCGGCTTTCTTGTTGTGGTGTTGCCGGGCTCAGCGCTGCAGGTATTGCAGCTTGTCGGTGGCGTCCTTCCATTCCTCGGCCTCGGCCAGCGGGGCCTTGGTCTTGGTGATGGACGGCCACGAACGAGCCAGTTCGGCGTTCAGATCGATGAAATTCTGCTGATCGCCGGGGACGTCTTCCTCGGCATAGATCGCGTTGACCGGGCACTCGGCCACACACACGGCGCAGTCGATGCATTCGTCAGGGTCGATGGCCAGGAAGTTCGGGCCTTCGCGGAAACAATCGACCGGACACACATCAACGCAGTCGGTGTAGCGGCAACGGATGCAGGATTCGGTGACAACGTGAGTCATTTCGGTTCCAAAAAGCGGATCGGTCTTCGATGGGAAACAGTTCAGGCCACTTGTGGTGCCGCCGCGCCCGGCCGCCGGACACGCGCGCACGCGCATGTCAATCGGTGGAAGTCGGGGCGCACGGGGGCCGTGGCCTTTCAAAGACCGATATTGTATCCGAGCCTTCCCGCAAGGATAGCGAGTCTATATAGCCGGGTCAGATAGTTTTCTTATTTCTTTATGTGCTTTTGGGCGCGAACCGGCCAAAAATGGCCCAGAATCGGCCTCGCAACCGCCTGTTGCGCCACGAAAGGCCCACAACGGACTAGTATTCCCCTGTGTGGCCCGGGGGCTTTCGGGTCATTTTTTCGCCTTCTAGCTCGATTTTCGGGACGCGCCATGCCGATTTCGTACCGCCTGACCTGCCTGCTGATCGCCATTTCGCTGGCGCCGGCCGCCGGCGCGCAGCCGATGGGCGGAGGCGGCGGGAATATGGCCGACAGCGTTGTCTCGCGGCTCGTGGCATGGCGGGCGCGCACCGACCAGCCCGTGGCGCTGGCCGCGCTGACCGCCTTCGACTGGGACAGTTTCAGCGTGGTGCGGGCCCCGGCCGGCGACAGCATGGCCAACTGCAGCCGCGAGGGCCTGGTGCCGTGCGGGCCGGAATTGCATCCGCCGCCGGGCACGCAGGTGCAGGTGCTGCGGTTCGACCGGGCCGGCCAGCAGGTCTATCAGGAGCGGATCATGGTGCCATTGGGCAATTTTGCCGATCCGCTGCCCTCCGCGGTCACCCGCGCGCGGGCCACGCTGGTCACCTGCGCCGATGGCGGCGGCGCGCCGCTCTGGTGCCTGCAGTCGGGCGCGCAGCCGGGGGTGTCGACGGGCACGCAGCCGGGCCTGCGCTGGCTCGATGGCAGCTAGTCCATCCCGGGGCCTTCCCTGGCCATTCGGCCAGTTTCGGTTAGCATGTGGACCTCGTCCCCGGCATGCCGTTTGCGCCACGCTATGATCATCCGCTCCCTGCTAGACACCGACCTGTACAAGTTCACGATGATGCAGGTGGTGCTGCACCGCTTCCCGCAGGCTCAGGTCGAATACCGGTTCAAGTGCCGCAACGCGGGCGTCGACCTGACCCCGTATATCGACGAAATTCGCGCCGAAGTGGCCAGCCTCTGCCAGCTCCGCTTCACCGAGGAAGAGCTCGACTACCTGCGCAGCATGCGCTTCATCAAGAGCGATTTCGTCGATTTCCTGGCCCTGTTCCACCTGAGCGAGAAGCACGTCGCGATCACGGCGTCCGAGAAGGGCGGCGGCGAAATCGACATCACGATCCGCGGCCCGTGGCTGCACACGATCCTGTTCGAGGTGCCGTTGCTGGCCATCGTCAACGAGGTCTATTTCCGCCGTACCCAACCGGAGCCGGATCTGGCCGAGGGTCGTCGGCGCCTGGAGACCAAGCTCGCGCTGCTGAAGGCGGCACCGTACGCCGACTGCGTGATTGCGGACTACGGCACCCGCCGGCGTTTCTCGGGCCGCTGGCAGGAGGAGGTGCTGCTGACCTCGCGCGGCGTCCTTGGCGCGCAGCTCGCCGGTACCAGCAACGTCCACTTCGCGCGGCTGCACAATATGACCCCGCTCGGCACCATGGCCCACGAGTACCTGCAGGCCTGCCAGGCGCTCGGCCCGCGCCTGCGCGACTCGCAGGTCTACGCGCTCGACCACTGGGCGCAGGAGTATCGCGGCGACCTGGGCATTGCGTTGTCCGATACCTATGGATTCGATGCCTTCCTGCGCGATTTCGATCTCTTCTTCTGCAAACTGTTCGATGGCGTGCGGCACGATTCGGGCGATCCGCTCGAGTGGGGCGAGCGCATGCTCGCGCATTACGCCTACCACCGCGTCGATCCGCGCAGCAAGACGCTGATCTTCAGCGATGCGCTGAACATCCCCAAGGTCATCGAGCTGTACGAGCGCTTCCGCGGCCGCTGCAAGCTGGCCTTCGGCGTGGGCACCAACCTGACCAACGACCTCGGCTACACGCCGCTCCAGATCGTCATCAAGATGGTGCGATGCAACGGCCAGCCCGTGGCGAAGCTCTCGGACACGCCCGAGAAGACCATGTGCGACGACCCCGGCTACCTGGCCTACCTGCGCCAGGTGTTCGCGATTCAGCCCCCGGCTTAACAACATTCACGCCCGGCGGCGCCCGCGTGCCGGCGCGGCCTTCTATAATCGGCCAGCCCCAGGAACCAACCCCTTACGCCATGGAAACCAACGCCGCCCGTGACCGCATCTTCGCCCGCATCCGCGCCGCCCAGGGCAGGGGGGCGAAGGTGACCACCGGCGAGCGCGAGGCCGTGGACGACTATCTCGCACGCCATCCGCAGGGCCCACAGCCGGACATCGCCGCCGATCGCATCGAGGCGTTCAGCCTGCAGGCGCAGAAGATGGCGTCCACCGTGGAGCGCGTGGCCACGCTGGCCGACGTGCCGGGCGCCGTATCCCGCTATCTGGATGGCCTGGGCCTCGTGCGCCGCGCCGTGGCGTGGGACAGCCTGGGCGACCTGCCGTGGCAGGCGCAGGGGTTGGACGTGGCATGCCGGCCGCCGGCGCGCGATCCGCAGGTCGATCATGATCATGGCGACCTCGTCGGCATCACCGGCTGCTTCGTGGCGATTGCCGAGACCGGCTCGCTGATGCTGCTGTCGGGGCCGCAGACCTTCGCCTCGGCCGCGCTGCTGCCCGAGACCCATATCGCCGTAGTGCCGATTTCGCGCATCGTGGCGAACCTCGAGGAAGCCTTCGCGCGCATGCGTGCCGAGCATGGCCAGCTGCCGCGCGCCACCAATGTCATCAGCGGCCCGTCACGCACGGGGGACATCGAGCAGACTATCGTCCTCGGCGCCCATGGCCCGTACCGTGTGCACGTGATCCTCGTCGACCAGGACTGAGGGACAGCGCAGGTCCAATCCGAGGGCCGCCGGGCGTCACATTCCGGGTAATTCCAGCAGCATTTTCAGACCAGTCTCAAAGGGGTTTGCTTTACACTGGCCGCTTTCGAGACAAGGAGAACCTGCCCGATGATGCGACGCGCACGACGTGCCCTGGCACGGTGGCCCACCGCGATGCTTGCGGTCATCGCCCTGTTTCCGTCCATGGCCGGTGCCGCCGAGATCGACGGCGCCACGCTGTCGCCGCTCTGGGGCGTGCCGTTCGCCGGCGTTCTGCTGTCCATCGCGCTGTTCCCTCTACTGGCCCCGCACTTCTGGCACCACCACTATGGCAAGGTGGCTGCGGCCTGGGGCGCGCTGTTCCTGGTGCCGTTCGCGATACAGTTCGGTGTCCACGCCGCCGTGGCCAACACGGTGCACGCGCTGCTGGGCGAATACATCCCGTTCATCATGCTGCTGGGGTCGCTCTACGTGGTGGCCGGCGGTATCTGCCTGCGTGGCAATCTGCACGGCACGCCCAGGCTGAACACAGGCATCCTCGCGCTCGGGACCGTGCTGGCCAGCCTGATGGGCACCACCGGCGCGGCGATGCTGCTGATCCGGCCGCTGCTGCGCGCCAACGACAACCGCCGCCATGTGGCACACGTGGTGGTGTTCTTCATCTTCCTGGTGGCCAACGCGGGCGGCTCGCTGACGCCGCTCGGCGATCCGCCGCTGTTCCTGGGCTTCCTGAAGGGCGTGGAGTTCACGTGGACGCTACGCAACATCTTCCCCGAGACGGCGTTCCTGTGCGTGGCGCTGCTGGCGCTGTTCTATGTGGTGGACCGCCACTACTTCCTGAACAAGGAAGAAGAATTGCCGCTGGCGCAGGACCCGACGCCGGACTCCAAGCGCCTTCAAATCGACGGCAAGATCAACTTCCTGCTGCTGCTGGGCGTGCTGGCGCTGGTGCTGATGAGCGGGCTGTGGAAGCCGGGTATCGCGTTCGACGTGATGGGCACCGAGGTCACGCTGCCGGCGCTGATCCGTGATGTGCTGTTGGTGGGGATTACCATCGTGTCGCTGGTCGCCACGCCGCATAGCGCGCGCAGCGGCAACGAGTTCAACTGGGAGCCGATCCTCGAAGTCGGCAAGCTGTTCGCGGGCATCTTCCTGACGATCATCCCGGTCATCGCGATGCTCAAGGCCGGCACCGACGGCGCGTTCGCGGCGGTGATCCACGCGGTTAGCGATTCCTCCGGCCAGCCCATCGACAGCATGTACTTCTGGGCGACCGGTATCCTGTCCTCGTTCCTGGACAACGCGCCGACCTACCTGGTGTTCTTCAACACCGCCGGCGGCGACCCCGCCACCCTGATGACGCGCGACGCCTCGACGCTCGCCGCCATCTCGGCCGGCGCGGTGTTCATGGGCGCCAATACCTATATCGGCAATGCCCCCAACCTGATGGTGAAGGCCATTGCCGAAAGCCGCGGCGTGCGCATGCCGAGTTTCTTCGGCTACATGGCATGGTCCGGCGCCGTGCTGCTGCCGCTGTTCCTGGTGATGACGTTCCTCTTTTTCCACGTGTGACTGCCATGAAGCCCTCCGTCCTCGTTACCCGCGCGATCTACACCGACGTCATCGAACGTCTTTCGCAATATTTCGATGTCGACAGCAACCAGGAAGACCTGGTGCTGGACGCCGCCGCACTGAAGGCCCGCCTCGCGGGCAAGGCCGGCGTGCTGGCCAATGCGGCGGACAAGATCGACGGCGCGGTCGTTGCCGCGCTGCCGCAGCTGCGCGCGGTGTGCAACATGGCGGTCGGCTACAACAATCTCGACGTTCCGGCCCTCACCGCCGCCGGCGTCGTGGCGACCAACACGCCCGACGTGCTGACCGAAACCACGGCCGACTTCGGCTGGGCATTGCTGATGGCCACCGCTCGCCGCGTGACGGAGTCCGAGCATTACCTGCGGGCCGGCAAGTGGAAGCGCTGGAGCTACGACATGCTCGTGGGCATGGACGTCTACGGCAGCACGCTCGGCATCCTCGGCATGGGCCGCATCGGACAGGCGCTGGCCCGCCGCGCGGCCGGCTTCGGCATGAATGTGCTGTATCACAACCGCAGCCAGCTGCCGGCGGAGACCGAGCGCGCGCTCAATGCGCGCTACGTCAGCAAGGCGGAGCTCCTTGCGCAGACGGATCACCTCGTGCTGGTGCTGCCGTACAGCCCGGAGAGCCATCATGCGATTGGTGCAGCAGAGCTGGCGGCGATGAAGCCGACCGCCACCCTGATCAACCTCGCGCGCGGTGGCATCGTCGACGACGCCGCGCTGGCCGCCGCATTGCGCGATGGCCAGATCTTCGCGGCCGGCCTGGACGTGTTCGAGGGCGAGCCGAGCGTCCACCCAGACCTGCTGACCGTGCCAAACGTGGTGTTGACGCCGCATATCGCGAGCGCATCGGAAAAGACGCGTCGCGCGATGGCCAATCTGGCCGCCGACAACCTGATCGCGGCACTCGATGCCGGCCCCAAGGCAGGCAACCCGCCTTCGGTGATCAACCCAGAGGTCATGGCGCGCCGCCGCTGAATCGGATATTCCTGAATTGATGACGTTGATTTCCGTCCTGACGCTTGCCGCCACCCTCGTGGCGGTGATCCTGCTGGCGGTGCTGCTGTGGCGCGCGCGCGCCGGGGCGGCATCCGCGGAACTGCTTGATGGCCTCGACCGGCTCGAGCGCGTGTTGCGTGGCGAAGTGAGCGCGGCCGCCCGGGATGGCCGCGACGAGTCTGGTCGGCAGATGCTGCGCTTCCAGCAGACCTTGTCGGCGCACCTGACCAGTATTGCCACGGTGCAGAACCAGCAAATCGCGCAGATGTCCGAGTCCAACGACCGCAGGCTGGCCGAGGTGCGGGCCACGCTTGAGCAGAAGCTACGCGACATCGAGGCAAATAACGCCGCGAAACTGGAGGAAATGCGACGCACCGTGGACGAGAAGCTCCATGCGACGCTCGAGCAGCGGCTCGGCGAGTCGTTCAAGCTGGTGTCGGACCGTCTGGAGCAGGTGCATCGTGGGCTGGGCGAGATGCAGGTGCTGGCGCAGGGCGTGGGCGATCTCAAGCGGGTGCTGACCAACGTGAAGTCGCGTGGCACGTGGGGTGAGGTGCAGCTTGAGATGCTGCTGGAACAGATCCTCACGGCAGACCAGTACGGCAAGAATGTCGAGACCGTGCGCAACTCGGGGGCGCGGGTCGAGTTCGCGATCCGGTTGCCGGGCCGTGACCCGTCCAGCGGACCGGTCTGGCTGCCGATCGATGCGAAATTTCCGAAGGAGCAGTACGAGCGCCTTGTCGATGCCCAGGAGCACGGTGACGTTGACGGCGTGGCCGTGGCCGGCCGTGAACTCGAGGTGGCGCTGCGCCGGGAGGCACAGTCGATTGCCGAGAAATATCTGGCGCCGCCGGCCACCACTGACTTCGCGATCCTGTTCCTGCCGACCGAGGGGCTTTACGCCGAGGTGCTGCGCCGCCCGGGCCTGACGGACCTGCTGCAACGCGATTTCCGCGTAACCGTGGCCGGGCCGACCACGCTGACCGCCTTGCTCAACAGCCTGCAGATGGGCTTCCGGACGTTGGCGCTGGAAAAGCGTTCCAGCGAGGTGTGGGAAGTGCTGGGTGCCGTCAAGACCGAATTCGGCAAGTTTGGCGAGGTGCTGGCCAAGACGCGCGATACGCTGGTGCGCGCGGCGCGCAATATCGAACAGGCCGAGGTGCGGACCCGTCAGATGGAGCGCAAGCTGCGCACGGTGGAGGCGCTGCCCGGGGAACTCGCCGAACAGCTTTTGGGAACCGCCGCAACGGCGGGATCACCGGAGGAAGTGCAAGCACCTCCGTCCCAGGAGGACGCCGGCGGGGCGCAAGCCGCCAACGGCGACGTTACTGGTGATCTTCGGGCGTGAGTTCGCGCACGTGCACTTCGATGCCGCCGAAGCGGGCGGCCACCCAGTTGTAGGCCTTGCAGCCGAGCCACAACAGGCCGAAGCCAATCAGTGCATTCAGGATCAGCGCGGTGAAAACCGTAATCCCCGGCAGGTCGCCATAGCGGATAAAGGCCACGAACAGGCCCATCGCCACGATTGGCACCGAGAAGCACAAATAGACCAGGACCAGTGCGCGCGCGGTCTTGACGGGGTGGAGGTACGCGATCTCCTGATTCATGACGACAGACAAGATATTGGGGAGTTGATTTTTCGTGCTGCAAGTGTAGCGACTGGGGCTTGCGACGCATAGTCCGTCACTCGCGGGGCGCACAAAAAACGACACCGCAACGTGCGCTGTCATACGACGACCGCCGATTCGGTCATTGATTCCGCTCATCAATGCGGCGCACCTATGCCCTGGGTGTTCCGCATGGCGGATTGCAACGAATTACATCAGCCCGTCGAACAGCATCACCTCGACCAGATCGCCAGCCGCGACGGCGTCCTGCTCGTGGCCCAGCACGATGAAGCAGTTGGCCTCGCTCATCGACCGCAGCACGCCCGAGCCTTGCTGGCCGGTGATACGGACTTCCCAGCCGCCATCGGCCGCCGGCGCCAGGATGCCGCGCTGGTATTCCGTGCGGCCGGGCTTCTTGCGGATGGCTGCCGCGCTGCGCACGCGCATCAGCGGCAGCGGCGGCACGTTGGCGCCCATCTGTCGGTGCAACGCGCCGCGCACGAAGTGGTAGAAGGTGACCATCACGGCCACGGGGTTGCCGGGCAGGCCGAAGAGCAGGGCCTCCCGACCGTTCGATGCAATGCGTCCGAATGCCATCGGGCGGCCCGGACGCATGGCGATCTTCCAGAAAGTGACATCGCCCAGCCGCGCCATGATCTGCTTGGTGTAGTCGGCTTCGCCCACGGACACGCCGCCAGACGTGATCACCGCATCGGCGTTTTCGCAGGCACTGCGGAACGCGGCTTCGAGCGCGGCGGGGTCGTCGCGGACCACGCCCATGTCGATCAACTCGACATTGAGCCGCCGCAGCATGCCGTGCAGCGTGTAGCGGTTGGAGTCGTAGACGCAGCCGGGGTCGAGTGGCTCGCCAATCGAGCGCAGTTCGTCGCCGGTGGAGAAAAACGCCACGCGCAGCCGGCGCCGGACCTTGATTTCGGCCACGCCGAGCGATGCCAGCAGGCCGAGGTCCGCCGGTTGGAGAATGCGGCCGGCGGCCAGTGCCGCCTGACCGCGGGCCAGGTCTTCGCCGCGCAGCCGGCGGTTGTCACCGGGGCGCACGGCATCGGCCGCAAAACGAATCTGGTTGCCGCCCGCCTGCACATCCACGAATTCCTGCGGCACCACAGTGTCGCAGCCATCGGGCATGATCGCGCCGGTCATGATGCGCACCGCCTGGCCCGCCGTGGGCGCCGCATCGAGCGCATTGCCGGCGTAGGCCGTGCCGATGACTTCCAGGACCACGTCGCCGCCGGCTGCCAGCGCAGCGCTCTGGAAGGCGTATCCGTCCATCGCCGAGTTGTCGTGAGCGGGCACGTCGATGGAGGAGATCACGTCCTCGGCCAGCACGCGGTCGAGCGCGGTGCGAATCGCCAGTTGCTCGGTGCCGCGCACCGGCTCGATCACCTGGCCGATAATCGCGTTGGCCTGGGCCACGGGCAGGGCGGTCGGGTCGTAGTCAGAAAGGCAGGAGATGACGGATTGCAGGGATGGCATGAGCAGTCTGCGGCGAAAAGAAGCGAAAACAGCGAAAAATGGCGGAAAACGCGGGGGAAAACGCGGGGGAAAACGCGGGTAAGGGCGGATGCCCGAGTCTAACCCGCGCGATGCGCTCAGCGGGCCTCGTGTGTGCGTAGTTCGTCCAGCGTATTGATGTTGGCGAACGCGTCGGCGTCGGGGAACGGCACCTCCGCGAGCCGGTGGCTGGCCGCCCAGGTTTCGATCTTGCGCCCGCCGCCATTGATGTAGGCGATCAGGCTATCGAGCGCAGTGACCGGCATCAGGCAGAACACCGGCTGGGTTTGCCGGTGCCCGTCGGCATCCACCGTGACCGGAATCGCCATCTCGGCGCCTTCGGCCTCGATCGCCTGCGCCAGCCGCTCGACGAGGTCGGTGGGCAGGAACGGCGTATCGCACGGCGCCGTGACGAGCCAGCCGGTGCTGCACTGCTCGAGCCCGGCCATCATGCCGGCCAGCGGGCCCGCGAAATCGGGCACGGAGTCGGTGACCACGGGCACCCCGAACGACTCGTAGGCGGCGAGGTTGCGATTGGCGTTGATCAGCATCGCGCCGGTCTGCGGTGTCAGGCGCATCAGCGTGTGCATCGCCATCGGCACGCCGCGCAGCGGTTGGAGGCCTTTGTCGGTGCCACCCATGCGGCTACCCCGGCCGCCGGCCAGGATCAGGCCCGTGATGTCTTCGCGTGCGATCATGACTTTCGGAAAGTTGTGAGGCGGCGCCGGGGGCCGGGATGGCCCGGGTCAGCCGCCAATGTAGGACATCTCGATCTTGCGTTCGGCGCGCGCCAGGCGCACGGCCGGATCGCCCCGCTGCTCGGAATAGTTGTCGGTGCGGCCTTGCCAGACCTGGGCGATGGCATTGGCGATTTCCAGGTCGCTATGGCCGCCGCGCAGCAGCGCGCGCAGGTCGTAGCCCTCGGTGGCGAACAGGCACAGGTACAGGCGGCCCTCGGTGGACAGCCGGATGCGGCTGCAATCGCCACAGAACGCGTGCGTCACGCTAGAGATCACGCCGATTTCGCCGGCGCCGTCGCGATACCGCCAGCGCTCGGCCGTCTCGCCCGAGTAGTTGGCGGGAATCACCTCGAGCGGAAATACTTCGTCAATCCGCCGCACCACGTCGGCCGAAGGTAGCACTTCGTCCATTTGCCAGTGGTTGCTGGCGCCAACGTCCATGAATTCGATGTAGCGGACGATGATGCCGCTGCCGCGGAAATGGCGGGCCATCGGCACGATCTCGGCGTCGTTGGTGCCGCGCTTGACCACCATGTTGACCTTGATCGGCGCCAGGCCGACGGCCTGGGCAGTCTCGATGCCGTCCAGAACGTCGCGCACCGCGAAGTCAACGTCGTTCATCTTGCGGAACGTGGCGTCGTCGATAGCGTCCAGACTCACGCTCACGCGCGACAGGCCGGCATCGCGCAGCGACTGCGCCTTGCGTCCCAACAGCGACGCGTTGGTGGTCAGCGTCAGGTCCAGCGGCTTGCCCGAGACGGTCTCGATGCGCGCCAGCATTTCAACGAGTTTTTCGATGTTCTTGCGCAGCAGCGGCTCGCCGCCGGTCAGCCGGATCTTCTCCACGCCCTGCGACACGAACACGCGCGCGGTGCGCTCGATCTCCTCGAAGCTCAGCAACTCGGAGTGCGGCAGGAAGGTGTAGTCCTTGTCGAACACTTCCTTGGGCATGCAATACACGCAGCGGAAGTTGCAGCGGTCCGTCACCGAGATACGCAGATCGTGCAGCGGCCGGCCGCGGGTGTCCGCCACGAGGCCCGAGGGTGTGTCGAGGCGGGACGGAATGCTTGGCACCATCGAGCGATAGCGATGGTCGCGCAGGTCGAGGATGGGAATGACGGTGTCGGTCATGGCCTGGGGGTGGCGACGCCGCTCTCCGGCGCGATGTGTGCATCCGGGGCGGTTCTGTCTGCCATTCTAGCCGAGGTGGCTGACGCGCCGGCGGCGACCGTGCACTTCGCAGGGGCACAGTGGGGCGGTGGCGGCGCCAGTACAGCGGTGTGATGCCCGCATCATATGTGGCGCCCCATGAAAAAAGGGACGGCTTCGGCCGTCCCTTTTCCCTTTTGGGCTGCCAGCTTGCGCTGGCCGACCTTACTGCTGTTGCTGCTGCTGGTCGCGCTGAGCGTCAGTTTCGACCATGACCATCGGACCTTCCGGCAGCGGGGGCAGCGGCTTGCGCTCGCGTTGCACACGCGGGGCCGGTGCCACGTTGGCGGCGGCGGCCTGGGCGGATTGCAGCTTGGCGGTGTCCGTGTGCACCCACTGGAGGCCGGCCGAAGCCAGCATCGGCTCGAGGGCATCGGCACGCAGCGGGGCGGCGGCCGGTGCTGCCACCGGGGTCGGCGCGACGGCAGGCGTCGCGATGACCGGCTCGGCAACCGAGGCGGCCACGATCGGGGCTGCCACGACCGGCGCAGCTTCGACCGGCGCCGGTGCCGGGGCTTCCACCGCCGGGGCGGTGTAGACCGGTGCGGGCGTCACGACCGGCGCGGCTTCGGGGGCGCTGACCGGTGCGAACACCGGTTCGGCCACCGGGGCCGGGCTCACGGGCTGGGCCGGTTGGCTCGGTTGGGCGTAGGCGGCCGGTTCCACACGGGCCACGGTTTCCACCGTCTCACGCGTTTCCACGGCTTCGGTGACTTCGGCGACTTCCGCCACGTGGGCCACGCGGGGGACTTCAGCCACTTGGGCCACGGCAACCGGTTCCGGCTGGGCCACGACTTGCGGTGCAGCCTGGGCGGCCACCGGGGCGAATTCCGTCTCGGTCACGCCTGCGGCCACTTCGGCCAGGTTGGACGTGTCGTTGGCGTCGCCATTCTCGCCGTTTTCGCCGTCGGCGCCTTGCACACCATCTTCGCGCTCGCGGCGATAGCGGTTACGGCCACGACGGTTGCGGCGGCGGCGTTCTTCGCCCTCAGCACCTTCCGTCGCCACGGCTTCCACGCCTTCCGGCAGTTCCGTCGCGGCGGCGGCTGCCACCACGGCCACGGCCGGAGCGGCTTGCGCCGCTTCGAATGCGGTCGGCGGCGCGCCTTCGGCGTTCAGGGCTTCCTCGGTCTCGCGGGTATCGCCACGCTCACGTTGACGTTCGCGTTGACGCTCGCGGCGTTCCTGGTTGCGCTCGCGGCGGTTGCCTTCCTGGCGGGCTTCGCCACCTTCGGGCTGACGGGCGATGGCCGGCGTGGCCTGCTGGCCGTCGCGCGGGGCGCGTGCCGGACGCTCACCACGTTCGGTGCGCTCGGTGCGTTCACCACGCTCAGTCCGCTCGCCACGTTCTGCACGATCCCCGCGTTCCGCGCGCTCACCACGCTCGGCGCCACGTTGTTCACCGCGCTCGCCACGTTCACCGCGTTGGCCACGGCCCTGGCGTTCACCACGCTCGCCGCGTTCACCACGTTGTTCGCGATCACCGCGTTCGCCACGTTCACCGCGTTCGCCACGACCTTGGCCACGGCCTTCGCCGCGACCTTCGCCACGCTGGCCGCGTTCGCGACGACCGTCGCCGCGCGCCTGGGCGTCAGCGGCCGGCTTGGCCGGCTCGGCCACCGGGGCGGCGGCCGGACGTGCGCCGAACAGGCCCTTCAGCCAGGCGATGAAACCGCCGGCTGCCACGGGCTGCGTGGCCGGTACCGGCCGTGCCGCAGCGGCTTCCGGGCGCGGGGCGCGCTCGGGGCGGGGCACCGACACCGGGGCCGGCGCGTCGGGCGTAATGCCCTTGACTGCGGCTTCCTGGCGCGGACGCGCATCTTCCTTCTTGCGGCTGCTGTAGCTCGTGTCCGCCTCGAGTTCCTTGGCGGCGGCCTCGGCCATGCGATAGCTGGCCGTGGATTCCTCCAGGCGCGGATCGTCGTGGCGCAGGCGCTCCAGCTTGTAGTGCGGCGTCTCCAGGTGCTTGTTCGGGATCAACAGCACGTTCACCTTGAAGCGCAGCTCGATCAGGTTGATTTCCTGACGCTTTTCGTTCAACAGGAAAGCGGCCACTTCCACCGGCACCTGGCAGTGGATGGCGGCCGTGTTTTCCTTCATCGCCTCTTCCTGGATGATGCGCAGCACCTGCAGGGCGGACGATTCGGTATCGCGGATGTGACCTGTTCCATTGCAGCGCGGGCAGGTGATGTGCGAGCCTTCCGACAGCGAAGGACGCAGGCGCTGGCGCGACAGTTCCATCAGGCCGAAGCGGCTGATCTTGCCCATCTGCACGCGGGCGCGGTCGTGGCGCAGGGCGTCCTTCAGGCGCGTTTCCACGTCCTTCTGGGCCTTGCTGGACTCCATGTCGATGAAGTCGATCACGATCAGGCCGCCCAGGTCGCGCAGGCGCAGCTGGCGGGCGATCTCGTCGGCCGCTTCCACGTTCGTGCGCAGCGCCGTTTCCTCGATGTCCGCGCCCTTGGTGGCGCGGGCCGAGTTCACGTCAACGGAAACCAGGGCTTCGGTATGGTCGATCACGATGGCGCCGCCGGACGGCAGCATCACCATGCGGGAATAGGCAGACTCGATCTGGTGTTCGATCTGGAACCGCGAGAACAGGGGCACGTCGTCCCGGTACTTCTTCACGCGGTTCATGTTGTCAGGCATGACCACGCTCATGAAAGCGCGTGCCTGTTCATAGATCTCGTCGGTATCGATCAGGATCTCGCCGATATCGGGCTGGAAATAGTCGCGAATGGCGCGGATGACCAGGCTCGATTCCAGATAGATCAGCAGCGGGGCCTTGTTGTCGCCGGCGGCGCCGTCGATGGCCTTCCACAGCTGCAGCAGGTAGTTCAGGTCCCACTGCAGTTCCTCGGCCGCGCGGCCAATGCCGGCGGTGCGGGCGATGATGCTCATGCCGTCCGGTACGGTCAGCTGGCCCATCGTCTCGC
This sequence comes from Cupriavidus sp. 01L43, assembly GCF_056399925.1. Classification (NCBI taxonomy): domain Bacteria; kingdom Pseudomonadati; phylum Pseudomonadota; class Betaproteobacteria; order Burkholderiales; family Burkholderiaceae; genus Cupriavidus; species Cupriavidus sp. 01L43. The sequence goes on from NZ_JBFTSH010000001.1 coordinate 470,161, forward strand.
GCAGTTCCTGGCGGTCCTCGCCCTCGATGCGGCGCGATACGCCACCGCCACGCGGGTTGTTCGGCATCAGCACCAGGTAGCGGCCGGCCAGCGAGATAAAGGTGGTCAGGGCGGCGCCCTTGTTGCCGCGCTCTTCCTTCTCGACCTGGACGATCAGTTCCTGGCCTTCGTGCAGGGCGTCCTGGATGCGCGCGTTGCGCACGTCCACGCCGTCCTTGAAGAACGCGCGGGCCACTTCCTTGAACGGCAGGAAGCCGTGGCGCTCTTCGCCGTAGTTGACGAAGCAGGCTTCCAGCGAGGGCTCGATGCGGGTGATGACGCCCTTGTAGATGTTGCCCTTGCGCTGCTCGCGCCCGGCGGTTTCGATGTCGATATCGATCAGTTTCTGACCATCGACGATCGCGACGCGCAATTCTTCCTGTTGCGTCGCGTTGAACAGCATGCGTTTCATCGCAATACCTCATTCCAGTGTCGCGGAAGTCACACGAAAGGTGTCCGCGACGATCCATGGAGCACGCGAGGAAATAGAGCGGGGGCGGGAGAATTGCCGGAGTCGCCGGCGCGCAATACGACGCGGCCGGGCGGGGCGCGGGTGAAAGAGAGAGGCTGTCGACGTCTAGGCAGGCGTCCGCTGGGTCGGGGAGAGCGCCATGGCACTGCTCCTGATACAGCGACTTGCGGCGGATGCCCGGAATGGCCGGGGGCGATGCGGCAACGCACAATGCAAACGGCACTGGCTTCGCGGCATCGCGGCCGGCCGGGAATGGCCAAGACGCGTCAAAGAGCAAGTTTTCCGGACGCGGCAAGCGGGGCCGAATGTCAACCTGACCTGTCTCCTGGCGGGCGCGCCGCTGCTTCTTGGAGTTCTGCGACCGGGCGCCGGTAATACGACTAGCCGATATTGCAGGTCGGTTGGCAGGCTCGCCTGCCGGCCGGCACCGAGTTCCCGGTGCGGGCGGTCTTCTCTCACCGATGTGGATGCCTGTCGGGCATCCACATTGAATTCTGTTCTACCTGGATCACTCTGTTTCCAYGTGCCCGCCGTTTCTCGCCGAAGCTGCCTCTGGGCAACTTCCTGCGCGCCGGCGCGGCGCGTGCGTGCTGCTGATTTCCACCATTTGCCCATCTGGCGCCTGCGGGGTACGCAAAATGCGGGAGACGGGCCGGGTTGATGGCAACCCGAAGTGTAAAATGCGTGATCCTGCGCGGATATTGGTGGCAATCCCCATCGGGCTCGCCACCCGCCAGCCCAACGTGGGCCCGCGCCTATATTGCTCACAGAATCGCTTACACAGGTCGTGCGCTGCCGGTCTTTGGCCGGAACAGCCGGGAAATTATATTGAAAATGAATGAGTTACGCCATCAAATTGAAAAGGAGCCGCGCGTCGCGCCCGGCGCGCTCCAGGTGGTGTACGTCACGGTGGACGAAAGTGCCGAGGGCCAGCGCATCGACAACTTCCTGCTGAAGGTCTCCAAGGGTGTGCCCAAGAGCCATATCTACCGGGTATTGCGCTCGGGTGAGGTACGCGTGAACAAGGGCCGGATCGACGCCACTTACCGGCTGAAGCTGGGTGATGTGATCCGGATCCCGCCCATGCGGGTGGCGGAAAAGTCACAGGATGCCGATGCTTTCGTGCCGTCCTCGGAATTCCCAATCCTGTTCGAGGACGCCTGGCTGCTGATTATCGACAAGCCGGCCGGCGTGGCCGTCCATGGCGGCTCGGGCGTGGCGTTCGGGGTGATCGAGCAGTTGCGCCGCGCGCGGCCCGAGGCGAAGTTCCTGGAACTGGTACACCGGCTGGACCGCGAGACGTCCGGCATCCTGATCCTGGCGAAGAAGCGTTCGGCGCTGGTGCACCTTCACGAGCAGATGCGCGGCACGGGCATGGACAAGCGCTACTTCGCGTGCGTGGCCGGCGAATTCCAGAACACGCGGCAGCACGTCAAGCTCTCGCTATATAAATACAGCACGCCCGACGGCGAGCGGCGCGTGCGCGTGCAGGCCGATGGGCTGACCGCGCACACCATCTTCAACAAGGTGGAGGCCTTCCCGGGCTACACCCTGCTCGAGGCCGAACTGAAGACCGGCCGCACGCACCAGATCCGCGTGCACTTGCAAGCGTCCGGCTTCCCGATCGTCGGCGATGAGAAGTACGGTGATTTTGCGCTCAACAAGGCACTTTCACGCAGCAATGCCAAGCCCGGCATCAAGCGGATGTTCCTGCACGCGCACCGGATGACGCTGGCGCACCCGTCCACGGGCGAGCCGCTGACCGTTTCGGCGCCATTACCCGCCGAATGTGTTGATTTTCTGCAACAATTGCGTCAGCACAGCGCGGCGGACTGACGCGTCGCATCGCCACCTCCGCAGCCGCCACACCACTTTCCGCATCGACCAAGGACCTCAATGGCCAGGCAGCGCTTCGACCTGATCGTCTTCGACTGGGATGGAACCCTTATGGATTCCACCCCGACCATCGCCAAATGCATCCAGCTGGCCAGCCGCGACCTGGGCCTGCCCGTGCCGGATGACAGCGCTGCGAGCCACGTGATCGGGCTTGGGCTGAAGGACGCGCTGTCCTATGCCGTGCCCACGCTCGACCCGGCCGACTATCCGCGCCTGGCCGAGCGCTACCGCTACCACTTCCTCACGCGCGATGCGGACCTCGTGCTGTTCGATGGCGTGCGCGAGATGCTCGAGGCCCTGCATGGCGAGCACTACTTCCTCGGCGTGGCCACGGGCAAGACGCGCGTGGGCCTGGAGCGGGCGCTGGCGGCCACCGGCCTCGGCAAGCTGTTCGATGGCACGCGTTGCGCCGACGAGACGTTCTCCAAGCCGCACCCGGCCATGCTGCAGGAACTGACGCGAGAGCTGGGCCAGGACGTGGCGCGCACGGTCATGGTGGGCGATACCACCCATGACCTGCAGATGGCGGTCAACGCCGGCGCGCACGGGCTGGGCGTCTGCTACGGCGCGCATCCGGCCGATTCGCTGCGCGCGATGGCGCCGGTGCACTGCGCCACGTCGATCGCCGATCTCCAGGAATGGCTGCTCACGCATGCCTGAGGCCAGCCTGCCGCCGCACCGCCTGTGCGCCAGCGACGAACTCGTCGATGGCGGCGCCGGCGTGCGGTTCTCGGTGCGCGTGGAAGCGCGCGAGATCGGCGCGTTCGTGGTCCGTTTCGACGGCGTTGCGCATGCCTACCTAAACCAGTGCGCGCACGTGCCGATGGAACTGGACTGGCAGGAGGGGCAGTTTTTCGATAGCGCGGGCCTATACTTGATGTGCGCGACACATGGCGCGGTTTATGCGCCAGACACCGGCCTTTGCGTGGGCGGCCCTTGCCGGGGCGCCGCGCTGGCCAAGCTCCGGACCGAGGAACGTGAGGGTGCTGTCTACTGGCTCCCCGAACCGCCTTTTTACCCGCCCGACGCCACCTGAATGATCCGCCGGGCCGCCGTCTGACTTTATCGAGTCCATCGCATGACAGAACAGCAAAAACCGCCGGTCGAACCGGGTCAAACGCAAGACGAACACGAACAACAGGCCGACGATAGCCAGCGCCTGGAAACGGCCCGGCAGGCCGATTTTCCACTCGAGCACGAGCTGCGCGCCGGGGACGACGCGGCGCGGCGCGAGGCCGACGAGCGCCGCGCGCGGCTGAGCGGGCAGGGCACTGCCGCCCCGGTGGGCGCTGGCAGCGCCACCGGCGGCTGGGAGCGCGACGTGCTGGAGAAGGTGCTGATGGCCACGCTGCGCGAGCAGCGCGCGGCGCGGCGCTGGAAGATCTTCTTCCGGCTGGTCGGGCTGGGCATCCTGGCGCTGATCCTGTACGCAGTGATCGACTTCAAGGGCGATGGTATCGCCAGCACCACGGGGCGCCATACCGCGATGGTGTCGCTGGAAGGCGAGATCGCGGCGGGCACGCCGGCCGGCGCGGAATCGATCAATGCCTCGCTGCAGGCCGCCTTCGCCGATACGAATGCGGCCGGCGTGATCCTCAAGATCAACTCGCCGGGCGGCTCGCCGGTGCAGGCGGGCATCATCAACGACGAGATCAAGCGCCTGCGCACCGTGTATCCGGGCAAGCCGTTCTACGTGGTGGTGGAGGAAATCTGCGCCTCGGGCGGTTACTACGTGGCGGCGGCGGCTGACAAGATCTATGTCGACAAGGCCAGCATCGTCGGCTCGATTGGCGTGCTGATGGATGGCTTCGGCTTCACCGGCCTGATGGAGAAGCTCGGCGTGGAGCGCCGGCTGTACACCGCGGGCGCCAACAAGGGCATGCTCGACCCCTTCTCGCCGCAGGTGCCGCGCCAGAAGGTCTATGCCGAGACCATGCTCAAGGAGATCCACCAGCAGTTCATCGACGTGGTGAAGGAAGGCCGCGGCGACCGGCTGAAGGACGATCCGGACCTGTTCTCGGGCCTGTTCTGGTCCGGCGAGCGCGCCGTGGCGCTGGGTCTGGCCGATGGCGTGGGCAGCACCGACTACGTGGCGCGTGACCTGTTCAAGGCCGAGGATATCGTCGACTACACGGTCAAGGAAAACATCGCCGAGCGCGTGGCCAAGCGGTTCGGCGCGGCCATGGGCAGCGCGGCGATGAAGACCATGATGATGTCGACCGGCGCGCAGTCGCTCCGGTAAGCACGACTAGGCGGCCAGCAGCGAGAAGATCGCCGGCCGCTTTTGCAGGGCAACCCGCTCCGGCCGCCAGGCCGACAGCGGCAGCGTGACGATGGTTTCGGTGGGCAGCGTCAGATCGACGGCCACCGATACCATCGTGGTGCCGGCGCAATGCTGGCGCAGCGCTTCCAGCAACGCGGCGTTGCGGTACGGGGTCTCGATAAAGACCTGCGTCTGGCGCGCCTTGCGCGAATGCGCTTCCAGTTCCCGCAGCTTGCGCGCGCGCTCGTCGGCGTCCACGGGCAGGTAGCCGTTGAACGCGAAGCTCTGGCCGTTCAGCCCGGAGCCCATCACCGCCAGCAGGATCGAACTCGGCCCCACCAGTGGCCGCACCGTCACGCCGCGCGTGTGGGCCAGCCGCACGAGGTCCGCGCCGGGGTCGGCCACGGCCGGCACGCCGGCTTCGGAGAGCAGGCCGCCATCGCGGCCCCCGGCGATCGGGTCCAGCAGCGCGGCCAGCGCCTCGGCGCGCGTATTCACGTTCAGTTCGCGGATCTCGATCTGTTGGATCGGGTGCGCCAGCGGGCTGGTTTCGCCCAGCTTCTTCAGAAAGGCGCGGGCCGTCTTGGCGTTCTCGGCCACCAGGTAGTCGAGCCGCGCGGCGATCTGCTGCACGCCGGCGGGGATGACATCGGGCAGCGGATCGAATTCGTCGCGCTTGCCGAGCGTGTTGGGAATCAGGAACAGGGTGCCAGCCATCGTTCAGGCTCCGAAGAACGGGTAGCCGGCGGCGCGCAGCATGCCGGTCAGCGCGATCAGCGGCAGGCCGATCAGCGCGGTGGGGTCGTCCGATTCCACGCGGGCGAGCAAGGCGATGCCCAGCCCCTCGGCCTTGGCGCTGCCGGCGCAGTCGTAGGGGGTCTCCAGGCGCAGGTAGGCGTCGAGTTCGGCATCGGGCAGGTCGCGGAAGGTCGCCCGGGTCTGCACATCGGCCAGTTGGGCTTCGCCGGTGCGGCTGTCGAGCAGGCATAGCGCCGAATGAAATGTGACGGTTCGTCCACGCATCCGCTGCAGCTGGGCCAGCGCCTTCTCGTGGCTGCCGGGTTTGCCGATCTGGGCGCCGTCGAGTGTGCAGACCTGGTCCGAGCCGATAACCAGCGCGCCGGGGTGGCGCGCGGCGATCGCCTCGGCCTTGCGGCGCGAGAGGCGCAGGGCCGTGGCTTCAGGCGCCTCGCCGGCCAGCGGGGTTTCGTCGATGTCTGGCACGGCCACGTCGAACGGAATGCGCAGCCGCGCGAGCAGTTCGCGCCGGTATGGAGAACTCGACCCGAGGATCAGGGGCGGGTGGATAGCGGAGGACGACATATATATAGAGGTAGCGTCGGAAGGAGAGGGGAATGGTCGGTTGTATACTTTGACCGGCTCCCGTTTTTCAGCTTATAATCGCGCGTTTAGCCACACAGGCACATTCGTGCCCGGCCGTGATCGGAAGCCATCGCGGCAGGCGTATCCGCCCTCGATGGCGTGGATCGTCCCAGGTGTGGCAAACAAGGCATTTTTCCAGCGATTCAGCGTACATGAGTCAGCCGACCCAGCCAGCGGCGTCCGCCGCGGCATTCGATCTGCGCGAAACCGATCTGTTCGCCTTCTGCCGCAAGGGTGGCAGCGTGGCGGGCGACGTGGCGACGCGCGATTTGCCGCGCATCTTAGCCGAGACGGCCGCGGATGCGCCAGCATCGGCACCGGACGAGACGTTTCACTACACGCTCACCGGCTTCATGCGCGAGGAAGCTGTGGAAGTTGGCGCAGCGGTGTCGCAGCGGCTGTTCGTCGACGTGACCATGCAAGGCCGGGTCTGGCTCGATTGCCAGCGCTGCCTGCAGGTCTACCCGGAGCCGATCGACACGTCGATGCGCTTCGAGGTCATGGCCAGCGAAGAAGCGGCGGATTCGGCACCCATGGATGACGACGACGTCGACGTGATCGTCGGGTCGAAGAAGTTTTCGCCGCTGGAACTGATGGAAGACGAGGTGCTGCTGGCGTTGCCGTCGGCACCCAAGCATATGGTCTGTCCGGCCGTGCACGAGTCGCTCGTGACCGGCGCGGACGGTGAGGTGGAGCCTGAGGCTCCGCCCGAAGAGGAAAAGCGGCCATCGCCCTTTGCGGCGCTGGCCGGCCTGAAGACGAAGCACTGACGCCGCAACAGAGCGGCCGGCGCACCCGTCCTCGGGTAGCAGGTCAAGCATCCGGCCGGGCCCCGGCTACGCCTCGCGCAGGATGCGTGTGTTAATATCGGAAAATTCTCGAAGGAGTCATCATGGCAGTTCAACAGAACAAGAAGTCGCCGTCCAAGCGCGGCATGCATCGTTCGCACGACCATCTGTCGGTCGCACCCCTGGCCGTTGAGCCGACCACGGGCGAGACCCACCTGCGTCACCACGTGAGCCCGAACGGCTACTACCGTGGCCGCAAGGTCATCAAGACCAAGAACGACTGACCAGGTCGTCTGGCGTGACCCTGTGTCTCGCTCGCGCACGTTGTCAGGTGTAAAACAGGAAAGCGGCAAGCTCGTTGCCGCTTTTTTGTTGGGCGCTCGGCGCCCACCCGGCAACGTATCCGCGCGTCCGGCTGGTTGCGTCCCCGCAAACCGAGGCGGCGGATGCCGGTGCGCATTCCGTATCTGGAAACAATGACGATCAAGCTCGCTATCGACTGCATGGGCGGCGATCACGGAGTGTCCGTGACCGTGCCGGCGGCGATCAGTTTTCTTTCCCGTCACGATGACGCCGAGATGATCCTCGTCGGCTTGCCCGACGCCATCGGCGCGCAGCTCAAGAAGCTGCATGCCACCGATCATCCGCGCGTCACCGTGGTGGCGGCAACCGAGGTCATCACGATGGATGACCCGGTGGAAGTGGCGCTGCGCAAGAAGAAGGACTCTTCGATGCGCGTGGCGGCCACGCAGGTCAAGGAAGGCCGCGCCGACGCGCTCATCTCCGCCGGCAACACCGGCGCGCTGATGGCCGTGTCGCGCTATGTGCTGAAGACGCTCGAGGGCATCGAGCGGCCAGCCATCGCTACGACCATTCCCAATGAGCAGGGCTGGGGCACCACGGTGCTCGACCTGGGCGCCAACGCCGACTGCGAGCCGGGGCACCTGCTCCAGTTCGCCCGCATGGCGGAGGCCATGGTGTCCGTGGTGGATCACAAGGATCACCCCACGGTGGGCCTGCTCAATATCGGCGAGGAAGTGATCAAGGGCAACGAGGTGGTCAAGGCCGCCGGCGAGTTGCTGCGCGCTTCCGAGCTGAATTTCTACGGCAACGTGGAAGGCAACGACATCTTCAAGGGCACGACGGACATCGTGGTCTGCGACGGCTTCGTCGGCAATGTGGCGCTCAAGAGCACCGAGGGCCTGGCCAAGATGATCGGCGGCATGATCAAGGAAGAGTTCACGCGCTCCTGGTTCACCAAGCTGCTGGCCGCCGTGGCCATGCCCGTGCTGTCGCGCCTGGCGCGCCGGCTGGACCCTGCGCGCTACAACGGCGCCTCGCTGCTGGGCCTGCGCGGGCTGGTGATCAAGAGTCACGGTTCCGCCGACGCCCACTCTTTTGAATGGGCGATCAAACGCGGGTATGATGCGGCCAGAAACGGCGTAATCGAACGTATAGCAAGGGTCTTCGCCAACAAGTCCGGCGCCGCGGCGCCCGCGACCGGCGGCCCGGAGACCGACGCACCGGACCCACATCCCGATACCCATGCCGCCTGAAGCTTCGTGCCCCCTGAGTGGCGGGGGCCGTGGCGGCTGTCCAAGGGCGGCCCGGGTGAGCATCACGATCCGACAGACATGACCAAGTTCGCAAAAATCATCGGTACCGGGAGCTACCTGCCCCCGCGGCGTGTCACCAATCAAGAGCTGGCAGCACAGCTGGCCGAGCGTGGCATCGAAACCAGCGACGAGTGGATCGTCTCGCGCAGCGGCATTTCGGCGCGGCACTGGGCCGAGCCGGACGTCACGGCCAGCGACCTGGCCGTGCAGGCGGCCGAGCAGGCGATCAAGGCGGCCGGCATCGAGCGCCAGGACATCGACCTGATCATCGTGGCCACCTCCACGCCCGACTTCGTGTTCCCGAGCACCGCCTGCCTGGTGCAGCAGAAGCTCGGCATTACGAACCATTGTGCGGCCTTCGACATGCAGGCCGTGTGCTCGGGCTTCGTCTACGCGCTCTCCACGGCGGACAAGTTCATCCGCAGCGGCTCCCACAAGAACGTGCTGGTGATCGGCACCGAAGTGTTCTCCCGCATCCTCGATTTCAACGACCGCACGACCTGCGTGCTGTTCGGCGACGGCGCCGGCGCCGTGGTGCTGACCGCCTCGGACGAGCCGGGCATCCTGTCGTCGGCCATGCATGCCGATGGCAGCCACGTGGACATCCTCTGTGTGCCGGGCAATGTCTCGGGCGGCGCCATCACCGGCAATGCCTTCCTGCACATGGACGGCCAGGCGGTGTTCAAGCTGGCCGTGAACGTGCTGGACAAAGTGGCGCGCGAGGCCATGGCTGCGGCCGAGATCCAGTCGGATGAAATCGACTGGCTGGTGCCGCACCAGGCCAATATCCGCATCATGCAGGGCACGGCGCGCAAGCTGGGCCTGCCGGCCGAGCGGATGATCGCCACGGTGCACGAGCATGGCAATACGTCGGCGGCGTCGATCCCGCTGGCACTCGATGTGGCCGTACGCGACGGCCGCATCCGCCCGGGCCAGACCGTGATGCTGGAAGGCGTTGGCGGCGGCTTCACCTGGGGCGCGGTGCTGCTGCGCATGTAAGATGCGGTCCGGCGCGGCGTGCCTGAGAGGGCGCGTGCGCCCCGACACGCTCGTCTGAATCGTTAAGACTGGATTCCCGATGAAATTCGCATTCGTTTTCCCTGGCCAGGGCTCGCAATCGGTCGGCATGCTCAACGCGTTCGCCGACAACCCGGTGGTCCGCGCCACGCTGGAGGAAGCCTCCACCGCGCTGGGCCAGGACATCGGCCGCCTGATCGCGGAAGGTCCGGCGGAAGAACTGAACCTGACGACCAACACCCAGCCCGTGATGCTGACCGCCGCCGTGGCCGTGTACCGCGCCTGGCTGGACGCCGGCGGCCCGGCCCCGGCCCTGGTGGCTGGCCACAGCCTGGGCGAGTACTCGGCGCTGGTGGCTGCAGGCGTGATCCCGTTCGCCGATGCGGTGCCGCTGGTGCGCTTCCGCGCACAGGCGATGCAGGAAGCCGTGCCGGTGGGCCAGGGCGGCATGGCCGCCATTCTCGGCCTGTCCGATGACGACGTGCGCGCGGCTTGTGCCGAGGCGTCCGTCGCCGGCGTGGTCGAGGCCGTCAACTTCAACGCCCCTTCGCAGGTGGTGATCGCCGGCCACAAGGCCGCCGTGGAAAAGGCCTGCGAGATTGCCAAGGCCAAGGGCGCCAAGCGCGCGCTGCCGCTGCCAGTCTCGGCGCCGTTCCATTCGTCGCTGCTGAAGCCCGCCTCGGACCGCCTCAAGGAGCGCATGGCAGGGCTGGCGTTCTCGGCGCCGTCGATCCCGGTCATCAATAACGTGGACGTGGCCATCGCCAACGACCCGGCCCAGATCAAGGACGCCCTGGTGCGCCAGGCCGCCGCCCCGGTACGCTGGGTAGAGTGCGTGCAGAAGATGGCCGCCGAAGGCGTGACCCATGTGATCGAATGCGGCCCCGGCAAGGTGCTGGCCGGCATGACCAAGCGCATCGACGGCAACCTCGTCGGCGGCGCGATCTTCGACCCCGCATCGCTGCAAGACACGCTGGCGCTGCTGAAGTAAGCCAAGGAACATCGCAACATGAGCAAGACTCTGGAAAATCAGGTCGCCCTGGTGACGGGTGCGTCGCGCGGCATTGGCCGGGCCATCGCCCTGGAACTGGCGCGTCAGGGCGCCACCGTGATCGGCACCGCCACGAGCGAGTCCGGCGCGGCTGCCATCGGCGAATACCTGACGGCCGAGGGCCTGCAGGGCCGCGGCGTGGTGTTGAATGTGAACGACGCCGCACGCTGCGAAGCCGTGATCGAAGAGATCGTGAAGGCCCACGGCGGCCTGGCCGTGCTGGTGAACAATGCCGGCATTACCCAGGACCAGCTGGCCATGCGCATGAAGGACGATGACTGGACGAGCGTCATCGACACGAACCTGACGGCAGTGTTCCGCCTGTCGCGCGCCGTGCTGCGCCCGATGATGAAGGCCCGCACCGGCCGCATCATCAACATCACCTCGGTGGTGGGCTCCACGGGCAACCCGGGCCAGATGAACTACGCGGCGGCCAAGGCCGGCGTGGAGGGTATGGCCCGCGCGCTGGCGCGCGAGATCGGCAGCCGCAACGTCACCGTGAACTGCGTGGCGCCGGGCTTCATCGACACCGACATGACCAAGGTCCTGTCGGACGAGCAGCATACGGCGCTGAAGACCCAGATCCCGCTGGGACGACTCGGCCAGCCGGAAGACATCGCGCATGCGGTGGCGTTCCTGGCCGGTCCGCAGGCCGCCTACATCACGGGCACCACGCTGCACGTGAACGGCGGCATGTACATGAATTGATTGCATTACCCGACGTACATTTCGGCGAAGAAGCCGAAAGATGGCGGGCGAAGCAGTTGTTTTTCAAACCGAACGGGCGCGATTCTTGCAATAGATGGCAGGCGGATTTTTTGTGGTCCAAACCTGCTAAAATGCGCCCACTTTTTGTCGAACTTCCCTGGAGGGTTACATGGACAATATCGAACAACGCGTCAAGAAAATCGTGGCTGAACAGCTTGGCGTGGCCGAGGCAGACATCAAGAACGAATCGTCGTTCGTGAACGATCTCGGCGCGGACTCGCTGGACACGGTTGAACTCGTGATGGCGTTGGAAGATGAATTCGGCATGGAAATTCCTGATGAGGAAGCCGAAAAGATCACGACCGTGCAACAGGCCATCGACTACGCCACCGCGCACGTCAAGGCCTAAGCCGTCGTCTTCGTATTCCGAGCCACAGAAGGCACAAGGGTGGGGCCGTCACGGTCCTGTCCGGTTGTTTTCTGTGGCTTTCGTCTGTTCGAAGAAGCAGAATCGGAATGATCTCAAACCGTATTGCGCGCCGCATGCAATGACTAACGGCCCGATCGGCGAGATCCTGAATCAATCCAATTCCGCTTCACGCACTCGTAGGAAATCATAGTGAGCCGTCGTCGCGTCGTCGTCACTGGGCTTGGCCTTGTGTCTCCGGTCGGAAACACGGTTGCCGAAGGCTGGGCCAACCTGGTTGCCGGCAAGTCCGGCATCGCCACCATTACCAAATTCGATCACTCCGCGCTCGCCGTGCATTTTGCTGGCGAAGTGAAGGGTTTCAACGTCGAGGAATATGTTCCGGCGAAGGAAGCCCCCCGTATGGATACGTTTATCCATTTCGGTATCGCGGCGGGTACCCAGGCGCTGAAGGATAGCGGCCTGGAAGTGACCGAGGAAAACGCCGAGCGCATCGGCGTGCTGGTTGGCTCCGGCATCGGCGGACTGCCGATGATCGAAGATACGCAGATGGAGCTGGCCAATCGCGGCCCGCGCCGGATTTCGCCGTTCTTCGTTCCGGGCTCGATCATCAACATGATCTCGGGCCATTTGTCGATCTACCACGGCCTGAAGGGCCCGAACCTCGCGGCCGTGACGGCCTGCACGACCGGCCTGCACAGCATCGGCCTGGCCGCCCGCCTGATCCAGGCTGGCGACGCCGACGCGATGCTGGCCGGCGGTGCGGAGTCGACGGTTTCGCCGCTGGGCATTGGCGGCTTTGCCGCGGCCCGCGCGCTGTCCACCCGCAACGACGACCCGGCTACGGCCTCGCGTCCGTGGGACAAGGACCGCGACGGTTTCGTGCTGGGCGAGGGTGCCGGCGTGATGATGCTCGAGGAGTACGAGTCGGCCAAGGCACGTGGCGCCAGGATCTATGCGGAGCTGATCGGCTTCGGCATGAGCGGCGACGCGTTCCACATGACCGCCCCGAACACCGACGGCCCGCGCCGTTGCATGGTGGCCGCGCTGAAGAACGCCGGCGTCAATGCCGACGAAGTGCAGTATCTGAACGCGCACGGCACGTCCACGCCGCTGGGCGACAAGAACGAGTCCGACGCCGTGAAGCTGGCCTTCGGCGAACACGCCTACAAGATGGTGGTCAATTCGACGAAGTCGATGACCGGTCACCTTTTGGGCGGTGCCGGTGGCCTCGAGTCGGTCTTCACCGTGCTGGCGATCCACAACCAGCTTTCGCCGCCGACGATCAACATCTTCAATCAGGATCCGGAATGCGATCTTGACTACGTGGCGAATACGGCGCGTGAGATGAATATCGACGTGGCCGTGAAGAACAACTTCGGTTTTGGCGGCACCAACGGTACGCTTGTTTTCCGCCGCGTCTGACCGCGACGGGTATCACGGGGCTCGCCACGGCGAGCCCCGCTTCATTTCGGCATGCGGAACCAAACATGCGGACGGGCGGTCACAGAATGCGCTTCGCGACACCCGGTGGGTCCCGATTCGTAGGTAAAATACAACGTTTGTCGTGACGACAAAACCAAGAGATACACTGCAGGTGAACCATTCGTGAGCGAACGCGAAGCCGATCAGCTTCTAGTTGAACGCGTCCAGCAGGGCGACAAACGAGCCTTTGAGTTGCTGGTGGCCAAATACCACCGCAAGATCATCCGGCTCATTTCGCGCCTTGTCCGCGATCCCGCTGAAGTGGAGGATGTGGCGCAGGATGCCTTTATCAAGGCATACCGCGCGCTTCCCCAGTTCCGGGGCGAATCCGCCTTCTACACGTGGCTGTACCGCATCGCCGTGAACACCGCCAAGAACTACCTGGCCACGCAGGGCCGCCGCCCGGAGGCGTCCAGCGATATTGACGCCGAAGAGGCTGAAACTTTTGCAGACGGCGAGCAACTAAGGGATATCAATACGCCGGAGTCCATGCTCCACACGCGTCAGGTGGCCGAGACGGTCAACCGCGCGATGGAGGCGCTGCCGGAGGAATTGCGTACCGCCATCACCCTGCGCGAAATCGAGGGCCTCAGCTATGAGGAAATCGCCGAAGCCATGGGTTGCCCGATCGGCACCGTGCGGTCACGGATCTTCCGCGCCCGCGAGGCGATTGCCGACAAGTTGCGCCCCCTGCTGGGAACAGCCGAGGGCAAGCGGTGGTAGAGGTAGCAAGTTGAAGAATGTCGTGCAGCCAGCGTTGCAGCCAATTCCTGCATCGATAAACGACAAGCAGCAGTACGGGATTTATCGGTGTTCAATGGAATTTCTTGGGGTGGGAAATGGGTCAGGCTCATAAGCAGTCGGTTCATGTAGTGGAAGCATCGGAGCAAATCTCCGTTTTGATGGATGGCGAGCTGGCGCCGAACGAAGTGGACGCCGTGCTGGGTCTCGCGAAGAGCGACACCGGCATGACGGACTGGACCGTCTACCAGCTGATCGGTGACACGCTGCGTTCGGAAGAGCTGACGCACGCTGGATCGACCGATGCGTTTCTTTCCCGATTCTCCGCACGCCTGGAAGCCGAGCCCCATGTGCTCGTGCCCGCCGTGGCTGCCGCTGGCCGTCAACGCCTGCTGGTGCGCCCGTCGTGGGTGCGCCGCGTGATGCCGGGCACGGCCATCGCCGCCGCTGTGGCGGCCGTGAGCTGGGTTGTGGTGCCGCAGATGCGTGGTCCGGGTGATATCGGTACGCCCGATGCCGTCGTGGCCCGCGTCGAGCAATCCGCCACGCCGGCCAAGGCCGGTTCGATCGTGACCGTGGCCGCTGACAGCGCCCAGATGATTCGCGATCCGCGCCTTGACGAATACCTGCGTGCCCATCGCACGTCGGTCGCGACCGAAGCCTTTGTGCCGACCATGCGCACAGTGGCGAATGGCGCAAACTTCTCACAGGAAAATTCGCAGGAATAATGCCGGACATGCATAAAGGAATGTCGCTCGCCGACGTAGCGGGCGTACACAGAAGGAAGGGCCTGCGCAGGTCCTTTTTTCTGGCCTTGTGTCTGACCGCTGCCGCCGCAACGGCGCAGCCGTCTGACAATACGCTGAACCGACGCGACGCCACGGCGTGGCTCAACAAGATCCACCGTGCCGCCCAGCGCGAGAATTATGTCGGCACGCTGATCTATCAGCGGGGCAGCGTCATGCATGCGTCGCGAATCCAGCATTACAGCGATCTCGTCCACAACGAGTACGAACGCCTGGAAACGCTCGACGGCAAGCCGCGCGAGGTGCTGCGCCAGAACGACGTCGTGCACAGCCTGATTCCGGAAGCCAAGCTCGTGGTCGTGGAGAAACAGGAGGCGAAGGACCGCTTCCCGGCGCTGCTCGCCACCAACAAGAGCGATGTGCTCGAGCTGTACGACATGCGCAAGCTGCCCGGCGAGCGCGTGGCGGGCGTCGAGTGCGAGGTGTTCTCGCTCGAACCGCACGACGCCGCGCGCTACGCGGTGCGCCTGTGGGCCGACAAGGGCTCGGGTCTGCTGATGCGCGCCCAGACCATCGGCGAGGGCGGCAAGGTGCTCGAGCAGGTGGCGTTCTCGCAGGTCGATATCGGCGTGCCGTCGGACAAGCAACGCATCCTGTCCGCCATCAAGAGTTCGCAGTCGTGGAACCGCTACGAAGTCACCTACCAGCCGGCCAATGTGGCCGACGAGGGGTGGATCATCGGTTCGCCGCTCAAGGGTTTCCAGAAGATCCGCGAAGTGCGCCGCCCGCTGGGCGATTTGCGCCCGCCCGCCCAGGGCAGCAAGCCGGGGCAGGTCTTCGAGGTGCTTCAGATCGTCTACAGCGACGGTCTGACCGGGTTGTCGATCTTTATCGAACCCGTATCGGAACAACGCGCACGCCGAGAAGGCGTGGCTTCGCTCGGCGCCACGCAGGTCGTGGTGCGCCGCGTGGCTGACTACTGGATCACGGTGGTGGGCGAGGTGCCGGCCGCCACGGTCAGGCAGTTCGCCGCCGGCGTGGAGTACCGCCCGCCCAAGACGGTACACTGAGCGCATGAGCGCGCTGGCTCCGGGGCAGCGAACCCCGGGCCGGCCGCTTGGTGCAGGCCAGTAGCGCTTGAAGTTCCGCCTTGCGGGGTCGATCGGCTCCGACGTCCCGCAAGGCATCCGTTTCTCGCTGATCTCCCGGGAGTTGTCGATGATTTCCAAATCCCCAGCCCTGGTGCGAACCATGGTCATGGCTGCCATGCTCGTGCTGGGTCCGGCTGTTGCCCAGGTGGGGCATGCCCAGGCGGCTGCCTCGAACTACAACCTGCCCGATTTCACCGACCTGGTGGAGAAGGCCAGCCCGGCCGTCGTCAACATCCGGACCACCGAGCGCATCCGCTCGCGTGGTGGCAATTCGCCCGAAGACGACGAGATGGCCGAGTTCTTCCGTCGCTTCTTCGGCGTGCCGATGCCGGGCGCACCGGGTGGGCCGACCCCGCCGCGCCGTGGCCAGCCGCCGCAGGGCGAGGAACAGAGCCGTGGCGTAGGGTCCGGCTTCATCATCAGCCAGGATGGCTACGTGATGACCAACGCCCACGTGGTGGCGGACGCCGAGACCATCTATGTGACGCTCCCCGACAAGCGCGAATTCAAGGCCAAGCTGATCGGCTCCGACCGCCGCACCGACGTGGCCCTGATCAAGGTGGAAGCGAACAACCTGCCGCGGCTGCCGCTTGGCGATTCGGACAAGATCCGCCCGGGTGAGTGGGTGCTCGCCATCGGCTCGCCGTTCGGGCTCGACAACAGCGTGACCGCCGGTATCGTTTCGGCCAAGGGCCGCGACACGGGCGACTACCTGCCGTTCATCCAGACCGACGTGGCCGTGAACCCCGGTAATTCGGGCGGGCCGCTGATCAATCTGCGCGGCGAAGTGATCGGCATCAATTCGCAGATCTACAGCCGTAGCGGCGGCTACATGGGCATTTCGTTCGCGATTCCGATCGACGAAGCGATGCGCGTGTCGGAGCAGCTTAAGTCGTCCGGCAAGGTGACCCGTGGCCGGATCGCCGTGGCCATCGGCGATGTGACCAAGGAAGTGGCGGACTCGCTGGGCCTGGGCCGTGCGCGTGGCGCACTGGTCGGCAGCGTGGAGCCGGGCGGACCGGCCGAGAAGGCTGGCATTGAGGCCGGCGACATCATCCTGAAGTTCAACGGCCGCGACATCGAAAAGGCGTCGGACCTGCCGCGCATGGTCGGCGACACCAAGCCGGGCACCCGTGTGCCGCTGCAGGTGTGGCGCAAGGGGCAGACGCGTGACGTTTCCGTGACGGTGACCGAACTCGAGCCGGACAATGCCCGTGCCGTGGCGCGCCGGGGCGACAAGCGGGGCGGTAGCGCGGACGAAGCCGCGCCGGCCGCCAAGCCGAACGCGCTGGGGATGATCGTCACCGACATAGCCGAGACCAAGCTCAAGGAGCTGAAGATCAAGTCCGGCGTGGAAGTGGAGGCGGCAGACGGCCCGGCGGCACGTGCCGGCATCCGTCCGGGCGACATCATCCTGCGCCTGGGCGACGCCGACGTGACCAACGCGCGCCAGTTCAACGACATGGTGAAGGCGCTGGACAAGAACAAGATGGCGGCCGTGTTCGTGCGCCGTGGCGACGCTACCCAAGTGCTGACGCTGCGCCCGAGTCAGGCGCGGTAAGACGGTCCGGGGGAGTCCCCTGGCCAGAACTACCCATCGCGCCGGACTCGATGTCCGGCGCGATGTGTTTTCAGGTGCGCGATACGCCATTTTCGGGCGCCTGCACGGAAAGTGCCGATCACGGTTCCGACACCATTTACCGCGCCGGAAGTCCTTGAAAATCCGGTAAAATCGCGGATTGGCGCACGCATTGCGCCCCACCTTATTTATGCTCCCGCGCCCCCGTCCCACCTGGCGCGCCGGCGCTCCCCAGAACGCTAGATGGACCACATTCGTAATTTCTCGATCATTGCCCACATCGACCATGGGAAATCGACCCTGGCCGACCGAATCATTCAACGGTGTGGCGGGCTGTCCGATCGCGAGATGGAAGCGCAGGTGCTCGACTCGATGGACATCGAGAAGGAGCGCGGCATCACCATCAAGGCCCAGACCGCGGCGCTTAGCTACAAGGCGCGCGATGGCCAGGTCTACAACCTCAACCTGATCGACACCCCGGGGCACGTGGACTTCAGCTACGAAGTCAGCCGCTCGCTGTCCGCCTGCGAAGGCGCGCTGCTGGTGGTGGATGCTTCGCAGGGCGTGGAAGCCCAGACCGTGGCCAACTGCTACACGGCCATCGAACTGGGCGTGGAAGTGGTGCCCGTGCTCAACAAGATCGACCTGCCGCAGGCGGACCCCGCCAATGCGATCCAGGAAATCGAGGACGTGATCGGCATTGACGCCCACGACGCCACGCCGTGCTCGGCCAAGACCGGCCAGGGCGTGGAAGACGTGATCGAGGCGATGATTGCCAAGGTGCCGCCGCCCAAGGGCGACCCCGCGGCCCCGCTGCAGGCGCTGATCATCGACTCCTGGTTCGACAATTACGTCGGCGTGGTCATGCTGGTGCGCGTGGTCAATGGGACGCTGCGCCCGAAGGACAAGGTCCTGCTGATGGCCACGGGCGCGCAGCATCTGGTGGAGCAGGTGGGCGTGTTCTCGCCGAAGTCGATGCCGCGCGAGTCGCTCTCTGCGGGGCAGGTAGGCTTCGTGATCGCGGGCATCAAGGAACTGAAGGCGGCCAAGGTGGGCGATACCATTACCACCACGGCGCGCAAGGCGACCGAGCCGCTGCCGGGCTTCAAGGAAGTCAAGCCACAGGTGTTCGCCGGCCTGTATCCGGTGGAATCGAACCAGTACGAGGCGTTGCGCGAATCGCTCGAGAAGCTGCGCCTGAACGACGCCTCGCTGCAATACGAGCCGGAAGTGTCCCAGGCGCTGGGCTTCGGCTTCCGCTGCGGCTTCCTGGGCCTGCTGCACATGGAAATCGTGCAGGAACGCCTCGAGCGCGAGTTCGACATGGACCTGATCACCACCGCGCCGACGGTGGTCTACCAGGTGCAGATGCGCGACGGCACGGTGCTGACCGTGGAAAATCCGGCCAAGATGCCCGATCCGAGTCGGATCGAGGCGATCCTGGAACCGATCGTCACGGTCAACCTGTACATGCCGCAGGACTACGTTGGCTCCGTGATCACGCTTTGCACGCAGAAGCGCGGCTCGCAGATCAACATGAGCTACCACGGCAAGCAGGTGCAGCTGACCTACGAGATCCCGATGGCCGAGATCGTGATGGACTTCTTCGATCGGCTGAAGTCGGTGTCGCGCGGCTATGCGTCGATGGATTACGAGTTCAAGGAATATCGCCCATCGGACGTGGTGAAGGTGGACATCCTGATCAACAGCGACAAGGTCGACGCGCTGTCCGTGATCGTGCACCGCTCGAACTCGCAATATCGCGGGCGCGAGGTGGCTGCCAAGATGCGCGAAATCATCCCGCGCCAGATGTACGACGTGGCTATCCAGGCGGCGATCGGGGCGAACATCATCGCCCGCGAGAACGTGAAGGCGCTGCGCAAGAACGTGCTGGCCAAGTGCTACGGCGGCGACATCTCGCGGAAGAAGAAGCTGCTGGAGAAGCAGAAGGCGGGCAAGAAGCGCATGAAGCAGGTGGGCACCGTGGAGATCCCGCAGGAGGCTTTCCTGGCGATCCTGCAGGTGGATGACAAGTAAGCCGCAGGCCAGCGCCAAGTCCGCTGGCTGGGTGACAAGACGATCTTCTAAAAAATCAACGCCAAGCCGTCATGAATTTTGCACTGATCCTTTTTGTGCTGGTGGTCATTACAGGCATTGCCTGGGTTGCCGACAAGCTGGTCTTCGAGCGCCAGCGCCGTAGCGTGGCGCATCTGGCCCTGGCCGAGTTCGACGCGCGCCGCGGCGACATGCAGGCGGTGCACGGTAGCACCGAGCTGGACGCCTCGCGCGCCCGGCTGGCCGAGGAAAAGCTGCGCCAGCCGTGGTGGCTCGAGTACTCGGCGAGCTTCTTCCCGGTCATCCTCGCGGTGTTCGTGCTTCGCTCCTTCGTGGTGGAGCCCTTCAAGATCCCGTCCGGCTCGATGATCCCGACGCTGCTGATCGGCGACTTCATCCTCGTCAACAAGTACGACTACGGCATCCGCCTGCCGGTGGTGAACAAGAAGGTCCTCGACGTTGGCACGCCGCAGCGCGGTGACGTGATGGTGTTCCGCTACCCGAAGGACGAGTCGCTCGACTACATCAAGCGCGTGGTAGGCGTGCCCGGCGACATGGTGCGCTACGAGAACAAGAAGCTGACCGTGAACGGCAAGCCGGCCGAGTACA
This sequence comes from Cupriavidus sp. 01L43, assembly GCF_056399925.1. Classification (NCBI taxonomy): domain Bacteria; kingdom Pseudomonadati; phylum Pseudomonadota; class Betaproteobacteria; order Burkholderiales; family Burkholderiaceae; genus Cupriavidus; species Cupriavidus sp. 01L43. Next base: position 490,187 of record NZ_JBFTSH010000001.1, read on the forward strand.
GCGCCTTGCCCGACTACCTCGACGAGGAGCGGCTGTCCTATTCGAAGCATTTCACCGAGACGCTGCCGGGCGGCGTGGCGCATGGCATCCTGAACGATGCCGACCGTCCGGCGTTCGTGGCGGGCGCGGATCCCGATTTCCCGTTCCGCGAGAACTGCACTTACAATCAGCAGGGGCTGACGTGTAAAGTGCCGGAAGGGCACTATTTCGTCATGGGCGACAACCGTGACAACAGCCTGGATTCACGTTACTGGGGCTTCGTCCCGGACAAGAACGTCGTAGGCAAGGCGTTCGTGATCTGGATGAACCTCGGCAATTTTGGGCGCGTGGGGTCGTTCAAGTAACGGTCGGACGCCTCGCGCAGCGCAAATACACTCAAAAAACGAGGGAAGCGCAAAATGGGTCAGAAGTTGGGTTTTTCGGGGAAGAGGGGAAATATCCGCGTGGGTGTGCTTGAAAGATCACGTGGATTTTCGTTGGGGTCGTTGCTGATCGTCATCATTATCGTGATTGCGGTGGTGCTGCCGGCGGTAAAGGCGATTCCTAGCATGCTCGAATACTTCTCGGTCAAGCGGGCAGTGAATTACGCGAAGGATCGGTCGGTCAACCGCAAGGATGTGGCGGCCAACTTCGACAAGCAGGCCCAGATCGATCGCATCGAGGCGCTCAAGGGCGACGATCTCGACGTGATCGAGGACGAAGCCGGCAGGATACGCAGCATTGGTTTTTCGTACCGGACCGAGATTCCCGTCTATGGTCCGATGAGTCTATTGATTACCTATTCGGGAACGCAGTAACGACATGATCCTCGACGCCTTGCAGCAACGTCTCGGCTACCGATTCAGCAAGCCCGAATTGCTGCAGCAGGCGCTCACCCATCGCAGTCATAGCGCCCATCACAACGAGCGCCTGGAATTTCTGGGCGACTCGGTGCTGAACTGCGCCGTGGCCGACATGCTCTACGGCATGTTCGGCAAGCTCGATGAGGGTGATCTTTCCCGCGTGCGCGCCAACCTGGTCAAGCAGCAGGCGCTGTACGAGATCGCCCAGATGCTCCAGCTTTCCGACGCCCTGCGCCTGGGCGAGGGCGAGTTGAAGAGCGGCGGCTTCCGCCGTCCGTCGATTCTGGCGGATGCGCTGGAGGCCATTGTCGGCGCAGTGTTCCTCGATGCCGGCTTTGACGCCGCGCGGGCGCTGATCCGCAAGCTGTATATCCCCATTCTGGAGCAGGTGGACCCCCGTACGCTGGGGAAGGACGCCAAGACCCTGCTCCAGGAGTATCTGCAGGGCCACAAGATCGCCCTGCCGCAGTACAACGTCATCGCCACACACGGTGCCGCACACAGCCAGCAGTTTGAAGTCGAATGCACCGTGCCTAAACTGGAGGTGCGCGTGTTCGGCACCGGCGCCTCGCGCCGTGCGGCCGAGCAGGCGGCGGCCAAGCTCGCGCTGGATGAGGTGCAGAAGCTCGTGCCCCAGCTGCTCAAGCGCAGCCGGGCCGAGCGCACGGGCAAGACCCGCAAGCAGCCGGTGCCACCGGATCCCCAGTTGTCTCTCAGGTTGAAGGAATGACCGAATCTACCCCTCCGCAGCAGGACGCCCAGGCACCCTCGGATGCCAAGGCGTTCCGCTGCGGCACGGTGGCCATTGTTGGCCGCCCCAACGTGGGCAAGTCCACGTTGATGAATGCACTTGTCGGCCAGAAGGTCAGCATCACGTCCCGCAAGGCGCAAACCACGCGCCATCGCATCGTCGGTATCCAGACCACCGATGACGCGCAGTTCGTTTTCGTMGATACGCCAGGCTTCCAGACCCGCCACGCCAGCGCGCTGAACCGCTCGCTGAACCGCGCAGTCACGTCCACGCTGTCTACGGTGGATCTGGTGCTGTTCGTCGTGGAAGCCGGCTATTTCAGCGCCGATGACGAGAAGGTGCTGTCGTTGCTGCCGAAGAACGTGCCGGTGCTGCTGGTCACCAACAAGCTCGATCGCCTGGGCGAGAACCGCGCCGAGGTGATGATGCCGTTCCTGGAAAAGATGGGACAGCTGTTCCCGTTCCGGGAAGTGGTGCCGATGTCGGCGAAGACGCACGATCACATCACGCGGCTGCTGGCCATCATCCGTCCGTACCTGCTCGAAGGCGAGCCGATGTACGACGCCGATGCGATGACCGACCGCAGCGAGCGCTTCCTGGCCTCGGAAATCATCCGCGAGAAGGTCTTCCGCTGGACTGGCGATGAGCTGCCGTACACGAGCACCGTGATCATCGACAAGTTCGAGACCGAAGGTCGGCTGCGCCGCGTGTTTGCGACGATCCTGGTCGAGCGCGACGCGCACAAGGCCATGATCATCGGCAACAAGGGTGCCAAGCTCAAGCAGATCTCCACCGAGGCGCGCCTCGACATGGAGAAGCTGTTCGACGGCAAGGTCTACCTGGAGATGTGGATCAAGGTCAAGAGCGGCTGGGCCGACAACGAAGCCGGACTGCGGGCCTACGGCTACGAGTGAGCAAGATGCCTGACGCGCCCCGAGCCGCGCCCAGGCGCGCGCGGAGCGCCGATCCCATCGCCGAGGAGGCCGCCGAACTGCTGGAAGTGCAGGGCGGTACCGGGCTGTCCCCGGCCGTGGCCGCCGGCCGCGAGATGATGGACCGGGCCATGCGGATCGTGCCCGCGCGCACCGAGCTGCGCGTGACCAACGAGTCCGGCTTCGTGCTCCACGCCTATCCCTATCGTGAGACCAGTCTCATTCTGGACGTCTTCACGCGCGACCACGGCCGCATGGCCATGGTGGCGAAGGGCGCCAAGCGGCCGCATTCGGCGCTGCGCTCGGTGCTTCAGCACTTCCATCCGATTTCGCTCTCCTGGACCGGCCGCGGCGAGGTCAAGACGCTGACTAAGGCCGAATACATGGGCGGCATGCTGCCGCTGGCCGGCGATGCGCTGCTATCGGGCTTCTATCTCAACGAATTGCTATTGCGCTTCTGCCCGCGCGAGGATGCACATCCGGCGCTGTTCAAGCACTACATGATCACGCTGACGCGGCTCGCGCATGGTGAGCCGGCCAGTCTGGTGCTACGCAGCTTCGAGCGCGTGTTGCTGCAGGAGACCGGGTTCGCGGTGGCGTTCGACCAGTGCGTGAGCACCGGGGAGTCGGTGCAACCGGGCCTCGACTACGTGTATCACCCCGAACGCGGCGTGCGCCGCGCGCAGCCGAGCGATCCGTCGAGTTGGCCCGTGGTGTCCGGCCAGACCTTGCTGGACATGGGGCGGGACGACTACGGCCGCGCCCAGACCGCCACACAAAGCCGCGCCCTGATGCGTTTCCTGCTGCATTATTATCTGCAGGGTGCGCCGCTGAAAACGCGGCAAATCCTTATCGACCTGCAATTTCTGTAAAGCCATGATTTTTCACGCGAATCCCGGCGTCATCGACCTTGGCGTCAACATCGACCACGTGGCCACGCTGCGGAATGCGCGCGGCACCGCCTACCCTGACCCGATCGAGGCCGCCCTCCAGGCGGAAATCGCCGGCGCAGACGTGATTACGCTGCACCTGCGCGAGGATCGCCGCCATATCCGCGACGCGGACGTGCGCGCACTGCGCCCGAAGCTCGCCACCCGGATGAACCTGGAGTGCGCAATCACACGCGAAATGCTCGATATCGCCTGCGAAATCCGTCCGCAGGACGTCTGCCTCGTACCTGAGAAGCGCGAGGAAGTGACTACCGAAGGCGGTCTCGACGTCGCCGGCCATTTCGAGCAGGTCAGCGCTGCCTGCCGGCAACTGGCGGATGCGGGCATCCGCGTCTCGCTGTTTATCGATCCTGATCCGGACCAGATCGCGGCCGCTGCCGCGTGCAAGGCGCCGGTCATCGAGATCCACACGGGCCGTTACGCCGACGCCCATACGCCCGAGGAGCAGGCGGCGGAATTTCGTCGTGTGTCCGAAGGCGTGGACGCAGGCATCCGCCACGGCCTCGTCGTCAATGCCGGCCACGGCCTGCATTACACCAATGTCCAACAGATCGCGGCACTGCCCGGCATCAAGGAGCTGAATATCGGTCATGCGATCGTCGCGCATGCGGTGTTCGTCGGTTGGCAGAACGCGGTGCGCGAGATGAAGGCCATCATGGTGGCCGCGCGCCTTGGCACCCGTTATCCCGTGCCGGGACAGGCGGCGTGATCTACGGCATCGGCACCGACATCATCCAGATCGATCGCGTGCAGGGCGTGATGGAGCGCACGCGCGGCCGTTTCGCGGAGAAGGTGCTCGGCCCGCGTGAGCTGAAGGTCTATCACGCGCGCAAGGCGCGCTCGGAGAAGCGCGGGCTGGCCTTCCTGGCCACGCGCTTCGCGGCCAAGGAGGCGTTCTCGAAGGCCATCGGCCTGGGGATGCGCTGGCCGATGACGTGGCGCGCCATGGAACTGCTGAACCTGCCGTCGGGCGAGCCCACGCCGCAATGCACCGGTGAGCTGGCCGACTGGGTGCAGGAACGCGGGCTGACCATCCGGGTCAGTGTCAGTGACGAACACGAGTACGCGGTGGCGTTCGCCATCGCGGAGCGGGGCGGCCAGCCGGCCGACACCGCATCCTGAACCTACGCAGCCTGAATTCAAGATATTCCTATGATCAAGAAAGTTTCCGGCAAGCATCCGGGCCCGGTGGTGCTCGACGTGGTTGGCAAGCAGCTCGACGCCGAGGACATGCGTCGCATCGCCCATCCGCTGACGGGCGGCGTGATCCTGTTCGCACGGAATTTCGAGTCGCGCGCCCAGTTGACCGCGTTGACGCGGGCGATTCGCGCGGTGCGCGAGGACGTGCTGATCTGCATCGATCATGAAGGCGGCCGCGTGCAGCGCGCCAAGACCGATGGCTTCACGCACCTGCCGGCGATGGCAAAACTCGGCGAATTGTGGGATCGCGATGTGATGACGGCCACCAAGGTCGCCATCGCGTGCGGCTACGTGCTGGCCGCCGAACTGCGCGCGTGCGACATCGACCTGAGCTTCACGCCGGTGCTCGATCTCGACCATGGCCGCAGCGCCGTGATCGGCGACCGCGCGTTCCACGCCGATCCACGCGTGGTGACGATGCTGGCCAACCATCTCACGCACGGCCTGCTGCTGGCTGGCATGAGCAACTGCGGCAAGCATTTCCCGGGTCATGGCTTCGTCGAAGCTGATTCGCACGTGGCCGTGCCGGTCGACGAGCGTGACGTCGAAGAGATTCTGGCCCTCGACGCGCGTCCGTATGACTGGATGGGCAATGCGCTGGCGTCCGTGATGCCCGCGCACGTGATCTATCCGAAGGTCGACCCGAACCCGGCCGGCTTCTCGCCGTTCTGGCTTCAGGATGTACTGCGTACGCGACTCGGCTTCGAGGGCGTGATCTTCAGCGACGACCTGAGCATGGAAGGCGCCAGCGTGGCCGGCACGGTGACCCAGGGCGCGCGAGCCGCGCTCGATGCGGGCTGCGACATGGTGCTGATCTGCAACCATCCGGAGCGCGCCGACCAGTTGCTGAAGGAACTGGACGATCTGAAGGGCGACAAGGTGTCGCAACGCCGCATCCGCAAGCTGTTCGGTCGCAAGCGTCCGCTGGACTGGAACAAACTGCAACAGGATGCCGACTATCGTGCCGCACTGCGCCTGCTGCGCGAGCATGACCTGATCGCCTGACACGTCGACGTCGGCGGGCAAAAACAAAAAGGGCAGCCGAAGCTGCCCTTTTTGCTGTCTCGCGGCGACGCCTTAGTTGGCGCGGCTGCGGTATTCGCCGGTACGCGTGTCGATTTCGATCTTGTCACCGATGTTGCAGAACAGCGGCACTTGCAGCTCGAACCCGGTGTTAATCTTGGCGCCCTTGAGCACCTTGCCCGACGACGTGTCGCCCTTGACGGCCGGTTCCGTGTAGATGATCTCGCGGACCAGCGTGGTCGGCATGTCCACCGAGATGGCCTTCTCGTTGTAGAACACCACTTCCACGTTCATGCCGTCTTCGAGGTAGTTCAGCGCGTCGCCCATGCTGTCCTGCTCGACTTCGAACTGGTTGTAGTCCGTGTCCATGAACACGTACATCGGGTCGGCGAAGTACGAGTAGGTGCATTCGCGGCGATCCAGCATCACCACTTCGAACTTGTCGTCAGCCTTGAACACCGACTCGCCCGGGGCGTCCGTCAGCAGGTTCTTGTACTTCATCTTGACGACGGCGGCGTTACGGCCCGACTTGTTGTACTCGGCCTTCTGCACGACCATCGGGTCGGAACCGATCATGAACACGTTGCCGACGCGGAGTTCTTGTGCGATCTTCATCTGAACTATCTTCCTGAAAAAAGTAATCCGGGGCGCTCATGACCCCGATTCGCGATATGCGGTATGGCGAAGGCGCGCGGCCGGCAGTTGCTCTTTTTGGCTCGCCATCATCAAAATCAACCCGTTATTTTACCCGATTTTCGCAAAAGGCCACCAGATTTGCCGCGAGGTCGCCCAAGTGCTGCAATTGCCGCTGCCAGCGGTCCATGGCCGTAGCGAGAGCCGGCAATTGTGCGTGGAACTGCGCCCAGTCGGGCGCGTGCGGGGTGGCGCCATGGCCGTTCCAGGCATGGCAAAAGGCGGTCATGGCCTGGGCAGCCTCCGGCGACACGCCGCACCGGCTGAATCGCTCGAGCCACGCATCGAGCTTCACATGGTGCGCCACGTCGTCCTGCGGGTAGATGTGCCAGACCATGGGCCGCGCGGCCCAGTGCGCGCGCACGCAGGAATCCTCGCCACGCACGAAGTTCACGTCGCAGGCCCAGAGCAGTTCGTCGTAGTTTTCCTGCCTCACGAACGGAATCACCTGGAGGGTCAGGTTGCCTTGCGTCAGCGAGGTGCCGGGGGCCACCTGCTCCGCCGGGGCGCCGAACCACGCGGCCGCCTGCTGCGCTGCCGGGCCTTGCGGCACCAGGCACTGCACGGGCGTGCCGCCGTCGCGCCATTGGGCCAGCAAGGCGGGTAGGGCGGGATTCGTATAGGCGAACAGGCTTACGCGCAACGCATCTGGCAGGGGTTGCGTGCCGAGCCGGTACCAGAGCGTCGATTGCGCGGCGCGGCTGGATAGGAAGGCATCGCGCTGCGCGCCCAGCATTGACTCCCGCAGCAGCCCGCCCGTGCCGTGCGCAAAGCCGGGGAAGAAGAAGTACTTCACCAGCGGCAGCTTCGGATGGGGCGAGGACAGCGCATGGTGCTCGCTGACCCATGCCTCGGCGCTCAGGTATTCCAGGTTGATCCATACCGGCGGGCGCGGCGCGGCGGCCATCGTGGCCAGGAAGGGCTCGGGCAGGTGGCAGGCGAACGCCTCGATGACGAGGTCGTGCGGCGGCAGCGGCTCGAACGGGGCACCGGGAGAGGCATCCCAGCGACGCACCTCCACGCCGCCCAGGTGCTGGCAGGCGCGTGCCGGGTCGATCTCCGGCGCCAGCCGCGCGAAGCTGCCCAGGTCATCCACCCAGAGTCGCACCGCGTGGCCGTGCTCCTGTGAGAGTTGGCGCGCCAGGCGCCAGCAAACGCCGATATCGCCGAAGTTATCGACGACCGTGCAGAAGATGTCGCAGGATTGAATGGGCATGGCGGCGTCCCGTTCCGCGAGGGCACGCGGAAGATTTGCTCTAAACTTGCGATTCTAGAGCGAGGCCAGCCCCAGCGCGCCTTGCCGCCCAAACTTTCTTGTCCCCCGATGCCCGAGCAGGAACCGGTTTCCCCGAACGACGCTTCGAACGATGCACCCGCCGAGGTCCGCGTGGATCTCCCGGCAGAGGCCCCCGCCGACATCCCGGCATTCGACCCCCGGCAGATCCTGGCGCGGCTGCCCGGCCTGCCGGGCGTGTACCGCTATTTCGACGCCGACGGCAACGTGCTCTACGTGGGCAAGGCGCGCGACCTGAAAAAGCGTGTCTCGAGCTACTTCAACAAGACCCAGCTGTCGCCGCGCATCGCGATGATGGTGGGGAAGATCGCTCGCATCGATACCACGGTGGTCCGGACGGAGGCCGAGGCGCTGCTGCTTGAGAACAATCTCATCAAGGCACTCGCCCCGCGCTACAACATCCTGTTCCGCGACGACAAGTCTTATCCATTCCTCAAGCTGACCGGCCACAAGTTCCCGCGCATGGCCTACTACCGGGGGGCGACGGACCGCAAGCACCAGTACTTCGGCCCGTTCCCGAGTGCCTACGCGGTGCGCGAAAGCATGCAGATCCTGCAGAAGGTGTTCCAGCTGCGCACCTGCGAGGACACGGTGTTCAACAACCGCACCCGGCCTTGCCTGCTGCATCAGATTCATCGCTGCACGGCGCCGTGCGTGAAGGCGATCAGCGAAGAAGATTACGCGCGCGACGTGCATAACGCCGCGCGCTTCCTCCAGGGCCGCGAGACCGAGGTGCTCGACGGCCTCCAGGTCAAGATGGAAGAGCACGCGGTGCAACTGCGCTTCGAGCAGGCCGCCGCTGTGCGCGACCAGATCGCCGCGCTCTCCACGGTGCTCAAGCGGCAGGCTGTGGAGGAGGTGGGGCAGGCGCGCGACATCGACATTCTGTCCGTGGCCGTGCAGGGTGGGCGTGCGTGCGTGAATCTGGCGATGGTGCGCGGGGGCCGCCATCTTGGCGACAAAGCCTATTTCCCCGCGCATGCCGACGAAGCGGCGATGATCGTCGAAGATAGCGACGATGCCGGGGAGGGCGAAGGCGAGCAGGTGGTGCCGGAAGCCGGGCCGCTGTCCGTGGACCGCATCGCGGCCCGCGTGCTGTCGGCCTTCATGGTCCAGCACTACCTTGATCAGGCGCCTCCGCCGATCATCGTGGTGAGCCATCTGCCAGCCGATGCCGCGCTGGTGGAGGCCCTGTCGATGCAGGCAGGCCGCAAGATCGCGCTGGTGCGGCAGCCGCAGGGCCAGCGCAAGATCTGGCTCGAGATGGCGACGCAAGGCGCGGCGCTGGCGTTGGCGCGCCGGCTGGCGGAGCAGGGCAGCCAGGAGGCGCGCACGCGTGCGCTTGCCGAGACCATCGCCCTGGATATGGAAGACCTGGCGATGCTCCGCATTGAGTGCTTCGACATCAGCCACACGGCGGGTGAGGCCACCCAGGCATCCTGCGTGGTGTTCCACCACCATGAGATGCAGAACAGCGAATATCGGCGCTACAACATCCAGGACATCACGCCCGGCGACGACTATGCGGCCATGCGTCAGGTGCTCACGCGCCGGTACCAGAAGCTGGTGGAGCAGATCCAGGAAGATGGCGGCGAGTTGGGCGGAGAAGGCGCCCCGGACGGCGTGCCGCGCATGCCGCGCGTAGTGCTGATCGACGGCGGCAAGGGGCAGGTCGAGGTGGCGCGCCAGGTGTTCGAGGAGCTTGGGCTCGACATCGGCCTGCTGGTCGGCGTGGCGAAGGGCGAAGGCCGCAAGGTGGGGCTGGAGACACTGGTCTTCGCCGATGGCCGCCCGTCGCTGGAACTGGGGCAGGGCAGCGCAGCGCTGATGCTCGTCGCCCAGATCCGCGACGAGGCCCACCGCTTTGCCATCACCGGCATGCGGGCGCGGCGCGCCAAGGCGCGCAACACGTCGCGGCTGGAGGAAATCGAGGGTGTGGGCGCGCGCCGGCGGCAAAAGCTGCTGACGCGTTTCGGCGGCCTGCGCGGCGTCATGGCTGCCAGCATCGACGAACTTGCCAGCGTGGAAGGCATCTCGCGCACCCTGGCCGAGGAGATCTACCGCCAGTTGCATTGACCGGCCCGCCCGGCCGGTTGCCAGCCATTTCAGCCCGAAACTGGCGGGTTCGGCTGGAAATCGGCGACAATCGCGGCATTCGCCTTCCAGACCATCGCCGGATCGGCCCGTTCCTTTTTCAACGCTCCGCCCATGCCCCTGAATATTCCCATCCTGCTGACCTGGCTTCGCGTGGCCATGATCCCTCTCGTGGTCGGGGTCTATTACCTGCCTGAAACCTGGTTGCCGATGCATACCAAGAACGTGACCGCGGCCGCGTTCTTCGTCATCGCCGCGGCGACGGACTGGCTGGATGGCTTCCTGGCGCGACGCTGGAACCAGACCTCGTCGTTCGGCGCGTTCCTGGACCCGGTGGCCGACAAGCTCATGGTGACCGCGGCGCTGCTGTCCCTGCTGGCGCTGGGCCGCGTGGCGGACCTGATCGCGCTGGTCATCATCGGACGTGAAATCACGATTTCCGCGCTGCGTGAATGGATGGCGCAGATCGGCGCGTCCAAGAGCGTCGCCGTGAATTTCCTCGGCAAGCTGAAGACCACGGTGCAGATGATTGCGATTCCGTTGCTGCTGTTCAACGACTCGCTGTTCGGCATCGATGCCTCGTTGCTCGGCGGCTGGATGATCTATCTGGCGGCGGTGCTCACGCTGTGGTCGATGTTCTATTACATGAAGCTGGCGTGGCCGCAGATCCGCGAGCGCAGCAATGTCACGGGTAGTGCGGGCGCGCAGAAGTAAAAGTGAAGCGTTGCGCAAAAAAGTCCTTGACGCCCCGGTCCCCTCTTTGCAATAATCTCGTTCTCGCTGCTGACGACGAAAGACGAAAGCAGCAAGATAAGCGGTACTTAGCGCGAAATACCAGCACAAAGCTGCGTGTTTAAAAGAAGTTGCGCGATAGTCTGCTTTTCTGTAAGATGCAGGGCCCTGCGGGAGTAGCTCAGTTGGTAGAGCGCAACCTTGCCAAGGTTGAGGTCGCGAGTTCGAGACTCGTCTCCCGCTCCAGGTTAAGTAAGGTTCGACGGTAGCATCGTCGGGCTGGCGGTAAGTAGTAGAAGTAGAAAGTTTGTACGCGGGAGTAGCTCAGTTGGTAGAGCGCAACCTTGCCAAGGTTGAGGTCGCGAGTTCGAGACTCGTCTCCCGCTCCAATCCCAAAGGGAAGCGTGGCTTCCCTTTTTGTTTGACAGGATTGTCGTACAATCCTGCATCGTCACCTGGCGGGGTGGCAGAGTGGTTATGCAGCGGCCTGCAAAGCCGTGTACGCCGGTTCGATTCCGACCTCCGCCTCCAAGTTTTACCGACGTTTCAAGCCTACGGCGCCCATTGTGGCGCCGTTTTGCGTTCTAGCCGTTCAGTTGTTCTAACGCCGGTATCGCAGCTCAGGCACACAGCACGGGTGCCGCGCCGCGTAGGTATTCGGTAAAGGCGAGCAGCCCCTGAGTCGGGAATTTGTCCTGATGCACGACCAGTTGCAGTGGCCGGATCACGCGCGGCAGGCCGGCGCGCAGCGGTACTAACTCACCGCGCGCGATTTCATCGCCGACGACATGCAGTGACAGGCAGCTGACGCCAAATCCGCTCATGACGGCGCGCTTGATGGCTTCTGTGTTGCCTAGCTCCAGCGCAAAGCGCAGCGCGCCCAGGGCGGGCACGAGGCGCGATTCGATGATCTCGCGCGTGCCGGAGCCCGGCTCGCGCACGATCCAGTCGGCCTCGCGCAGCATGTCGTGCAGCAACTCGGGCTGCTCGGCCACCATCGCCAGCGGATGCGCCGGCCCCACGATCACCACCATCTCGTCATCGCACCAGTGCATGCTGCGTAAGTCCCGCTCATGGCTGGTCCCTTCGATCAGGCCGATATCGGCCTCGAACTTGAGGAGGGCGTGCAGCACGTCCTGCGTATTGCCGATGCGCATGTCCAGTTCGCACGGCCCGGTTTGCGCATTGCGGAACCCGGCCAGCAGGGCAGGGAGGATGTAGCTGCCGATGGTGTTACTGGCCGCGATGCGCAGCTGCACGCCGCCTTCCGAGGCAAATCGCTCGAGTTCGTGCGCCTGGTCGAGCAGGGACAGCGCGCGCGGAAAGAATTGCCGCCCGGTTTCGTTGATGCTCAGGCGGCGCGCTACGCGGTCGAACAAGGGGCCGTTCAGCGCACGTTCCAGTTCGGCCAGCGACGCGCTGACGGCCGACTGGGACATCGCGAGCGACTCGGCCGCGGCCGTGGTGCTGCCGTGCTGGGCCACGGCCACGAAGACCTGCAACTGGCGCAAGGTAAGGCGAAGCGGGCGTTGCTCCATGGCTTTATCGATAATAACGGTAAGTCATAACGATATTACCCGTTTTACTGGTCAAGGCGGCATGCGTACCCTTCAGGCAATCCCTAGAAGAACTGCTATGTCCACGACCCCTGCCACCCCGCTCACGCTCGCCCCCACCGGTTTCAACCTGTGGCGTATCCGTCTCGTCACTTTGCTGCCGCTGGGTGCCATTGCGGGCTTGGCGCTGGTGCTGGCCGATCACCCCGCCGTGTCCCAATACGGGCTGTCCGCGTTGACGCTGGCGATGTGTGCCGGCATGGTCGCGGCCAATACGATGCCGAAGCACTGGCTGACGCCCCTGGCGCCGGGCATGCAGTTCGCGCGCCATCATCTGCTGCGGCTTGGCGTGGCGTTGTATGGCCTGCGGCTGACGTTCGGGGCGATTGCTGCACTGGGCCTGGGTGGCGTCGTGGTGCCGCTCGTGATGCTGGTGGCCACGCTTCTCTTCGGTACGTGGGTGGGATCGGCGTTTTTCGGCCTGAGCCGGCGCGAGGCCATCCTGGTGAGCGCAGGCAGCGCCGTATGCGGTGCGGCGGCGGCCATCGCGGTCTCGTCCGTGGTGCGTACCGATGACAAGCAGACGGCGGTGGCCGTGGCCACCGTGGTGCTGTTCGGCACGGTCGGCATGCTGCTCTATCCGTGGCTCTACGAGCTGGCGACGCAACACTGGCATCTCCCCGTGACGGAACGCGCGTTTGGCATTTTTACGGGTGCCACGCTGCATGAAGTGGCGCAGGTGATCGCCTCTGGCAAGATGGTGAGCGATGCCACCGCTGACGCCGCCGTGGTGGCCAAGATGGTCCGCGTGCTGGCGCTGGGTCCGTTGCTGTTGATCATGGCGCTGTGGCCGCGTGCAAGCGGTGGCGACGCGGGCGGCAACGGCCGTCGCAACTGGCGCGCGCTGCTGAAGTCCGTGCCGTGGTTCGCGCTCGGTTTCGTCGCGGTGATGGCGGTGAACTCTGCCGGCATGGTGCCGGGCGAGTGGAAGCCTGGCCTGGTCGCCCTGGACAACTGGCTGCTGGCCTGCGCGATGCTGGCCATCGGACTCCATACCCGAATCGGTGATCTGCTACGTGCAGGACGCAAGCCGCTGGCGCTCGCCGCGGTGCTGTTTGTCTTCCTGATGGTGGTCGGCGCGCTGCTGTGCGCGTGGCTCGTCTGAGCGCTGCGCTGCGCGGTGTAGCGCGATGGGAAGCGATATGGAGCGCGCTGGTGCGGCCGACGGGACTCGAACCCGTAAGCCCGTAAGAGCGGCAGATTTTAAGTCTGCTGAGTCTACCAATTTCTCCACGGCCGCACGGCAAGCCCGGTATTGTGGTGGCTTCGTCCGCAGGACGCAAGCCAACACGCGCCACTTCGCCATGTGACGTTGCTGTTACCGCCGGTAACAATGTAGAACCCGCCGTTTCACCTCGAAAATCGCGAACCCCTACAATACGAGTTATCAGCTTGACCTAACTCAAAGAGGCACGATCATGAAACGTTGGTTGTTCGCAGCATTCGGTGTAGCCGCCGCGCTGGCGTCTGGCGCTGCAATGGCACGCGTGAACGTGGACGTGGCAATTGGCGTTCCGGGTGTGGTGGTGGGTGGCCCCGCCTACTATGTGCCGCCGCCGCCGGTGTACTACGCGCCGCCGGCTCCGGTTTATTATGGCCCGCCGCCTGTCGTGGTGCGTCCGGCGCCAGTCTACTACGGTCCCCGCTATTACCCGGGTCCGCGCTACTACTACGGCCCGCCGGGATATCGCGGCGACCATTACCATGGTCACGGCCACGGTCGGGGCCATGGCCGCTGGCGCGACTAAGACGCGAATCGCGACCGGACGCAGCGGTGTAATCGTTCAGTAAGGTCGTTGAAAGGCCATCGTCGGAAAAAGCCCCTTCGTGGGGCTTTTTCTATTTCTGCGTGACGCTCTCTTGGCGGCTCGCCGGCGTTTTCTGACATTCGATGGTGGAAGATTGCGCCGGGGAGTTCCCGAAGATTTTTATTGCTCAAAGAATTTGATGCGTCCGCTCAATGCGGCTGGACTTCGGCCTCAGGGTTTCCCCCTAAACTCCTTGGGTGACGCCGCTCCCACAAGCATCCGCCTGATGGCGCGACGCCCGCGACTAACATCAATAAGGGGATTCTCATGAAGATCAAGCAACGCATCGCTGCCGTCGCCGCCCTCGGCGCGCTTTCCGTGCTGTCGGTATCGGCCTTTGCCGCACCGGCCAAGTTCGACGTCTACAGCGGTGGCCAGCGCGTGACCGATCAACGCGATGCCTACACCGATGGTGCCCGCGCCAACGACAAGCGCGATGTCTACACCGACGGCGCACGCGTGACCGATCCCCGTAGTTCCTTCAGCGACGGCGCCTGACCGGCTCGTCTCAACCGGATCCAGAAAAGCCCGCCGCCTGCGGGCTTTTTCTTTTGGCGGCCGCTCGACAAGGGCTGCGGGATAACCGTCAAGTCAAAAGTCCTTGTACTGGTCATGTCACCATTGTTGCCCCGGACGGCGCGATATACTGCGGCCTCACACTGATGAACAGACTGGAGAGAGGTATGCAGCAAAAAACCGTACTGACGGCCGATGACGTGAAGAAGTTGCTGGCGGCTGCCGAGGTCGAAGCCAAGGCCAACAACTGGGCTGTCACGATTGTGGTCGTCGACGACGGTGGCCATCCGCTCGGCTCGCTGCGCCTGGATGGTGTGGCCCCGATCTCGGCCTACATCGCCACGGAAAAGGCCCGCACGGCTGCGATGGGCCGTCGTGAGTCGAAGATCTACGAAGACATGATCAACAACGGCCGCTACTCATTCATGACCGCTCCGCACCTGCAGGGCATGCTCGAAGGTGGCGTGCCCATCGTCGTGAACAGCCAGGTCGTGGGCGCCGTAGGCGTGTCCGGCGTGAAGTCTACCGAAGACGCGCAGATCGCACGCGCTGGTATCGCTGCGCTCGGCGTCTGATTGCACGGCGGGATCGCATTGCGAGCCCGCCAATGCAAAGCCCCGCAGGCGCAACGCCTGCGGGGCGGTATAAAAAGGCGGCATGGCTGGCATCGGCCTGACAGGCAAGGGGTTTGGAAATCTTCCCTGTCAGCGTGTTCCGATCGTCTGGCTACTGCCCAACACCCCGCGAAGGGGTGGTCCCCACAAAAGACTGTCGATTATTTGGTCAGGATCAGCTTGCCGTAGCGCGTCACGCGCAGCGTGTACACGTCGCCGTTATGCAGGATCGGCAGCGTCGTGGCGCCGCGCATGATGGCGTCCAGCGGCACGGCTTGCGCGGTGTTGCCTTCGGCCGGTGCATCGGCGCGCATCAGCGCTTCCAGGCGGGCGGGCAGGCCGGCTACCGCCGACTTCACGGTCTCGATAGCCGACGATGCCGTCGACGGTTCGCGGCGCGCCTGCGAGGCAACCTCGACGCGGCGCAGGGACAGGCGGCGGCGCGTGACTTCACGCGGTTGCGACATCGGCAGGCTGATTGTGCTCATGGTCTTCTCCGTGGAAGCGCTTCACGTAGGGGAAGCGATGCGTGTTGGTTACGATGAAGAAGATCATAAATGAGAATTGTTATCATTACAAGTGATCTTCACTAACCGTTACACCTGTGCCCAGGCCGTCACGGATCGACAGGAAATCGCAGCCTGGCCCGCTGCCGGGCGCAAACAAAAAGGGCACCCGGTGAGGGGTGCCCTTCGTGTTCGAGGCGGGGGAGATCAGTGCTTCGGTTCCGTGATGAAGCCGATCTTGCCGAGCCCGCCGTGCTGCGCGGCGGCCATGACTTCAGCCACGCGCTCATAGCGGACCTCGCGGTCCGCGCGCAGGTGCAGCTCGGGTTGCGGCTCCTGTTGCGCGGCTTCCGCGATGCGTTGTTCCAGCGCAGCCTCGTCAACTTCCTGCTGGTTCCAGAACACCTTGCCCTGCGCGTCGACCGAGACGTTGATGTTCTGCGGCTTGGTGTCGTTCGGTTGGTTCGTCGCGCGCGGCAGATCAATCTTCACCGCGTGGTTGATGACGGGAATCGTGATGATGAAGATGATCAGCAGCACCAGCATGACGTCGACCAGCGGCGTCATGTTGATCTCGCTCATCACCTCGTCATCGTCACCGTCGAGCGTGCCGAATGCCATGATGCGTTCCTTCTGGCGCGAGTGTCGCGCTTAGTTCTTGACAGCCAGCCGCACCGAGCCGTCGTCGGCCGTGCGGGCGGAGGAGCCCGGGCGCACGCGGGCGCCGGTCACGAAGTAGGCGTGCAGGTCGTGCGCAAAGCGGTTCAGCTTGTTGATGACGCCCTTGTTGCCACGGCTCAGTGCGTTGTAGCCGAGCACCGCCGGGATCGCCACGGCGAGGCCGAAGGCGGTCATGATCAGGGCTTCGCCCACGGGGCCGGCCACCTTGTCGATGGTCGGCACGCCCGAGGCGCCAATGCCGATCAGCGCGTGGTAGATGCCCCACACCGTGCCGAACAGGCCGACGAACGGCGCGGTGGAGCCCACCGAGGCCAGCACCGCCAGGCCCGACTGCATGCGCGACACCGCCTCGTCGATCGAGCTCTTCAGCGAGCGGGTCAGCCAGTCGGAAATGTCGAGCTGGTCGTGCAGTTGCGGCTGGCTGGCGCGGTGGTGCTGCGCCGCTTCCTTGCCGGTCATGGCCAGCGTGCGGAACGGATTGGCATCGCTCGCGCCGAGTGTTTCCAGCGCGTGGTCGAAGTCATCCGAGTGCCAGAAGCGCTTTTCCGCGCCATTTGCCATCTTCTTGAGGCGAACCAGATCCCACGCCTTGGTGAGAATCACGATCCACGACAACAGCGACATGATGAGCAGAATGATGGCGGTCGCTCGCATGACGAAGTCGCCTTGCGACCAGAGGTGGGAGAGTCCGAGGTCCTGCATGGTGGTTCCTGGTGTCAGTGTTTGGGAAAGATCGGAAAATTCCGGGAAATCAGTTCAGCTCGAAGTTGATCGGCTGCTGGGCGGTCACGGCCACGGCGCGGCCATTGTCCAAATAGGGCTTGCAACGCATGCGCTGCACGGCATCCACTGCGGCCTGGTCCAGTCGGCTCGAGCCGCTCGACGTGACCACCGCGGTCTTGACCACGCGGCCAGACTCATCGGTCGTCAGACGAACAACAGCCTTGCCGGTTTCACCCATTCGGCGCGATTGCGACGGATAGGCCACTTGCGGCGGCGAACAGGCGATCTCGCCGATGCCGACAGCGCGCGGCGCGGCATTGGCCGATACGGGCGGCGAAGGCGGTTCGGCAGGCGCCGGCGGGGCAGGGGGGGCCGGCGGGGCTTCGATGGCCGTCGGCGAGGGCGGCAGCGAGGCCACGGGTTCCGGGGTCGGCTGCGGCTTCGGCGGCGTCGGGCGCGGTGTTACCACCTTCACCTGCTTCGGGGGCGTCTGCGGTTGCGGCTTGGGCGGCTCCGGCGCCGGAGGCTGCTTGGGCGGCTCCATCGGGATGATACGGGCGATGATCTCGGGCGCGATGACCGCTTCGGTCAGTTTGCGCGCCAGGCCGCTCTGGATCAGGTAAAGCAGCCCGACGTGGAACAACAGGACAGCAACAGTGATCTTGAGGAAACGTTGATCGAACATGAGAGATACGACAGGTATTCGAAATGGGCAGGCGGCGCGCGTCTGTACTCGCTCACTTGCGATAGAACAGGATCAGCGAGATGCCACATCCGACCAGCAGGCTCAATAGCAATTCCATGATAACGCTCCTGATGTACAGCCACGTGAACCGGAGAAAACCGTGAAACGGGGTTGCTGGGGAGCGCCACTCTTGGGCAGCGTAGCGGCACAGTATAAACGATAATGATTCTTATTTGTTGCGCATTGTGCAATGCAATCGTCGAATTACGATATCCGATTGCGTGAGGTGGGTGCGTGGGCGCCCGCGCGTCGGTGGGTGTCTGCAATGCCCCATCGGCGGCAAACCGCGCTAGGATGGAAGAAAGCAGCGTGATAACAGCGTGACAAACATCGGCAGCCTGGTACTGGTGGCGCCCCCGCGGTCCGGACGCCCGCCAGCCCAAGCGAAGGGAATGGCCATGGACTTCACCCGTTTTGCTGAAGACGACCGCTCGACGCTCCTGCGTGCCGCGCCCGGCGTGGCGGGGACCTCGGCCCTTGACTGGATGTGCGCCCAGTTCGCGCTGCGCGTGGTCTGCGCGCTGGGGCCGCGCTTCAATCTGCGCAGCAATATCAACGATGTGCTGACGGTCAGCGCCCAGGAAATGGTCTGGCCCTATGGCGTGGTGCTGCGCGTCCAGCGCTTCCTGTCCGCGCGCTGCGCGGACATGCCCGCGTGGAAGGGCGCCTCGCGGCTGACCCCAGAAGAGTTCCTCGAGCGGCATGGCCAATGGAATAGCGCCTTCGACGAAAGTGCGCTGTTTTACTATCTCGATGAGTACGTGAAGCACCACGCCAAGGACATGTTCGCCGTGTTCGATGCGTCGGCTGCCTCGATTGCTTCCCGGCTCCATGGCGAGCGGGTGCTGCTGGTGCGCAACATCGACATGCTCAGCCATGTGCTGAACCTGCCCGAGCATGAACGCAAGCTGCTGCTCTACGCCGCACTGGCCAAGTACAAGCGCGACCTGCGCGCGGTCATGGTCGATTGCAAGGTCGCGCACAGCCAGGAGGCGTTCCAGATCCTGGCCGGCCTGACTGGTGCCAGCCCCGCCGATATCGCTGTTTCACTACGTCCCGGCTCGCGGCTCGAGACGCTGAACCTGATCGAGCAGCCGCTGCCCGAGAACAGCGTCACGGACCTCGGCGACCTGATGCGCCTGTCCGATCGCCTGCTGCACGTGCTGCTCGGCAACTACGCCAGCGACGCGGAGATGATGGCCGTGTTCACGCGGCCCGCTGCGCCGCCGACGCTGGGCACGAGCGACTATCCGCATGTGGAGACCGACGCGCGCTACCTGTCCGCGCTGCTCGGCAACGCCACGCGCCAGAACGCCGCAGGGGTGAACGTGCTGATCTACGGCCCGCCGGGCACCGGCAAGACCGAGTTCGCGCGGCTGCTGGCGCGCGAGGCGGACTGCGAACTCTACGAGGTGGATTGCTTCGACCGCGACGGCAACTCGCTCTCCGGCAAGGACCGCTATCGCTCCCTGCAGGTGTCGCAGGCCTTCCTGCGCGGCCGGCCGCGTACGGCCTTGTTGTTCGATGAGGTGGAAGACGTATTCCCAGGCAGCGCGCGCGAGCTGATGAGCCTGTTCGGGCAGGAGGACACGCGCGGCTCGGTCAACGGCAAGGCGTGGGTCAACCAGACGCTGGAGCAGAATCCGGTGCCGGTGATCTGGATCTCGAATTCGATCCGCCAGATCGATCCCGCGTACCTGCGGCGCTTCCAGTTCCATCTGGAATTAAAGATTCCGCCACCTCTGGTGCGCGAGAACATCATCCGCAAGCATCTGGGCGGACTCGATGTCAGCGACGCGTTCATCGCCACGCTGGCCGCGCGCAAGACGCTGACGCCGGCGCAGGTGCAATCGGCGGCGCGGTTCGTGGAACTGGCGCGCAGCGACGTCGATGAACCCGTGGAGGCGCTGATCCTGCGCCAGCTCGAACACGCCGACCGCGCGATGGGGCTGCGCCCCGAGGCCGAGGCGCGGCCCGTGGTGACGCGCTACCGGCTCGACAACCTCAATATCGAATCGCGCTACGCGGTGGAAAAGATCGTCCAGGCGCTCGGCGCGCGCCAGCGCGGCACGCTGTGTTTCTATGGGCCGCCGGGCACTGGCAAGACGGCGCTGGCCGAGCACATCGCGGCGGAACTGGACCTGCCGCTGATGATCCGCCGCGCTTCTGACCTGATGAGCAAGTACGTCGGTGAGACGGAGCAGCAGATCGCGGCGATGTTCGCGCGTGCAGAAGAGGACGGTGCGGTGCTGTTGCTCGACGAGGCCGACAGTTTCATGCAGAGCCGGCAGCAGGCGGTGCGCAACTACGAGGTGTCGGAAGTCAACGAAATGCTCCAGGGCATGGAGCGCTTCAATGGCATCTTCCTCTGTACGACCAATCTGTTCGACCGGATTGACGAAGCGGCGCTGCGGCGGTTCTCGTTCAAGATCCGCTTCCTGTCGCTCAAGCCGCAGCAACGCGTGACGATGTTCGTGGATGAGGCGCTCGAAGGCGATCCCGCGCGCATGACCGAGACGATCCAGCGCGAACTCGATTCGATGGATTGCCTGACGCCGGGCGACTTCGCCACGGTCAAGCGGCAGTCGGTGGTGCTCGGCGAAGCGCTGACCCCGGACGAGTTTCTGGCGCAATTACGACAGGAACACGCGATCAAGCCCGAGGTGCGGCATCACAAGCCGCTGGGGTTCATCCAATAGCCGGCAAGGCGCCGCCCGGATCAGAGCGGCGGCGCTGGCTCGATGACTACGGTTTCTGCGAGGGTATCCACGTTCAGCAGCGTCGCCGCCATCGCACGCAGGTGCGCGGCGTCGCGTGTGGACGCATAGCGGTCTTGCGGCACCGCATCGGGTGCGGCGGCGAGGTCGTGTTCAACGAGCTTGCGCGCAAGTTGCCGGGCGATGGCACTGCCGGTGTCCACTAGGGCGAGACGATTGCCGACCATCGCGCGGATGGTGTCGGAGAGAAACGGATAGTGGGTGCAGCCGAGTACGAGCGTGTCGGCGCCGGCGTCCAGCATCGGGGCCAGCAGGCCTTCGAGCCGCGCGCGCACCGCAGGGCCAGAGACATCGCCCTGTTCGATACGGGCGACGAGGTCGAGACCGGCCGCGCACAGATAACGGCTTTCGCCTTCCAGCGACGTCAGCAATCGATTGAACTTGGCGCTGCGCAGCGTGTTGGCCGTGGCGAGCACGCCCACCACCTTGCTGCGGCTGGCCGCTGCGGCCGGCTTCAGACCGGGTTCGACGCCGATGATCGGCAGCGGCAATGTCTCGCGCAGGGTTTGAACGGCATGCATCGTGGCCGTATTGCAGGCAATGACGAGCGCCTTGCAGCCCTGTGCCACCAGCCATTCGCAGACTTGCAGCGTGCGCGCCTCGACGAAGCGTTCGGGTTTTTCGCCATACGGCGCGTAGCGCGAGTCGGCCACGTAGAGCAGGGACTCATGCGGCAGCAGCGCGCGGATTTCGCGCAGCACCGAGAGGCCGCCGAGGCCGGAATCGAAAACGCCGATGGGAGAGGGATTCACGGAAGGGAGGAGAGTGGCGTTCCCCTTCTATATATAGAAGGGGAACGCCGGCAGGGCCGCAGGGCCCTGGCCGGTTATGCCGCAGCGACCGGAATCTTGCCGATCTTGGCTTGCCACTCGGCGGGGCCGGTCTTGTGCACCGACGTACCCGAGCTGTCCACGGCCACCGTCACGGGCATGTCCTTGACGTCGAACTCGTAGATGGCTTCCATGCCGAGATCTTCGAAGGCCAGCACCTTGGCGCCGCGAATCGCCTTCGACACCAGGTAGGCCGCGCCACCCACGGCCATCAGGTAGGCCGACTTGTGCTTCTGGATCGATTCGATCGCCACCGGGCCGCGCTCAGCCTTGCCGATCATCGCGATCAGGCCGGTCTGGGACAGCATGGTCTCGGTGAACTTGTCCATGCGGGTCGCCGTGGTGGGGCCGGCCGGGCCGACCACCTCGTCACGCACCGGATCGACCGGGCCGACGTAGTAGATCACGCGGTTGGTGAAGTCGATCGGCAGCGATTCGCCCTTGGCCAGCATGTCGGCGATGCGCTTGTGCGCGGCGTCGCGGCCGGTCAGCATCTTGCCGTTCAGCAGCAGCGTCTGGCCGGGCTTCCACGAAGCGACTTCCTCGGGCGTCAGCGTGTTCAGGTCCACGCTCTTCGATGTCTCGGCATTCGGCGCCCATTCCACCTGCGGCCAGGCCGACAGGTCCGGGGCTTCCAGCTTGGCCGGGCCGCTGCCGTCCAGCGTGAAGTGCACGTGGCGCGTGGCCGCGCAGTTCGGGATCATCGCCACGGGCTTGGAAGCCGCGTGGGTCGGGGTAGCCATGATCTTGACGTCGAGCACGGTGGCCAGGCCGCCCAGGCCCTGCGCGCCAATGCCGAGCGCGTTGACCTTTTCGTACAGTTCCACGCGCATTTCCTCGACCCAGTCCTGCGGGCCGCGGGCGATGATGTCCTGGATATCGATGGACTCCATCAGCGATTCCTTGGCCATCAGCATGGCCTTCTCGGCCGTGCCGCCGATGCCGATGCCCAGCATGCCGGGCGGGCACCAGCCGGCGCCCATGGTCGGCACGGTCTTCAGGACCCAGTCGACGATGGAATCGGACGGGTTCAGCATCACGAACTTCGACTTGTTCTCGGAGCCGCCGCCCTTGGCCGCGACCTGGATGTCCACGGTGTTGCCCGGCACCACCTCGTAGTGGATCACGGCCGGCGTGTTGTCCTTGGTGTTCTTGCGGGCGCCTTCGGGCGGGCTCACGATCGACGCGCGCAGCACGTTGTCCGGGTGCGTGTAACCGCGACGCACGCCTTCGTTGATCATGTCCGACAGGCCCATCGTGGCGCCATCCCAGCGCACGTCCATCCCCACCTTGACGAAGATCGTGACGATGCCGGTGTCCTGGCACAGCGGACGCTTGCCTTCGGCGCACATGCGGCTGTTGGTCAGGATCTGCGCAATCGCGTCCTTGGCGGCCGGACTCTGCTCCAACTCATAGGCACGGCCCAGGCTGGTGATGTAGTCCATCGGGTGGTAATAGCTGATGTACTGCAGCGAGTCGGCGACGCTCTGGATGAGGTCTTCTTGCTTGATGACGGTCATTTTTGTGGGGGAGGGCAGCGGTGAAACACAGCCCGGGATGATACACCGTGGCGGCGCCGGCTGCGGGAATGCATACAGCCGTCGACACCAGGAAAGCGGCACCGTAAGTGGCGAATACGCCATCTGGTGCGAGGGGGAGCGTTAGTGCGCCTGCTGCGGCACGTGCGGTTGGGACACCATGCGGTCCACCCATGCCATGGCCAGTGCCGAAGCCAGGAAGGCCACGTGGATGATCACCTGCCACATGATGGTGTGGTGAGAGCGTTGTTCGGCGTCGATGAAGGTCTTCAGCAGGTGGATCGACGAAATGCCGATCAGCGCCATCGACAGCTTCACCTTCAGCACGCCGGCATTGACGTGGTCGAGCCACTCGGGCTCGTCGGGGTGATTGTCGATGCCCAGGCGCGAGACAAAGGTCTCGTAGCCGCCCACGATCACCATGATCAGCAGGTTGGAGATCATCACCACGTCGATCAGGCCGAGCACCACCAGCATGATCTTGGTCTCGTCGAACGTGGTGACATGGGACAGCAGGTGCCAGACTTCGACCAGGAAGTGATAGACGTAGACGCCCTGCGCGACGATCAGGCCGAGGTAGAGCGGCAGCTGGAGCCAGCGGGAGGCGAAGATGATACGGGGGATGGGGCGGAGCGGGGTGTATGACATGGGGTGCGCAAACGTGAAGTAAATGTCATCAGACAATCAAAGGCGGGTCTGATTGTACCTTGTGCGTCCCATCGTCCAGATGACAGGTTTGCGCTGCGGCACGTGCCGGTGCTAGCCTAGTAGAGCCGGCTGCACTTGTGGCCAGGTTGCGCCCCCGCCTCCCTCCGATCTGATTTGCTGCATCGCAGCACTGCATGCGCCGTCGCGCATGGCGACTCCGTCAGGTTTAAGTAAGCCGCCGGGCGTACCTTCCAGCCAAAAGCAAGCAGTCCTAAGCCAAACAGGAGACAAGCCATGTCGGCCATCGAATCGGTGATGCAGGAGCATCGCGTTTTCCCACCCCCTGAGTCGTTCGCCAAGACGGCGGCTATTCCCAGCATGGCGGCCTATCAGGCCCTGTGCGACGAAGCCGAGCGCGACTACGAGGGGTTCTGGGCGCGCCACGCCCGCGAGCTGCTGCACTGGGACAAGCCGTTCACCAAGGTGCTCGACGAAAGCAACGCGCCGTTCTACAAGTGGTTCGAGGACGGCCAGCTCAATGCCTCGTACAACTGCCTGGAACGCAATATCGAGCAGGGACTTGGCGAGAAGATCGCCATCGTCTTCGAGGCGGATGACGGCACCGTGAGCCGCGTCAGCTACAAGGAACTGCTGGCCAAGGTCAGCCGTTTTGCGAATGGTCTCAAGGCGCTCGGCGTCAAGAAGGGCGACCGCGTGGTCATCTACATGCCGATGTCCGTGGAAGGCGTGGTCGCCATGCAGGCCTGCGCCCGCATCGGCGCCACCCATTCGGTGGTGTTCGGCGGATTTTCGGCCAAATCGCTGCAGGAGCGGCTGGTTGACGTGGGCGCCGTGGCGCTGATCACCGCCGACGAACAGATGCGCGGCGGCAAGGCGCTGCCGCTCAAGGCCATCGCCGACGAAGCCCTGGCGCTGGGCGGCTGCGAGGCCGTCAAGCACGTAGTGGTCTATCGCCGCACCGGCGGCAAGGTGGCCTGGACCGAAGGCCGCGACCGCTGGATGGAAGACGTCTCCGCCGGCCAGCCCGACGCCTGCGCCGCCGAGCCGGTGGATGCCGAGCATCCGTTGTTCGTGCTCTACACCTCCGGATCGACGGGCAAGCCGAAGGGCGTGCAGCACAGCACGGGCGGCTACCTGCTCTGGTCGCTGATGACGATGCGCTGGACCTTCGACATCAAGCCGGACGACCTGTTCTGGTGTACCGCCGACATCGGCTGGGTCACCGGCCACACCTATATTGCCTACGGCCCGCTGGCGGCCGGCGCCACGCAGGTGGTGTTCGAGGGCGTGCCCACGTTCCCGAACGCCGGCCGCTTCTGGGACATGATCCAGCGCCACAAGGTCAGCATCTTCTACACCGCGCCGACGGCCATCCGTTCGCTGATCAAGGCCGCCGAGGCCGACGAGAAGATCCATCCGAAGCGGTACGATCTCTCCAGCCTGCGCCTGCTGGGCACGGTGGGCGAGCCGATCAACCCGGAAGCGTGGATGTGGTACTACAAGAACATCGGCGGCGAGCGTTGCCCGGTGGTCGACACCTTCTGGCAGACCGAGACCGGCGGCCACATGATCACGCCGCTGCCGGGCGCCACGCCGCTGGTGCCGGGCTCGTGCACGCTGCCGCTGCCGGGCATCATGGCGGCCATCGTCGATGAAACCGGGCAGGACGTGCCGAATGGCAGTGGCGGCATCCTGGTCGTCAAGCGTCCGTGGCCGTCGATGATCCGCACGATCTGGGGCGACCCGGAGCGCTTCAAGAAGAGCTATTTCCCCGAGGAACTGGGCGGCACGCTGTATCTGGCTGGCGATGGCTCGATCCGCGACAAGGAAACTGGCTACTTCACGATCATGGGCCGGATCGACGACGTGCTGAACGTGTCGGGCCACCGCATGGGCACGATGGAGATCGAATCGGCGCTGGTGTCGAACCCGCTGGTGGCCGAGGCCGCCGTGGTCGGTCGCCCGGATGACATGACCGGCGAGGCGATCTGCGCCTTCGTCGTGCTCAAGCGCTCGCGCCCGACCGGCGACGAGGCGGTGAAGATCGCCACGGAGCTGCGCAACTGGGTCGGCAAGGAAATTGGACCGATTGCGAAGCCGAAGGACATCCGCTTTGGCGATAACCTGCCGAAGACCCGTTCGGGCAAGATCATGCGCCGGCTGTTGCGCTCGCTGGCCAAGAACGAGGAAATCACGCAGGATACGTCCACGCTCGAGAATCCGGCCATCCTCGATCAACTGAAGCAAGCGCAATAAGCGCCCCCGCCCGTGCGGGTTTCCTCCCATCCGATGCCGGCCGCGTGCCGGCATTTTCTTGAGTTCGCCCATGGCTGATGCCCAGTCGCGCTTCCGGCGCCGGCTGTTGCTCTACTACGGTCTGTTCACGCTCGGGCTGTTCGGCTTCATCGGCATGATGGGGCTGCTCGAGCATTCCAACGCCGACGCGCTGTGGCTCGGCTATGTCTTCCTGTTCGTCACAATTGCGATCTACGCCTGCATCGGCCTGATCTGCCGCACCTCAGATCTCAACGAGTATTACGTGGCGGGGCGACGGGTGCCGGCGCTGTTCAACGGCATGGCCATCGCCGCGGACTGGATGAGCGCGGCGTCGTTCATCGGCCTGGCCGGCATCCTGTTCGCCTCCGGCTACGAGGGGCTGGCCTACGTGATGGGCTGGACCGGCGGCTACTGCCTGGTGGCGTTCCTGCTGGCACCGTATCTGCGCAAATATGGCGGCTATACGATCCCGGACTTCCTCGCGGCGCGCTACGGCAACGGCAAGCCCGGCGGCAACCTGCCGGTGCGGGCGATTGCGGTGCTGGCGGCCTCGCTGTGCTCCTTCGTCTATCTGGTGGCGCAGATCCAGGGCGTGGGGCTGATCGTCACGCGCTTTATCGGCGTGGAGTTCGCCGTGGGGGTGTTCTTCGGGCTGGCTGGCATCCTGGTCTGCTCGTTCCTGGGCGGCATGCGCGCGGTCACGTGGACCCAGGTGGCGCAGTACATCATGCTGATTGTGGCGTTTTTGCTAACCGTGTCGATGATTGCGTGGAAGCATCATCGCGAGGCGCTGCCGCAGGTCAGCTATGGCTCGCTGCTGGGCCAGATCGAACAGGCCGAGAAGCGGCTTGAGCGCGATCCCGCGGAGCGGCAGGTGCGGGAGTTGTTTCGCCAGCAGGCGGTAATGCTGCAGGAGCGCATCGCGCGGCTGCCGCAGTCATTCGACGAAGAACGGCGCGTGCTGGACGATCGGCTCCAGGAACTGCGCACGCGCAACGCGCCGCTGCGCGAGATCAAGAGCGTGGAGCGCGAGCGGCTGGCGTTTCCCGTGGATGTCGCCGACGCCCAGCAGCAGTGGAGCCAGATGCGGGAGGAGGCGCTGGCGCGCAGCCATGCCGCCACGCCATCGACCGAGCCTTACCCGGCGGCGTCCGAGGCGGAGCGGAAGACCAAGCGGCTCAACTTCGTCCTGCTGGTGTTCTGCCTGATGCTCGGCACGGCCAGCCTGCCGCACATCCTGACGCGGCTGTACACCACGCCGTCGGTCCGGGAAACGCGCAATTCGGTGGCCTGGGCCGTGTTTTTCATCGCGCTGCTCTATGTGTCCGCACCCACGCTGGCGGCGCTGGTCAAGGCCGAGTTCTTCCAGCACCTGGTCGGCACGCCGTTCGCGGAGCTGCCGCAGTGGGTGGTGCAATGGCGCAAGGTGGACCCGCCGGTGTTCGGCATCCGGGATGTGAATGGCGACGGCATCGTCCAGTGGGCGGAAATCCTGATCCAGCCGGACATGATTGTGCTGGCGGCGCCCGAGATCGCCGGGCTGCCGTACGTGATCTCGGGGCTGGTGGCGGCCGGCGCGCTGGCGGCGGCGCTGTCCACGGCGGACGGGTTGTTACTGACGATTGCCAACGCGCTGTCGCACGACGTCTACTACCACATGATCGATCGCCAGGCGAGCCACCAGCGCCGCGTGACGACCGCCAAGATCGTGCTGCTGGCGGTGGCGCTGTTCGCCTCCTACGTGACCTCGCTGCGGCCTGGCAACATCCTGTTCCTGGTGGGGGCGGCCTTCTCGCTGGCGGCGTCGAGCTTCTTCCCGGTGCTGGTCCTGGCCATCTTCTGGCGCCGAACCACGGCGGCCGGCGCGGTGGCAGGCATGGCCACCGGGCTGGGCGTGGCGATGTACTACATCTTCGTCAACTACCCGTTCTTCACGAAGATGACCGGAATCTTCGGCAACCGCTGGTTCGGCGTGGACCCGATCGCCTCCGGCGCCTTCGGCGTGCCGGCCGGGTTTGCCGTGGCCATCCTCGTGAGCCTGGTCACGCCAAGGAACGCACCGGTCATCGACCGGCTCGTCAATTACCTGCGAAAAGGGTAGGGCAGGTCACAACCACATCCCCGAGGGGGCTGGACAGCCCGAACGGCTCTGCTATAATCGCCGACTTCCCGGAGAGATGGATGAGTGGTTTAAGTCGCACGCCTGGAAAGCGTGTATAGGTTAATAGCCTATCCGGGGTTCGAATCCCCGTCTCTCCGCCAGAACAGCCAGTAGCAAAAAGCCGCCCATCGAGGCGGCTTTTTGCATTTCCAGGCGGGATTCCAACATAACGGTGTTGGAGCGCCTGATGGACCAGGCCGCGGCGCACCCTCGGCGACGTCGGGTCAGCAGCCGGCGCCAGGCCGGGCTACCATACCGTGACCATTCGTCCGAGGAGTCCCGCATGTCCAAGGAAAAATCCGGCGTCGCCTTTCCCACGCTGATCGCCTTTGCCGTGGCCGGCATGGCGTTCACCGCGTCAGTCATCCTCGCGTACTACGCGACCCATCCCCAGCGCATCACGAAGTCATAGCCCGCGCGGGCTCAGGTTCGCTGGGCCTTCCGTTTCTGCACCTTGGCCGCCACCGGCATGACCGGGGCGCGCCGCGTGACGACTTCCACCAGCAGGAAGCCGTCCATCTCGGTTTCGTAGACGGTGCGCCCGCAGATGGGGCAGGGTGCGTGTTCCTTGCGTGGGGTCCTCACAAGGCCCAGCCGGTATTCGCGGATGTGGAGCGTCGCGCCGCAGACGCATTCCACTGGCTCGATGTGGTGCATGCCTCTCCTTGTCCTGGCCGGCGAGGTGACCTGCGCCGTCCTGATATCAGGGATCACTCTGGATAGTAGTCAAGGCTTGCCTTATCGGAAACGTTTGGCTTCGCGAGGGCAAACCACCGTATTCCAGATGACAGTGTCCGACCAGTCAATGGATCAGCAAAACAGGGTCATGCGGCGGCTTGCATCACGCGGTTGCGGCCGTTGCGCTTGGCGTCGTAGAGCGCCTCGTCGGCGCGGCCATATGCGTGCTCGAAGGTGCGGCCCTGGGCGGACCAGCTCACGCCGAAGCTCGCCGTGACCGGGCAGTCCACGGGGGAGGGGAAGCGATGCGTGGCGATGGCATGGCGCATGTCCTCGGCCAGCACCAGCGCGTCTTCGAGTGGCACGCCCGGCAGCAGCGCGGTGAATTCCTCGCCGCCCACGCGCCCGATGGCGCCCTCGGCGTCCACGGTGTCCTTGAGGCAGGCGGTCACGCCGCAGATCACCGCGTCGCCCACGGGGTGCCCATAGGCATCGTTGAGCCGCTTGAAATGGTCGATGTCGAGCACGATCATCGACAGGCTCCCGCGCGCCAGCGCCGCCGTGGCGCGGTCGATCACGGCGCCACGGTTGAGCGCGCCGGTCAGCGTGTCGTGCGTGGCGCGGTATTCGAGTTCCTGAGCCAGTTCCTGGAGCCGGTGGTTAAGCCGGTTCATCTCCAGTTCCTCACGGTCGCTGCGGCGGATCAGCCGGCGCGTCTCGCGCATCAGCCGCTCGTAGTAGCTGATGAGCTGCCCCAGCGTATGCCGATACGATTCCTCGCCGGCATCGACATCGCAGAACACGGCCTTGGCATGCGCCAGGACGCTGTTCTCCGATTCGAACAGGTCGGGCTCGGACATGATGGCGGCGGGCGGGTTCAACTGCCGGTGGTCGCTACGTCGTGGAACGCAATCGCAGGGAAGTCGTCGTGCAGCTCCTGGCCGAATTCGAGGATGGTGTCGTCGTCCTCGTCATGGAACCAGTGCAGTTCGATGCGGTTGCCGCGCTCGGCGGCGTCGTTCAGCGCGTCGAAGATGCTGAACAGCATCTTGGTGCTCGAGCTGTTGAAATAAGTCAGCGCCACGTTGACCGTGACCGAGACCCCGTCGCACGCCGCCAGGTACTTGCGCAGGCGGGCGATGGCCTCGCCGTAGAACACGGCAGCGTTCTCGGGGTAGGACTCGCCCTTGAGCGAGAGGATGTGCCGCTCGAAGTCGAAGCTCACCTCGGGCGAGGAGGGCGTGGCGGCGATAAACAGGTTTTCCATGGCAGAGGCTCTTCCCGATAGGTCAGATCGTGGCGACGAGCTGGAACATCGTCGATCCCGGATCCGTGTCGATCGGTTGAAAGTTGTATTCGAGGGGCGCGCTGGCATCGCGCGCCATCGTCAGGAAGCCGAGCCCGGCGCCCTTGCTGCCCTCCGGCGCCTCCGCGCGCAGGGTCTGCTTGTAGGCTTGCTTGATCTGGTCCAGCGTCATCGTGCGCAGCGGCTCCAGCGTGGCGCGCAGCTGGTGCACACGCACCGTCGCCACTGGATTGGAACACATCAGGCGGTAGTGCTCGTCCACCATGCTGATGCACACCGAGCCATGGCGCAACTGGCCGCGCTGCTGCTCGCTCTCCGGCGTGGGTGCGGTCAGGGCGTCCGAGGAGTAGTGGACGATGTTCTGCGCCATTTCCACGAAGGACGAGAACAGCTTGCGCCGCGTGGTGCCATCGACCCCGCTCACGGCGAGCTGCAGGCGCACCGCGTCGGACATGGCGGCGATGATGTTCTGCGAAAAGTAGCCGACGTAGTAGAAGATCACGTTGCGTTCCCGAGCCATCGCGAAAAACGGCTCATATTCCTTGTCAATCGATTGTGCGGCGTTCATGTGTCGTGCGGCCGGTGGGGCGCTGTAAGAGTCTGGCGCGGTGTTATCGGGCGCGGAAGCAGAAGAAGGTCAGGTCGTCGCGGCGCCGGTGCTGGCCCTGCCAGGCGCGGTGCACCTCGAGCACCGCCTGGCTGATCTGCGCCGCAGATGCCGCGCGGCTGGCGCAGATGGCTTCGCGCATGCGGCGCTTGCCGAACGAGATCTCGCGCGGGCCGCCGATCTGGTCGATCAGCCCGTCCGTGGTCACGAAGGCCACCGTGTCAGGCGGCATCGGCACGGCCGCGTTCTGCCACGCGTAGTCCATGCCGGTGTCGACGTAGCCGACGCCCATGCGGGCGCCGTTGATCATCTGGCCCTCGGTGTCACCGGGCTGCAGCACGAACAGCGCGCACTTGGCGCCCGCGAAGGTCAGCGTGCGCGTGGCGTTGTCGAACCAGAAGAAGGCAGCATCCATGCCGTCGTCGGATTCGGCGATGCCGCGCTCGCCCCGCTGGCCGTCCTGCCCGTCGAGCGGTCCGTCGATCTGCCCGAGCATCTGCTTGATGCCGCGATTGACGGCCGCCAGCAGCGCGCCGGGGTCGCGCGGGCCCTGCTGCTCGATGGCCTGCGTCAGCAGCGACGAGGCAATCAGCGTCATGAACGCGCCCGGCACGCCATGGCCGGTGCAATCGGCCAGCGCGGCGAACCAGCCGTCGTCGAATGCTGCGAAATGATAGAAGTCGCCGCCCACCACGTCGCGCGGCTCCCAGACCAGCGCGGCGTCCGGCAGCGTGGCGGCCAGCGTCTGGCGTGAGGTGCGCAGCATCGCCCGCTGGATCGTGCTGGCGTAGTCGATGCTCTGCATGATCTGCCGATTGCGCTCGGCCTGCATGTCGGCCACCACGCGCATCAGCTGCAGGCCGTGTCCCAGACCGATGAACTTGCCGTCGCGGGCGATGATGAAGCCTTCCGCCAGCGCCTTCTCGCCATACTCGACCGCGCGGAACGTCAGCGCGTCGATGCTCATGGCGGCGTCCACGATCAGCGGCTCCTTGTCCATGAACGCGATGCAGCTTTTGCGGTTGTAGAGTTCCTGGTGGTACGGCTTGCTCATCTGCGACAGGAAGATCGACCGGTTGATCAGGCCGATGGGCTTGTCGCGCTCGGTCACGGGCAGGCAGTTGAGGTCGCGGTGTAGCGCAAAGACCTCGAGCACGTCCTGATTCGTGTGGTCGGTCGTCACGGAAGGCGTGATGACGGCCAGATCCTCGGCACAGGGCTGCCGGAAGCGCAGGCGGGCAGCGGAGGGATCAACCAGGACGCCAGACATGACCGAAGGAACCAGGGTGGGGAAAGTGGCCCAGAGTCTACGGCGGATGCATGTCGGCTATGTGACGGTTTTCCTTGTAAATCAATGGTTAAAGCCCCACTCGAGTGGGGTGGCGGCATTAGCGCTCGGCGCTGGTCGACGGGCCGTCCGCGTCGGTCGCCGCGTGCCCAAGCGTGTGCCCCAATGTGTGCCCCAGCGCGCGCCCCAGCAGCGGCCAGCGCTGCGCCGCCGCCCGCGTCTGCACCGCGTCCTGCTGGTCGAAGTATTGCCGTGCGTCGAAGCCTTCGACATGCCGGTCCAGGGCGTCGATGTCGCTGTAGGCGCCAGGGGTGCCGCGCGGCACCGGCGGGGTTTTCGGGGGTTTTGGGGACTTCGGGGACTGGCTCATTTCTGCTCCACCCAGACGCCATCTGGCGTATGAATCACATAACCCTTGCTCAGCTTCATGGTCACGGTGCCTTCGTTCTCGCCCACCATCATCGTCTGCGGCAAGTTCTCGCTGTAGCTGGCGGTGGGCGGCGCGCCCTGGCGGAACGGGCTGTCTGCCACGAGGTTGAACAGCAGCTGCGACAGCGCCAGGAAGCTGGACGGCGCGTCGATCGTCACCATGCCGCCCGTGGCTGTGGTCGGCAGGCCCACCAGCTTCACGCCCACCGGCACGTGGACGATGCGCGGCGTGGGAATCTCGCGCAGCCCGGAGATCTGGTTTTCGTCGCCCCGCAGCGCCGCGCCATGCTCGGGCACGAACACCACCACCGCCTTGCGGCCGGACTTGCTGATGGTCTCGATGATCCGGTCGACGTCCTCGAGCAGCTTGGCCAGCCGCAGCGGATAGGACTCCAGGCTGGTCAGCCGCTTGCCCGGCAGCCGGTTGCCGTCGTGCAGCGTCACCGTGTTGTAGTAGAGCGCCACGGGGCCGCTGTTCTGCTGGAGGCGGCGCTTATACCAGTGGTCGAAGGTGTCGTAGTCGCCCAGCACCGGGGAGTCGTCGAAGGCGCGCATCGCCACGGGCACGCCTTCGTTGGACTCGGGCTGGATGCCCGCCACGCCCACTTCCTTGTCGACAAAGCTCCGGAAATTGTCGAAGCGGCCATCGTGGTTCAGCAGCACGTGGGGGCCGAAGCCGGCCTGGGCGAGTGCCTCGAACAGGTGGCATTCGGCCGGCGCCGGCGAGTACAGGCTGGCGTGGGGCTCCTGGCCGCACGAGGCGCGCAGCAGCCGGATGGCCGCCGGCCCGCTGTAGCTCGCGGCGGAGCTGAAATTCTTGAACAGGTAGTCGAAGCGCGTGAACAGCGGGTGGTTGCTGGCCTTGGCGGCGTCCATGTCGTCCCAGGACAGCGAGCAGATGTGCAGCACGATGATGTCGAACTGCGCGTCGGGCGTGGCCGTTAGCGGCTGGGCGGTGGCCGAGCGGGTCGATTCCTGCTCGCGGAAGGCGGCCAGCTGGGCATCGTAGCCGCCGCGCACCGCGAAGTCGGCGCGTGGGGTGTCTGCCGCGCGCGCGGTCATCTGGTTGAGCCGCGTCGGCGGGTTGCCGTCGCCGGTGCCGTGCCAGAACGGGATGGCGATCAGCGCCAGCAGCACGAAGGTGGTCACCCGCACCCAGCGGTTGATGATCAGGTAGAGCAGCACCGCCAGCACGATCGCCACCACCATCTGCAGGGAGACGATGCGCTGCGCCAGTTCGAGCAGGTACTCGGGCGTGAAGGCGCTCACGTTCGAGAACTGCGACACCACGCGCGCGAACGGCGGCAGCGTCGATTCCCGGTAGGCCAGCATCGCCCCGACCACGATGGCGATGAGCTGGCGCAGCACCCGCAGCGGCCGCGACTCCATCGGCACCGCCAGGAACAGCGCGAACACCAGGTTCGTCAGCCAGTGCGGCTGGAGGTGGCCCGTGTGAAACAGCCAGAGCTTGGCGAGGAAGTAGAGGTTCCAGATTCCCATGGCGATGTGTGGTTCGGCTCCTGCGGCGTGATGGCCGGCGTGATGAATTAAGGCTGGCGGGGGCGGCGGCGCCCGATCAGCAGGTCGACCGCTTCCGCGCAGGCGTCGTAGAGGCGCAGCAGGCCCTGGTAGCCCATCTCGATCACCTCCTTGAGGCTGCGCAGCGGGGCGTCGGCGTGTTCGTCGTCCAGCCAGTCGATCCAGGCGTCGGCGCGGCCGAAGGTGCACTGGATCAGTTCGATCTCGCGCTCGGCGGTCAGGCCCTCCATGCGCACGCCGAGGTGGCGGTTGACGTTGCGCGTGACCAGGCCGGGGAAGTGGTAGGTGCGCGTGCCGCGCGCCAGGCAGACGCCCACGCGCGCGCCTTCGTCCAGCATCACCTCCACCGGCAGCAGCAGGCCGAGGCCGCCCATCGAGTAGTTCTCGGTGCGGCAGGCGAGCGTGGCGCCGTCCGGCAGCAGCAGCGTGGCCGGTACGCGCATCGGAATGCGGTGGGAGACCCGCACCTGCCGCGCCTCCCGCGCCACGCCCACGGCGGCGCCAAGCATGATCAGGTTGGCCAGCGCCCAGCCCATGTTCATCAGCACCGTGGCCGGCTCGTCGGTGCTGCCGAACAGCAGGTGGCCGACGCCAACCGCCAGCCCGATCACGTTGAGCGCCAGCAGCACCAGGTAGGGCTTGGAGATGGTCCAGTCGAGGTAGTCGTCGGCAATCTGCCCGCCCTTGGCGGTGACGTTGAACTTGCCCAGGCGCGGGTTGATGAAGGCCACCGTGGTCGGCAGCACGATGTACCAGGCCAGCACCGATTCGTAGACTTCGGCCCAGAACGAATGGCGGTAGCGGCCCTGGAGCCGCGAGTTGGTCACGTTGGCCACGAACAGGTAGGGCAGCACGTAGGCCATGATCAGCAGCGCCGAGGTGTTGATCACGTGCAGGCCGAAGTACAGGTAGGCGATCGGCATGGTCAGGAAGATCAGCCGGGGAATGCCGTAGAAGAAGTGCAGCATCGCGTTGCTGTAGCAGATGCGCTGGAACAGGTGCAGCCCGCGCCCGAGCAGCGGGTTGTCGATGCGGAAGATCTGCGCCATGCCGCGCGCCCAGCGGATGCGCTGCCCGATATGGCCGGACAGGCTCTCGGTGGCCAGCCCGGCCGCCTGCACCGTGCGCAGGTAGGCGCTGTTGTAGCCGAGCCGGTGCAGCTTGAGCGCCGTGTGGGCGTCCTCGGTGACGGTCTCCACGGCAATCCCGCCGATCTCCAGCAGCGGCGCGCGCTTGATGACCGCGCAGGAGCCGCAGAAGAAGGTGGCGTTCCAGAAGTCGTTGCCGTCCTGGATCAGGCCATAGAACAGGCTGCCCTCGTTCGGCACGCGCCGGAAGGTGTCGAAGTTGCGCTCGAACGGGTCTGGCGAGAAGAAGTGGTGCGGCGTCTGCACCAGCGCGCACTTCGGGTCGGCCAGGAACTCGCCCATGGTCATCTGCAGGAAGGAGCGCGTGGGGATGTGGTCGCAGTCGAAGATGGCGATGTACTCGCCGTCCGTCTTCGCCAGCGCCTTGTTGATGTTGCCGGCCTTGGCGTGGAAATTGTCTTCCCGCGTGAGGTAGCCCACCCCGGCCGCCGCCGCGAACTCCCGCATCGCCGGCCGGCGGCCATCGTCGAGGATGAACACGCGCAGCTTGTGCGCCGGCCAGTCCATGCTCAGCGCCGCGTACACGGTGGGTTGCAGCACAGCCAGCGACTCGTTGTAGGTGGGGATGTAGACGTCCACCGTCGGCCATGCCTCCGGGTCGGCCGGCAGCGCCTTGGGCTGGCGGTTCAGCGGCCACGCCGTTTGCAGGTAGCCCAGCCCCAGCACGATCCAGGTGTAGACCTCGGCCGCATAGAGGAGGTAGCCCACGGCGGCCTCGGTGGCCGTGGTGAACTGCAGCGTCTGCGTGGAGCGCCACCAGATATAGCGGCCCGCCATCAGCGCGGAGAGCACCATCATCGCCAGCGTCGGCAGCCGGCCGGGAATGCGCCGCAGCACCATCAACCCGATCCAGACGATGGCGAACAGCAGTAGCTGGCTCGAGAACGTCAGTGGCGTGGTGCTGATGACCGCGCCGGCCAGGCAGGCGAGCACCAACGAGGTGGGCACCGCGAACGGGATGCGGCCCACGCGCGTGGCGACGGCCTCCACGCCATCGCCCACGCGCGCCCAGTCCACGCGGGGCAGCCGCGCGGCAATGCGGCGCCGCATGCGCGTCACCGCGTAGTAGATCGGCCCGAGCAGGCGGTCCAGCCAGCGCCGGAACGGTGTGACCCCCGGCGGCGCGGCAACCTGGCGACGCTTGCGGAGGTCGGCGGCCAGCCGGTAGCGCGGACGAGGCGGGCGGATGAACAGCCGCCACAGCCACGCGGCGGGGTCGCGGCGGCGGCCCATGCCGAGCCGGGCCAGCGCGCGCCGGTACAGCAGCGCGGCCCATTCCGCAGGAATATCGGGCTTGCCGGGGCGGGGCGGCTGGAACACGGCGCGCAGCACCCAGATGCCGCCGTGCGCCGGCGCGGTGACGCCAAGGTGGCGCGCCAGCCGGTCGCGCGCGACGGCCAGCCAGCGGTGGAGTCGGGCGGGCTTGTCGCTCATCGTTCGCGCTCCTGGGGCGGGGCGCCGATCCAGTGGGACACCCACGACGCCAGCCCTTGCAGGTCGTGCGCAGCCTGCGAGTGTGGCGCGCTGCGGCAGAAGTTCTCGCTGCGCGCGAAGGCTTCCGGAATGCCGCTGTCCTCGTGCACGGGGCAGGCCAGCATCGCATTGCCGAGCGTGGCGCGCAGCAGCGTGACGATATCGGCATGCAGCCGCCGTGCCGGCTGGAGTCGCGTGGCCACGTAGCAGGCGGTGTGGCCGCGCCGCGCCAGCGCATCGGTCAGCCGGCCCAGCCCGACGCAGACTTCGGGCTGCGGCGGCAGCAGCACCAGCACGAGGTCGGCCGCGGCGATGGCCTGGCCCGCGTGCGGCGAGGGCCAGGGCGGCGTGTCGATCAGCACCGCGCCGTGCGCCGGCATGGCCACCTGGGCGATCAGCCCGCGCAGCCAGTGCGGCCCCGCGCGCAGCAGCTTGCCGGCCTGGATGTCATCGTCGTCGCTGTCCTGCTCGCCCCAGGGCACGAACAGCACGCCATCGTCGCTGCGCAGCCCGGCCTGCGCCCACGCGGTGTGCGATCCGTCGGCCAGGCAGCCGGACAGCCCCGCGCGCGCCGCGTCGCGCAGGCCGAAGTGGTAGCCCAGCAGATTGCGCGGATCGCATTCGAGCGCCAGCACCGGGTGCCCGCGCCCGGCCAGCAGCGAGGCCAGCGAGGCCGTCACCATGGTGCGTCCGGCGCCGCCGGCGGGGGAGACGATGGCGATGGTCTTCATCGCGGCGGCTCGCGGTCCGGGCGGCGCTTGCCGCGAATCACCATGCCGTGCAGTTGCGGCGGCAGGCGTACGGTGCGGCGTGGGCGCGGCGTGGTCCATTGCGGGAACCAGCGCAGCAGGTCGAAGCGCCAGATCACGAACGCCAGCGGCGCCGCCAGAATCAGTCCCCAGATGAAGTAGCCAAGGAAGATGGACATGTCGCGTCAGTCCTGTCGAAGCAGCGGCACGGGGTGCGGCTGCGGCATGGCACGCGGCTGCGCGGGCGGGGTGTCGCGCAACGGCAGCGTGGGGATCTCCGCCACCGGCGGGGCGTCGCCGCCGTCATGCGCAACCAGCGCGGCGGTGGTGTCAGGCATCGGCGCCGGGCGGGGCGCCTCTTGCTGGCGCGCGAGCCAGCTGCTGTAGTCGGGCGGCGGCACCTCGGCGATCTCGGCCTCGAAGCGGCCCAGCGTGGCGCCGATGGACTCCAGGTCGCCATTGCGCACGTCGCCATGGAACAGCTCGCCCAGCGGCTGCTGGAACACGCGCCGGCACACGGCATCCACGTCGTCCATGCGGCAGGCGAAGAAGAAGGCGTAGAGGCTGTCGCTGCCGGCCGTGCAGAGATCGCCCGCGCGGTTCATGCGGCAGGCGCGCAGCGCCTCCACATGGGCCACTTCGGGCAGCAGCGGCAGTTGCAGCAGCACGTGGGGCAGCCGGATCATGCGGCTGCGCTCCACGGC
Source organism: Cupriavidus sp. 01L43 (assembly GCF_056399925.1). Taxonomy (NCBI): domain Bacteria; kingdom Pseudomonadati; phylum Pseudomonadota; class Betaproteobacteria; order Burkholderiales; family Burkholderiaceae; genus Cupriavidus; species Cupriavidus sp. 01L43. The sequence continues at coordinate 528,080 of NZ_JBFTSH010000001.1, forward strand.
GTCGCGCACCAGCGAGACGAACTCGGCGGGCGGCACGTAGCCGCTGGTCGTGGTGGTCAGCACGGCGGACAGTGCGTTGCGGTAGTCGGCAAGAATCGGCCGCGAGAACACCTGCCCCTGCAGGCCCTCGATCATGGCCTGCACCCGGGCGAACGGCGTGCGCTGGGCGATGACGAGGTTGGCGCCGAGGTTGAGCATCAGCAGCTCGTAGTGCTGGCGCATGGCCTCCTTGTCCTCGCGCACGGCAATCTTCAGCGCGCGCCCGGCGCTGCGCCGCAGCCGGTGCACCTGCTCGGCCAGCGCCTCGAGTTCGCGCCCGCCGCCGTAGTGCAGCAGGACCGTGGCCGCCACCGCGCGGGCGGCGCTGGCCACGGCGGCTTCGTTGCTGTCCACTACACGCCAGTGCTCGGGGATGTAGCGCTCGCGCAGCACCGCGTCGCGGCTGACGATCACGCGCTGCTCGTCCGGCGCGAGCATGCCGGCTTCCTCGATTGTGTCGGTGAAGGTCTGCGCGGCGACCATCAGCCGGTGCTCGTGCGGCGCAAAGCGCAGCGGCACGATCTCGCCTGCCACCACGGCCTGGTTGTCGCGCCAGAACGCCACCTCCCAGGTGTACTGCCCCTGCTGCTGCGAGAGCTGCACCGCGCCGGCAAAGCGGCCGTGGAAGCCCTGCAGATCTGGCGCCGGCTGGCCCGGCTCCGGCGCCGGCGGCCCCATCACCAGCAGCACCGCGCAGCGGTGGCGCGCGCACCATTCGCCCAGGCGCTGGCCTTCCTGAGCCAGCCGCGCGGCATCGTGCCAGGCGAAGAACCCCTCCGCCCCTTCGATCAGCATCATGCTGCCCTGCGCCCCGCACTGGTCCACCAGCGCCTGGAGTGCCTCCATCAACCCGTCGATGGCGGGCCGGCTGGCGTCCGTGGGCGGGCGCAGGGCGCACAGGTTGGCGCGCCCGTGGAGGGCGCGGTTGGCGTCGATGTCGAGCCCATGGGCGCGTAGCTGGGCGGCGATGTCGGCGGCGTCGCGCGTGGAGAGTACCGTGGCGGGCGCGCGCAGCGCCGTGGCGGCGGTCTGCCAGAACAGCGCGTCGCGGGCGGGCGAGGGCTCGGCATAGACCACATGCGCGCGGGCCGGCGTGAGCGTGGCCAGCGCCGGCGACAGGCCGTCGATGGCCAGCCCCGTGCGCGCCTGGAAGCGCGCGCGCAGGCCCGGCAGGGCCGTGGCGGGGATGGCGGGGGCAGCAGTGCGGTCGGTGTGCTTCATCGATCCCCCATCAATAGGCCGAGTACGGCCGCACCGGGTTCGGCGGGAACGGCACCGGGTCGCGGCGACGATCGAACAGGTAGCGCAGCCAGACCATCGCCCGGTTCGGCGCGTAGTCGCGCGAGCGGTCGATCTGGAAGCCCGCGCCGGCCACCCAGTGCGGTGCGAAGCTGTATTCCACCGTGGCGCCGAGCGTGTAGCTGAAACCGCCGCCCGAACCGCCCGTGTAGATCGGATTGCCGGCGAGCTGTTGCAGGTCGGGACGGGTGGGGAAGTAGGGCGCGTCGTCCTCGTAGGTGAACGACCAGCCGGCCGAGCCCTGCAGCCGCCACGACCAGCGCGCGTAGCGCCCGGTCCAGTCGAGCGGGATGCCGAACGAGAGGTAGCGCTGCGGGCTGTAGTAGCCGCCATGGCCGAACGAGTAGAAGCGCTGGTTGTCGCTGTAGCGCCAGTAGTTCAGCACCAGCCCGCTGGTCACGCGCTGGTCGCGCTGGGCGTAGACGGGCAGGTCCAAGCCGGTGCGGACCGTGAACTCGCGGTTCGTCACCACGTTGTGGCCGGTGTAGAGCCCGGCGCCCACGTCGCCGAATACGCTTACGCGGCCGATGTCACGCGCGTAGCGCAGGTGGATGCCGTTGCGCACCACGCCGCCCCAGGTCTCGCCGGTGACGGGGTCGGTGGCGCCGCCGTAGGAGATCAGCGAACTGGTCACGGCCCGCCGCGAGACATCGACGGAGGCGGACGAGACGCCCAGATCCGCCCGATAGCGGAAGCCGCCCACCACGGTCTGTTCGGTAAAGCCGAGCGGCGTGGTACCGAGGTCCGCCCGCCAGCTGTTGTCGGCGCCATCGAACTCGTAGCCGGCGGCCAGCGCCACGCCACGGTCGGTCTGGCCGATGGTGCCGAGGCCCGTGTTGCCGAGCGCGGCGATCTTGCCGAACTCGGACGCCTTCGAGAAGTTGCTCGCCTGCAGCGTGCCGGCGTCGAGCAGCACGGTGTCCGCATGGAAGAACATGTGGCCGGTGTAGCCCTGCGGAATGCGCACGAACAGCGGGATCTCGGTGGCGTGCAGCCGCGAGATGCCGGCATCGCCGGATTTGTTCGACTGCATCACGGCGGTCGCCACCTCGCCCTGGCGGCGCGCCTCCAGCCCGGCCAGGGCGCGGCCGGCCGGCGTGCCTTCGGGGCCAGCCAGGACGCCTTCGCGCTGCTCCAGCCCCTGCGCGGTGCGATAGTGCGCCGCCGCGTCGTTGAAGTCGCCACGCGCCTGGGCGATGCGGCCCTGCTGCACGGTGATGTCGGCGCGGTCCGGGTAGCGTTGGGCGAGGTCGTCGACCACGGCGCTGGCCTCGTCCGTGCGCCGCATCGCCGTGAAGCGCCGCGCCACCGAGAGCCGGGTGTCGATGTCGTCGTCGGGGGTATCGGCCAGCACCGCGCGCACGATCTCCAGCGCCTGCGCCTCCTTGCCCTGCCGTTCGAGCATGCGCGCCAGCGTGAGCCGCGCGTCGGCATCCTTGGGATCTTTGGCGAGCACCGCCTGCGCGGCCTCCGCCGCACCCCAGTAGTCGCCGCCAGCCTCGCGCAGATCGGCCAGCGTCAGCAGCCAGCGGCGGTCGGCCTGCTGGGCCTCGGGCACGGCGTACAGCATCTGCCGTGCCCGCGTCAGGTCGCCGTCGGCCATGAGCCGGTCGGTGCGGCGCAGCGCCAGCCGCAGTGACTGATCGTCGAACGATGCCTGCTGCTCGGCGGTGATGCCGGGCAGGGCGCGCGATTCGGCGATCCACGCCTGCAGCGCGTCGTCGCGGTCGGCGGCGGCCAGCAGTTCGCCGTAGCGCAGGCGGATGTCGAGGTGGGGATCCTCGGGGTGCGCGGCCAGCCAGTCGCTGACCAGCCGCAGGCCCTTGTCGGTCTCGCCCAGTCCGATCCATTCACGGCCGATGGAGGCGAGCATGTGCGGTTCGTCGCGCGCCGCGATGGCGGCCTGGTCGAGCAGCGCCCGGGCCTCGTCATCGCGGCCTTCGGCCAGCCGCAGTCGTGCCTCACGCAGCAGCTTTTGCGCCGCGAGGTTGCTGGCGAGGCCGCGCATGCCTTCGCTGCGTTCGGCCTCGGGCACCGCCGCCAGCACGGCTGTGGCGGCGTCGATGTCGTCCACGGCATTGAGATAGAGCGCCGTGGCGTAGCGCATCTCGGCGGTGGGCGCGGCGGCGACCCCATCTTCCATGACGCTGCGGCCCAGCACCGGCAGGTTGAGGTCGCGATAGAGACGGGCCAGCGTGTAGCGTGTCCACGCGGCATCGGGCGCCAGCCGGATGGCATCTTCGAGCCGCTGCAGCGCCGGGCTGCGCTTCTTCTGCGCGATGAGCTGGTCGGCCTGCACGGACAGCAGGTCAGCCCGCAGCGCGCGCAATTCAGACTCGGAGCCCTGCATACGGCGCGACGCGTCCGCGATCAGCGGGCCGATCTCGTCTTGCCGCTGCTGCGTCTGGAGCAGGGCGACGAGGCTGCGCAGCGCGCCCATGTCCGGCTTCGGCCGGGCCAGCATCTGGCGCAGCAGCGTCTCGGCCTCGGCATCCTTGTGCTGGGCGATCAGCGCGTCGGCCAGAATCGCCTGCGCGTTCTCATTGCCGGGCTGCAGGGCCAGCGCCTCGCGCGCCAGCGCTTCGGCCTGCACCGGCTTGCCCTGGGCGTTGGCCTCGCGCGCACGCGCCACGGTGCCCCAGAACGTGGCCGTGTCCCGCAGGCTGCGCCATTTATTGCGATTGTCCGGATCGAGCGTCATCGCCCGGGAAAACAGTTCGCGGGCTTCATCGTGGCGGCCTTCGCGCAGCCGCACCAGGCCGAGCCCGCCGACCACCTCGCCGTCCTGCCGGCGCTTCTGGTACGCCTTCTGGAGGGCGATGTCGGCCTCGTTGAGCTGCCCGCGCTCCAGCTGGGCCAGCCCGCGCTGCCGCGCCTGCCAGGCGGGATCGGCTTCGAGCTTGCGCTGGGCTTCGCGCTGGGTGCCGAGGCTGGCGAGCGTCTGCCTGGCGGCCTCGTCGTCGGGCACTTCCTTGAGGTAGCGCTCGAACCACACGTAGTAGGCCGGATCTTCGTTGACGCTGTACAGCGTGCGCCGCCAGATGTCGAGCGCGCTCTTGCGGTCGCCATCGGGCCGCTGGGTGAGGTCGTAGAGGATGGCGAGCCCTTCCTGCCGGGTGGCCTCGCGGTCGGTCAGCAGGCTGCCCAGCGCCAGCGCGAGGCGCGAATCGTCCGGCTCCTGCTTCACACGGCGGCGCAACTCGGCAATCGCGCGCGGGCGGCCGGCGGTGGTGCCGGCCAGGATGCGGTAGTAGTCCACCGCCAGCTCGCCGCCCGGCGCGCCGCGCGGGAACAGCGCCTGCAGCCGTGTGGCGGCTTCCTCGGACTTGCCGCTGCGGGCGAGCAGCCGCACCTGCGCCATCTCGCGCTTGTCGCGCGTGGCGATGCGGTAGGCGTCTTCGAGGTCGCGCGTGGCGGCGCTGTCTGGCGCCACCTCGCGCATGCGCCGCAGCACCTTGTCGGCTTCGGCGGGGCGATTGGAACGGATTTCGATCAAGCCCAGCATCTTGAGCGCCTCCGGTTGGCGCGGATCGATCAACAACGCCTTCTCCAGCACGCCGCGCGCCATGTCCGCACGGTTGCGTGCCTCCCACATGCGTGCCGATGCCAGCAACTGCGCCATCTCCCGGCGCGTGGTGGCGCTGGCGGCGGCTGGGGCCGATGCGGCGTCGGCAGCCGCTGCCTCCCCCGGCAGCGCGGCGCTGGCCAGCAGCAGCCACAGCGTGGGAGCTAGCGCCTTGCCGGGCATGCGGTGTTCCACGCCGGCACCAGCTTGCCGTCCGCCTCGAACCGGTACAGGCCATCCACATGCCCCAGCCCGAACAGCGTCAGCACCTGACTGTAGTAGCCGGGGGGCGACTGCGCGGCCAGCGTGCGCGTGCGCTGGGCCTGGGTGCGCGCGGCGTCCGGCTGGCCCTGCGCCAGCATGAACGGTGCGATGGCCGCCGAGAAGCCCGCATTGCCCGCGTTCGGCCCGAACGTGCCCGCCTGCGTGTCCACCCGCTCGGGCGGGTGGCCGTTGGCGAGCACGTAGTCGGCCATCGGATGCAACGTACGCAGCACACCGGCGCGCAGCGGGTCGCCCGCAGCGGTCATGCCGGCCCACAGGTAGACCCGGATCGAATCATAGGAGCCCGTGGCCTGCGTGTCTGTATCGGGCCGGAAGCCGGCGCCTTTCTGATACAGCACCCAGTCGGGCGAGAAGCCGCGCGGCGCGGTGTCCACGATCAGCCGCCCCGCGCTCTCGACCATGGCCTGCCAGCCGCGGTCCTCGGTCAGCACGGCGGCCAGCCGGCGCATCACCGGCAGCGGCACGTAGCTCGGGTTCAGCCGCCAGCTATCCGGGGTGGGATGAAAGCCGACCGGGCCCGGCAGCAGCGTGCGGCCCAGTCCGGGCAGCACGGCCGATTCCTCGCGCAGCGCGCGCCGGGCGACCAGCGTGCCCAGCGCCGTGAAGCGGCGTTCGCGCCAGAGCCGGCCGGCTTCGAGCAGCGTGTAGGCGATCCACAGGTCGGCGTCGCTGGCCGCGTTGGTGTCGATCATGCCCCAGGTGCCGGCCTCGGGGCCGCTGTCGCGCTTGCCCCAGATCCACGCGGGCAGGTGGGCGCTCAGGTCGCCGCGCGCCAGGTTGTTCTCGGTCCAGCCGAGCAGTTTGTCGAAGGTGGCGCGGTCGTTGGCCACGAGCGCGAAGAACAGCGCGTAGGCCTGCCCTTCGGAGACCGTGGCCTGGCGCTCGGTGCTGGCATCGACCACGCGGCCGTCCGGGCTGATGGTGTCGCGCCGGAAGGCATCCCAGTCCGGCCACGGGCAGGTGGCCGCCAGGCTGGCGAGCGATGCCCCCGCCAGCGTGGTCATCACCATGCCGCGAGCGATCTGCCTGAGCCAGCGGGGCAGCGCACGCCGCATGTCACCCTCCGTTGCGGCGTGCCGCGATCCGGCCCAGCGCCCAGAACAGGGTCAGCGCCACCAGCAGCCCGGCGACGATGCCGGCGATGGCCAGCAGCGCCGGGTGGTCCGCCATGCGCACCCACACGCGCGCATACCAGGGCAGGGTGCCGACGTAGTAGCGCTCGCCCAGGCGCAGCCCCTCCACCTCGCGCTGGCGGACCACGGTGAGGTCGCCGCGGATCTGGGCGACCTTGCCGGCGTCCTCGAGCACATCGAGCACATCGCGCACGTTCTCCGGCGCGGTGGCGGTCACGGCGACCACGCTGCGCTGCGCCGCGTACGGTGACTCGAAGCCGATCAGCGCCGCCAGCGGACCATCGGCCGAGAGGATGGCGCGCCCGGCGGGTGACACGTTGTGGTCTGCCTCGCCACTGAGCCAGTTGGTCCACGCCCCGCCGCGCTGGTCGCGCAGCGTGATTTCGGTGCGGCCCTGCTGGACCAGGATCGGCAGGGACTTGCCCCACTGCGCCAGGATCTCGCCGGCGCTGCCCGTGCCCACCATCAGCAGGTTGCGGTCCTTCACGGTGTCGATGGCCTTGGCCGGCGCCACCGCCACGCGCAGCGCCGGCAGGCCGGTCCACTTGCCCATGTGGCCGAGCAGCGTCAGCATCGCCTCCTGGTCGAGCGCGCTCGGGGCGTCCGGCATGACCACGGCGGTATCGGCCAGGTCCGCCAGCCGGGTGAACGGATAGCCGCTGTTGGCGAAGAAGGCGAGGTTGGGCAGCGCGGCGTAGTGGGAGAAGCCGCTGAAGTCGATCGACGAATCGGGGTCGACCGCCGCGCGCGCCACGTTGGCCGCCGTGGACGCGCACAGGCCGGTCTTCTGCGAGTCCATGTGGAAGCGGAACTGCATCTGGTTGTTGCTGCCCACGCGGAAGGCCGGGATCAGGATTTCGTTGCTGACGGACGCGCTGCCGCCCGAGATCAGCGGCACGCTGACCAGGCTCTCGTCGTTCTGCGCGGTCAGCGGCTTGAGCCGGTACGAGCGCACGAGCTGCTCGTTGATATCGACGCTGAGCACCGAGTCGTTGTAGGTGGACGGCGCGGTGTAGCGGTACCTCACGTTCATCGGCACGGCGCGGTCGTTCCAGCCGTACAGGTCGGCCGGCACGCGCAGGTTCACCCGGATCGGCTCGGGGCTGGCGCCGCCTACCTGGAGCTGCTGCGGGTCCGTGACGAGTTCCTTGAACAGCACGGGGCGGTCCACCGGCGCCCAGGCCGGCGCGTCGTAGGGCTTGCGCGGCTTGCCGAGTTCGACCGACTGCACGCCGGCGCGGTTGCCCGCCATGGCAGCCTTGCCGAGCACCAGCGCATTGGCCGCCACCTGCAGTTCCTGCGGATTGCGGCCGGCGAGCACCAGCAGCTTGCGCGCCGGATTCGACGGATTCGGCATCACGCTGACCGAGGCGCCCTGGATCTCGGGCAACTGGAGGCCCGCCGGGATCGCGTTCGGCATCGCAAAGACAATGGCGTGGGCATCGGCGGGCGGCTGGCTGCGTGACGGGAAGCGCAGCTCCCGATAGCTGGCCAGCGCGCCGAGCCAGGACGACACCACGCCGGCGGCCTGCAGCGTGGCCGCATCGGCATTGGCTGGCAGCACGAAGGGCACGGTGACGCGGCTGTTGTCACGGCGGTCGAAAAACGGGGCGGGCAGCAGCGCGAGGTTGTCCGGCAGCGTGACGGGCAGCTTGGTCAGCGTCAGCGTGGTGGCCGGGCTGATGTCCGCCCAGAGGCTGGAGTGGTAGGGGTCCTCGCAGTGATCGACCGTGTAGTGGGCGATCATCTGCACGTTCAGGCGATTGAAGTCCGTGAAGTAGCGCGGGTCGAGGTCGATCTCGCGCGTGATCTGCTGGCCCGCCTGCTCCTTCTCCAGCGGCAGGGTGGCCACGACTTCGTCGTTGAGGCGGATCTTCAGGTGGGAGAGCGGATAGACCAGCGAGGGCGAGTAGGTGAAGACCAGCTTGAGCCTGGCGGCCGTCACCACTTCATCGAGGCGCACGCCGATGTTCAGCGTGCGGTCGGGGTCCACGCCGCGCAGCGGGATGGGCTGGTTGGCGCCCATCTGGGCCAGCGTGAGCACCTGGGTGCGGCCCGGGGCCGGTGCAGCGGCTGCCGGGCTCGAAGCTGCCGTTGCCGCAGGGGCCGGGGCTGGCGTTTGCGCCATCGCGGACGCGGCACCTGCGGCCATGCACAGCATGGCGAGCCGTTTGCCGCCACAGCGCAGGTCTGACACGAGAAGAGTCATATCGAGTGCCCTGTGAAGGTGGCGCAGCCGCACCATCAAAGAAGACCGAAGCGCCGCGCTCACGGGACTGCGTGACGAATATAGCACGCAGTTTTCGGCGAATTACGAGGTGGTGCGGGGCGTGGATCGTGAATTAAAAAGAATTCAATTCACATCGCCGCATTCGGGCAAAAGATTGAATTCAGTGGCTCCCGTTTGCGCGAACGGGTCAAGCGTTTGGCGTCACACGGGCGCGGATTGGCGAGAAATGGTGCAGCGTCGATGCACAATTTGCATAAGGGGAGGAAGCGCCATGTGGAAGAATGACAATCTCCTACCCTCATCGCCGTCATCGCGCCATGTCCGAAGCCATCGTCTACCTGAACGGGGACCTGCTCCCGTTGTCCGAAGCCCGCATTCCCGTCCTCGACCGCGGGTTCATCTTTGGCGACGGCATCTATGAAGTGATCCCGCTCTACAACGGCAAGCCGTTCCGGGGCGCGCAGCATCTGGCGCGTTTGAAGCGCAGCCTGGCGGCCATCGGCATCGACGATCCCTATACCGAAGCCGAATGGCTCGCGCTGATCGGCCGCGTGGTCCAGGCCAACGGCCTGTCGGACCAGATGGTCTACATGCAGGTCACGCGCGGCGTGGCGAAGCGGGCACATGCGTTCCCGAAGGAAGCGGTCACGCCGACCGTGCTGATCATGACCAACCCGATGGCGCTGCCACCGGCGTCGGCGGTGGAGCAGGGCGTGGCCTGCGTGACGATGGAAGACCGCCGCTGGCTGAACTGCCAGATCAAGTCCACCTCGCTGCTCGGCAACGTGCTGGCTGCGCAGGAAGCCGCCGCCAACGGCGTGACCGAGGCGATCCAGTTCCGCGACGGCCAGCTCACCGAGGCCTCGGCGTCGAACGTGTGGCTGGTGCAGCAGGGCCGCGTGGTGGCCCCGCCGAAGGACAACCTGATCCTGGAAGGCATCCGCTACGGCCTGATGGAGGAACTCTGCGCCGCCATGGACATCTCGTTCACCTCGCGCCGCATCTCGCGCGACGAGGTTTTCGCGGCGGACGAAGTCATGCTGTCGTCGGCCAGCAAGGAGCTGCTGCCGGTGGTCACGCTCGACGGCCGCGCCATCGGCAACGGCAAGCCCGGCCCGGTGTTCCAGCGCCTCTACGCGGCCTACCAGGCGGCCAAGGCAGCGCTATAACGCACGGCGTGCCCGTGCTAGGATGGCCGCGGACGAACCACCGAGAGGAGGCCAGTCATGGCCAAGCGCGAGCACAGCCGGCGCGTCATCATGGAAGAGGTGAGCCGGCGGGTCCAGCAGATCGACGAGATTGCCGACGAAGGCCGACACATCCAGGTGCCGGACCCGCAGCCGCACCCGCGCGATGTGCGCGGCCGGAACTGGGACATGGCCCGCTTCGGCAATGCACGCGGCTTCGAAGCCGCCATCCGCAATGTCGTGGATGACGTCCGGGACGAGTTCGACCTGACCGACGAGCCGGTCTCCACCGTGCCGAACCCGTTCGGCGACTGAGGATTGTGGATGGCGGATGGTGCGGCTCAGGCCGGCGTCACCGCCTCTGCGTAGCGCCAGGTGGCGCCGGACTGGCGCTTGGCGCCGTACATCGCGGCGTCCGCCGCATGCAGCAGCGCGGTACCGCCGCGCGCGTGCACCGGATAGACCGCCACCCCGATACTGAGCGTCGCCCCGATGCTCGCGCCGCCCGCCACGCCGAACGGCTCGGTCATCGCCGCCAGGATGCGCTGGGCGGTCAGCACGGCGTCGTCAGCCTCCCGCAAGGTTCCCAGCAGCACCGCGAACTCATCGCCGCCCAGCCGGGCCGCGCGGTCGGTCTCGCGCAGGCAGGCCCGGATGCGCTGGGCGATGCCCACCAGCACCGTGTCCCCCACGGCATGGCCGTGGCGGTCGTTGATGCCCTTGAAATCGTCACTGTCCAGATAGAGCACGGCCACGCGCTGGCCCAGCGCCGCCGCGCTGCGCACGGCCTGGTCGAGCGCCTCGGTGAAGGCGGCGCGGTTCAGCAGGCCGGTCAGGCTGTCGTGCGTGGCGCGATGTGCCAGCGAGCGGTTCTCGTGCTGCAACTGTCCCTGCCAGGCCTCCAGTTCGTCGAGCAGCACGTTGAAATCCTCGCCCAGCGCATTGAGTTCGTCGATGCGCGCCGGCGGCACGCGCTGGCCGAACGCGCGTTCGGATCGCACCGCATGGGCCACGCGCATCAGGCTGCGCACCGGATCGATGATGTGCACGAGCATGCGGCTGGACAGGTAGTGCGCGCCCACCGCCGTCAGCAGCAGGCAGGCCATCAACCCGAGCATGCCTTTGAGCAGGAAGTGGAGCAGCGCCACGGGGTCGCCGACCACGCGCACGCTGCCCACCTGCTGGGATTCGTGGAAGACCGGCTGGTCCACCGGGCCCGAGGTCAGCAGGTCCCGGGCGAACTGGTGCAGGTCTGGGAAGCGCGCCGAACCATGGCGATGCCAGCTGGCCACCGGCTGGCTGTCCCGATCGAAAATCCAGGCCGCGGTCACGTCTTCGCTGGCGGCGATCATCGCCAGGGTCTCGGCGGCGGCGGCTTCGTCGCGGAACACGATCGGCGCCTCCACCGTATAGGCGATGGAGCGCGCCACCAGCCGCAGGTTGTGGTCGGCATAGTCGCGCAGCGCGGTCAGGCCCAGGCCGGTGAGCGTGGTGCCGGCTGTGAAGACAGCGATCAGCGCCACGCTCAGGTGGAAGCGGCGCAGGGTGCCATAGAGCGACGGCCGGGCGGCGCGGGTCATGATGCCGGCGCCTTGCGGCGACCTAGTTGCAGCACGCCGGGGTGGACGTGGATGCCGCTGCGGCCGAGGGCATCGAGGTTGACGCGGAACGAGACCTGCCGCTCGCGGACATTGAGGCAAAACATGCTGCCGGCGTCACATTCGAAGTCTTCCTCGGCGATGATCAGTACCGGGCGGCCGGTCAGGTCGGCCGAGATCTTCTCGCGACGCGGGGCGGACATCGCGCCGACATAGAGCGCGTCGCAGTCGGGCGCCGGGTTGCTGGCCATCGGATCGAGCTGCCGCGTGGCCACCAGCCGGCCCGTGGAGAGCGCGCCGCCCTCCATCAGCTTGCCGGCATAGCGCGCGACGGGGTCCACGCAGAGCCGCAGGGTGTCGCGCTCCACCGGCCAGCGCGCGTAGCCGAGCAGGGACATGACCACGCGCGCCACGGCCTCCGGGCGCGGCAGCGCCGGGGCGGCCGGTGCCAGGTCGTGCGCGGCCAGCCGGGGCGTGGCCAGCAGCAGCGCGGCGAGCATCGGCAAGGCGGGCAGCAGGAGGGACGGAGACTTGGCGCGCGGCACGGGCAGGGGTGGGGTGAGGGCCGGTAGGGTGGGGTCCATTGGGATGTCGGCACCGGGCCGGCAAACTGTAGCGGGCGCGCCCATGTGGATGTGCTAGAGTCGTTTGAACGCGTTTGTCCACGGAGGGCACCATGGCAACCGAATCCCAATCGCAACAAAAAGGGCAAGTGAAGGCGTTCGTGCAGACCGCGCCGCAGGCGGGGCGCTATGTCTGGATCATTGCGCTGGTGGACTTCAGCGCCCAGCAGGTCCGGCGCACCATTGTGTCCGACGACACGTTCACCACGGCCGACGCCGCGCGCGTGGCCGGCGACGCCCAGCTCAAGGCGATGGCCGCCGATCACTGACGGTCGATCATCCGGCGTGCCCGGTGACTGTCACGCCACCTCGTTTCCCGATATCCTTTCGCAAGGCGGGCCCCATCGGTCCGTGCCCGCTGCTGCCTGTTTGCCATCGACAACCCGAAGACAGATAGAAGGAGAAGGAATGCCCAGGCTTCAAGACCAGGTCCAACGCCATCTCGTCCGCGCCATGACGGGCGCCACGCTGCTTGCCGCCACCCTGGCGTTCACGCCGGCGGCGATGGCGCAGGTCAATATCAATATCGGCATCGGCACCCCGCCGCCGGCCCCGATCTACGAGGCCGTGCCCGCGCCACGCCCCGGCTATGTCTGGCAGCCCGGCTACTGGGCCTGGGACGACCACGGTCACAAGCACAAGTGGAAGCAGGGCAAGTGGGCCAAGGACCGGCCTGGCTATGTCTACGAGTCGCCGCGCTGGGTGGAGGCGAGCAATGGCTGGGTGATGCAGCCGGAGCGCTGGAACCAGGGGCCGGGCGACCACGGCAAGCACAAGGACAAGGGCGGCAAGGGCTGCCCGCCGGGCCACGCCAAGAAAGGCGAGTGCTGAGTCACGGTCTTCTCATCATGCGGTAACTGCCGCGCGGGGCGCCATGCTAGGATTTCCGCGAGATGATTCCACCCGGAGGCATGAGACATGGCAAAGCAGGTCTTCTCGCGTGCGCAGTATCTCGACATCCTCAACGACAGCCTGCGTCGGCATCCGGGCTGGCAGCCCGGCATGGCGTTTGTGTTCCTGCCCCCGGGCGCGGATGCGGGCCAGGCCTCGGGCGTAGGCTGCACGGGGCCGCTGGAGGCGCTGCCGGTCTATTGCGAGATCGAACGCGTGGCGTCGGGCCTGATCACGGTGCAGCCGGAATAAACCGGCCACCCGGCCCGCCCCGGTACAATGGCGCCCTTACTTAATTCCCCTCGGACAAATTCCCGTGAAGAAGACGGACCTGGAAAAGAACAAAGGCCTCAAGATCGCCCATGAGATGAAGCACGCTGCGGCGGTGCGTGGCGGTGGCGCGGGTCAGGCGGCAACGCTCGCCCGGCGCGAGCAGCGCAAGCTCGACCAGCAGGCCGGCCTGGTGCCGTTTGCATGCAAACTGGAAGGGAAACTGGCGACGCGCCTGCAGGAACTCGCCAAGGAGCACCCGGGCGGCATGAACGGCCTGATGGCCGAAGTGCTGGAAAAGGGGCTGGCGGGCGTGACCGCCTGAAGCTGGGATGGCCCCTCTCCCTGTGGAAGAGGGGCGCTGAAGGCTTTAGCCTTCGTCTTCCTCGTCGTCGAGGAAATCGCGGCGCAGCAGCCAGTTGGTGATGGCTTCGTCGCAGACCTTCTTGAGCTTGCCTTTCTCGGGCAAGCTGTCAAACAGCTGGAAGTTCACCAGCGCCAGCCCGGCGTCGGTGATGTAGAACAGGCGGTCCGGCTCGTCGTAATGCACGAGGCGGCCGTCGATGCCGGACTCCTCGCTGTCCGCCGGCATGTCCTCCAGCTCCACCACACGGCACGTGAAGCGCGGGCTGCGCGTGTGGGTCAAATATTCAAATTCGTCATGCATGATCTCGCCGCCCTTGCCGGCGATGACAGCGAAGCCCCAGATGAACCGGGGCATCGGCAGATCGGACAGATCGTCAATCTCGTCCATGGTGTTCTCCCTGATGCGATACCCGGCATTATCGCCCAAGTCTTGGCGCCAGCTGCGCCTTTATAGCAGGTACCCCTTCGCCAGCGCGCCAAAGCTCTCCAGTTCGCGCGCCTGCCAGGCCGCGTCGTGCCCGAGTTCCTCGGCCAGGATGGCGGCCACGCGCGGGGCGCCGGCCAGTGCTGCGCGGGCGTCCAGGAACAGCGCGCGGTTGCGGCGGGCCAGCACGTCTTCCACGCGCCGGGCCAGTTCGTGGCGGGCGGCAAAGCGTACGTGGGCCTCGGTCAGGCCGGTTTCGGGCACCACCAGGACGTCGGCGCCGGGCAGCGCGTGCACCAGCGGCAGGTCGGCGCCGTAGTAGCGGTCTGGCGACCCGGAGCCCGGCGCGGGCAGGTCCGCCGGCAGGCCGGTGGCGCCGTGCAGCGGCAGATCGGCCGTGCGGCCCGGTGCCGCGCGTAGTAGCTGGCGCTGGATCGCCGTTTCCACCACGTCCTCGGCCATCTTGCGATAGGTGGTCCACTTGCCGCCGGTGACCGTGATCAGGCCAGCCTTCGACACCAAAATCGTATGTTCGCGCGACAGCGAGGCCGTGGACGCCTCGCCAGTCGCCTTGACCAGCGGCCGCAGGCCGGCCCAGACGCTGGTCACGTCGGCGCGCGTGGGGTCGCGGGACAGGTAGCGCGCCGCCGTCTCCAGGATGAAATCGACGTCATCGGCGCCCGCGCGGGGCTCCAGCGGCAGGTCGTGGCGCGGCGTGTCGGTGGTACCGACGATGGTGTGGCCGTTCCAGGGCACGACGAACAGCACCCGGCCGTCATCGGTCTTCGGAATCAGGATGGCGCGGTCGCCGGGCAGGAAGCTGCGCGGGATGGTCAGGTGCACGCCCTGGCTCGGCGCCACCATGGTCCGCGCCTGCCCGTCCTCCATCTGCCGCACGGCATCGACCCACACCCCCGTGGCATTGATCACGCAGTCCGCGCGCAGCGGGAAGGTCTCGCTGCCTTCGCCGTTGCCATTGCCATTGCCATCGAGGGCATCCTGCGCGGTCACGCCGGTGATCACGCCGTTTTTCTGCGAGAGCCCGGTCACGCGCATGTAGTTGACCGCCGTGCCGCCCACGTCGAACAGCGTGCGCATCAGCGCCACGGCCAGCCGTGCATCGTCGAACTGGCCGTCGAAGTAGAGGTTGCCGCCGCGCAGCGGCCGTCCGCCGACGTGTTCGGCCAGCGTGGGCGCGGCCTCCAGCGTCTCCCGATGGTTCAGCCAGCGGCTGCCGGACAGGTTCAGGCTGCCCGCCAGCATGTCGTACACCTTGAGGCCGATGCCGTAGAACGGCTGGTCGAACATCTGGTAGGCCGGCACCACGAAGCCCAGCGGCCAGACCAGGTGCGGCGCGTTGCGGGCCAGCAGGCCGCGCTCGTGCAGCGCCTCGCGTACCAGGCTGATGTTGCCCTGGGCCAGGTAGCGCACGCCGCCGTGCACGAGCTTGGTGGCCTTGCTTGATGTGCCCTTGGCGAAGTCGGCCGCCTCCAGCAGCAGGGTGCGATAGCCGCGCGACGCGGCGTCCACGGCCGTGCCGAGCCCGGTGGCGCCGCCGCCGATGACGATGACGTCCCAGCGGGCCTCGCGCCGCAGGGTGTCGAGCAGGGCGGCGCGCGAGGGGGGCTGGATGGGGAGGGCGGGTGTGGGCATGGTGGTTCGGTGCAAATCGATCGTATGTCGGCGAAGTTTGGCGATGGGTCGCGTGGTGAGGCGCGGTCAGGCGGCCGGCGCGTCGTCGCGCGCCCAGTCGCGGGCGCGGTCCACGGCGCGGTGCCAGCGGCCCAGCCGCTGCGCGCGCTCATCGGCGGAGAGGCGTGGCTCGAAGCGGTGCTCCACCTGCCACTGGCGCGCAATCTCTTCGGTATCGGCCCAGTAGCCGGTGGCCAGCCCGGCCAGATAGGCGGCGCCCAGCGCGGTGGTCTCGGTCACGCGGGGGCGCACCACCGGCGTGCCGAGCAGGTCGGCCTGCATCTGCATCAGCAGGTCGCTGCGCGAGGCGCCGCCATCCACCCGCAGCTCGGCCAGCGCGATGCCGGCGTCCTTCTGCATCGCGTCGAGTACATCCACGCTTTGCAGGGCGATCGATTCCAGCGCGGCACGGGCGATATGCGGCCCGCCGGTGCCCCGCGTGATGCCGACGATGGTGCCACGCGCGAAGGGGTCCCAGTGTGGCGCGCCGAGCCCGGCAAAGGCCGGCACCAGCACCACGCCGCCGGTGTCCTCGCACTGCCGCGCGAGCGGCTCAACCTCGGGTGCGCTCTGGATCAGCTTCAGGCCATCGCGCAGCCACTGGATCGTGGCGCCGCCCATGAACACGCCGCCTTCGAGGCAATATTGCGTGTCGTTGCCGATCTGCCAGCCAATCGTCGTCAGCAGCCGGTTGCGCGAGGTCACGGGCTGGCTTCCGGCATTCATCAGGATGAAGCAGCCGGTGCCGTAGGTGTTCTTCGCCATGCCGGGCGAGAAGCAGACCTGACCGAAGGTGGCCGCCTGCTGGTCTCCGGCGATGCCTGCGATGGGGATCTCGGTGCCGAACAGCCGGGCCGAGGTGCGCGCCACCTCGCCGCTGGAGGGCGCCACCTCCGGCAGCAGGCTGCGCGGAATGTCGAGCAGGCCTAGCAGTTCGTCGTCCCAGCGGAAATCGTGGATGTTGAACAGCAGCGTGCGTGATGCATTCGACACATCCGTCACGTGGCGCTTGCCATCGGTCAATTGCCAGATCAGCCAGCTATCAACAGTGCCGAAGGCCAGTTCGCCGCGTTCGGCGCGGGCACGGGCGCCTTCGTAGTGGTCGAGCATCCAGCGCAGCTTGGTGCCCGAGAAATAGGCGTCGATGATCAGGCCGGTCTTTTGCTGGAAGGTGTCGCCGTGGCCCTCGGCCTGCAGGGCTTCGCACATCGGCGCGGTGCGGCGGTCCTGCCAGACCAGCGCGCGGCCCACCGGCTCGCCGGTCTTGCGGTCCCACAGCACGGTGGTCTCGCGTTGGTTGGTGATGCCGATGGCGCGGATCTGGGTGCCGCTGACGCCGGCATCGCCCAATACCTCGTGGGCCACGGCCAGCTGCGACTGCCAGATTTCATAGGGATCGTGCTCGACGTGCCCGGGATGCGGATAATATTGCCGGAACTCGCGCTGGGCGATCCGCACCACATTGCCGGCGTGATCGAACAGGATGGCGCGCGAGCTGCTGGTGCCCTGGTCGAGGGCCAGCACGTACTGGGGCTGCTGCGATGAAGGCGTCGGGGTCATGCGTTCCATCCGGAATTGAATTGCGGCCGGGTTTGCCGGCCAGACATCGCTGCCATGGCCGAATCCTTGTTCCAACCGTCAGATATCGTGAGTGTGGTGCGCGCCGGCGTGACCGCGCGCAGCCCGTTCGAGCCCGCCGCCCACTTGCGGCTGACCGTGGCCGGACAGCAGGTGGGGTGGATGCCCCGCGTCCATGCGGAACTGTTGCGACGCATCCCCGGCATGCTGGGCGATGGCCCCGCGGGCGAGCCGGACGCCGTGACGCTGCTCCCCGCCTGCACCACCTTCGAGACCCGCAGCGCGGCGCTGGCCACGCTGGCGCGGCAACTGGCCGACGCCGGCCACGTGCGCGGCTGGCGCAACGAGTTGTTCGCGATCACCCCGGCCCTCGCCGCGCCGGCGTTCGCCGTGGTGGAGCGCGCTGCAGCGCGCTTCCTCGGGCTGCTGACCTTCGCCTCGCACATGAACGGGATCATCGCCGGCGAGCGGGCGATGTGGATTTCCCGCCGCAGCGAGAGCAAATCGGTCGACCCCGGCATGTGGGACAACCTCGTGGCCGGCGGCATGCCCCACGGCAGCCATCCGCTGGAAACGCTGATCCGGGAATGCGACGAGGAATCCGGCATTCCGCCCGATCTGGCGGGCCGGGCCGCGCCCCACGGCGTGATCGAGGTACTGCGCGAGATCCCCGAGGGCGTGCAGTGGGAGCACGTATACATATATGACCTGACGCTGCCGCCGGACTTCGTGCCGGTGAACCGCGACGGGGAGGTGGCCGAGCACCGGCGTATCGAGCCGGGCGCATTGCTTGCTATCATGGCGGACCGCGCCATGACCGTGGATGCCACGCTGGTGACGCTGGATACGCTTATCCGGCGCGGCTGGACGCCCAGCGCGCCCCCAGCCTGACCCGCCCCAGCCTCGCTGCGCATCACGGTGCCGGCCTGCCACATGATGATTTGCCCGATTTGCCTACGATGAGCGCCACCGGATTTATCCTTACCCTTTCGTGCCCGGACCAGCCGGGCATTGTTCATGCTGTTTCCGGCCTGCTGTTCCAGCACGGCTGCAATATTGTCGATTCCGACCAGTACGGCGACGAATTCACGGGCCGTTTCTTCATGCGCGTGCATTTCATGCCCGCCCCCGGCGGCCCGGACCTCGCCGCGCTGCGCCAGGCCTTCGCGCCGGTCGGTGACCAGTTCGGCATGCAGTGGGATGTATTCGACGCCACCGTGAAGCCGCGCGTGATGATCATGGTGTCCAAGATCGGCCACTGCCTGAACGACCTGCTGTTCCGCGCCAAGGCGGGCGGGCTGCCGGTGGAGATCGCCGCGATCGTCTCGAATCATCGTGATTTCTACCAGCTCGCCGCGTCGTACGACGTGCCGTTCTTCCACCTGCCGCTGATGAACGCGTCCGCCGAGCAGAAGTCCGCGCAGGAAGCGCGCGTGTTCGAGGTGGTGCGTGACCAGAACATCGATCTGGTGGTGCTGGCGCGCTACATGCAGGTGTTGTCCGACGACCTGTGCCGCAAGCTGGCCGGCCGCGCGATCAACATCCACCATTCCTTCCTGCCGAGCTTCAAGGGCGCCAAGCCGTACTACCAGGCGCACGACCGGGGCGTGAAGCTGATCGGCGCCACGGCGCACTATGTGACGGCCGACCTCGACGAAGGCCCGATCATCGAGCAGGAAATCGAGCGCGTGGACCACAGCATGGACCCCGAGCAACTGACCGCCGTCGGCCGCGACGTGGAATGCGTGGCGCTGGCCCGCGCGGTCAAGTGGCACGCCGAACACCGCATCCTGGTGAACGGGCACAAGACCGTCGTCTTCAAGTAAACGGACGGTATCGCACCAAGGGGCGCTGACCCTCTCCCCCGGCCCCTCTCCCGCAAGCGGGAGAGGGGAGCAAACCGGCAGCGCGTGACAGGCCGAGGGTGTTCCTCCCCTCTCCCTCCGGGAGAGGGGTCGGGGGAGAGGGACGGCGCCGGTCAAGGACACCGCCCCCGCTTCATTCCCCGTCCGCCACCACACAATTCACTCCACTGTCCGCCAGCATCTGCACAAACGGCGGCCGTAGCGGCTCGTCCGTGAACAGGCGGTCGATGCTGGAGAGCGGCGCCAGTTCCACCATCGCCTGACGGTTGAACTTGCTGGCATCGGCCGCCAGCCACACCTCGCGCGAGTGCTCCATGATCGTGCGCGCCACCTTCACTTCGCGGAAATCGTAGTCACGCAGCGTGCCGTCGGTCTCGATGCCCGAGATGCCGATCAGGCCGATATCGACCTTGAACTGGCGGATGAACTCCACCGTGGCCTCGCCGATGATGCCCCGGTCGCGCGAGCGCAGCACGCCGCCGGCCACGATGACCTCGCAATCGGGGTTGTCGGCCAGGATATTGGCCACGTGCAGGTTGTTGGTGATGACGCGCAGCCCGCGGTGATGCATCAGCGCGCGGGCAATTTCCTCCACCGTCGTGCCGATGTTCAGGATCAGCGAGCAGCCTTCCGGCACCGCCGCCGCCACGGCCCGCGCGATGCGCACCTTGCCCTCGGCATGCAGCACCTGCCGCTGCCGGTAGGCGATGTTCTCGGTGGTGGACCCATCCATCCGCACGCCGCCATGAAAACGCGCGAGCATGCCGTTTTCCGCCAGCAGATTCACATCGCGCCGCACGGTTTGCAGCGTCACGCCGAACTTGCGCGCGAGTTCGTCGATGGAGGCAAAGCCCTGGTTGCGGACTTCCTCGAGCAGGGCGGTCTGGCGGGGATTGAGCGTCATGTGCCGCATTCTAGTTCAAACACAAACGAAAACAAATGATGCACTGCACGATTGTTTTGTGTTCGTTTATTTGCTAAAACGAGCGGGATGCCATGAATAGTGCCCCTCGGTCACGGTTCTGAATGTGATCGAACAAGCACGCCAATGCAGTTCGAACACGAATCGAACCGATGGAGACCGGATGCAACTGAGCCTGGACGGCGTTGCGCAGCAGGTGGGATCGCAAGCCTATCTTTATCCGATGTCACTGGCGCCTGTACGCGGGGCCGTGACCATTCTCCTTGGGGCCACCCAGGCGGGCAAGACCTCGCTGATGCGGGTCATGGCGGGGCTGGACAAGCCCAGCGCGGGCCGGGTACTGGCCGACGGGACCGACGTGACCGGCGTGCCGGTGCGCGAGCGCAATGTCTCGATGGTCTACCAGCAGTTCATCAACTACCCCTCGCTTACCGTCTTCGACAACATCGCCTCGCCGCTGCGGCTGCGCAACGTGCGCGGGCCGGAGCTGGACACCCAGGTCCGCGCAATCGCCGGCCGGCTGCGCATCGACCACCTGCTGGCGCGCTACCCGGCGGAGCTGTCCGGCGGCCAGCAGCAGCGCGTGGCGCTGGCCCGGGCGCTGGCCAAGAACGCGCCGCTGATGCTGCTGGACGAGCCGCTGGTCAACCTCGACTACAAGCTGCGCGAGGAATTGCGCGAGGAGCTGACCCAGCTATTCGCCCATGGCGACGCCACGGTCATCTACGCCACCACCGAACCGGCCGAGGCGCTGCTGCTCGGCGGCTACACGGCGGTGCTCGATGCCGGCGAACTGCTCCAGTACGGTCCGACCCCCGAGGTCTTCCACTATCCCGCCTCGCTGCGCGTGGCGCGGGCGTTCAGCGATCCGCCGATGAACCTCGTCGAAGGCCGGCTGGAAGCGGGCCGCGTAACGCTGGCCGGGAACATCGTGATTCCGCTCCCCGACGTGCAGGCGCCCGATGGCCCGGTCACGGTGGGCGTGCGCGCCGCCGCGCTGCGGCTGGCCGCCGTGCCCGGCGCGGTGGCCGTGCCGGGCAAGGTGGCGCTGGCCGAACTGTCCGGCTCCACCTTCGTCCACCTCGATACGGCGATGGGCAACCTCGTGGCGCAGTTCGCCGGGGTGCTCGACCTGAAATTCGGCGCGCCGCTCTCGCTGCATCTGGAGCCGGCCCATCTCTACCTGTTCGACGCCGCCGGCCTGCGCATCCACGCGCCCCAGCGGCCCGGCGCGCTGGCCGATGTGGTCAGCACGCCCATCACCGAGACGGGTGGCTGAGATGGCCAGGATCGACCTCGACCTCGCCCATTCCTACGTCGCCGAACCGAAGACCGATGAGGACTACGCGCTGCTGCCGCTGCGCTTCACCTTCGAGGATGGCGGCGCCTACGCGCTGCTCGGGCCCTCCGGCTGCGGCAAGACCACGCTGCTGAATTGCGTGTCCGGCCTGCTGCGGCCCTCGCAGGGCACGATCCAGTTCGATGGCCAGGACGTGACCGCCGCCACCCCGCAGGCGCGCAACATCGCCCAGGTGTTCCAGTTTCCGGTGATCTACGACACGATGACTGTGGGCGAGAACCTGGCATTTCCCCTGCGCAATCGCGGTGTGCCGGCGGCCCAGGTCAAGGAGCGCGTCGGCAAAGTCGCCGAAATGCTAGACCTGTCGGCTTCGCTGGACCGCCGCGCGAGCGGGCTGGCGGCGGACGCCAAGCAAAAGATCTCGCTCGGGCGCGGGCTGGTGCGGCAGGACGTCTCGGCCATCCTGTTCGACGAGCCGCTGACCGTGATCGATCCGCACCTGAAATGGCAGTTGCGGCGCAAGCTCAAGGAAATCCATCACGAATTCCGGCTGACGCTGATCTACGTGACGCACGACCAGACCGAGGCGCTGACCTTCGCCGATCAGGTGGTGGTGATGTCGCGCGGCAAGGCGGTGCAGGTGGGCGCCGCCGATGCGCTGTTCGAGCGGCCCGCGCATACCTTTGTCGGCAATTTCATCGGCTCGCCGGGCATGAACTTCCTGCCGGGGACGTGGCGCAACGGCGCCATCGAGGTGGCCGGGCGCCGCTACATGCCGGAGCTGCCGGCGGGCATCGGCGCCGCGCTGGAGGGCGCCGGCACCTTCAAGGTGGGGGTGCGGCCCGAGTACCTGCAACTGGCCGCCGCCGACGACCCGCAGGCCATGCCGATGCGCGTGACGCGCGCGCAGGACATCGGCACGTACTGGCTCGTCACCGGCACGGTGGCGGGGGAGGGCGATCAGGCCGGCGGCATCCTGCGCGCCCGGCTCGGCACCGAGGCGGCCACCCTGGCCCCCGGGGACACGGCGTGGCTCACGGTGTTCAATCGCCACACCTGCTTCTATATCAACGAGGAACTGGTCCAATGAAGCCCGTCAACCAGAAGGCCTGGCTGCTGGTGCTGCCCGTGGTGCTGTGCGTGGCGTTCTCCGCCATCCTGCCGCTGATGACCATCGTCAATTATTCGGTGCAGGACATCATCTCGCCGGAGCGCCGCGTGTTCGTCGGCACGGAATGGTTCCGCACCGTGCTGCGCGATGCCGAACTGCACGACGCCCTGATCCGCCAGCTCGGCTTCTCGCTGGCCGTGCTGCTGGTGGAGATCCCGCTCGGCATCCTGCTGGCGCTGGCCATGCCGGCCAAGGGCTGGCGGGCGTCGGCGGTGCTGGTCATCATCGCGCTGTCGCTGCTGATTCCATGGAACGTGGTCGGCACGATCTGGCAGATCTTCGGCCGCACCGACATCGGCCTGCTCGGCGCCGCCCTGGAGGCGATGGGATTCGACTATAACTACACGGGCAGTGCGGTGGATGCCTGGGTCACGGTGCTGGTGATGGATGTCTGGCACTGGACCCCGCTGGTGGCGCTGCTCTGCTACGCCGGGCTGCGCGCGATTCCGGACGCCTACTACCAGGCGGCCCAGATCGACGGGGCGAGCCGCTTCGCCGTCTTCCGCTACATCCAGCTCCCCAAGCTGCGCGGCGTGCTGATGATTGCCGTGCTGCTGCGCTTCATGGACAGCTTCATGATCTATACCGAGCCCTTCGTGCTGACCGGCGGCGGGCCGGGCAACGCCACCACCTTCCTGTCCCAGTACCTGACCCAGAAGGCGGTGGGCCAGTTCGACCTGGGGCCGGCGGCGGCGTTCTCGATTGTCTACTTCCTGATCATCCTGCTGACCTGTTTCATCCTCTATAACTGGATGCAGCGCGCCGGCACGTCCGGTGGGGAGGAGGTGCCCCATGGCTAGTCAACACGCCAGCAACCGGGCCGGCGCATGGCGGCCGGTGTTCCTGGTGGTCTACCTGTTGTTCGCCATCGTGCCGATCTACTGGATGGTCAACATGTCGTTCAAGACCAACGAGGAGATCCTGACCACGCTGTCGCTGTGGCCGGCCTCGTTCACGCTCGAGCACTATCGCACCATCTTCACCGATGCCTCCTGGTACTCCGGCTACATCAACTCGCTGATCTACGTCGCCCTGAACACGGTGATCTCGATCAGCGTGGCGCTGCCGGCGGCCTACGCGTTCTCGCGCTACCAGTTCATCGGCGACAAGCACGTGTTCTTCTGGCTGCTGACCAACCGCATGACGCCCCCGGCGGTGTTCCTGCTGCCGTTCTTCCAGCTCTACACGACCATCGGGCTGATGGACACCCACCTCGGCGTGGCGCTGGCGCATCTGGTCTTCAACGTGCCGCTGGCGGTCTGGATCCTGGAAGGCTTCATGTCCGGCGTGCCGCGCGAGATCGACGAAACCGCCTATGTGGACGGCTACTCGTTCCCGCGCTTCTTCCTGACCATCTTCCTGCCGCTGATCAAGGCCGGGGTGGGCGTGGCGGCGTTCTTCTGCTTCATGTTCAGCTGGGTGGAGCTGCTGCTGGCGCGGACCTTGACCTCGGTCAATGCCAAGCCGATCGTGGCCACCATGACCCGCACGGTGTCGGCCTCCGGCATGGACTGGGGCGTGCTGGCCGCCGCCGGCGTGCTGACCATCGTGCCGGGCGCCATCGTGATCTGGTTCGTGCGGCACTACATCGCCAAGGGCTTCGCCATGGGCCGCGTGTAGCGCGCCCCGGTCAAAGAGAGGAGTTCGTCACATGTTGAGCTGGATGGTCTGGACCACCCCGGTGGCGGTGTTCTTCGCGCTGGTGGTGATGATGTTGATCGGCATGACGGTCTGGGAGGCGCGCTCCCCCACGGTCATGCGCAAGGGCTTCCTGCCGATTGCCACCACGCGCGGCGACCGGCTGTTCATCGGGCTGATGTTCGCCGCGTGGATCAACCTGGCCTGGGTAGGGCTGGGCGAGAAGATGCAGACCTGGTTCGGGCTGGCGGAGGAACCGTCGATCTGGATCAGCGCGGCCATCGCGGCCGTGGTGCTGCTTGTGGTCATGCGCCGTGGCTGACGCCCGCCGGCGCGCGCAGTCGTTGCCGTTCCATCATTCCATTATTCCAATAGGAGACACTGATGAAAGTGCACGTGAAGTTGGGGATGTCGGCCCTGGCCATGGCGGCCACGCTGGCATGCGGCGGGGCGCGAGCCGACGAGGCCGCCGCGAAGAAGTGGGTGGACAACGAGTTCCAGCCGTCGTCGCTGGCCAAGGACAAGCAGATGGCCGAGATGAAGTGGTTCATCGACGCCGCCGCCAAGCTCAAGGCCAAGGGGGTGACCCAGATCAATGTGGTGTCGGAGACCATCACCACCCATGAATACGAGTCCAAGACGCTGGCCAAGGCGTTCGAGGAAATCACCGGCATCAAGGTCAACCACGACCTGATCCAGGAAGGCGACGTGGTGGAGAAACTCCAGACGTCGATGCAGTCCGGCAAGTCGATCTACGACGGCTGGATCTCCGATTCGGACCTGATCGGCACCCACTACCGTTATGGCGCGATCCTGCCGCTGACCGACTATATGAACGGCGCCGGCAAGGAATTCACCAATCCCGGCCTCGACGTGAAGGACTTCATCGGCACCAAGTTCACCACGGCGCCGGACGGCAAGCTGTACCAGCTGCCCGACCAGCAGTTCGCCAACCTGTACTGGTTCCGCGCCGACTGGTTCGCCCGCAAGGACCTGCAGGACAAGTTCAAGGCCAAGTACGGCTATGACCTCGGCGTGCCGACCAACTGGTCGGCCTACGAGGACATCGCCAACTTCTTCACCAACGATGTGAAGGAGCTGGACGGCAAGAAGGTCTACGGCCACATGGACTACGGCAAGAAGGACCCCTCGCTCGGCTGGCGCTTCACGGACGCCTGGCTGTCGATGGCCGGCACCGCCGACAAGGGCCTGCCCAACGGCATACCGGTGGACGAGTGGGGCATCCGCGTGGCGGAGGACAAGTGCACGCCGGTAGGCGCCTCGGTCTCGCGCGGCGGCGCCACCAACAGCCCGGCGGCGGTCTACGCGCTGACCAAGTACATCGAATGGATGAAGAAGTTCTCCCCGCAGCAGGCCATGGGCATGACCTTCTCCGAAGCCGGCCCGGTGCCCGCGCAGGGCCAGATCGCCCAGCAGATCTTCTGGTACACGGCCTTCACGGCGGACATGACCAAGAAGGGCCTGCCGGTGGTGAATGCCGATGGCTCGCCCAAGTGGCGCATGGCGCCGTCGCCGTATGGGCCGTACTGGAAGCAGGGCATGCAGAACGGCTACCAGGACGTGGGCTCCTGGACCTTCTTCAAGAACACCGACCCCAACCGCCTGGCGGGCGCGTGGCTCTACGCCCAGTTCGTGACGGCCAAGTCGGTCTCGCTGAAGAAGTCGCTGATGGGTCTGACCTTTATCCGCGAGAGCGACATCAACACCGACTACCTGACCAAGAACGCGGCCAAGTACGGCGGCCTGATCGAGTTCTATCGCAGCCCGGCCCGCGTGGCCTGGACGCCGACCGGTACCAACGTGCCCGACTACCCGAAGCTGGCCCAGCTCTGGTGGAAGAACGTGGCCACGGCGGTGACGGGCGAGAAGACCCCGCAGGCGGCCATGGACAACCTGGCCGAGGAGATGGATCAGGTGATGGCGCGGCTCCAGCGCGCCGGCATGACCAACTGTGCGCCCAAGCTGAACCCCAAGAGCGACCCGGCCAAGTGGCTGAGCACCGAGCACGCGCCTTGGAAGAAGCTGGACAACGAGAAGCCGAAGGGCGAGACCATCGCCTATGACAAGCTGCTCCAGGCGTGGAAGGAAGGCCGCGTGCGGTGATGCACCGGTGAGTCGGTAGGGGGGAGGGACGGTGGCGCCAGCGGTTGGGGCGCCACCGTTCCGTTTCAGGTTCCGGACATCGCGCCGGCGGGGGCGGTTGGGGCACCAACCGGCGCGCAATTCGGCGCGGCATGGCGGGCCTTGCCGTGGCGCTTGGCCTCGTAGAGCGCCATGTCGGCCCGCATGAACAACTCGCTGACCGACGAGCCGGTATCCGGTCGATGGATGGCGCTGCCCACGCTGGCCGTGGAGACGAGCGTCAGGCCATCCACGGGGAAGGGCCGCAGCGCGGCCTGCACCACGGTCTGGGCAATCCGTTCCACGGTGGCCGGGTTCGATACGTTGTCCAGGATGATGGCGAACTCGTCGCCGCCGATGCGGGCCACCGCGTCGCCCTTGCGCACGCAGGTGGCGAGCCGTTCGGCGAAGGACACCAGCAGGCGGTCGCCCACCGGGTGGCCGTAGGTGTCGTTCACCGCCTTGAAGTCGTCCAGGTCCACCAGCAGCAGCGCCGCGCGGTGGCCGCCGGCATCGGCGCGGGCCATGGTCTCGTTGAGCCGGCGATCGAAGCCCTTGCGGTTGAGCAGGCCGGTCAGGTGGTCGGACAGGGTCTGTGCCTCCAGCGAGCGCAGCTTCTGGCGCTCCCCGGTCACGTCACGCGCGAACATGTGCAGGCCGGACACCGTGTCCTGGGCGTCGTTCCACGCCGGCTGGTAGGTGACCTCCCACGCCAGCCCATCGGCCGACTCGCGGGTAAAGGTGGTCACGCGTCCGGCGCGGGCCTCTTCAAGATAGGGCGCATTCGCCACATATTCCGGCGTGCCCCACAGCTCACGCAGCGACAGCCCGGCCACCTGATCGGCAGGGAGGCCGAAGTGGCGCGCGTAGGCCTGGTTCACGAAGGCGAAGCGTTCGTTGACGTCGATGAAGGCGACGAAGTCCGGCACATGGTTGGCAATCGCCTCGATCCGCTTCTCGCTGGCGGCGGCACGGTCCTTGGCGGCCTTCAGCGCGGCCTCTCGCTCGGAAAGCTGGTGCAGCACCTCGGCGAATGAGCCGGCCAGTTCGCCGATCTCGTCGTCGCGCCGCACCGGCAGGTCCGAGACGGCGGCGGGCTGCATCGCCAGTTGGCGCACCGTGCGGTGCAGGTGCTCGAGCGGGGCAAGCAGGCGGCGAATCACCAGCCACATCAGCGCGGCGGTAATCAGCAGGGAAAAGAAGCCGATCACGACCGTGCGCTGGCGGACGTCGATCAGCGGGGCATAGGCTTCCTCCGCCGGAAGCACCGCTACCACCTCCCAGCCATTCGACGACAGCAGGTAGCGCGACACGATGGGCTGAGTGGGCCAGAAGACTTCCCAGTCGGACTCGGCCTGCTCGGCGCCGCACATTTCGCCGAGGGCATGGGCCGGCGCCAGCACGCGGTCCGCCTCGGGGTGCAGCGCGTAGCGCGGATTGGCGCCGGCGGAGACCAGGCAGTAGTAGCCGGTCACGCCCACGCGGCTGTGCGCCAGTTCGCGCAGGAAGTTGTTGGCCGACAGGTTCAGCACGCCGCCTACCACGGCGCGCAGCTTGCCGTCCGGGTCACGCATCGGCACGGCGAGGATGACGCCCGGCGCGGCGCTGTGCTTGCCCTGCAGGAGGTCCGACACGGCGAACGAGGCGCCACGTTCGATGGCGCGGAAATAGTCGCGCTCGCCCACGGTCATCTTTACGCCTTCCGGCACGGCGGTGCTGAACGAGAGCGTGCCGTCCGGGCGGGCCAGGAACACGGCGTTGAAGCTCTCGGGCATATCGACAGCGTCGGTAGCCAGGGCCGACTGCTGGCGCGGGGTCTCGTCCAGATGGGGCGACAGCGTGCGCGCGAGGCGGCGCAGTACCACCTCACGGGATTCGAGTTTTTCGTCGAGTTGGCCGGCGACCAGTTTGACCAGTGTGTCCTGCTGCGCCTGAAGCAGCGTCTTCAGGCTTTCATAGGCATAGAACTGGGCGTAGCAAGCGCGCGTCACGAGAATGACCGTGACCACGCCGGCTGCGGCGATCGCCATCCGGTACTTCAAGGAGTGCCGCATGAATCTCTTCTTGGTATTTGCACTGAACCCGTTTTATCGGCTGCCGGGCTTTGATCCACAACCCCCGCCCCTTGGCTGGCAACCGATTCGTAGCGTAGCAGACCGCAGGGCCGCGCCGGACGGCCTTTTCGGCAATCTGGTGCGGCATGCCACACGAGGTGGCGCATGCGCCGCGTGGGTCGTGCCGATGCAACAGGCGATGGTGGACCGGGGTGCGCGTTGCTGCGTTAAGGGCAGTCGGCGAGGGTGTCCGCCAGCCAGTCGATCACGGGCCGGAAGCGGGAGGCGCCCCGGAATTCGGCAGGGTAGGCGAGCCAGACCTCGCGTATCACCTCGGGCACCTCGCGCACCAGTTGCAACGCCGGATCGTCGTGGGCCAGGAAGTGGGGCAGCAGGGCGATGCCGAGCCCGGCGCGCACGGCGGCGCGCACCCCAAGCAGGCTGTTGGACTGGAACGAGAACGGCCGGCCGAGGGACTGCGGCCACGCCACTTCGGGGAGCGTGAAGCCTTCGTCGAGCAGGCCGCATAGCGGCGCGTCGTCGGCCACCGGCCCGCGTGCGGAGGCATAGAGCCCGAAGCGCAGCGTGCCGGCGCGCTGGGCCACCAGTTCGCCCTCGTGCGGGCGGTTCAGCCGCACGGCGATATGGGCGCGGCGCCGGGCGAGGCTGGTGACGCGGTTGTCCACCTCGAGCCGGACTTCCATATCGGGGTTCTGCGCGTAGAGCGACGGCAGCCGGGGCGTCAGGAAGTCGCTGCCAAGCGCCGCCGTGGTCGCCACACGGACCACGCCAGACACCCCTGCGCTCGCGCCTTCCATCTCGCGCAGCAGGCGGTCGGCCGATTGCTCCATTTGCCGCGCCGCCGTCAGCGCATTGCGGCCCACGCTGGTCAGCACGAAGGTGCCGTCGGTGCGCGTGGCCACGGGTTTGCCGAGCGCCGCCTCCAGCCGGCGGATGCGGCGGATCGCCGTGGCGTGGGTAATGTCCAGTTCCCGCGCGCAGGCCGAATAGCTGCCGGCCCGGATCAGCGTGGAAAGCGTGAGCAGGTCGTCCCAGGAGATTGTGCTTTTTTGCACAGTGAGTGTGAGTTCGTGGCGAATTGGCGCACAGCATAGCCTGCCCTACGCTGCGTGCATACCCAACCAGGAGAACCGCCCCATGTCCGCGCCCTTCACGCTGCTCGACGCCGCCGGTGCCAGCCGCACCCCTGCCGCCTGGGAAGCCGCCGTGCTGGTCCTGATCGACCATCAGCGCGAATACATCGATGGCAAGCTGCCGCTGACCGGCATGCCCGAGGCCGTGGCGGCCTGTGCCGACCTGCTGGCGCGCGCCCGTGCCCACGGCACGCCGGTGATCCATGTGGTGCATCACGGCAAGGCCGGCGGCGCGTTCGACCCGGCCGGCCCGTATGCCGCGATCATCGAGGGGCTCCAGCCCGCGCCTGGCGAGGAAACCGTGGTCAAGCAGCTGCCGAACAGCTTCGCCGGCACCGAGCTGGCCGCCCGGCTGGCCGCGCTGGGTAAAAAGGAACTGATCGTGGCCGGCTTCCAGACCCATATGTGCGTCAGCGCCACCGTGCGGTCGGCGCTCGACCACGGCTACCGCGTCACGCTGGTGGCCAGCGCCTGCGCCACGCGGGATTTGCCCGATCCGCTCGGCGGCGAGCCGCTGGCAGCCGCCGAACTGCACCGGGTCACGCTGGCGGCGCTGAATGACCGTTTCGCCACGGTGGTGCCGGACGCCTCGGTCTGGCAATAAGGGGGAGCCGGGCCGGGCGAACTGGCCCTGTGACGCCCCGGGCGCGTAGGGGGTGTGGATGGCAGGTCCGACCGCGGCCCGCCCGGGCGGCTCAGGCATACTAGCGCCTTCGCGCCCCGGGCCCCATCGCCCGCGCGCCCATCCGCTGCCCCCGATTTCATGAAGCGAATCCTGCTGATCAAGATCACCTCGCTCGGTGACATGGTGCACACGCTGCCGCTGGTGTCCGACCTGCGCCGCGCCTATCCCGACGCCGCCATCGACTGGGTGGCCGACGCCTCGTGCGCGGACATTCCGCGCTGGGCCATCGGCGTAGACCGGGTGATTGCGCCGCCGCTGCGGCAGTTCAAGAAGAACGGCAAGCAGTGGAAGGACCTGCGCGGCATACTGCACGCCGTGCGTGAGTTGCGCCGCGAGAAGTACGACGTCGTGGTGGACGTGCATGGCGTCTACAAGAGCGCGATCGTCGCCCGGCTGGCCCGCTCGCCGCGCCGCTTCGGCTACGCCGCCGAATTCCTGGGCGAGGCGAAGGCCGAATTCGCCTACACCGACATTTTCGGACCGCATGGCGACGCCACCTGCCGCGAAAAGATGCGGCTGGTGACGGCCAACGCGTTGGGCTACACCTATCCCGAAGCCGAGACCAACGCGCTGCGCATACCGGCCCCGGCCACCCCGCTGAACACGGACGGCGTGCCGCGCGCGATGCTGTTCCATGCCACCTCCGCCGAAATCAAGAAATGGCCGCAGGCCCATTGGATTGCGGTGGGCCAGTCGCTGGCGGCGCGCGGGTTCCGCGTGCAGCTGCCGTGGGGTTCGGAGAAGGAGCACGAGGAGTCCCGCGCGCTGGCCGCCGCGATTCCGGACGCCGAGGTGCTGCCGCGCATGTCGATCACCGAGGTGGCGCAGCGCCTGGACGCCGCCGCGCTGGTCGTCGGCATGGACACCGGCTTTGTCCATCTGGCCGACGCGCTCGGCAAGCCCACGGTGATGATCTTCACGGCCACTTCGTGCGAGCACTTCGGCGTGCAGAAGCCGGGCCAGTCGGTGTCGATCGGCGACCAGGGCAAGCCGCCCTCGGTGGAGGCCGTGCTGGCCGCCATCGACTCCGTGGCGCCCAAGTTGCCGGGTCAGGCGGGTCAGGCGGGTCAGTCGGGTCCGTCGCATCAGGCCGCCGGCAACGTGTCCGCGTAGGACCAGTACTCGAACTGGACGATCGTGGCGTTGCCATGGGTCGTCACCACATCCAGCATGCAGGGCCGCCGCCGGATCGCCATCCGGGCCAGGTAGCGCGCCGCGCCGGGCACACCGGGCGGCGGCTGGATGCGGTCCCCGTGGCGCATGGCCAGCCGCAGGATATGCACCGGCACGAAGCGGTGCGCATCGTTCATCGTGGTGTGCGCGGCGGCCGTGAACAGCAGCGGTGCGGCCGCCAGCCCGGAAAAGCGCTTGCGCAGCAGGGCCAGCGTGGTCGGGGCCATGGCCGAGCCGATGCCGGGCAGCGCCAGCGCGGTCAGGCCGCGCACATTGGCCGCCCACAGGCCGCCCACCACCAGCATGGGGTCGCGCTTCTCCACCGGCACCGTGTCCCGCAGCCCCTCCCAGATCGCCGTCATGTCGCCGTTCAGGTCGTACAACTGATAGCAGCCGCCAAAGCTGCGCTGGTAGCCGATGATGCAGTCAAGATCCTCGTCGAACACGGGGCGCGCGTCGCGCGGAATACGGGGCGGCCGGATCTCGAACAGGCCGGCGGACACGGCGTAGTGGCCGGTCCACGTCAGCGTCCGGCCGGCGACGGCCTGCAGGGTGATTTCATCGGGAAGGACATCGAGGGACATGCGCGGCGCTTTGTGGTGGGACGGAACCCCCACGGTAAGCACGGCGCCCGCTGCTGTCTTTGAGACGATTCTGAAAGTGCAAAGCCCTCGGGCTAATGGACGAAGCCGCCCTTGACGAAGCGGACCGGCTCGGCGTCCATGCGCAGCAGCAGGGCGGTCAGGCCATCGACGGGGGCATCGACCGATGGATCCGGAGACTGGCGCGGTCCCCCAGACGTGCACAGCAGGTCCGATTCGCGCCACGCGGCCTGCCCCGGCGTCCCTCGGGCCCGCAGCCAGCCCTGGCGGTCGCTCAGCAGGGCGGTGCCCGGCAAGGCCGCCGGGGACACGCCGGCAATGCGCGCCATCACCGCCCACGCCTCGGACGCGGCGGCGACGCAGCCGGCCCGGAACTGCGGCACCTCGGCGGGCGCGTGGCCATCCGGCGTCACCAGCAGGGTCAGGAAGCGCGGGTCCTCCATCGGCAGCGCCGCGCGGCTATCCACGGCCACCAGCCGCACCCGCTGCGTCCCGCGCCAGTCGGCCAGCGAGCGGGGCGCCGCGCCTTCGCATTGCACGGGCATGTCCGGCAGGGCCAGCGCCGTGGGCCACGTCCCCTGCAGGCGCGCGCCGGTGCCGGCGGAAAGCGCCTTCATATAGTCGATGACGGCCCAGACATCGGCGTCGCTCAGCGTGGCGCCGAACGTGGGCATGGTCGGCTGCCCGTCGCGGCCCCGCATGCCGGCCACGATATGCCAGAACAGTTCGCCATCGGCGCGGCGGCCCAGCAGCGGGCCGGCGAGCGTGGGCGGCCAGCGTGACAGCGACGCCGCCAGCGGGCCCTCACCCCGGCCATCGTCGCCATGGCAGGCCGCGCAGTGCTGGGTATAGACCCGTTCGCCCCGCGCGATGGAGGCCACGGCGAAGCGGGTAGGACTGACGTGGAAGCTGGTGGGGGCGGCGGGGCCGAGGACGAGGTCGGGCGCCGGCCATGGAGCGAGGATCAGGGCGAGCGCGCCGGCGCCGAACGAGGCCAGCCGGGCCCGTCGCCATGCCAGCGCCAACATCAGCGCGAGCAGCGCGAATGCCATCGCCCCAATGCTCCACGCCAGTTGCCGGGCCAGCCCGGGATCGATCAGCAGCGTCTCCCCGGCGATGCGCCGTGCCCACGGCCACGCCGGCTGGCCGTGGCTATCGCCCGTCAGGCCCAGCGCGTGGCAGAGCCGCAGCAGCGCAAGCTGCGCCGCCTGCAGCCCCGCCAGCAGGTTGTTGAGCCAGACCGAAGCACCCATCACCAGCTGGCATCGAGCCCCAGATGGCGCAGCGCTTCATGCCGCAGCGCGGTCAGGCGCGGATCGCCGCGATGGCGCGGGTAGGGCAGGTCCACCACGATCTCCGCCGTGATGCGCGCCGGCCGCTGGCTGAAGACGATCACGCGCTGGGCCAGGAACAGCGCCTCCTCCACATCGTGCGTGACCAGCAGGGCCGAGAACCGCGCGCGCTGCCACAGTTCGACGAGATCGCTCTGCATGGTCAGGCGCGTCAGGGAGTCCAGCTTGCCGAGCGGTTCGTCGAGCACGAGCAGGCGCGGGTCGTTGACCAGCGCGCGGGCCAGCGCCACGCGCTGCGCCATGCCACCGGAGAGCTGGTGCGGAAACGCGCGGTCGAAGGCTTCCAGCCCCACGCGCCGCAGCGCCTCGTCCACGCGATGCCCCTCCTGCCGGGCGATGCCGCGTGCCTGGAGGCCGAGCGCCACGTTGGCGCGCACGCGGCGCCACGGGAAGAGCGTGGGGTCCTGGAAGACCACGATGCGCGACGGATCGGGCTCGGTGATCGGCGTGCCGTCCTGCAGGATCTGGCCGGACGTGGGCGCATCCAGCCCSGCCACCAGCCGCAGCAGSGTGGACTTGCCGCAGCCGCTCGGCCCCAGCAGCGCCACGAACTCGCCGGGCGCCACGCTCAGGTTCACGTTGTCCAATACGGGCAGGCGCTGGCCGGCATCGCCAAAGTCATGGCTGACGTTGCGGATGTCGATGCGGGCCCCGGCGCTGGCCTGGGCTGCCGGTGCTTCCGCCACGGGTTCACGTTCCAGCACGGCTACCATTTCACAGTTCCTTTCTGCCACGAGAGCGCGCGGTCGCGCACGGCGAACAACAGCGTGATGACGCTCGAGAACAGCAGCGCCATCACGATCAGCGCGGCGTACATGTTCACGTACGAAGCCCAGCCCTGCGCCCAGGTGAGGTACCAGCCCAGCCCGGACTTCACGCCCATCATCTCGGCCGTTACCAGCACCGAGAACGACGCGCCCAGCCCCATGAACAGGCCGACGAAGACCTGCGGCAGCGCGGCCGGAATCGCCACGCGCAGCACCAGGAACCAGCCGGAGGCGCCCAGCGTGCGCGCCACGTCGTAATAGCTCTTGTTGACGCTCGCCACGCCGGACCACGTGAGCACCGCCACGGGGAACGCGGTGGCCAGCGCAATCAGGAACACGGCGGCCGAGTAGCTCGACGGGAAGAAGTAGAAGGTCAGCGGCAGCAGGGCGGTGGAGGGCAGCGGACCCAGCACGCGCAGCACCGGGTGCACCCAGTAGCCGATGCGCCGCGACCAGCCAATCGACACGCCGATCAGGAAGCCCGCCACGCCGCCATAGGCCACGCCCAGCCCCAGCAGGCGGATGGTGTTGAGGACACTGTCGCCCAGGCGGCGCCAGTCATCCACATAGACCTCGATCAGGGCCTGCGGCGGCGCGAAGAAAGGCGTGGGCAGCAGCGCGGCCTTGGCGGTGAGAATTTCCCAGCCGAGGAAGCCGAGCGGCAACGCCACCAGCCACGGCCCGGTGGGGCGCAGGGTGGCCAGCGTGCGGTGCAGCGGGGGGAGGCGCGATCCCGCCAGCGCCAGCCCGGCCAGCGCGGCAGCGACCACCAGCGCGGCGATGCCGAGTTCCTCGGTGTAGGCCCAGTCGGTGAAGCCGGCCACCTTGTTCGGCCAGCGCCAGGTGATGGCGCCGAACGCGGCCCAGGCCAGCGCGGCCAGGAGGCCGGTGGGCCAGAGGCGGCCCGGCCGGGCCACGGCGGTCTGGCGTGGCGCGTTAGCGGCGAGCGAGGCATGCCGGGTGTCGAGCGTGGAGGGACTCGTTGTGGTCATCGCATCATCCCAGTACGTTGGCGTAGACGTGCTGCGCCAGCCGCTTCGCGTCGGTGGACTTCTTCAGCACGCCGATCTTGCGGAAGTCGTCGGCATAGAAGGCGATTTCCTCCTGCAGGTCCACGCCGGTGGGGTGGTGGGTGTAGGTCAGCGTGGCGTAGAGCTTGCGCAGATCGTCCGGGCTGATCTTGGGCGAGTACTTGGCGAAGATCTTCGCGGCCTCGTTCGGGTTCTCGTTGACGAAATCCGTGGCCTGAACGATGGACCGCGCCAGTGCGGCGGCGGCCGGCTTGTCGTTGCGGACCAGATCGCCCCGGGCGCCGACCACGCAGCAGACCTTGCGCGCGTACTCGCCGGTCAGGTTGGTGCCCAGCTCCACGTAGGCGCCGTTGGTGCGTTTCTCCAGCAGGTAGAGATTGGGGTCGCCATCGGCAATCGCCTGGATCTCGCCCTTGTCGACGGCCACGCCGAGCAGGTCGGCGGGGTACTGGCGCCAGGTGATGTCGCGGTCGGGGTCGATGCCGTTCTTGGCCAGCAGGATCGTGAAGAAGTGCTTGCCCGGCGCGGCCAGGTCGCTCACGCCCACGGTCTTGCCCTTGAGCGCCTGGAGGTTGGTCACCCCCGCCGCCTTGGCCCCCACCAGCCGCACGCAGCCGCCGTGGGAGCTGCCGATGATCTTGACGTCGAAGCCGGCTTCCAGCGGCTTGAGCCAGCGGTGGATCATGCCCACCGCCGCATCCGCCTTGCCGGTGGCAATCGACTCCAGCAGCTGGTCCGTGGAGCCGCTGTAGTTGATCAGGTCCACCTGCAGGCCGTTCTTCTCGAAGAAGCCGCGCTCCTGCGCCACCACGATCGGCGTCAGGCAGAACGAATTCTGGTTCCACGCGAAGGTGAGCTTGCGCGGCGCCGACCACGCCTGCCGGCCCAGGATCAGCGCCGGGGCGGCAAGGGCGGCGCTGCCGGCCAGCCGCAGCACGCCGCGTCGGCGGGTGTTGGGTTGCGGCAGGTTGGGCGGATTCGATTCGTTGGATTGGCTCATGGTGTGGAAACTCCCCGTTTTCGTTGTTGTTGGGCGCAGGCGCAGGTGGCCTCAGGTGGCCTCAGGCGGCCTTGCGGCTGGCTTCCGCATCGCGGCGTGCCACCAGCTCCCGTACGCGTGGAATCAGCTCGCGGCCGTAGTCGATGGCGTCCTCCAGCGGGTCGAAGCCGCGGATCAGGAAGGTGGTCACGCCGACGTCGTAGTAAGCCAGCAGGGCCTCCGCCACCTGTTCGGGCGTGCCGACCAGCCCGGTGGAGTTGGAGCGGCCGCCGGTCTCGCGGGCGATGGCGGTCCAGAGGCGCTGGTCCACGCGATCGCCCTGTTCGGCGGCGGCCAGCAGGCGGCGCGCGCCTTCGCTCTGCTGCGGGCCGCCCCGGCTGTAGCCGGCCTGCACGCGCAGCGCGCGGGTCCGTTCGAGGATGCTGTCGGCACGCGCCCACGCTTTCTCTTCGGTCTCCGCCAGCACCGGGCGGAACGACACCGAGAAGCGCACCTCGCGCCCGTGCTTGGCGGCTTCCGCCCGCACGCGGGTGGTCAGTTCGCGCACCTGGTCGAGCGATTCGCCCCACAGCGCGTAGACATCGGCATGCTTGCCCGCCACGGTCAGCGCCGCCTCGGACGCGCCGCCGAAGTAGATCGGCACATGCGGTTTCTGGGCCGGCTTGACCTCCGAGAAGCCCTGCGTGAAGCGGTAGAACTCGCCGTCGTGGTCGAACGGCTTGTCCTCGGTCCAGATGCGCCGCAGGATGCCCAGGTACTCGTCCGTGCGCGCGTAGCGCTGGTCGTGATCGAGGAAATCGCCGTCGCGCGCCTGCTCGCTGTCGGAGCCGCCCGAGATGAAGTGCACCCCCAGCCGGCCGCCGCTGAACTGGTCGAGCGTGGCGATCTGGCGCGCCGCCAGCGTCGGCGCCGTGAAACCGGGGCGGTGCGCCAGCATGAAGTGGATGCGCTCGGTCACGGCCGCCGCGTAGGCAATCGTCAGCGTGGCCGACGGGCCGGTGGAGTGGTGCGGCACCAGGACGCGGTCGAACCCGGCCTGCTCATGGGCCTGGGCGAACGCGCGCACATAGTTGCGGTCGATCACGGGGCCCGAGGGCGGATGGATCTCGGACTGCTTCTGGCTCTGGATCATGCCGATGAAATCGACGCTCATGGCGCGGGCCTCCTTGCGGGCGGTGTCAGGAATGACGAGCAAAGTACGCCCGGCGGGCGGTGGCCCCAAACGAATAAAAACGCGGCTCGATATGCGGCAGAAACCGTCGCTCGATATGCGATATGCGTCGTTATCGGCGCGGCGGGCGCGCGGTACGCTATGCGGCACTCATCGCACGATGCTTTCCCGAGATCCCCCATCATGGCTTCGACTTCCCCGCGTACCACCCTGCGCCGCCTGCCTGCGAGCGAGCCCCGGCTGGCCGAGTTGCTGGCGACGCTGACCGCCCGGCTGGCTACCACCGCCGCGCGCCATGACGCAGACGGCAGCTTCCCGCACGCGAACTTCGAGCTGCTGCACGAACATGGCCTGATCGCCCAGGTGGTGCCGCGCGACTACGGCGGTGGTGGGGCGGGGCTGGCGGAGGCACGCCGGATCATCGCGGCCGTGGCGGCCGGCGACCCGGCCACGGCGCTGGTCCTGACCATGACCTATCTCCAGCATCGCGCCATCGGCCGGGCCGATTCGCGCTGGCCCGAGGCGGTGCGCCGCGAGGTCTTCGCCAGCGCGGTGGAAGAGGGCGCGCTGATCAACTCGCTGCGCGTGGAGCCGGAACTCGGCTCGCCGGCGCGAGGCGGCCTGCCGGGCACCGTCGCCACGCGTGTCGGCGACCGCTGGCGCATCCGCGGCCACAAGCTCTACACCACCGGCATTCCGGCGCTGCGCTGGCTGGCCGTGTGGGGCCGCACGCACGAGCCGGAGCCGCGCGTGGGCATTTTCCTGGTGCCGAAGCCATCGGCCGACACGCCGGGCATCCGCGTGGTGGAGAGCTGGAATCACCTCGGCCTGCGCGCGTCCGGCAGCCATGAAACCGTGTTCGAGGACGTGTGGATTCCGCTCGACCATGCGGTGGACATCCGCCGGCCCGAGGCCTGGGCGCCAGCCGGGGCCAGCCAGGCCGACGTGGATGCCAATGCCGACCAGCAGGCGTGGATGGTGGGCCTGCTCGGCACGCTCTACGACGCCGTGGCGCGGGCCGGCTTCGACTGGATCCGCAGCTTCGTGCAGGACCGCGCGCCGGGCAGCCTGGGTGCGCCGCTCGCCACCCTGCCGCGCGTGCAGGAGACCATCGGCGAGATCGCCGCGCTGCTCCGTACCAACCAGGTGTTGCTCGACGATGCCGCCGCGCGGGCCGATGCCGGCACGCCGGCCTCGGCG
Organism: Cupriavidus sp. 01L43; assembly: GCF_056399925.1. Taxonomy (NCBI): domain Bacteria; kingdom Pseudomonadati; phylum Pseudomonadota; class Betaproteobacteria; order Burkholderiales; family Burkholderiaceae; genus Cupriavidus; species Cupriavidus sp. 01L43. Next base: position 566,487 of record NZ_JBFTSH010000001.1, read on the forward strand.
ACGGACAGCGGGCTGCTGAAGTACACCGTCACCGGCAATGCGATCCGGGCGGTGGAGCTGGCGCTGCAGCTGTCGGGCAATCACGGCCTGAGCCGCAACAATCCGCTCGAACGGCACTATCGCGATGTGCTTTGCAGCCGCATCCACACGCCGCAGAACGACGCCATCCTGACCGCCGCCGGCCGCGCCGCGCTGGCCGGTTGACCCACATCGGAACGATGGCTTCGTGCTATGTTTAAGGCCGCTGTTCGAGACAGGGCCGCAGCGATCGTCGCCATCCACAGACGGCCCACCGAACGGGATCACCGCGCGGACCACCGAGGAGACACGGGATGCACGACGCCCTGACACACCCCACGCACCCAGCGCGTACGCTCACGCCGCTGCGCGAGTTCATCACCGGCCTCTCGGCGCTGCTCGACCAGCAGCCCGATGAGCCCCGCATCCTGGCCGAAGGCGGCGCGCTGCTCGCCACGCTGGTGGCGCGCGACGACTGGCTGCCCGACGCCTTCGCCCAGCCGCACCCTGAGTACTACCAGCAGGTCCTGCTCCATTGCGATTCCGCCGAGCGGTTCTCGATCGTCAGCTTTGTCTGGGGGCCGGGGCAGCGCACGCCCATCCACGACCACACGGTCTGGGGGCTGATCGGCATGCTGCGCGGGGCCGAGTATTCGCAGCCGTACCGGATCGATGCCGAAGGCCGCCCGCAGTTGGACGGCGCGGCCACGCGGCTGGAGCCGGGCCACGTGGAGGCGGTGTCGCCCACGGTGGGGGACATCCACCGTGTGCACAACGCCTACGAGGACCGCGTCTCCATCAGCATCCACGTGTACGGCGCCAATATCGGCGCGGTGCGGCGGCACGTCTACCCGGAGGCGGGCGAGCGCAAGCCGTTTATCTCCGGTTATTCCAATTCCACCCTGCCCAATCCCTGGGATCGATCGAAGGAACCCGTTTCGTCATGACCGCTTTGCCCTCCGTCATTCCCGCCGTGTTTCCCGCCGTCTCCAGCCTGTCCGTGCGGCAGGCGCTGCTCGGCCGCGCCGAGATCGCGCTGATCGACGTGCGCGAGGAAGACCCCTACGCCCAGGAGCATCCGCTCTGGGCGGCGAACTTCCCGCTCTCGAAGCTCGAACTGGAAGCGTGGCGACGGATTCCGCGCCGCGACACGCGGATCGTCGTCTATGGCGAGCATGCCGGTGAGGATCTGGCGCCGCGCGCGGCGGCGGTGCTGCACGGGTTGGGCTATACGGATGTGTCGCGGCTGGACGGCGGGCTGGCGGCCTGGATCGCCGCCGGCGGCGAGGTGTTCCGCGACGTGAATGTGCCGAGCAAGTCGTTCGGCGAGCTGGTGGAGGCGAAGCGCCATACGCCGTCACTGGCCGCGCAGGAAGTGCAGGCGCTCATCGACGAACGTGCCGATGTGGTCATCGTGGACGCGCGCCGCTTCGACGAATACCAGACCATGAGCATCCCCACGGCCACCAGCCTGCCTGGCGCGGAACTGGTGCTGCGCGTGCGGGAGCTGGCGCCGGACCCGCAGACGCGGGTCATCGTGAACTGCGCGGGCCGGACGCGCAGCATCATCGGCACGCAATCCTTGATCAATGCCGGCCTGCCGAACCCGGTGGCCGCGCTGCGCAACGGCACCATCGGCTGGACGTTGGCGGGGCAGACCCTCGACCATGGCGCCAGCCGGCGCGCGCCGGTAGCGGTGGACGCCGCCCACCGCGAGCGGGCCCGTAGCGGCGCCCGGGCGATTGCCGACCAGGCCGGCGTGCAACGGATTGCCCACGACGCCGTGGCGACGCTGGCCCAGCCGGGGCGGACGCTGTACCGCTTCGACGTCCGCACGCCCGAGGAATATGCCGATGGCCACCTGCCGGGCTTCTCAAGCGCGCCGGGCGGCCAGCTGGTGCAGGAAACCGACCACAGCGCCCCGGTGCGCGGCGCACGGATCGTGCTGGCCGACGACGACCACGGCGTGCGCGCCGACATGACGGCTTCGTGGCTGGCGCAGATGGGCTGGGAAGTATTCGTGGTGGAGCCGGCGGGCGAACATGCTCGCAGCGAGCGCGGCACGTCGGCGGCGCCGGTGCCGGAAGCGGATGCCGTCGATTCCGTCTCGCCAGCCGAACTCGCGAAATGGCTAGAGGATGCGAGCGAGGGCGACATCGCCGTGCTCGACGTGACGGCCAGCGCCAACTACGTGAAGCGCCATATCCCGGGCGCCTGGTTTGCCATCCGCGCCCAACTGGCGCAGGCGCTGGCGACGATCCCTTCGGCAAAACGCTATGTGCTGACCTGCGGCACCAGCCAGCTCGCCCGCTTTGCGGCGGCGGACCTGAAGCGGCTCACATCGGCGCAGGTGGTGGTGCTGGAAGGTGGCACCACGGCCTGGATCGACGCTGGCCTGCCGCTGGAATCCGGCGAAACCCGCCTGGCCGTGCCGAGAACCGACCGCTACCGCCGCCCGTACGAAGGCACCGACAACGCCGCAGCCGCCATGCAGGCCTACCTCGACTGGGAATTCGGCCTCATCGCCCAACTCGACCGCGACGGCACGCATTTCTTCAAGGTGGTCTGATGACGCGCTAAGCGCGCGGCTGCAAGGCAATCAACGCCATGCCGGCCAAGCACACCACCGCGCCGGCCACATCCCAGCTGGTCAGCCGCACCCCATCCACCACTCGCAACCACACCAGCGCCACGACGATATACATGCCGCCATAAGCGGCATACGTCCGCCCGGCGGCGGTGGGGTGGAGGGTCAGCAGCCAGGCAAACAGGGCCAGGGAAATTGCGGCGGGGATTAGCAGCAGCATGCTTTTCCCCTGCTTGAGCACCAGCCACGGCAGGTAGCAACCGACGATCTCGGCAACAGCGGTGATGGCGAAGAGGAGGGCGAGGCGGAGCATTTAGGGAGGGGAAGCGGACGGGATGGCGCGATTGTGCCAGAGGGCGCCGTGCATCCAACTTCGGCGGCCCCCCAAAGCAAAAAGGACCTGGGCTTTCGCCTCAGATCCTTTTTGGTCACCGTATTCTGGTGGGTGGTACAGGGATTGAACCTGTGACCCCTGCCGTGTGAAGGCAGTGCTCTACCGCTGAGCTAACCACCCCTTGCTGCGTCGGCGTCGTTGTTGCGTGACGTCGTGCAGTGGAGAAACGAGATTATGCAGATGCCGCAGTATCTTGTAAAGCCCTTTTTTCGGCTTTCCGCGAAAAACTTCGCGGGTTACTGCAGCGTCGGCGTCGCTTCGGCGGCGTCCTGCCAGACGGTCTTGCCGCCGCTGGCCTTGTCGAGCTCCTTCAGCACGCCCATGTGGGCGGTGACTTCGTCGTCGGTGGCCAGCAGCACGGGCAGGGTCAGGGCGGAGAGGTCCGCCGCGGCCTGGGCGCCGGCGCCGTGGGGGCCGGCGTCGAGCATGTCGATGACCAGCGAGTTCTGGCCGCGCGTCATGGCCAGGTAGACCTCGGCGAGCAGTTCCGCGTCCAGCAAGGCGCCGTGCAGGGTGCGGTGGGCGTTGCTGATGCCGAGGCGGTCGCACAGGGCATCGAGCGAATTCCGCTTGCCCGGGAACATCTGGCGCGCCTCGCGCAGCGTATCGATCACGTTGGCGGCGTGCGAGCGGAAGGGCTGGTGGCCCAGCCGCTGGAATTCCATGTCGAGGAAGCCCAGGTCGAACGCCGCGTTGTGGATGATCAACTCGGCGTCCTGCACGAATTCGCGGATGTCGTGGACGACTTCGGCGAATTTCGGCTTGTCGGCCAGGAAATCGAGCGTGATGCCGTGGACGGCGATGGCGTCCTCGTGGATGTCGCGCTCGGGGTTGACGTAGTAGTGCAGGTGGCGGCCGGTCAGGCGCCGGTTCACCAGTTCCACGCAGCCAATTTCGATCAGGCGATCGCCGGTGGCGTGGTTCAGGCCGGTGGTTTCGGTGTCGAGAACGATCTGTCGCATGGCGGGCATTCTAACGGAGACGGAGCGGTTACACGGCGATGGACGCCACGCCGCGATTCGCCAGCGCGTCGGCCCGCTCGTTGCCCGGGTGGCCGTTGTGGCCGCGCACCCAGTGCCAGGAAATGGTGTGCGGCTGGCGCGCTTCGTCGAGTTGCTGCCACAGGTCGGCGTTCTTCACCGGCTTCTTGTCGGCCGTCTTCCAGCCGCGCGCCTTCCAGCCGGTGATCCACTCGCTGATGCCTTTCTGGACGTATTGCGAGTCCGTATAGACCTGGACCACGCACGGACGCTTCAGGGAGCGCAGCGCCTCGATCACGGCCATCAGCTCCATGCGGTTGTTGGTGGTCGGGTTCTCGCCGCCGAACAGTTCTTTCTCATGGGTGCCCGCGATGAGCACGGCGCCCCAGCCGCCGGGGCCGGGGTTGCCCTTGCAGGCACCGTCGGAGTAAATCGTAACTTCTTGCATGGCGTGGTCGATGGGTTCAGCGATGGTCGCGCGGCGTCTTGCCGTGCGTGCCGGTGGGCGTGGCCACCGGGGCGGAGACTGGCGCCAGCGCGGATTTCGGACTTTTCCAGGCCGGGCCGACGAGTCGGATGTTCTTCACCCGCTTGACCGCCGAGATCATGTAGACGGCGCCGAAGATGGGCCACCAGCGGTCGCCGGCCTTCTCCATGAACGCGCTGCGTTGCAGCCAGCGCTCGGTGCGGTAGGGCGGGCAGTAGCAGCCAAAGCGGCCGCGAATGATATCGAACCCGAGCAGCTTGAGCCAGTCCTTGATGCGAACGAAACCCATGGTCTGGGCGTCGCTGGGCAGGAAGGGCAGGGCGCCGAGCCGGTTCAGGCCCTGGCGGGCGCCCCACAGGCTCATCGGGTTGAAGCAGGTCACCACGATGCGGCCTTCGGGCATCAGCACGCGGGAGACCTCGCGCAGCACTTCGTGCGGGTCTTCCGAGAATTCCAGGATGTGGGGCAGGGTGACGAGGTCGATGCTCTGGGTGTCGAACGGCAGCTCGTCGAAGCGGCACAACAGTTGGCGGGCGTCCGGATGGGCGTCGCGCGGGCCGTGGGGGCCGGCGCGGCCGTCCAGCGCCAGTGCCGAGAACGGCATACGGTTCTCGCGCAGCGTGTCGATGGCGGGCAGGCCCATCTGCACGGCGTGATAGCCGAAGATGTCCGCCACGACCTGGTCGTACTGGCGCGACTCCCATTCCAGCACGTACTGGCCGGGCGGCGAGGCGAGCCATTCTTCCCAATCTATAATCGGTCGGTTGGACATAGGAGCACTCATGTTGAAAGTGGAGCCAATCCCCGCATTCCAGGACAACTATATCTGGGCGATCCATGACGGGCATAGCGCCGCCATCGTCGACCCCGGCGAGGCTGCGCCCGTGGCGCGATTCCTGGCCGAGCGCGGGCTGGCACTGGGCGCTATTGTAATCACCCATCACCATGGCGATCACCAGGGTGGGGTGGCGGACCTGCTGGCGGACCATCCCAAGGGGCCCGATGGCGCCCCGGTGCCGGTGGTCGGGCCGGCCGGCGAACGTATTGGCCACCGCACCCAGGCGGTGCGCGAGGGCGACACGGTGACGCTGCGCCATCCGGCCGCTACCTTCCGGGTGATCGACGTACCGGGGCACACCGCCGGCCATGTGGCCTATGCGGGCGACCTGCCCGGCGCCGGCCCGGTGGTCTTCTGCGGCGACACCCTGTTCGCCAGCGGCTGCGGGCGGCTGTTCGAGGGCACGCCGGCGCAGATGCTGGCCTCGCTGGACAAGCTCGCCGCGCTGCCGGGCGACACCCGCGTCTACTGTGCCCACGAGTACACGCGCAGCAATGTGCGCTTTGCGCAGGCGGTGGAGCCGGCCAATGCGGACCTCGCCGCCTGGGCGGCCCGCGTGGATGCGCTGCGCGAAGCTGGCACGCCCACCGTGCCGACTACCGTGGCGCACGAGCGCGCGGTCAATCCGTTCCTGCGCTCGCGCGAGCCGGCAGTGCGCCGGGCCGTCCAGGCCCAGGGCGCGGATATGAGTACCGACGCGGCGGCTTTCGGCGCGCTGCGCGGCTGGAAGGACAACTTCCGCTGAGCGGGCGCAGGGCTTCCGCTGACCCCGGGCCGGCGCGCGGGGAGGGATCGAAAAGGACATCGAATTTGTCCGAAACAGGCCGGCAGATCGGCCGATCGCGGGAAAATCTCATTGACGCCAACGGGGCTTTTCCATAGGATCGGGCCACCTTTTTTGGCGTCACTTCAGAGAAATTCATGCAATTTGGTCGATTTCTGGCGGTAGTTGCGTGTGCGGTGCTGGTTGCAGCCTGCGCCAGCACACCCACCCCGCCCGCCGGCGAGATGGCCGGCACGACGACCGCCCTCGAATCCGGTCCGCCCAAGGACCCGCTCAATACGCTCAACAGCACCGGCAAGGCCGGCTCGCTGGCCAGCACCACCGTGGTCAACGTGGACCAGGTCAGCCTCGACTGGCTGCGCGGCCCGTCGAACGATATCTGGGACCGCATTCGCCGTGGCTTTGCCATGCAGGACCTCGAGGGCACGCTGGTCGACGACCGCACCCAGTGGTACGCGGCACGCCCTGACTATATGGAGCGGATGGTGGGGCGGTCGAGCCGCTACCTGTACCACATCGTGGAAGAGTTGGAGCGGCGCAAGATGCCCACGGAACTGGCCCTGCTGCCGTTCGTGGAGAGCGCGTTCAATCCGCAGGCGGAATCCACGGCCAAGGCGGCCGGCATGTGGCAGTTCATCCCGAGCACGGGCAAGTCCTACAACCTCAAGCAGAACATGTTCCGCGACGAGCGGCGCGATGTGCTGGCCTCCACGGATGCCGCGCTCGACTATCTCTCGCGCCTGTACGACATGTTCGGCGACTGGCACCTGGCCCTGGCCGCGTATAACTGGGGCGAGGGCGCCGTGTCGCGGGCCATCGCGCGCAACCAGGCGCGCGGGCTGCCCACGGACTACGCCAGCCTGACCATGCCGAACGAGACGCGCTACTACGTGCCCAAGCTGCAGGCGGTGAAGAACATCATCGCCAACCCGGCCGCGTACGGCGTGAAGCTGCCCGAGATCCCCGATCACCCGTATTTCGTCACGGTGACCACCTCGCGGGACATCGACGTGGCGCTGGCCGCCAAGCTCGCCAACATGCCGCTGGACGAGTTCAAGGCGCTGAACCCCTCGTTCAACCGCCCGGTGATCCTCGGCGCGGCCAATCCGCAGATCCTGCTGCCGTTCGATAACGCCGAGCGCTTCCAGTTCAACCTCAATACGTACCGGGGCGGGCTGTCGAGCTGGACGGCGGTGACCGTGGACAGCCGCGAGCGCGTGGAGTCGCTGGCCGCGCGGCTCAATGTCGATGCGGACACGCTGCGCGAGATCAACCGCATTCCCAAGGGCATGCGCCTGAAGGCTGGCTCGACGGTGATGATTCCGCGCTCGGAGCGGCATGACCAGGACATCAGCGCCTCGCTGGTGGACACGGCGATGCTGTCCGTGGAGCCGGATGTGCCGGATGCCAAGCGCATCGTCGTGCGGGCCAGCCGCCGCGACACGGTGGTGTCGGTGGCGCGCCGCTACGGTGTTTCGCCGCGCCAGGTGCAGTCGTGGAACAAGCTGTCGGGCAGCAAGCTCGTGGCGGGCCAGAGCCTCGTGCTGATGGTGCGGCCCAACTCGCCGGCCGCCGCCCGCGCCGCGCGTGACGACGATGACGACACCCCGGTGCGTGCCGCTACCCGTGGCAAGCCGGAGCCCAAGGGCCACACCGTCAACAAGTCCGCCAAGGCGGAAAAGACCGAGAAGGCCGAGCCGCGCAAGCGAGTGGTGGTGGAAGCCACCCCGCGCAAGGGTGCGGCCAAGCCCGCATCCAAGGCCGCGCCGGCCAAGGTCGTGCGCGAGGCCAAGCCGTCGCCGGCGCCCAAGGCCAGCGCCAGCAGCAAGAGCAAGGTCCACTGAGACCGGGAGACGCCGCGCCCCTTCCATGGCGGCGCGGCGTCTCTTTCCCCGCAGTCTTCCCCCCGAGCTTCCCCCCGAGCTTCACCCCATTTCCCCCGATAGACCGGCGCCGCACGCGCTGGCACACTGGCCGTCGACCAAAGACACGCCGGATAAGGCGGAGGAGACACACCATGACGGCAAGCCGTGCCCTGCATGCGCGATCGCTGTCCGACCCGGCGGGGTTCTGGGCGGAACAGGCGAAGCGGATCGACTGGGAAACGCCCTTCGAAACGGTACTCGACGACAGCCGGCCGCCCTTCGCCCGCTGGTTCGTCGGCGGGCGCACCAACCTCTGCCACAACGCCATCGACCGCCATCTGGCGGACCGCGCCGACCAGCGCGCGCTGATCTACGTGTCGACCGAGACGGACCAGCAGCGCGTCTACACCTACGCCCAGCTCCATGACGAAGTGCAGCGCATGGCCGCCATCCTGCAGGGGCTCGGCGTGGGCAAGGGCGACCGCGTGCTGGTGTACATGCCGATGATTCCCGAGGCGATGTTCGCGATGCTGGCCTGCGCCCGCATCGGCGCCGTGCATTCGGTGGTCTTCGGCGGATTTGCCTCGGTGAGCCTCGCCGCGCGCATCGACGATGCCAAGCCGAGCGTGATCGTCAGCGCCGACGCGGGCTCCCGCGCCGGCAAGGTGGTGCCCTACAAGCCGTTGCTGGACGAGGCGATCCGGCTGGCCGGCCATCATCCCGACAAGGTCCTGCTGGTCAACCGTGGCCTCGCGGACATGCCGGTCACCGCTGGCCGCGACGAGGACTACGCCGCCTGGCGCGAGCGCGTGGCCGGGCAGGTGGTGCCCTGCGCCTGGCTGGAGTCGAGCGAGCCTTCGTACGTGCTCTACACCTCCGGCACCACCGGCAAGCCGAAGGGCGTGCAGCGCGACACCGGCGGCTATGCGGTGGCGCTGGCCACGTCGATGGAATACATCTTCTGCGGCAAGCCCGGCGACACGATGTTCACGGCATCGGATATCGGCTGGGTGGTGGGGCACAGCTACATCGTCTACGCGCCGCTGCTGGCGGGCATGGCCACGGTCATGTACGAAGGCACGCCGATCCGGCCCGATGGCGGCATCCTCTGGCAGATCGTGGCGGAGCACGGCGTGAACATCATGTTCAGCGCGCCCACGGCGATCCGCGTGCTCAAGAAGCAGGACCCGGCGCTGCTGCGGCGCCACGACCTGTCCAGCCTGCGGCTGCTGTTCCTGGCCGGCGAGCCGCTGGACGAACCTACCGCGCGCTGGATCCAGGACGGCATCGGCAAGCCCGTGGTGGACAACTACTGGCAGACCGAGTCCGGCTGGCCAATCATCGCCATCCAGCGTGGCGTGGAGCCGCTGCCGCCCAAGCTCGGCTCCCCCGGCGTGCCGGCCTATGGCTACGACCTGCGCATCGTGGATGAGGTGACCGGCGAGGAATGCGCGCCGAACCAGAAGGGCGTGGTGGCCATCGACTATCCGCTGCCGCCGGGCTGCATGAGCACGATCTGGGGCGACGACGCGCGCTTCGTGAAGACCTACTGGTCCGCCGTGCCGAATCGCCAGTGCTACTCGACCTTCGACTGGGGTGTGCGCGACGAAGACGGCTATGTCTTCATCCTGGGCCGCACCGACGATGTGATCAACGTGGCGGGGCACCGGTTGGGCACGCGCGAGATCGAGGAAAGCCTGTCCTCGCACGCCGGCGTGGCCGAGGTGGCCGTGGTGGGCGTGCAGGACGCGCTCAAGGGGCAGGTGGCGATGGCGTTCTGCATCGCCCGTGACGCGGCCCGTACCGCCACGCCGGCGGACTGCCAGGCGTTGGAGGGCGAGCTGATGAAGACGGTGGACCAGCAACTGGGCGCGGTGGCGCGGCCGGCGCGGGTCTATTTCGTCAACGCGCTGCCCAAGACGCGCTCCGGCAAGCTGCTGCGCCGCGCGATCCAGGCCGTGGCCGAGGGCCGCGACCCCGGTGACCTGACCACGATTGAGGATCCCACAGCACTTGAGCAGGTCAAGACCGCCATGGCGGGCTGACTGCCTATATATATAGGGGCGAAGTCTGCACGGCTCGGGGAGGCATCCTTCGACCGCGCAGATTTCGCTTGCCACGACTTCCCATGCGGCCTAATATTTTAAGCATCAAATATTTAACCATGATGTAGTGAGGCGACCCTATGCGCGTGCTTTGCATTGGTGGTGGGCCATCGGGCCTGTATTTCGGGCTGCTGATGAAGCTGCAGGACCCCGCCAACGACGTAGTGGTGGTGGAGCGCAACCGGCCGTACGACACGTTCGGCTGGGGCGTGGTGTTCTCCGATGCCACGCTCGAGAACCTGCGCCAGGCCGACCCCGTGAGTGCGCGCGAGATCGACGCCGCGTTCAACCACTGGGACGACATCGACATCCACATCGGCGGCCGCACCATCCGCTCGGGCGGCCACGGCTTTATCGGCATCGGCCGCAAGCGGCTGCTGAACATCCTCCAGGCGCGCTGCGAGGCGCTGGGCGTGCGGCTCGTGTTCGAGACCGATGTGGCCGATGACCAGGCGCTGGCGCGCCAGTACAGCGCCGATCTGGTGATTGCCTGCGATGGCATCAACAGCCGCATCCGCACGCGTTACGCCGAGACCTTCGCGCCGGACATCGACACCCGCCAGTGCCGCTTCGTCTGGCTCGGCACGCACAAGCTGTTCGACGCCTTCACGTTCGCGTTCGAGAAGACCGAGCACGGCTGGTTCCAAGCTCACGCGTACCGCTTCGACGACACCACGTCCACGTTTATCGTCGAAGCCCCGGAGCGCGTCTGGCGCGACGCCGGCATCGAGCAGATGAGCCAGGAAGAGGGCGTGGCCTTCTGCGAGCGCCTGTTCGCGCGCCATCTGGACGGCCACCCGCTCATCAGCAACGCCACCCATCTGCGCGGCTCGGCCAACTGGATTCGCTTCCCGCGTGTGATCTGCCATCGCTGGGTGCACTGGAACACGCTGGACGATGGGCGCCGGGTGCCGGTCGTGCTGATGGGCGACGCGGCGCATACGGCGCATTTCTCGATCGGCTCGGGGACCAAGCTGGCGCTGGAGGATGCAATCGACCTCGCCAACGCCATCGGACGCGCGCACGGCGGCATCGACGGCCTGCCCGAGGCGTTGACGCACTATGAGGCCACTCGCAGCGTGGAGGTGCTCAAGATCCAGAACGCCGCGCGCAACTCCACGGAATGGTTCGAGAACGTGGAGCGCTACGCGGACAGCCTCGCGCCGGAGCAGTTCGCCTATTCGCTGCTCACCCGCTCGCAGCGCATCTCCCACGAAAACCTGCGCGTACGCGATGCCGGCTACGTGGCGGACTTCGAACAATGGCTGGCCGCCCAGGCCGGCGTGCCGCCCGAGACGCTGCACCTGCGCGCCGCCGATCCCCAACACGGCCTGCCGCCGATGTTCACGCCGTACCGCGTGCGCGGCGTCACCCTCAAAAACCGCGTGGTGGTCAGCCCGATGGCGATGTATTCGTCGGTCGATGGCGTGCCGGGCGATTTCCACCTCGTGCACCTGGGCGCGCGGGCGCTGGGCGGGGCGGGCATGGTCGTGGCCGAGATGACCTGCGTGTCCCCGGACGCGCGGATCACGCCGGGCTGCCCCGGGCTGTGGAACGACACCCAGCGCGATGCGTGGCGCCGGATCGTCGATTTCGTCCACGCCAACAGCGACGCGAAAATCGCCATCCAGCTGGGCCATGCGGGCCGCAAGGGCTCGACCCAACTGGGCTGGGAGAAGATGGACTATCCGCTGGCCGAGGGCAACTGGCCGCTGATCTCCGCGTCGCCGCTGCCCTATCTGCCGGGAATCTCGCAGATGCCGCGCGAGATGACCCCCGCCGACATGGCGCAGGTGCGCGATGACTTCGTGGCCAACGCCCGCCGCGCGGCGGAAGCGGGCTTTGACTGGCTGGAACTGCACTGCGCCCACGGCTACCTGCTCTCCAGCTTTATCTCGCCGCTGACCAATCTGCGCACCGACGCCTATGGCGGCACGCTGGCGAACCGGCTGCGCTTTCCGCTCGAGGTCTTTGCCGCGGTGCGCGCGGTCTGGCCGGCGGAGCGGCCGATGTCGGTGCGGATTTCCGCGCACGACTGGGTGGAGGGCGGCATTACCGCCGACGACGCGGTGGCCATCGCGCGCGCGTTCAAGGCGGCCGGCGCGGACATGATCGACTGCTCTTCCGGGCAGGTCAGCCCCGATCAGGCGCCCGTCTATGGCCGGATGTACCAGACGCCGTTCGCGGACCGCATCCGCAACGAGGCTGGCATTGCGACGATTGCCGTCGGCGCCATCTTCGAGGCCGACCATGTGGACAGCATCGTCGCAGCGGGCCGGGCCGACCTGTGCGCGATTGCCCGCCCGCATCTGGCCGACCCGGCCTGGACGCTGCACGAGGCCGCGCGGCTCGGCTTCCGCGACGTAACCTGGCCGAAGCAGTACGTGGCCGGCAAGCGCCAGCTCGAAACCAATATGGAGCGCGCGGCGGCCACGGCCGGCGTGCCGGGGGGGAAGTGATCATGGGCCTATCCCCATCGCCATCATTGATTGGCAAGCACGCGCTCGTCACCGGCGGCGGACGCGGCATCGGGGCCGCCATCGCGCGCCAGTTACTGGGCGAAGGGGCCAGCGTGACGCTGCTGGGCCGCGATGCCGCCACGCTCGACGCCACCGTCACCACGCTGCAGGCGCACCGGCTCGGCGACGCCTCGGTGGGCGCCGTGTGCGCCGACATCGCCGAGCCCGCCAGCGTGGAAGCCGCCTTTGCCGCCGCCACCGAGGCGCGCGGCGCCATCACCGTGCTGGTCAACAACGCCGGGCAGGCGCACAGCGCGCCGTTCGGCAAGACCGATCTCGCGCTGTGGCAGCGCATGCTCGACGTCAACCTGACCGGCACCTTCCTGTGCACGCAGGCCGCGCTGCCGGCGATGCTGGACGCGGGCTGGGGGCGCATCGTCAACGTGGCGAGCACGGCAGGGCTGATCGGCTACGGCTACGTCAGCGCCTACTGCGCGGCCAAGCACGGCGTGATCGGCCTCACGCGGGCGCTGGCGCTGGAGCTGGCCGCCAAGGGCATCACCGTCAACGCGGTCTGCCCCGGCTACACCGAAACCGACATCGTGCGCGACGCGGTGGCGAATATCGTCGGCAAGACCGGCCGCACCGAGGCGGAGGCCCGGGCCGAACTGGCCGCACGCAATCCGCAGCGCCGGCTGGTGCAGCCGGACGAGGTGGCCGATGCCGTGGCGTGGCTGTGCCGCCCCTCGGCCTCCGCCATCACGGGGCAGGCCGTGCCCGTGGCGGGCGGCGAGGTCATGGCCGGCTGACATCGAACAAATTCGAGAACAAATTCGAGAGCGAGAGAGACAACCCATGAGCGAGATCGCACTGCACATGCACCACCACAAGCGCCCGTTTGCCGACTACCAGCCCAAACACTTCTTGTGGACGGTGTCCGGCGACGGCAAGGTGGCCACCATCACGCTGAACCGGCCCGAGCGCAAGAACCCGCTGACCTTCGATTCGTACGCGGAGCTGCGCGACCTGTTCCGCGGTCTCTGCTACGCCACCGACATCAAGACCGTGGTGGTGACCGGCGCGGGCGGCAATTTCTGCTCGGGCGGCGATGTGCACGAGATCATCGGCCCGCTCACCAAGATGAGCATGCCCGAGCTGCTCGATTTCACCCGCATGACCGGCGACCTGGTCAAGGCGATGCGCGCCTGCGCGCAGCCGGTGATCAGCGCCATCGACGGCATCTGCGCCGGGGCCGGGGCGATGATGGCGCTGGCCTCGGACCTGCGCCTCGGCACCCCGCAGGCGAAGACGGCGTTCCTGTTCGTGCGCGTGGGGCTGGCCGGCGCGGACATGGGCGCGTGCTCGCTGCTGCCGCGCGTGATCGGACAGGGCCGGGCGAGCGAGTTGCTCTACACGGGCCGCGCGATGACCGCCGAGGAGGGCCAGCAATGGGGCTTCTTCAACGCGCTGCACGCGCCGGACGCCGTGCTGGCCGCTGCCCAGACGCTGGCCGCCCAGATCGCGGCGGGGCCGACCTTTGCCCATGGCGTGACCAAGAAGCTGCTGCATCAGGAATGGAACATGGGGCTGGACGAAGCCATCGAGGCCGAGGCCGAGGCGCAGGCCATCTGCATGCAGACGAAGGACTTCCGCCGCGCCTACGACGCCTTCGTGGCGAAGCAGAAGCCGGTATTCGAGGGCGATTGAGGCCGGGGAGCATCCATGAGCGACAAGACCTACCTCGACCTGCCGTTTTTCGACGATGCGCACCGGGCACTGGAGCGTGACCTCGATGCGTGGTGCCGCACCGCGCTGGCCCACGTCGATCACACCGATACTGACGCCGCCTGCCGCGCGCTGGTGCGGCAACTCGGCGACGCCGGCTGGCTGCGCTACTGCGTGCCGGCCGCGCATGGCGGCGCGCTGCCGGCGCTGGACTCGCGCGCGCTGTGCCTGCTGCGCGAAACGCTGGCCCGCCACGATGGGCTGGCCGACTTCGCCTTCGCGATGCAGGGACTGGGCTCGGGCGCGATCACGCTGGCCGGCAGTGACGCCGTGCGCGCCCACTACCTGCCGCGCGTGGCGCGCGGCGAGGCCATCGCCGCGTTCGCGCTGTCCGAGCCCGAAGCCGGCTCCGATGTGGCGGCGATGCAATGCAGCGCGCGGTTGTCCGAGGACGGCAGCCACTACGTGCTGAACGGCAGCAAGACGTGGATTTCGAACGGCGGCATCGCCGATTTCTACTGCGTGTTCGCCCGTACCGGCGAGGCGCCGGGCGCGCGCGGCATCACCGCCTTCGTGGTGGATGCCGACACGCCGGGCCTGCGCATTGCCGAGCGGATCGACGTGATCGCCCCGCATCCGCTGGCCACGCTGCAATTCGACGATTGCCGCGTGCCGGTGGGCCAGCGGCTGGGCGAGGCGGGGCAGGGCTTCAAGGTGGCGATGATGACGCTCGACATCTTCCGCGCCTCGGTGGCGGCGGCTGCGCTGGGCTTCGGCCGCGCGGCGCTGGACGACGCGCTGGCGCGGGCCACCAGCCGCCCGATGTTCGGCGGCGTGCTGGCGGACCTGCAACTGACGCAGGCCGCCATCGGCGACATGGCCACGGCGGTGGATGCCGCCGCGCTGCTCACCTACCGTGCCGCGTGGCTGCGCGACGTGCGGGGGGTGCGCACCACCCGCGAGGCGGCCATGGCCAAGATGGTGGCCACCGAGAACGCCCAGCAGGTCATCGACCGTGCCGTGCAGATGTTCGGCGGGCTCGGGGTGAAGGTCGGGACGCGCGTGGAAAGCCTGTATCGCGAAATCCGCTCGCTGCGGATCTACGAGGGCGCCACCGAGGTGCAGAAGCTGATCATCGCGCGCGAGACGCTGGCCGCGGCCGAGCGCAGCCGGTCGTAAATCGACGAAAACAGGAGAGACAAGCATGGTCGCCCCCGCCCCTGCCACCGCCGCTTCCACTTCCACTCCCACTTCCACGCGCGATACCGTGGTCGACACCTTCGCTCGCGACCGCCTGCCGCCGCCCGAGCAATGGCCCGAATTCCGCTTCAACGCCGACACCACCTATCCGGCGCGGCTGAACGCCGCCGAGGCGCTGGTGGACCACCACGTGGCAGCCGGGCAGGGCGCCCGCGTGGCCATTCGGCACGAGCGCGACGGCCGCATCGAGACCGTGACCTATGCCGAACTGGCCGCGCTGGTCAGCCGTATTGCCCATGTGCTGGTGGAAGACATGGCGCTGGTGCCCGGCAACCGCGTGCTGCTGCGCGGGCCGAACAACCTGATGATGGCGGCCTGCTGGCTGGCCACGCTCAAGGCCGGGCTGATCGCCGTGCCGACCATGCCGCTGCTGCGCGCGAAGGAGCTGAAGCAGGTCATCGACAAAGCCGAGGTGGGCGCGGCGCTCTGCGATGCCCGGCTCCAGGCCGAACTCGACGCCAACCGGCTGGCCGGCGGCGAGCACTTCTGCCCCAGCCTGAAGACGGTGCGCTACTTCAACGGCACCGGCCCGGACGCGCTGGAGACGGCGCTGGCCAGCAAGCCCGACACCTTCACCGCCTGCGACACCGCTGCCGACGACACCTGCCTGATCGCCTTCACCAGCGGCACCACCGGCCAGCCCAAGGGCACGATGCACTTCCACCGCGACGTGCTGGCGATGTGCGACCTGTTCCCGCGCCACGTGCTCAAGCCCACGGCGGACGACATCTTCTGCGGCACGCCGCCGCTGGCGTTCACCTTTGGGCTGGGCGGCATGCTGTGCTTTCCGCTGCGGATCGGGGCGAGCACGGCGCTGGCCGAGAAGCTCACGCCCGAGACGCTGCTGAAGCTGATCCAGGACCATCGCGCCACCATCGTCTTCACGGCGCCGACCTTCTATCGCCAGATGGCGACGCTGGCGCCGCAGTTCGACCTGTCCAGCCTGAAGAAAAGCGTCTCCGCCGGCGAGGCACTGCCGGACGCCACGCGCCAGGCGTGGAAGGCGGCCACCGGCATCGAGATGACCGATGGGCTGGGCGGCACCGAGATGATGCACATCTTCATCTCCAGCGCCGGCGCCGACGTGCGCCCCGGCGCGGTGGGCCGCGTGGTGCCGGGCTACGAGGCCCGTATCGTCGATGAAGCCATGCAGCCGGTGCCGCCGGGCACGGTCGGCAAGCTGGCCGTGCGCGGGCCCACGGGCTGCCGCTACCTGGACGACCCGCGCCAGGCCAACTACGTGCGCGATGGCTGGAACCTGCCGGGCGACACCTTCCTGGCCGACGCCGATGGCTATTACTTCTATCAGGCGCGCTCGGACGACATGATCATCTCGGCCGGCTACAACATCGCCGGCCCCGAGGTGGAAGGCACGCTGATGCGCCACGAGGCCGTGGCCGAGTGCGGCGTGGTGGGCGCGCCGGACCCGGAGCGCGGGCAGGTGGTGATGGCCTACGTGGTGCTGCGCCCCGGCGTGGAGCCCGGCGACGCCATGCGCGCCGCGCTGCAGGCCTACGTGAAGCGCGAGATCGCGCCCTATAAATACCCGCGCCGGATCGAGTTCGTGGCCGCGCTGCCGCGCACCGAGACGGGCAAGCTGCAACGGTTCCGGCTGCGCCAGCTGGCGACCGAGACCGCCGAGACCGGCGCGGAAGGCACCAAGCCATGAGTGACGTGTTCCGCAACACGGTGCGGGTGCGCTTCAAGCACTGCGACACGGCCGGCATCGTGTTCTATCCGCGCTACTTCGAGATGCTCAACGACTTCATCGAAGACTGGTTCGCCGATGGGCTCAACTGGCCGTTCGACGCCATGCACCTCGCCGGCCACGCCGGCGTGCCGACCGCCGAACTGCAATGCCGCTTTACCGCGCCGAGCCGGCTGGGCGAACTGCTGACCCGCGAGTTGCGTGTGACGCACATCGGACGGACCAGCTTCGCCATCGACACCCGCTTCGCCGGGTCGGACGGCGAGACGCGCCTGACCGTGGGCCAGCGGCTCGTCTGCGTCGATACCCAAACCATGACGCCAACGCCGCTGCCCGACCGGGTACGCATCGCGATGGCGCGTTTCCTTCATCCCCACGCATAACCGGATCGTCATATGTTGAAAACGCTGCAACCGCCCGACTGGGCACCGCCCCGGGGCTACGCCAACGGCATCCTCGCCGAGATGACGGTAGGCAGCCGCCTGATCTTCGTCGGCGGTCAGATCGGCTGGAATGCCCAGTGCGAGTTCGAGACCGACGACTTCGCGCTCCAGGTCGCGCAGACCCTGCGCAATATCGTGGCGGTGCTGGCGGCGGGCGGGGCTCGCCCCGAGCACATCGCGCGCATGACCTGGTACGTGAAGGACAAGGCCGCGTACGTGGGCGCGTACAAGGACATCGGCCAGCACTATCGGGAAATCATCGGCCGGCACTTCCCGGCGATGACGGCGGTGGAGGTGGCGGACCTCGTGGAGCCGCGCGCCCAGGTGGAGATCGAGGTCACGGCGGTCGTGCCGGCGGACGTGTCGGCAGGTTAGTGGCGGCGCTGTATATAACCGATCACGGCAGGGCTTGCCATCGCAAGTCCTTGAAAACTTGAGAAATTGGGCACGGCGGGATATAATTCGAAAGTTTCGCTTTCAGAACCCTTCACCCTAGCGCCTACCGTATTCCACCTTCCGCCGCCCCATCCGCGCGCGCCGTTCGTGCACTACAAAAAGTGACGAATGAGACGCAGCCGGCCGGTCCCTCGCCCATGCGCGCGAGGCGCCGCCCCGGGGCACGAGGCGTTGAGCAGGTCGGTCACGGGGTGAGTCCAGCAGGAGCCTACCCGTGTTACCGTCTTTTCCGTCCGCCATTCTCGCGCTTGCAGACGGCACGGTCTTTCGTGGCTATTCCATCGGCGCTTCCGGCCATACCATCGGCGAAGTGGTGTTCAACACCGCTCTCACCGGTTACCAGGAAATCCTCACCGACCCGAGCTATTCCCGGCAGATCGTCACGCTGACGTATCCGCATATCGGCAATGTCGGGGTGAATCGTGAGGACGTCGAAGCCACGAAAGTCCATGCCGCCGGCCTGATCATCAAGGATCTGCCGATTCTGGCCTCGAGCTTCCGCAAGGAACACACGCTCGCCCACTACCTCAAGCAGGAAAAGGTGGTGGCCATTGCCGGCATCGATACCCGCAAGCTGACCCGTATCCTGCGCGAGAAGGGTGCCCAGAACGGCTGCATCCTGGCTGGCGAGGACAACGTCCAGCGCGCCATCGACCTGGCCCGCTCGTTCCCCGGCCTGGCCGGCATGGACCTGGCCAAGGTGGTGTCGGTCAAGGAACCGTACGAGTGGACCCAGAACGAGTGGAAGCTCGGCGAGGGCTACGGCAAGCTGGACAAGCCGCAGTTCCACGTGGTGGCCTATGACTACGGCGTCAAGTTCAACATCCTGCGCATGCTGGCCGAGCGCGGCTGCAAGGTCACGGTGCTGCCGGCCCAGGCCAGCGCCGCCGATGCCCTGGCGCTGAATCCGGACGGCGTCTTCCTGTCCAACGGCCCCGGCGACCCCGAGCCGTGTGACTACGCCGTGGCTGCCACGCGTGAGTTCATCGCCCGTGGCATTCCCACCTTCGGCATCTGCCTGGGTCACCAGATCATGGCCCTGGCCGTGGGCGCCAAGACCCTCAAGATGAAGTTCGGCCACCATGGCGCGAACCATCCGGTCAAGGACATGGACGATGGTCGTGTGGTGATTACGTCGCAAAATCACGGTTTTGCCGTGGATGCCGACACGCTGCCGGCCAACGTGCGCGTCACGCATACGTCGCTGTTCGACGGCTCGCTGCAGGGCTTCGCGCTGACGGACAAGCCGGCGTTCTGCTTCCAGGGTCACCCGGAAGCATCGCCCGGCCCGCACGACGTGGCCTACCTGTTCGACCGCTTCATCAAGCTGATGAAGGACGCGAAGCAGTAAGCCGCCGCGAACGAGAACAAGGACACAGCGAGAAACCATGAACGCGTTCATGCACGCCAGCCTGGGCATTACCGATTTCTGGACCTTTGTGCTCGGCACGATCTTCATCGTGCTGCTGCCGGGGCCGAACTCGATGTACGTGCTGTCGGTGGCCGCCCAGCGCGGTGTGCGCG
Organism: Cupriavidus sp. 01L43; assembly: GCF_056399925.1. Lineage (NCBI taxonomy): Bacteria > Pseudomonadati > Pseudomonadota > Betaproteobacteria > Burkholderiales > Burkholderiaceae > Cupriavidus > Cupriavidus sp. 01L43. The sequence goes on from NZ_JBFTSH010000001.1 coordinate 586,120, forward strand.
CCGGCTACCGGGGCGCGTGCGGCGTATTCCTGGGCGACCTGATCCTGATGGTGCTGTCGGCCGCGGGCGTGGCGTCGCTGCTCAAGGCCAGCCCGGCGCTGTTCTACGTGGTCAAGACCATCGGCGCGGCCTACCTGGCCTGGATCGGCTTCCAGATGCTGCGCGGCGCGCTGCGCAGCTGGTCCCAGCGGGGCGAGGCCGGGCAGCCGGCGGCGGCCGAAGTGCCGGTCGAGCGCACCACGGACCCGTTCCGCAAGGCGCTGGTCATCAGCCTGCTGAACCCGAAGGCCATCCTGTTCTTCATCTCGTTCTTTATCCAGTTCGTGGACCCGCAGTTCGCGCGCCCGGTGCTGTCGTTCGTGGCGCTGGGGCTGGTCTGCCAGATCTGCAGCTTCGTCTACCTGACCACCATCATCCTTGTGGGCGCGCGGCTTGCCGAAGCGTTCCGCCGGCGCCGCAGGCTGTCGGCAGGCATGGCGAGCGGTGTGGGGGCCATGTTCATCGGCTTCGGCGCGAAGCTGGCGACGGCCACGCTGAACTGATCCGGCGAGTCGAAATAACCTGAATATCCGGCGCGGCGCGCGAGACTTTCGCGCACCGGCCACCAAAGAGAGCGTGCAATGCCAAAACGCACAGACATCAAGAGCATCCTCATCATCGGCGCGGGCCCCATCATCATCGGGCAGGCGTGCGAATTCGACTACTCCGGCGCCCAGGCCTGCAAGGCCCTGCGCGAAGAGGGCTACAAGGTCATCCTGGTCAATTCGAACCCGGCGACCATCATGACGGACCCGAACACGGCCGACGTGACCTACATCGAGCCCATCACCTGGGAAGTGGTCGAGCGCATCATCGAGCGTGAGCGTCCCGATGCGATCCTGCCGACCATGGGCGGCCAGACCGCGCTGAACTGCGCGCTGGACCTGCACCGCCATGGCGTGCTGGACAAGTACAAGGTGGAGCTGATCGGCGCGTCGCCGGAAGCCATCGACAAGGCCGAGGACCGCCAGAAGTTCAAGGACGCGATGACCAAGATCGGTCTCGGTTCGGCAAAGTCTGGTATCGCGCACTCGATGGACGAGGCCGTGGCCGTGCAGTCGCGCATCGCCGCGGACACCGGCACGGCGGGCTACCCGATCGTGATCCGCCCGTCGTTCACGCTGGGCGGCTCGGGCGGGGGCATCGCCTACAACCGCGAGGAATTCGAGGAAATCTGCAAGCGCGGCCTGGACCTGTCGCCGACGCGCGAGCTGCTGATCGAGGAATCGCTGCTGGGCTGGAAGGAATACGAGATGGAAGTGGTCCGCGACAAGGCGGACAACTGCATCATCATCTGCTCGATCGAGAACCTGGACCCGATGGGCATCCACACCGGCGACTCGATCACCGTGGCCCCGGCGCAGACGCTGACCGACAAGGAATACCAGATCCTGCGTAACGCCTCGCTGGCCGTGCTGCGCGAGATCGGCGTGGATACGGGCGGTTCGAACGTGCAGTTCTCGATCAACCCGGCCGATGGCCGCATGATCGTGATCGAGATGAACCCGCGCGTGTCGCGTTCGTCGGCGCTGGCCTCGAAGGCCACCGGCTTCCCGATCGCCAAGGTGGCGGCCAAGCTGGCCGTGGGATACACGCTGGACGAGCTGAAGAACGAGATCACCGGCGGCCAGACCCCGGCGTCGTTCGAGCCGTCGATCGACTACGTGGTCACCAAGGTGCCGCGTTTCGCCTTCGAGAAGTTCCCGCAGGCCGACAGCCACCTGACTACGCAGATGAAGTCCGTGGGCGAGGTGATGGCGATGGGCCGCACCTTCCAGGAATCGTTCCAGAAGGCACTGCGCGGCCTGGAAGTGGGCGTGGATGGCCTGGACGAGAAGTCGACCGACCGCGACGAGGTGGTGGAAGAGATCGGCGAAGCCGGCCCGGACCGCATCTGGTACGTGGGCGACGCGTTCCGCCTGGGCATGTCGCTCGAGGAAGTGCATGCCGAGACCGCCATCGACCCGTGGTTCCTGGCCCAGATCGAGGACATCGTGAAGACCGAGGGCATCGTGCGCAACCGCACGCTGGCCAGCCTCTCGACGCCCGAACTGCGCCTGCTCAAGCAGAAGGGTTTCTCGGACCGCCGCCTGGCGAAGCTGCTCAAGACCGACGCCAAGTCGGTGCGCGAGGCGCGTATCGCCCAGAACGTGCGCCCGGTCTACAAGCGCGTGGACACCTGCGCGGCCGAGTTCGCCACCAACACCGCCTACATGTACGGCACGTACGAAGCCGAACACGGCGAGTGCGAGGCCGAGCCGACCGCCAACAAGAAGATCATGGTGCTGGGCGGTGGCCCGAACCGGATCGGCCAGGGCATCGAGTTCGACTATTGCTGCGTGCACGCCGCGCTGGCGCTGCGCGAAGACGGGTACGAGACCATCATGGTCAACTGCAACCCGGAAACCGTGTCGACCGACTATGACACCTCGGATCGCCTGTACTTCGAGCCGCTGACGCTGGAAGACGTGCTGGAAATCGTCGACAAGGAAAAGCCGGTCGGCGTGATCGTCCAGTACGGCGGCCAGACCCCGCTGAAGCTGGCGCTGGACCTGGAAGCCAACGGCGTGCCCATCATCGGCACCAGCCCGGACATGATCGACGCCGCGGAAGACCGCGAGCGCTTCCAGAAGCTGCTGCAGGAACTGGGCCTGCGCCAGCCGCCGAACCGCACCGCGCGGGCCGAGGACGAGGCGCTGCGCCTGGCCGAGGAAATCGGCTACCCGCTGGTGGTGCGCCCGTCGTACGTGCTGGGTGGCCGCGCGATGGAAATCGTGCACGAGCCGCGCGACCTCGAGCGCTATATGCGCGAGGCCGTGAAGGTGTCGCACGACTCCCCGGTGCTGCTGGACCGTTTCCTGAACGACGCGATCGAATGCGACGTGGACGCCCTGAGCGACGGCCAGCGCGTGTTCATCGGCGGCGTGATGGAGCACATCGAGCAGGCTGGCGTGCACTCGGGCGACTCGGCTTGCTCGCTGCCGCCGTACTCGCTCTCGCAAGCCACCGTGGACGAGCTGAAGCGCCAGACCGCCGCCATGGCGAAGGCCCTGAACGTGATCGGCCTGATGAACGTGCAGTTCGCGATCCAGCAGCACAACGGCGAAGACACCGTGTACGTGCTGGAAGTGAACCCGCGCGCCTCGCGGACCGTGCCGTATGTGTCGAAGGCTACCGGCCTGTCGCTGGCGAAGATCGCCGCACGCTGCATGGCCGGCCAGTCGCTGGACTCGCAGGGCATCGGCGAAGAGGTGATACCGCCGTACTTCAGCGTCAAGGAAGCCGTGTTCCCGTTCAACAAGTTCCCGGGCGTGGACCCGGTGCTTGGACCTGAGATGCGCTCCACCGGTGAGGTGATGGGCGTGGGCAAGGTGTTCGGCGAGGCCCTGTTCAAGAGCCAGCTGGCCGCCGGTTCGCGCCTGCCCGAGAAGGGCACCGTGCTGATCACCGTCAAGGACAGCGACAAGCCGCGTGCCGTGGGCGTGGCCCGCATGCTGCACGACCTGGGCTACCCGATCGTCGCCACGCGCGGCACGGCGTCGGCCATCGAGGCAGCGGGGATCCCGGTGCGCGTGGTCAACAAGGTCAAGGACGGCCGTCCGCACATCGTGGACATGATCAAGAACGGCGAACTGGCGCTGGTGTTCACCACGGTGGACGAGACGCGTACGGCCATCGCCGATTCGCGTTCGATCCGTATCGCCGCGCTGGCCGGCCGGGTGCCTTACTACACCACCATTGCCGGCGCCCGCGCCGCAGTGGAGGGCCTGAAGCACATGCAAAGCCTGGAGGTCTACGACCTGCAGAGCCTGCACAAGCAGCTGGCCTGATTGCTGCACCGCCAGACCCGCCGGGTTGATACCGGCGGGCTTTCTGGCCTACACTACGTCGAATTCGTCGATTGAACGGCCTACGGGCCGTTCGGTCCTATCCGAAAGCCGCGGTCGAGCGGAAGTGCTTCCGGCAACCTTGCCGGGAGCATGGCTCCAGCTCCGCTGCGGCTCATTTTTTTGTTGAACGAGATATGAGCACCATTCCGATTACCAAGCGTGGCGCCGAACTCCTGAAGGAAGAACTGCAGCGCCTCAAGGCCGTCGAACGTCCCGCGGTGATCACTGCCATCGCCGAAGCGCGCGCGCAGGGTGACCTGTCGGAAAACGCCGAGTACGACGCCGCCAAGGAAAAGCAGGCCTTTATCGAAGGCCGCATCCTGGACGTGGAGTCGAAGCTGTCGGCTGCCCAGATCATCGATCCGACCCAGCTCGACACGGACGGCCGCATCGTCTTTGGCGCCACCGTGGACCTGGAAGACCTGCAATCGGGCAAGCCCGTGAGCTACCAGATCGTCGGCGACGACGAAGCCGACCTCGACAGCGGCAAGATTTCGGTCAGCTCGCCCATCGCCCGGGCCCTGATCGGCAAGTTCGAAGGCGACGTGGCGATCGTGCTGGCCCCGGGTGGCGAGCGCGAATACGAAGTGATCACCGTCCGCTACGTCTGACGGGCGCCCACACGTGTTCTCTTCCTCGTATTCGAACCTGCCGCCGCTGCCCCACCGGATTTTCCTGCTGCTGACCGTTGTTTGGGCCGGCAGTTTGTGGACAGTAGGTTACATGGTGGCACCGACGCTGTTTTCGGTGCTGCCGAACCGTGAGATGGCAGGCATGATCGCCGGCCACCTGTTCCGGACCGAGGCGATCCTCGGCATCACGGTGGGCGTGCTGCAGTTGGTACTGTGCAATGTGATGATCCGCCGCGGTGCCAAGCGCTATCGCACGCTGCGCTGGATCGTGCTGGCCATGCTGGTTTGCGTGCTGGCCGGCTACTTCGGCGTGCAGCCGTTCATGGAAGGCCTCAAGGTCCGTGCGCAGGCGCTGAACCTGGGCGTCTCCGAGTCGCCGTTCAAGGGCCAGTTCGGCATGCTGCACGGCGTGTCGAGCGTCATCTACCTCGTGCACAGCATACTGGCACTAGTGCTGGTGTGGCGCGCGGCAGCGCCGCGTTCGGCCGGGGAATAAAAACGCCCGCGCAAGCGGGCGTTTTTCAGGCCAGGAAGGCAGGGCAGGGCGGATCAGCCCAGCGCCTTCTTCTTCTGGCTGCTGGGGCGGGCGCGCAGGCGCTTGACGTTGCCGCCCTGGGTCACGCGCTCGTTGCCGAGCACGGTCACTTCCTTGCGGGTGGGCCGACGGTTCGGCGCGGCGCTGGGCTTGCGGACCGTCACGGTGCGCGGCGCGGTGCCAGTGGTCGGGCGGCGCGGGGCCATGCGACCCAGTTCCTCGGGCCGGTTCTCTTCCAGACGGGCCGGACCCGGACGCCAGATCACGAGCAGCTTGCCGATATGCTGGATGGGCGCGGCGTCGAGTTCGTCGCAGATGGCTTCATAAATGGCGATGCGCGTGTCGCGCTCGTCGCCGAATACACGGATCTTGATCAGATCGTGAGCCGCCAGGCTCCGGTCGATCTCGGCCAGGACCGCGCGGGTCAGGCCTTCCGCACCGACCATGACCACAGGGTTCAGACCGTGGGCGCGGGCGCGGAGGGAGGAGCGTTGGGCAGGTATCAGTTCTAGTGCGGGCATGTCAGGGCGCAAAGCGGAATGGCGCGTATTATCCGCCAAAATGACGCCGGCAGGCGGTAAAGATCAGCAAAAAATGGCAAAGAACAAGTTTAATCACGCGTGGTTGCATGACCACATCAACGATCCCTACGTGAAAATGGCGCAGCGCGAGGGCTATCGCGCCCGTGCGGCCTACAAGCTCAAGGAGATCGACGAGCAGGACAAGCTGATCCAGCCGGGCCACGTCATCGTCGACCTCGGCGCCGCCCCGGGCAGCTGGAGCCAGTACGCCCGCAACCGGCTGGCGGCCTCGCCGCGCGCCAAGGATGGCAAGATCGACGGGGCGGTGATCGCCATCGACCTGTTGCCGATGGAACCTGTCGCCGACGTCACTTTTATTCTGGGTGACTTCCGCGAGGAATCGGTATTCCGGGAATTCGAGGAGGTGGTCCTGGCCGCGTCTGGCGGCACCCGGATCGACCTTGTTATCTCGGACATGGCCCCCAATTTGTCCGGTGTGTCTTCGGCCGATTCGGCCCGGATCGAGTATTTATGCGATCTGGCGCTCGAGTTCGCCCTGGCGCACTTGAAACCCGAGGGATCGTTGCTGGTAAAGTGTTTCCACGGCAGCGGGTATAGCCAGATCGTGGAGAAATTCAAGCGCCAGTTCAAGGTAGTCGCGAAGCGCAAGCCCAAGGCGTCGCGCGACAAGTCTTCAGAAACCTTTATTCTTGGGCGTTACCTGAAGTCGGTGGACTGAAACGTGCGCCGGACACCCCGGGCGGCTTGCCGCCATGGGGCGCCTCGGGCACTATCGGGACCATAGATTCAGAGATTCCCTGCGGGGGCGGGGGCTGCATTACAATGCAATGCAGCTATCCCGTTGGCAAGGCAATTGCAAAGGAGTTCGGCCTTGAATAACAACCTGTTTCAAAAGGCGGCAATCTGGCTCGTAATCGCGCTGGTATTGTTCACCGTCTTCAAGCAGTTCGACAAACCACGTGCCCAGGACGGTGTCACCTATTCGCAGTTCATGGATGACGCCAAGAACGGCAAGGTGAGCCGCGTCGACGTGCAGGGCCGTAATCTCGTGGTTTCGCCCAAAGAGGGCGCCAAGTACACGATCATCTCGCCGGGCGACATCTGGATGGTCGGCGACCTGATGAAGTACGGCGTCCAGGTCACCGGCAAGGCCGACGACGAGCCGAACGTGCTGGTCCAGGCCCTGTACTACCTCGGGCCAACCTTGCTGATCATCGTCTTCTGGTTCTACATGATGCGGCAGATGCAGGGCGGCGGGAAAGGCGGTGCCTTCTCGTTCGGCAAGTCCCGTGCACGCCTGATCGACGAGAACCAGAACGCCGTCACGTTCTCGGACGTGGCCGGCTGCGACGAGGCCAAGGAGGAAGTGGTCGAACTGGTCGACTTCCTCAAGGATCCGCAGAAATTCCAGAAGCTGGGCGGCCGTATTCCGCGCGGCGTGCTGCTGGTTGGCCCTCCGGGTACCGGTAAGACGCTGCTGGCACGCGCCATCGCCGGCGAGGCCAAGGTGCCTTTCTTCAGCATTTCCGGTTCGGACTTCGTCGAAATGTTCGTCGGCGTGGGCGCGGCCCGTGTGCGCGACATGTTCGAGAACGCCAAGAAGCAGGCGCCTTGCATCGTGTTCATCGATGAAATCGACGCGGTCGGTCGTCATCGTGGCGCCGGCATGGGCGGCGGCAACGACGAGCGCGAGCAGACGCTGAACCAGATGCTGGTCGAGATGGACGGCTTCGAGGCCAACTCGGGCGTCATCGTGATCGCCGCGACCAACCGTGCCGACGTGCTGGACAAGGCGCTGCTGCGTCCGGGTCGTTTCGACCGCCAGGTCTACGTGGGCCTGCCGGACATCCGCGGCCGCGAGCAGATCCTGAAGGTGCATATGCGCAAGGTGCCGATCGGCAACGACGTGGACGCGTCGGTGATCGGTCGTGGTACCCCGGGCTTCTCGGGTGCCGACCTGGCCAACCTGGTCAACGAGGCCGCGCTGTTCGCCGCCCGCCGCAACAAGCGCGTGGTGGACATGCAGGACTTCGAGGACGCCAAGGACAAGATCTTCATGGGCCCGGAGCGCAAGTCGACGGTCATGCGCGAAGAAGAGCGCAAGGCCACGGCTTACCACGAGTCCGGCCATGCGGTGGTGGCCAAGCTGCTGCCGAAGGCCGATCCGGTGCACAAGGTTACGATCATGCCGCGCGGCTGGGCACTGGGCGTGACCTGGCAGCTGCCGGAGCATGACAAGTATTCGAAGTACAAGGACAACATGCTCGACGAGATCGCGATTCTCTTCGGCGGCCGTGCGGCGGAGGAGGTCTTCCTCAACGCCATGAGCACGGGGGCGTCCAACGACTTCGAGCGCGCCACCAAGATCGCCCGCGACATGGTGACCCGTTTCGGCATGAGCGATTCGCTCGGCGCCATGGTCTATGTCGATACGGAGCAGGACGGCATGTTCGGCAAGCTCTCGTCGAAGACTGTGTCCGAGGCCACCCAGCAGAAGGTTGACGGCGAGATCCGTCGCATCATCGACGAGCAATATGCGCTGGCGAAGCACCTGCTCGAAGATCACCGCGACAAGGTCGAGGCGATGACCAGCGCCCTGATGGAGTGGGAAACGATCGACGCCGATCAGGTGAACGACATCATGGCTGGCAAGCCGCCGCGTCCGCCGCGTAACGTGTCGGGCCAGAACGGTGGTGGCAACACGCCTTCGGGCGGTTCGCCGGTGGCGCCGACCAACGCGCCTGCCACGGCCTGATCGCGATTGCCCTGCCTTCGCAGGCGGGCAGTTCAGAAGCCGGTGCCCTGCGCACCGGCTTTTTCCATTCCAGGACAGCAGATCTTGTCGACCGAGTTCTTCCAGTGCGGGCGCTACCGTTTCGCCCGCAACCGCCGCCCACTGGTGATGGGCATCCTCAACGTCACACCCGATTCGTTTTCCGACGGTGGCCAGCATGCGGGCCGCGATGCGGCCTTGCGCCACGCGGAGCAGATGATTGCCGAAGGCGTGGACATCATCGACATTGGCGGGGAATCGAGCCGTCCGGGCTCAGCGGCGCTGCCGCTGGATCAGGAACTGGCCCGGGTGATGCCGATCATCGAGGCCCTGGCGCCGTGTGGCAAACCGTTGTCGATCGACACCTACAAGCCCGAAGTCATGCGTGCGGCACTGGCGGGCGGAGCGGATCTGATCAACGATATCTGGGGCTTCCGCATGCCGGGCGCGGTGGAAGCCGTGAGCGGCGCGGCGGCGGGGCACGCGGGCCTGTGCGTGATGCACATGCAGCGTGACCCGCAGACCATGCAGGAAGACCCGCAGTATGTCGACGTGGTGGCCGAGGTGGAGGGGTTCCTGCGCGAACGGGTGTCAACCCTGCGTGCGGCGGGCGTGGACGACGCGCGCATTTCGCTCGATCCGGGGTTTGGATTTGGCAAGACGCCGGATCATAATCTCCGCCTGCTCGGCCAAATGCCTCGGCTGGCCGTCGACGGCCTGCCGATCCTGGCCGGGCTCTCGCGCAAGTCGACGCTTGGCGCCATTCTCGGCGGCAGACCGCCGCAGCAGCGCGTGGCGGCCAGCCTGGCCGCGGCCGTGTGCGCGGTGGAGCGGGGCGCATTTATCGTGCGGGTGCACGACGTGGAACAGACGGTGGACGCCATCAAGACCTGGTGGGCGATTCGCCATGAATCAGTTGCCGGTACAGGGCAATCGGGAGAATGAAACAGATGACGCGCAAGTATTTCGGGACAGATGGCGTGCGGGGTCGGGTTGGTGAAGCACCGATCACGCCGGATTTTGTGATGCGGCTCGGCTACGCCGCCGGCAAGGTGCTGGCGCTGGGCCAGAAAACCAGCCAGGGCCGGCCGACCGTGCTGATCGGCAAGGACACGCGGATCTCGGGTTATATGCTCGAAGCCGCGCTGGAAGCCGGTTTCACGGCTGCCGGCGTGCACGTGCTGCTGACCGGTCCGCTGCCGACGCCGGGCGTGGCCTACCTGACCCGCGCGCTGCGGCTGGCGGCGGGCGTGGTCATTTCCGCGAGCCACAATCCGTACTACGACAACGGCATCAAGTTTTTCTCGTCGACGGGCGACAAGCTGCCGGACGAGACGGAGCTGAAGATCGAGGCCCAGCTCGAAGAGCCGATGGCCTGCGTGCGTTCGGACGACCTCGGCCGCGCGCGCCGCATCGACGATGCGGCTGGCCGCTACATCGAGTTCTGCAAGAGCACATTCCCGTATGAGCAGGACCTGCACGGGCTCAAGCTCGTGGTGGACTGCGCCCACGGGGCGGCGTACCACATCGCCCCGCACGTGTTCCACGAACTCGGTGCCGAGGTGATCTCCATCGGCAACCAGCCGGACGGCCGCAACATCAACGCCGGCTACGGCGCCACGGCGCCTGAGCGGTTGATCGAATCCGTCAAGGCGCACGGCGCGCACCTGGGCCTGGCCTTCGACGGCGATGCCGACCGCCTGCAGGTGGTGGACGCCGATGGCCGGCTCTACAACGGCGACGAACTGCTGTACCTGATCGTGCGGGACCGGCAGGCTGCTGGCCACCGCGTCGATGGCGCGGTGGGCACGCTGATGACGAACATGGCTGTCGAGCTGGCGCTGAAGCGCCTTGGCGTCGAATTCGTTCGCGCCAAGGTGGGTGACCGCTACGTGCTGGAAGAACTCAACAAGCGCAAGTGGACGCTCGGCGGCGAAGGCTCCGGCCATCTTTTGTGCCTGGATCGTCACACGACGGGCGACGGCATCGTGTCGGCACTCCAGGTGCTGGCTGCACTGCGCCGGAGCGGCAAGACGCTGGCGCAGTTGCTGGAAGGCGTGAAGTTGTTCCCGCAGACCCTGATCAACGTGCGCGTGGAGAAGGGTTTCGACTGGCAGACCCATGCCGGGTTGCAGGCGGCGCGCGCCAAGATCGAGCCGGAACTCGAAGGCCGTGGGCGGGTGCTGATCCGCGCCTCGGGCACCGAGCCGGTGGTCCGTGTGATGGTGGAGGCCGAACAGGTCGAGACCGCCGAACGCGCGGCCCAGGCCTTGGCTGACTCGCTGCGCGTCTGACCGCTCCTGTCGTGACCGAAAATGACGCCAGCGTGATACTGGCGTCATTTTTTATGCCTTTTTCTCCACATATAAGAGTTAACTACCCATCACAAAAGGCCGCTTTAAGAACATCTCGTGTTGTCACGGATCTGTCATATAGAAAGCATAAAGTTCGGATGTCAAAAATTTGTCATTCCCAACCATGTTCTCTGGAGGACATATGAAGCTGGTCAAGACTGCCGTGGCAGGCATCGTTTCGATGGTAGTGATGGGTACTGCGTTCGCGGCGGAAATTACCGGTGCAGGCGCCTCGTTCCCGGCGCCCGTGTATTCCAAATGGGCAGACGCCTACCAAAAAGCTACGGGTAACAAGGTCAACTATCAATCCATCGGTTCGTCGGGCGGCATCAAGCAGATTGGCGCCAAGACGGTCGATTTCGGCGCATCGGACGCCCCGCTGAAGGACGAGGAACTGGCCAAGCAAGGCCTGGTGCAGTTCCCGACGGTGATCGGCGGCGTGGTGCCGGTGATCAACCTGCAAGGCGTGAAGCCGGGCGACCTCACCATCACCGGTGAACTGCTCGCCAACATCTACCTGGGCAAGATCAAGAAGTGGGACGATCCCGCCATCAAGGCCCTGAACCCGAAGGTCCAGCTGCCGAACCAGGACATCCTGCCAGTCCGTCGCGCCGATGGCTCGGGCACCACGTTCATCTTCACGAACTACCTGTCGAAGGTCAGCGCTGACTGGAAGAGCACGGTGGGCGAAGGCACCACGGTCAACTGGCCGGGCGGTGGCACGGGCGGCAAGGGTAACGAAGGCGTGGCCGCTTTCGTGCAGCGCCTGAACGGTGCCATTGGCTACGTGGAGTACGCGTACGCCAAGCAAAACAAGATGACCCACCTGAACATGAAGAACGCCTCGGGTGAAGTGGTGCAGCCGGGCGACGACGCCTTCAAGGCCGCCGCCGCCGGTGCGGACTGGAGCAAGACGTACTACCAGATCCTGACCAACCAGCAAGGCAAGACCGCATGGCCGATCGCTGGCGCCACGTTCATCCTGGTGCACAAGAGCCAGGAAAAGGCAGCGCAAGGCGCGGAAGTGCTGAAGTTCTTCGACTGGGCCTACAAGAGCGGCGCCAACATGGCCGCTGACCTGGACTACGTGCCGCTGCCGGAATCGGTCGTGAACCAGATCCGCACGACGTGGAAGACCAGCGTCAAGGACGCGTCGGGCAAGTCGCTGTACTAAGCTGCTGTACTGACGGCACGGGCAGGGCGCGAGGATCTACCGGATCACGTGCCTTGTCATCCGCAGGGCTGGCCGGCCCGCCCAGGTAAGTCACCGAGGCGGGCCGTGCCGCTTGCATCCACGCACTCCATATCCCACCATGGCCACTACGCCCGATCTCCCCGCCGTCCGGCCCCCCAGCCGCATGGGCGACATCCTGTTCGGCGGCCTGACGCGCGGCGCCGCCATCGTGACGCTGCTGCTGCTGGGCGGCATCATCGTTTCCCTGGCATTCAGCGCCTGGCCCTCGATCCAGAAATTCGGCATCTCGTTCCTGTGGAACGCCGAATGGGATCCGCCCGCCGACGTCTACGGCGCCCTGGTCCCCATCTACGGCACGCTGATCACCTCGATCATCGCGCTTATCATCGCCGTGCCGGTCAGTTTCGGCATCGCCCTGTTCCTGACCGAGCTGTCGCCCGCCTGGCTGCGCCGGCCGCTCGGCACTGCCATCGAGCTGCTTGCTGCCGTGCCGTCCATCGTCTACGGCATGTGGGGCCTGCTCGTGTTCTCGCCGATCTTCGGCGAGTACTTCCAGAGGCCGCTGGCGAACACGATTGGCCAGGTGCCCGTGATCGGCAAGCTGTTCCAGGGCGCGCCGCTGGGCATCGGCCTGCTGTGCGCCGGCGTGATCCTGGCGATCATGATCATCCCGTACATCGCTTCGGTGATGCGCGACGTGTTCGAAGTGACCCCGGTGCTGCTGAAGGAATCGGCATACGGCGTGGGCTGCACCACCTGGGAGGTGATGTGGCGCGTGGTGCTGCCGTACACCCGGGCCGGTGTGATCGGCGGCGTGATGCTCGGCCTGGGCCGTGCGCTCGGCGAGACCATGGCCGTGACGTTCGTGATCGGCAACACCAACCTGCTGGACAACGTCTCGCTGTTCTCGCCCGGCAACTCCATCACCTCGGCGCTGGCGAACGAATTCGCCGAAGCCGGTGCCGGCCTGCACACGGCCGCGCTGATGGAACTGGGCCTGATCCTGTTCTTCATTACCTTCGTGGTGCTGGCGCTGTCCAAAGTGCTGCTGCTGCGCCTTGCCAAGAATGAGGGGGGCAAATGAACCAAGCCAGCCAAACCGTATCTGCCACGCAGATCCCGGCCGTTCGCCCCGATGCGGACGCCGTGCGCACCCGGCTGCAGGCGTCCCGCCGGCGCATGAACGTCTACGCGCTGACCGCGTCGCTCGCGGCCATGGTCTTCGGCCTGTTCTGGCTCGCGTGGATCCTCTGGACCACCATTTCGCTGGGCGTGGGCGGCCTGTCGCTCGACCTGTTCACGCAGATGACCCCGGCGCCCAACACCGCCGGCGGCGGTCTGGCCAATGCCATCTTCGGCAGCTTCGTGATGGTGGGTGTGGCCACGCTGATTGGCACGCCGCTGGGCATCCTGGCCGGCATCTACCTGGCCGAGTATGGTCAGAAGTCGCCGCTGGCCAGCCTGATCCGCTTTATCAACGACATCTTGCTGTCGGCGCCGTCCATCGTGATCGGCCTGTTCGTCTATGCGCTGGTGGTCACGCGGATGGGGCACTTCTCGGGCTGGGCCGGCATCTGCGCGCTGGCACTGCTGCAGGTTCCCATCGTGGTGCGTACCACCGAGAACATGCTGAACCTGGTGCCGAACGCGCTGCGCGAGGCTGCCGTGGCCCTGGGCACGCCGAAGTGGAAGATGGTGATGTCGATCACGGTCAAGTCGTCGTATGCGGGCATCGTTACCGGCGTGCTGCTGGCCGTGGCCCGTATCGCCGGCGAGACCGCGCCGCTGCTGTTCACGGCGCTGTCCAACCAGTTCTGGACCAGCGACCTGAACAAGCCGATGGCCAACCTGCCGGTGACGATCTTCCGCTTCGCGATGAGCCCGTTCACCGAATGGCAGCAACTGGCCTGGGCCGGTGTGTTCCTGATTACCGTCGGTGTGCTCGCGCTGAATATCGTCGCGCGCATGCTGTTCAAGAAATAAGCCGGCGCCACGTGCCCCGATCATCGAATTCCAGCGAGACACGAGCATGACCTCTACCGTCATCGACATTCCCGACACCGTGCGCGCCAAGATCGACGTGCGGAACCTGAACTTCTATTACGGTCAGTTCCACGCGCTGAAGCACATCAACATGTCCATCCCGGACCGCAAGGTGACTGCGTTCATCGGCCCGTCCGGCTGCGGCAAGTCCACGCTGCTGCGCACCTTCAACAAGATGTTCGCGCTGTACCCGGAGCAACGGGCCGAGGGCGAGATCAACATGGACGGCGAGAACCTGCTGGCCAGCAAGCAGGACATCGCGCTGCTGCGCGCCAAGGTGGGCATGGTGTTCCAGAAGCCCACGCCGTTCCCGATGTCGATCTATGACAACATCGCCTTTGGCGTGCGTCTGTTCGAAAAGCTCTCGCGCTCCGAAATGGACGACCGCGTGGAGTGGGCGCTCTCGAAGGCCGCCCTGTGGAACGAGGCCAAGGACAAGCTGCACCAGTCGGGCTACGGCCTGTCGGGCGGCCAGCAGCAGCGTCTGTGCATCGCGCGCGGCATCGCCATCCGTCCGGAAGTGCTGCTGCTCGACGAACCGTGCTCGGCGCTGGACCCGATCTCCACCGGTCGCATCGAGGAACTGATTGCCGAACTCAAGGACGAGTACACGGTGGTCATCGTCACCCACAACATGCAGCAGGCCGCGCGCTGCTCGGACTACACCGCCTACATGTACCTGGGCGAGCTGATCGAATTCGGCGAGACCGAGAAGATCTTCATCAAGCCGCACCGCAAGGAAACCGAGGATTACATCACCGGCCGCTTCGGCTGATCGCAGACCTTCCACGCCCCGGCCAGGAGAACATCATGACTGACAAGCACCTGTCGACCCAGTTCGACGCCGACCTCAACGCGATCAACACCAAGCTGCTGCAGATGGGCGGGCTTGTCGAGTCGCAGATCGAGCTCGCCATGCGCGCGCTGGCCGACTTCGACGCCGACCTGGCGGACCAGGTCATCACCCGCGAACAGCAACTCAATGCGCTGGAAGTGGAAATCGACGCGGACTGCAACAACATCATCGCGCGCCGCCAACCCACCGCGCGTGACCTGCGCCTGGTGATGGCGATCTCGAAGACCATCACCAACCTCGAGCGCGCCGGCGACGAGGCCGAGAAAGTGGCCAAGCGCACCAAGCACATCATGGAAGACGCGGCGGCGCACAACATCAACTACTCCGAGGTGAAGCTGTCGGGGGAGATGGCCATCACGCTGCTGCGCCAGGCGCTGGACGCCTTCGCCCGGCTCGACACCGTGGCGGCTGCGCGCATCGTCAAAGATGACAAGGCCATCGACGATGAATTCCGCGCCTTCGTGCGCAAGTTGATCACCTACATGATGGAAGACCCGCGCTCGATTTCGGTAGCGCTGGACTTCCTGTTCATCGCCAAGGCGATCGAACGAATCGGTGATCATGCCAAGAATATTGCAGAATTCATCATCTACATCGTCAAGGGCACGGACGTGCGCCATACCTCGCGCGAAGATATGGAGCGCGAAGCGCTGAGCTGACCCTGGCGGCAAGACTGAGAAGCGGAGAAAACATACATGCCAAGCAGTATTCTCGTTGTCGAAGACGAACCGGCGATTGCAGAACTGATCGCCGTCAACCTGCAGCACGCGGGGCACTATCCAATCCGAGCGTATAACGCCGAACAGGCGCTGTCCCTCATGAGCGATGTCCTGCCAGACCTCGTGTTGCTGGACTGGATGCTTCCGGGCAAGTCGGGCGCGACCTTCGCCAAGGAGTTGCGAACCAACGACCGCACCAAGCAGATTCCCATCATCATGCTCACCGCCCGCAGCGAGGAGCAGGACAAGGTGATGGGGCTCGAGGCTGGCGCGGATGATTACGTCACCAAGCCGTTCTCGCCCAAGGAACTGCTGGCCCGCATCAAGGCCGTGCTGCGCCGTCGTGCGCCGCAGCTGACCGACGACGTGGTGGCCATCAACGGCCTGCGGCTGGACCCGGCCACGCACCGCGTGACCGGCCAGGATGACTCCGGCCCGATCAAGCTGGACCTTGGTCCTACCGAATTCCGTTTGCTGCATTTCCTGATGACTCATCCGGAACGTGTGCATAGTCGGTCACAATTGCTCGATCAGGTCTGGGGTGATCACGTGTTCGTGGAAGAGCGGACAGTGGACGTGCACATCAAGCGTCTGCGCGCCGCGCTGACGCCCGGGGGCTACAGCAATATGATCGAAACGGTACGTGGCAGCGGGTATCGGTTGGCGCGCTCGCCGAGCCACTGATCCGCCGATCGCCAGATCCTGGCAAGTCCGGCGCGGAGCAGCAGTAAGAGGGGCCGCGCCGGCACCATCGCCACGGCGGATTCGTGGCACACTCCGTCGCAACGACTGCGGTCGACCCGGCCTCCGGCCGGCCGCCTGACTCCACATCCCTCTCATGAATGTCATTTGGGCCCGATCCGCGGCCATCCTCGTCAGCCTGGCGGTCATCGCCGCCGGTCTGTACGTCTTTGTGAGGCCGGTTGCCGGCCTGACCTTCCTTTGCATCGCGCTGTTCCTGCAGCTTTGCTACTACCTGTTCCAGATCAACCGGCTGTGGAAGGTGCTCGACGCGCCCGCCTATGGCGAAATCCCGAGCGCGCTGGGGCTGTGGGGCGAGGTCTATTACCGCCTGCACCGGCTGGTCAAGCGCTGGCGCACGCAGGTGCTCCAGGTGGAGCAGCAGCACACGCGCTTTATCCAGGCCATCCAGGCGTCGCCTTACGGCGTGCTGATGCTTGACGATGCTGACCAGATCGAATGGTGCAACGGCGTGGCCGAGCAGCATTTCGGCCTGAACGCGCGGCGCGATGTGCGCCAGCGCATTACGCACCTGATCCGCCGCCCCGAGTTCATCCAGTACCTGACCCGCGAGCGCTACGACGAACCGCTGGTCATGCGCGACATGGGCGAGCACAAGCGCAACATCACCTCTGTCCAGATCCTTCCTTACGGCGAAAACCGCAAGCTCGTGCTGACGCAGGACATCACCAAGGTGGAAAACACCGAAGCCATGCGCCGCGATTTCGTGGCCAATGTGTCGCATGAACTGAAGACGCCACTGACCGTGCTCACCGGCTTCCTGGAAACCGTGCGCGACTTGCCGGTGTCCGAAGAGGACCGCAGGCGCTACGTGGACCTGATGCTGGTGCAGTCGATGCGCATGCAGCGGATCGTCGAAGACCTGCTGGCGCTGGCCAAGCTCGAGAGCGATGTGCAGCCGCCGACGCAGGATCGCGTGAATGTGGGCGCCCTGGCGGCCCACCTTGTGCACGATGCGGAGGCGCTCTCGCAGGACCGCCACCAGATCGCCGCCGAGATCGACACAGGCGTGGTACTGCGCGGGGCCGAGAGCGAGTTGCTGTCGGCGCTGGGTAACCTGGTGTCGAACGCAGTGCGCTACACGCCGGACGGCGGGCGGATTGCGATCCGGCTGAGTTTTACGGATGGACACTCGGTGTTTTCGGTCAGCGATACGGGGCTGGGCATTGCACCCGAGCACATCCCGCGCCTGACCGAGCGGTTCTACCGCGTGGACCGCAGCCGCTCGCGCGACACCGGCGGCACCGGCTTGGGGCTGGCCATCGTCAAGCATGTCCTGTCGCGCCACCATGCCGACCTGCGCGTGACCAGCGAGGTCGGGCGCGGCAGCACCTTCCGGATCGTCTTCCCGACGGACCGCAGTGGCTATGAGCCGGCGGCCGTTGCATCGCACCTGCCAGACCCGCGCCGCCACGCGGCGTAACATCGGGTCCCGGCAAATCGCCCCCTCCCGCACGCGGGAAGGGGCGAATCGGCGAATCCATCAGTTCCCGAATATCCTCAGCAGTTCCGCCTGACTCACCAGCTGCCGCTTGGCCGCCGAGCGCTTGCGCACGTACTGGCCATCCGGCTGCATCAGCCATGCGGACGCGTTGTCGCGCAGGTGCACCTGCAGGCTTTCCTTGATCACACGCGCCTTGAGCTTGCGATCCAGCACCGGGAAGGCCACCTCCACGCGGCGGAACAGGTTGCGATCCATCCAGTCGGCGCTCGACAGGTAGAGCACATCCTCGCCATCGGCACGGAAGTAGTAGACCCGATGGTGCTCCAGGAAGCGGCCCACCACCGAACGCACGGTGATGT
Source organism: Cupriavidus sp. 01L43 (assembly GCF_056399925.1). NCBI lineage: Bacteria > Pseudomonadati > Pseudomonadota > Betaproteobacteria > Burkholderiales > Burkholderiaceae > Cupriavidus > Cupriavidus sp. 01L43. Next base: position 604,263 of record NZ_JBFTSH010000001.1, read on the forward strand.
TGTCCGACATCCCCGGCACGCCCGGGCGCAGCGCGCACACGCCACGCACGATCAGGTCGATCTTCACCCCCGCGCGCGACGCCTTGTAGAGTTCGTCGATGATCGACGGCTCCAGCAGCGCGTTCATCTTGGCGATGATGCGCGCCCGCTTGCCCGCCCGCGCATTGCGCGCCTCGGCGCGGATATGCTCGACGAGGTTGCTGTGCATGGTGAACGGCGACTGCCACAGGTGGTTCAGCCGGATCGTCCCGGCCGTGCCGGTTAGCAGCTGGAACACGTGGTGCACGTCCTCGCAGACTTTCTCGTCGGCCGTCAACAGGCCGAAGTCGGTGTACAGCCGAGCCGTGCGCGGGTGGTAGTTGCCGGTGCCCAGGTGCGCATAGCGGCGCAGGGTGACCTGCTTCACCTTCGGGCCGGCTGCCTCGCGCCGCACGATCAGCAGCATCTTGGCGTGGCACTTGTGGCCCACCACGCCGTAGACCACGTGGGCGCCGGCGGACTCGAGCCGCTCGGCCCAGTTGATATTGGTTTCCTCGTCGAAGCGCGCCAGCAACTCCACCACCACCGTGACTTCCTTGCCGTTGCGCGCCGCAGTCATCAGCGCCTCCATGACCGCCGACTCATTGCCGGTGCGGTACACGGTCTGCTTGATGGCCACCACGTTCGGGTCGGCCGCGGCGAGTTGCAGCAGGTCGAGCACGGAGGTGAAGCTCTCGTACGGATGGTGCAGCAGCACGTCCTGCTGGCGGATGACGTCGAACATGCCGAGCCCGGTCAGGAGCGGCTTGACCGGTGCCRGCACGTGCGGCGGATACTTGAGGGCAGGGCGATCGACCAGATCGGGGATCTGCATCAGCCGCACCAGGTTCACCGGGCCGCTCACGCGGTACAGGTCCTGCTCGGTCAGGCCCGATTCCAGCAGCAGTCGGCGCGAGAGCGCGGGCGGGGTATCGGACGAGACCTCGAGCCGCACCGTATCGCCGAAATGCCGGGCCGGCAGTTCGCCCTGGAGCGCCTCGCGCAGGTCGGTGATGTCGTCTTCGGAGACGAACAGGTCGGAATTGCGGGTGACGCGGAACTGGTAGCAGCCCTCCACGTCGATGGCGGGGAACAGTTCATGCACGAACGCCTGCATGAACGAGGACAACATCACGAAGCCATACGGATAGCCGGACAGCTTCTCCGGCATGCGCACCACGCGCGGCAATGCGCGCGGGGCCTGCACGATGGCGAGGTCGGCGTCGCGGCCGAAGGCGTCCTTGCCGGACAGTTCGACGACGAAGTTCAGGCTCTTGTTGAGCACGCGCGGGAACGGGTGCGCCGGATCGAGCGCGATCGGCGTCAGCACCGGACCCAGCTCGCGCGTGAAGAAATCGCGCGCCCATCGGCGCTGATCGTCGGTCCAGGTGTTCGTCAGGTGAAAAAACACGCCTTCCTGTTCGAGGGCGGGGAAGATCACGTTCTGCAGCATGTCATACTGCGAGGCCACGAGCCGCTGTGTGCGCTCCGTGACGAGCTGATAGGTCTGGAGGACGGAGAGACCATCGGGCGTCAGGCCCGATGCGTTATCACGCATCTGCTCCTTCAGCCCCGCCATGCGGATTTCAAAAAACTCGTCCAGATTGCTGGAGACGATGCAGATGAACTTCAGCCTTTCCAGCAGCGGTACGTTCGGGTCGGCAGCCTGCGCCAGCACGCGCGCATTGAATTCCAGAATGCCAAGCTCGCGGTTCAGCAGCGTGCCGGGCGGCGTCGTCATCATGTGTAGAACCTTATTTTGGCGATGTGGCGACTTTTTCATAGAATCGTGTCAATTTGATGACACTTTGATTTTGTCATGATGCAGACATGACAAGGACATAATCTTACGCGTTTGGCGGGGTTGTACGTATCTTGCCAAACTTGCACCGATCCTGCGCTACTTACGCACGCAATGACACAGAATCCCCGCCTGCTGGCCGCCGTCGACATGGGTTCCAACAGCTTCCGCCTGATGATCGGGCGGGTGGACGAGACGCCCACGGCCTCCGGCCCTGCCAGCCAGATCTTCCAGGTGGATGCCCTGCGCGAGCCGGTACGACTTGCCGCCGGTCTGACGCCTGACAAATACCTGGACCAACCCGCGCGACGACGCGGCATCGACGCGCTGCGCCGCTTTGGCGACCGCCTGCGCGATTTCTCGCCAGAACACGTGCGTGCGGTGGCCACCAACACGCTGCGCGTGGCCAAGAATGCTTCCGAATTCCTGATCGAGGCAGAAAGTGCGCTCGGCTTCCCGATCGAAGTGATCGCCGGGCGCGAAGAGGCGCGGCTGATCTATCTCGGCGCCTCGCACGATGCGCCAGCCTGCCAGGGCAACCGGCTCGTGGTCGACATCGGCGGCGGCTCCACCGAGTTCATCATTGGCAGTGGCTATCAGTCGAAGCTGATGGAAAGCTTGTATATCGGATGCGTGTCGCACAGCCGTCATTTCTTTCCGAGCGGCAACGTGGATGAATACGCGTTCAAGCAGGCCGAACTGGCCGCGCGGCGCGAGATCCAGGTGCTGGTGCGCCAGTACCGCGCGGCGGGCTGGCAGCAGGCGGTGGGCTCGTCGGGCACGGCACGCGCGCTGGCCGAGCTGATCGAGCTGAACGGCATGAACGACAACCCGGCCGAGCACGGCATCACGCGCGAGGGCCTGGAGCGGCTCAAGCGCGCGCTGATCAAGGCCGAGAACGCCAATCGTGTGAAGCTCGCGGGCCTCAAGGCTGACCGCATCCCGGTGCTGCCGGGCGGCCTGTCGATCATGCTGGGCGTGTTCGCCGAACTCGACGTGGACCGCATGGACGTGACCGACGGCGCGCTGCGGTTGGGCGTGCTGTACGACCTGCTCGGCCGTAGCCACCACGAGGACATGCGCACGGTCACCGTCGACCAGTTCATGCGCCGCTACGCCGTGGACCGCGCGCAGGCGAGCCGGGTAGGGCAGGCCGCGCGTGATCTCCTCGCCCAGTTCCCCGATCCGCCCAACGAGCGCCGCGACGACAACCTCGCGCTGCTGGGCTGGGCGGCGAGCCTGCACGAGATCGGCATGTCGATCTCGCATAGCGGCTATCACAAGCATTCGGCCTATATCTCCACGCACGCGGACATGCCGGGCTTCTCGAAGACCGACCAGGCGCGGCTGGCGACGCTGCTGCTGGGCCATGCGGGCAAGCTGGGCAAGCTCTCTGGCAGCGGCAAGTTCGTCGACTGGCGCATGCTGTTCAGCCTGCGTCTGGCTTTTGTCCTGTGCCGGCGCCGTGCGGACGTGAAGCTGCCCCAGATCGAGGTCAGCCAGCGGTCGGATGCTCTCGATGAGGGTTTCGAAGTGCGGCTGCCCAAGGTGTGGATCGATGAGAACCCGCTCGTCGAGTACAGCCTGGCACAGGAGTCCGACGAATGGGAGCGCGTGGGCAAGCGCTACAAGGTGGTGTACGTCTGATTCGGCAGTCTTCCGAGCGGCCAGTTAAAAAGGCGACCCCGTTTCCGGAGTCGCCTTTTTTCATGCCGATGAAATGTGCCGTTTCGATCGGGGAGCCGACAGGCTTCGGTCGCGGACTCAGCCGCGGTTGAGGCCCAGGAAATGGCGGGAGTAGCGCGGGTTCATGTCGCTCACGCGCAGCAGCGTCAGGAAGTCGGCCACGTTGAAGTCGGGATCCCATGCCGGCTCGCCGCAGATCTTCGCGCCCAGGCGCAGATAGCCCTTGATCAGCGCCGGCGGTTCCACGTCGAGCGTCTGGTTCAGGTTTTCCACCGGCAGGCGAGTGCGCGGGAAGGCGTGGTACTCGATCGGTGCCAGGAACTTCTCGGAGAACAGACGATGGAGGCTGGCCGCGTAGTGGCCGCCGTCGCTCATCGGCACGCTGGCGCAGCCGAGCATCGACTCGAGGTTGTAGCGTTGCAGGTATTCGCCCAGCCCGGCCCAGAGCGCCATGATGACGCTGCCCGAGCGGTAGTCGCGGTGCACGCACGAGCGGCCCAGTTCCAGCATCTTGGGGCGCAGGTGCGCCAGGCGCACGAGGTCGAATTCGGATTCGGCATAGAGGCAGCCGACGCGCTTGGCCTGGTGCGGCGGCAGCACGCGGTAGGTGCCCACCACGCGCAGCGTTTCCTGGTCGCGTACGATCAGGTGGTCGCAATAGGCGTCGAACATGTCGACATCGGTGCCATTGGACGACGACTGGAGCCGTGCGCCCATTTCTTCGGCGAAGACCTTGTAGCGCAGGCGCTGCGCCTCGGCTACTTCGTCCTGGTGACGTGCCCACGCCACACTGAAAGCAGGCGCTGGAGCTTGTGCATGGGTTTGGTGCTGTGCTGGCTGACGAGGAAGACGGCTCCGCGCCGACTGGCCGGAGCGGCCAGTGGGCAAAGCGTCAAACAGCGGCTGGGTAGGCGTCGGAAGGTCGCGCATGTATGTCCTTTCGGTGACGAAACGGCTTCGAAACAATGTAGAGAGGGCTGGTGACAGTGCCGTGAAGCAGTGATGACGCTTCCATGACGTCCCTCTGTTGGGCGGCGCACCGGCGACTCTAGCCAGCGGCCTCCCGTGTTTCCATCGTCGTTATCCGAAAAAGGACCGGTATTGCAGTTTGAAAACCTTGCCTCGGAATTGAGGCAGATCCGTCGCGAATCTGCCGCATCGTCCTAGAGGAAATCGGGACCCGTGACGGCGCGCAGGACGACCTGGGCCTCGGTGTCGCGCGTGCGTGCGGACAGCCACCAGATGCCGCTCTTCTTCACGCTCCAGTTGATTTCGTGGCCCGCCAGCAACAGGCTGGCCAGGCGGCCGATCCATGGCTGGTGGCCCACGACCACGGTGTGCTCGTGGCCCTGGGGCCAGTCGATGGCGGCGAGGATGGCGCTGACATCGGCGCCAGGCGCGAGGTCGGGCAGGACTTCCACCTTGCTACTGAGTGCGCCAGCGGTCTCGCGCGTGCGCAGGGCCGGGCTGCAGCTACGCGATGATCGGCGGGCAGATGGGCGCGCAACCATGCGGCGGATGCCTCGGCCTGCTTGCGGCCACGCCGCGTGAGGGGGCGTTGCAGGTCAGCGCTGCGCGAGAGGCTGAGGGGGTCAGGCAAGTCCTCGGCTTCGGCGTGGCGCCACAAGATCAGATTCATGTTGGCAGGTATTCGTTGTGCCTTGAGTATGGTGAAGCGGGTAGCCCAAGGCAAGACGCGGGGCGCGCGTCGTCAAACGAATCGCCAGAAACAAAACGGGCCGCCCGAAGGCAGCCCGTCAGTGTCGGCGGGGGCGATGTCAGCCGCGTGACAGCGGCGCTCGCCCGATCGGCGCGAACTCAGGATTTGTGGCGGAAATTGATGCGGCCCTTGGTCAGGTCGTAGGGCGACATTTCGAGGGTCACGCGGTCACCGGCCAGAATGCGGATACGGTGCTTCTGCATCTTGCCCGAGGCGTATGCCCAGATTTCCACGCCGTTTTCCAGCGTGACGCGATAACGGTTGTCGGGCAGGGCTTCCGACACCACGCCGCCAAATTCAATGAGTTCTTCCTTAGCCAATCTGTTTTCCTTTGCGGCAGCCCCGAGAGCTGCGTAAGTTTTTAGGGAATACGTGTGAAGCGCCCGATGGATCATCGGGCTGGACCGTGCCATGGCGCGGCCCTGTGCGTCTCGGGACAGGCGGGCAAGGTGTTTCCGGGCTGGCCGGCCGCGACATACCCCGAATCTGGGGGTGCGGCGCCGAAAAATCCAGTGTGCCTGGCGGCACGGACCCGGTTACAGGGCATGCTCAGATACCCCGGAACTGACGCGGGATTATAGCACGTTCGGCGGTGCAGCATGCCCTGCGGCCGTCGGCCAGGCGCCATGAAAAAAGGGCCTACGCCGAAGACGTAAGCCCTTGATTCCACCACTTGTTCCACTGCCTAAAACTACTTGCAAAACTGGTCGGAGCGATAGGATTCGAACCTACGACCCTCTGATCCCAAATCAGATGCGCTACCAGGCTGCGCTACGCTCCGAAGCCGGCGATTCTAGCCCGGGACGGCTCGTGCGGTCAATCACGGCGTGCAATAAGCATTCCTGACGTCGAAATGTGACTTCATCGCCGCTGCGCCCAACACCCCGCTTCAGCGGGGCGCTTTAGGCTTGACTTGGTTCCGGGCGCTGACATAATCCGCACACCGCAAAGGTCCGACCGGCGCACGTCGCCGGGTTGCTGTTCCCATCCGGACCCGGTCCCGACTATCACAACAATGGTGCGCCAGCCGCCGCGAGCGACGCGAGCGGCGCGGCAGTGCCTGAGCCACGCCCCACCGGTGCCCTTGCGGCCACCGGCTGCCCAGGGCGCCCGGAACCTGCGGAAACAAAACAGGACGGCCATCGCAGGCCGCAAACAGAAGGTGGTTTCCCAGTGCCGCGCGGAGCACTTGGCGATGCCTTTGTGAACGGGAAGGAAGATGTTTCAGTCGCAGGTGGTAGTGCTGATCGCAGGCCTGTTTGCGCTGCAGATGGCGGTCGTCTGTGCCGTGTTGCGGCGCGCGCCGGGCATGGAGCGCAGCGGGCTGACCTCGTGGGCGCTGGGGGACCTGATTGTCACGCTCGCGGTGGTGCTTCTGGCGGCCCATGCGTGGCGTCCCGAATGGCCACTCCATGGCCTGCCCGAGCTGGCGTTGAGCGTGGGATTGTCGATGATGGTCTACGGTACGCGCCATTTCGTCGGCAAGCCGGGCCGGGGCAGGGTGCTGGCCATCGCCAACCTGCCGGCCCTGGTCGCGGTGGGGGCCCATGCGGCCAGCCACCTCGCGCCGGCCACGCTGCCGGAGTCGGCGGCGTTCGGGGTGTCGCTCTCGCTGGCGGCCGCCTGTATTCAAATACTGTTGTCGATCGAGATCATCCGCATCACGGCGCCGTGCGTGGCGGAGAAGCGGGGCACCGGGCGGCTGGCCGCGCTGTGCCTCTGCTTCGTGGCGCTGGCCTGTGCCGCCCTGGCAGCCATGCAGGCGCTGCCGATGCTGGAGGCGCTGGGCCAGGTTCGCCCGCACGCGCCGGTCGATGCCGATGGCGGCGTCACAGTCTGGTTCGTGTTCGGCGTAGTGGGGTTGTCGGTCAGCTTCGCGCTGATGGCACACGACCGGCTGCGCCGCATGCTGGAGCGCCGTGCGCGGCACGACGACCTGACCGACGTACTCTCGCGCGGCGCGTTCTGGGAGGAACTCGAGCTGGCCTGCAAGCAGGCGGAGCGCACGCGCCAGTCGTTCACCGTGGCGTTCATCGACCTCGATCACTTCAAGGCCATCAACGACCTCTACGGCCATCTGGCCGGCGACAGCGTGCTGCGCCACTTCGCCGGCCTGCTGCGCAAGGCCGCGCCGGCGGGTGCGGTCCTGGGGCGACTGGGCGGCGAGGAGTTCGCCATCGTCCTGCCCGATACCGCGATGGAGGCGGGCCGCGCCGTGAGCCTGCGCCTGAACGCGATCGTGCGCGGCGCGCCGTGCCCCTCGGAACCGGACCCGATTGCCTACACCGTCAGTATCGGCATGGCCGAGCGGCAGGCGGGCGAGAATGCCGATGCCGTCATGCGTCGCGCCGACCGCGCGCTGTACGACGCCAAGCAGATGGGCCGCAACTGCGTGTCGTCGCACGACAGCGGCGAGCCGGTCGGCATGCCGCGCCGGCCCCGCGTGCGCGAACGCGAATCCACCTGATTTCGCACGCGCGGTGGAGTAGAATGCTGGCCTTGCCGCCACGGCAAGGCTCGTGGCACCCCGGCCGCCCTTAGCTCAGTTGGATAGAGCACTCGCCTTCTAAGCGAGCGGTCAGAGGTTCGAATCCTCTAGGGCGGGCCAAGTCTTCACGCGGAAGGGTTCACGGCGGCGCCGTGCTTTCCACCTCCAGGGCGGGCATCCAGCTACCGGGTGCCGGCGCCCGCCGTACCGTCCCTCTTACCGTTGCCCGTCGGCCCACCAGTGGCCGCGCCAGCGCGACGCTGATCCCGGTCAATTCCCATACCGTCTGATCGTCCACCTGCAGCACAGCCATGGGGTGGGGCGCATTGCCGATGATCCGAACCTCGCCCGTGAGCGCGATGCGCGCGCCCACCGCCGGAGGCGGCGTCGCCCCGACGCAGGCGGCGAGGCAACCGGCGGCCGCCATCACCAGAAGGCCGCGCTTCGTCACCCCCCTCATTGGATGACCACCGACAGCGCGGTGCCGGGCGGCACGCTCACCCGTTCGCTATAGATCCCATGCATCGCCGGCCGGACGATGGGAATGCTCGCATACGGCTGCAGCTGCGCCGGCACGGTTTGCGTCAGCGCGCGGAGCCCGGCGAGATGCTGCGGATCGATCACCGGCAGTGTGAGCGCGCCATCGACGCGCGCCGGAAAACCGTAGCCAGCGGGGCTGTCGGCGGCCCGCATCAGCGACCCGGCTGTCGCCGAGAAGCGGCGCAACTGCTCGCCGAGCCCCGCGCCGGCGTGCTCCGCCCGGATCGCCGAATCAAGGACTGCCAGGGACTTCTCGCTGCTCACGTCGCGCAACAGCCGCGAGAAGAACCCCGCGCCAAGCTGGCGATTAAGAAACCCGCCCAGCGAGCCTGACACCGAATAGCTCTCGCACGTCTCCCCGAACGGCTCCCACGTGGTCAGGCTGCAGTTGTACATGCCGTTGCGGATCCTGACGTAGTCGCGGAACCGGACATCGCGAATATCGTTGACGGCCGGGTCGATGGCGTGCCCGGCGAAGTCCTCCATCATCATCGCGGTGGCTTCGTCGAGCCAGGTATCGAACAGATACTTCGGGCCGTGGCCAGCGCCCCGGCGGTAGAAGTTCTGCAAGTGCATGCCTTCGTGGGCCATGGTGCTGGCAGCCTGCTTCAGCGCGGCGTCGCCCGCCGCGTACAGCGATTCCGAATTCAGGAAGAAGCCCACCGCTTCGTTGCTATGAGGGAGTCCGGCGCTGCGCCGGATCACGTCGCGCGAATAGAAATAGCCCATCAGCCGCGCGGACGGGTTGTCGCTCGTCAGCTTGAGGATGACGATATCGAGCGGCTGGCCGGCACCCGGGATCAACTCCGCATACCCATGCGCGCCCCAGAGCGGCCCGCCGACGTGCGTCAGCAGGTCATAGACCTTGCCCGGCCCCAGGAAACTGGCGGCAAGCGCGTCGATGGTGGCGTCACTGACTTTTGCAGGACCGCGCTCGGCATCCTCGATCCAGAAATTGACGACCGTGCCGTCGCTGGCCTGGGACTGGCGTACCAGCGTCGCCGTGTGCGGCTGGTCTTCCGCGTCATGCCAGAGGCGGGTCTCGTTGAGCATGGCCTGGCGCGGGGCGATCCGAGCTTCCCGCGCCTCCAGTGCCGCCAGCGGGCGTGTGGCCGCCAGTCGGGCCCAGCCATGGGCGTTGAATTCGCCGACGCGCCGCATGACGGCGCTGTCCTCTCCATCGAGACGCCACGTCTTGCCGATCGCCGACGCGGATGCCTTGGGCACCAGCGGGAGAGCCGGCATCGCCTGCGGCTCAGCGCCCTGATTGGTGAAAACCAGCGTGACATCGTGCCCGGAGAGCCCGCGGATACTGACCGGCACATCGACCGGCGCGGCGGTGGCGTTCACATGCCGCCAGACCCCCACGCTGGTTCCGGCATACGTATTGGCGTCCAGCGCGCCACAGTCGGTGCACGCCACCGACAGCAGGTCACCCGGAGGTTGGGGCGCCGTCGGGGCAGGTGGGGTGGGTGGGATGGGCGGCGCAGTGGGGTGGTCGGACCCGCCATCACCCCCGCACGCGGCAAGGCCGCCAACCATGCAGCACGCCAAGGCCAGCTTCTTCATCATGATTCCTTTCCTCTTCGTATGGGAAAGGAAGCTTTTTCCATGGACCGCCGGCTAGGCGCTTGATCTGAATCAGTGGGCCGCAGAGATTCGCAATTGTTCTATCCGAAGGCCTCCGCGAGCCATTGCGGGTTGGAACATTTCCCACTTTTTCGCCTATTCTTGGGAGGCGCTTGATGCTCCGCATTGATGCCAATGTGACGCCCTATTGGCAGGACTCTCGGCAGGATGATTGGTAGGCAGCAGCGCGCAAGATCAACCCCTCACCCGGTTTCGGCGCTCATGGGTAACAGCCAAAGCCTTCAAATCCTGTGGCAGGACGGCGAGCACGTTTTCTGTCGAGGCCAGCGCCCGGGCAATGACGGCGCCGACATCGTCCTGATCGTCCGGCCCGCCGCCGACTATCCATCGTCCGCCAGTCTCGACCGCCTTGCTCACGAATTCAGGCTGAAGGATGAACTCGACAGCGCGTGGGCGGTGCGGCCGCTCGAGCTTCTGCGCGAGGATGGCCGGACCTCGCTGGTGCTGGAAGACCCGGGCGACGAGCCGCTCGAGTTGCTGATCGGCGCGCCCATGGAGACGGGCATGGTCTTGCGCTTCGCTGCCGGCATCGCGGCGGCGCTGGGCCAGTTCCATCAGCGCGGCCTGGTCCATAAGGACTTCAAGCCTGCCCATGTTCTCGTGAATGTCACGGACGGACGCGCGCGACTCACCGGCTTCGGCATCGCCTCGCGGCTGCCGCGCGAGCATCAGGCACCCGAGCCGCCCGAAACGATCGCCGGCACGCTCGCCTACATGGCGCCCGAGCAGACCGGTCGGATGAATCGCTCCATCGATTCGCGCAGCGACCTTTATTCGCTCGGTGTGGTGATCTACCAGATGCTCACCGGTGTCCTGCCGTTTTCGGCGAGCGAGCCGATGGAGTGGGTGCACTGCCACATCGCCCGAAAGCCGATGCCGCCCAGCGAGCGCCTGACGTCGATACCGGCCCCGCTTTGCCAGATCGTCATGAAGCTGCTCGCCAAGACGGCGGAAGAGCGCTACCAGACTGCGGCCGGTGTCGAGCAGGATCTGCGACGCTGCCTGGCTGCCTGGGAGAGCCATCGCCAGATCGATGGTTTCCCGCTTGGCGAACACGACACGCCCGACCGTCTGGTGATTCCCGAGAAGCTGTACGGCAGGGAGCGCGAAGTCAACAGGTTGCTGGCGGCCTTCAACCGCGTGATGACGCGCGGCGTACCGGAACTCGTGCTGGTCTCGGGATACTCTGGCATCGGCAAGACCGCCGTCGTCAACGAGTTGCACAAGGTACTGGTGCCGCCACGGGGGCTCTTTGCCGCCGGCAAGTTCGACCAGTACAAGCGCGACATTCCTTATTCGACCTTGGTGCAGGCGTTCCAGAGTCTGGTGCGGCCGCTGCTTGGTAAGCGGGACGCCGAACTGGCGAGCTGGCGCGCCGCGCTGCTGGAAGCCCTGGAGCCGAATGCACGGCTCATGACCGACCTCATCCCCGAGCTGAAGCTCATCATCGGCGAACAACCGCCGGTGCCGGAGCTTGAGCCGCAGCAGGCGCAACGCCGCTTTCAACTGGTCTTCCGCCGATTCATCGGTGTCTTCGCCCGGCCGGAACACCCGCTGGCACTCTTCCTCGATGATCTGCAATGGCTGGACACGGCAACGCTCGACTTGCTGGAGGATGTGCTGACGCGGTCGGACTTGCAGCACCTGATGGTGATCGGCGCCTATCGGGACAATGAGGTGGATGCCGCCCATCCCCTGACGCACAAGTTGCAGGCGATCCGGAGCGCTCGCGGAACGGTGGAGGAGATCACCCTGGCGCCGCTTGGCCGTGAACACCTCGGGCAGCTGATTGCGGATGCCGTGTGCTGCGACACGACGCGCGTGGCATCGCTGGCGCAGCTGGTGCATGAGAAGACGGCCGGCAATCCGTTCTTCGTGATTCAGTTTCTCTACGCGCTGGCCGAGGAGCGCTTGTTCCACTTCGACCATGACACGAAGGGCTGGTCCTGGCATCTCGATCGCATTCATGCCAAAGGCTACACCGACAATGTCGTGGATCTGATGGTGGGCAAACTGAGCCGTCTGCCGAGCGAGACACAGCAGGCGTTGCAGCAGCTGGCCTGCCTCGGCAACATCGCCGAGATCACGATGTTGTCCACCGTGCTGGTGATTCCGGAGAAGGAGGTCCATGCGGTGCTCTGGGAGGCCGTCCGCCTGGAACTGGTCGAGCGGCTGGAGGGCGCTTACCGGTTTATCCATGACCGCGTGCAGGAAGCCGCCTATTCGCTGATCCCGAAAGCGATGCGCGCCGAGGTGCATCTGCGGATCGGCCGCTTGCTGGTCGCCCGAACGCCCACCGGGCAGCAGGAGGCCGCGATCTTCGAGATCGTCAATCAGCTCAACCGCGGCGCTGCGCTGATCACGGCGCAAGCGGAGCGGGACCAGCTCGCCGGGCTCAACCTGATGGCGGGGAAGCGTGCCAAGGGTTCTACCGCCTATGCCTCGGCGCTCACCTATCTCAATATCGGCGTGGCGCTGTTGGGGGAGGATAGCTGGGAGCGCCAGCACGAGATGCTCTTCGCGCTGGAGCTGAACCGGGCCGAATGCACCTTCCTGACCGGTGAACTCTCGGTTGCGGATGAGGAATTGGCGGCGCTGTCAGGTCACGCCGCGACGACGGTCGAACAAGCCATCGTGGCCTGCCTGCACATGGATGTCTGCCTGGTGCTCGATCAGAGCAGCCGCGCGATCAATGTTGGACTCAATTGCCTCCGGCATTTCGGCATCGATTGGTCACCCCATCCGGACGGCGACGAGGTACGGCGCGAATACGGGCGCATCGGGTCGGCGCTTGGGGATCGGGAAATCGAGGCGCTTATCGACATGCCGCTGATGGAGGACCCTGCCTCCCTGGCCACCGTCGATGTCCTGATGAAGCTCTGGACGCCGGCCTTGTACACCGATGAAAACCTGGCTTCGCTGACGATCTGCAAGGCGGTCAGCCTGAGCCTGGAGCACGGCAATTGCGATGCTTCGTGCTTCGCCTACGTCATCCTCATCCGCATTGCAGGGCCGCATTTCGGCGACTACAAGACGGGGTTCCGGTTCGGCCAGCTTGGCTACGACCTCGTGGAGCGCCGCGGGCTCAAGCGCCTCGAGGCGAGAACCTTTGTTTGCTTCGCGCTGTTTGTCGTGCCCTGGATGAAGCACGTGGGGGCTTGCCGTGATCTGCAACGCCGCGCCTTCGATGCGGCAAACCGCGTCGGGGATCTCCAGTATGCAACCTACACGCGCAACGATCTGAACTCGAACCTGATCTTCTCCGGCGAGTCGCTGTGCGACGCGCTGGCCGAAGCCGAGCACGGCCTGGCGTTCGCCGAGAAATCGCGGTTCGGTCTCGCCATCGACATCATCGCCACGCAAGTCGCGCTGATGCGCACGCTGCGGGGGCTCACGCCCAAGTTTGGTTGCCTCGACGACGCGCAGTTTGATGAGGCGCGGATCGAGCGGCGTTTCTCGGAGAACCCGGATCTGGCGATTGCGGCGTGCTGGTACTGGATCCGGAAGCTACAGGCGCGCTGTATCGCCGGCGACCACGCGGCGGCCATGGACGCCGCTGCGAAGGCAAAAGGACTGCTCTGGACCACAGCCTCGTTTTTCGAGGAAGCCGAATACTATTTCTATGGGGCGCTGTCGCACGCCGCCTGCGCCGATGCCATATCCGGCGATGCGCGGCAAGCGCACCTGACGGCGCTGGCTGGGCATCACGGGCAACTGACGGTCTGGGCGGAGCATTGCCCGGAGAATTTCGAGAATCGCGCCGCGCTGGTGGGCGCGGAGATCGCCCGGATTGAAGGCCGCGAACTTGATGCGATGCGGCTCTACGAACTGGCGATCCGCTCGGCGCGCGCCAACGGTTTCGTGCACGTGGAAGCGCTCGCCAACGAGCTTGCCGCGCGATTCTACGCGGCGCGTGAGTTCGCGGTCATCGCCGAGACCTACTTGCGCCATGCGCACTACAGCTACCTGCGCTGGCGAGCCGATGGGAAGGCGCGGCAACTTGAGCAGATGCACCCGCACCTCACAACGGAAGCGTTTGCCCCCGGCCCGACGGGCACGATCACGACGCCCGTCGAACACCTTGATCTCTCGACCGTGATCAAGGTGTCGCAGATGGTCTCCGGTGTGATCGTCCTGGAAAAGCTGATCGAGATGGTCATGCGTACGGCGATTGAGCAGGCGGGCGCCGAACGCGGGGTATTGATCCTTCCGGATGCCGGCGAACAGCGGATCACTGCGGAGGCAACGATCGACGGTGATACGGTCGCCGTGCATCTCCACGACCAGCCCATGACCGATGCGGTGCTGCCGGAGTCTGTCCTCAACTACGTCCTGCGGACGCGGGAAAGCGTCATCCTCGACGATGCCGTGGCGGATCCCACGTTTGCGGCCGATCCTTACATCGCACAGCATCGCGCCCGTTCCATTCTCTGCTTGCCGCTGATGAATCAGGCGAGGCTCACTGGCGCGCTCTATCTCGAAAACCATCTCACGACCCGTGTGTTCACTCCCGCCCGCATTGCGATCCTGCGGCTGGTGGCCTCGCAGGCCGCGATTGCGTTGGAAAATGCCCATCTCTACCGCGAACTTGTGGAGCGTGAGGCGAAGATTCGGCGCCTTGTCGACGCCGACATCATCGGGATCGTCGTCTGGACTGTGGAGGGCGACGTTCTCGAGGCCAATGATGCGTTTCTTCGCATGGTGGGATACGCGCGCGACGATCTCATCGCAGGGAGCGTGCGCTGGACGGACCTGACACCACCGGAATGGCGCGAGGGCGACGAGCGCGTGCTGCAAGAGATCAGGGCGATGGGAAGCGCGCCGCCGTTCGAGAAGGAGTTTGTCAGGAAGGACGGCAGCCGCGTGCCCGTCCTGATTGGTGCAGCCACCTTCGAAACCGGCCGAAGGGAGGGCGTCGCTTTCGTGCTCGACCTGAGCGAGCGCAAACAGGCGGAGGAAAGTATCCGGGAGGGCGAGCGACGCTATCGCGAGGCGCAGACGGAACTGGCCCATGCGAACCGCGTTGCCACAATCGGGCATCTCGGGGCCTCGATTGCGCACGAAATCAAGCAGCCGGTCGCTGCGACAGTGACCAATGCGCACGCAGCCGTGCGGTGGCTGAGGGCCGAGCCGCCCAACATCGACGAGGTCAGCGAGATACTGGGTCGCATCATCAAGGATGGCAATCGGGCGGTGGACATCATTGGCCGCATCCGTGAACTGGTGAAGAAGGCGCCGCCCCGGAAGGAGCCGCTGGACATCAACCAGGCGATCCGCGAGGTGGTCGAACTTACCCGTGCCGAAGCACGGAAGCACGACACGCTGGTGCAGACGCATCTCGCGGACCCGTTGCCGCTTGTGCAGGGAGATCGGGTCCAGTTGCAGCAAGTCCTCCTCAATCTGCTCATCAACGCCATGGAAGCGATGAGCGGCGCGAGCGACGGCGCGCGAGACTTGCTGATCAGTACGGAGAAAGCGGAGGGGAACTGCGTGCGCGTGGCGGTGAGTGATTCAGGGCCCGGCTTTGCGCCAGACGACCCCGAGCGCATCTTCGCTCCCTTCTACACGACCAAGTCCGCCGGGCTGGGGATGGGGCTGTCCATCTGCCGTTCGATCATCGACGCCCATGAGGGTCGAATGTGGGCGAGTGCGAACGTGCCCCACGGTGCGGTCTTTCAGTTCACGGTGCCCGCGGAGCCGGGCACGTCATTGTGATCCCCTGAGCGGGTATCTCAGGCGATGACCGTCGGCTATGCGGCAGCCTCCTCGCGCAGGCGACGGGCTTCGTCGCGCAGGAATTGCTGGTAGTCGTCCAGATCGCCGTCGAAAGGCTCGACGCCGCCCTTGGTGACCAGCCAGAACTCATCGCATACAGCGCGCAGCAGGGCCCGGTCGTGACTGACCAGCATCACCGTGCCTTCGAATTCGTTGAGCGCCATGCCGAGCGCTTCGCGTGTGGCCAGGTCGAGGTGGTTGGTCGGCTCGTCGAGCAGCAGCAGGTTGGGGCGCTGCCACACGATCATGCACAACACGAGCCGCGCCTTTTCGCCGCCGCTCATCGTGTGCACCGCCTGATGCACCATGTCGCCACTGAAACTGAAGGTGCCGAGGAAGGTGCGCAGGGATTGCTCGGTGCCACTCTGGCCGGGGGCGCGCATGTGCGGCGGCGTGTCCTTGGCAAGGCGGATCATGTGCTCCATCGGCGTGTCGAGCGGGCGCAGCACGTCGAGTTCCTGCTGTGCGAAGTAGCCGATGTTCAGGCCCTTGCCTTCGCTGATTTCACCGGCAACCGGCGCCAGCGCGTGCGCCACCGTCTTCACCAGCGTGGACTTGCCCTGGCCGTTCGCACCGAGAATGCCGATGCGCTGCCCCGCCAGCACGGAACGGTTGATGCCCTTCACGATGACCGTGGGCGGCGTGCCCGGGAGTGCGTCGGTCGGCGCCGGGTAGCCGAAGCTCGCGTCCAGCATCGACAACAGCGGGTTCGGGACGTTGAGAGGCTCCTTGAACTCGAACGTGAATTCCGCATCGGCAAGCACCGGGGCGATCTTCTCCATGCGTTCGAGCGCCTTGACCCGGCTCTGCGCCTGCTTCGCCTTCGAGGCCTTGGCCTTGAAACGGTCGATGAATTTCTGCAGGTGGGCGATCTTGTCGGCCTGCCTGGCCACCGCGGCCTGCTGCAATAGAAGCTGCTCGGCGCGCATGTCTTCGAACTTGCTGTAGTTGCCGCCGTAACGCACGAGCTTGGCGTTGTCGACGTGCACCGTCACCTGCGTCACGGCGTCGAGGAACTCGCGGTCGTGGCTGATCACCACCATGGTGCCCTGATAGCGCTTGAGCCAGGCTTCCAGCCAGACCAGTGCGTCGAGGTCCAAGTGATTGGTCGGTTCGTCGAGCAGCAGCAGGTCGGACGGGCACATCAGCGCGCGCGCCAGTTGCAGGCGCATGCGCCAGCCGCCGGAGAAGCTGTTGACCGGCTGGCTAAGCTGCGCACCACTGAAGCCAAGGCCCAGGATCAGCGCCTGGGCACGTGCGGGGGCATCGTGTGCACCAGCGTCGTGCAGGGCCATATAGGCGTGCGCCATGCGCATGCCATCGTCGCTGGCCTCGGCGGCGTCGACTTCGGCCTGCGCGGCCAACAGCACGGTGTCACCCTCGACGACAAAGTCGGTAGCGCTCTGCTCGGTCTCCGGCATCTCCTGCGCAACCTGGCCCATCCTCCACGCAGCAGGAATCGAGAACTCGCCGCTGTCTTCGTGCAGCGTGCCGTTGAGAAGGGCGAAGAAGGACGACTTGCCGGCGCCATTGCGGCCGACAAGACCGATCTTTTCGCCGGGGTTGAATGTGACGGACGCGCGGTCGAGCACGACATTGACGCCGCGACGCAGCGTGACATTACGAACGGAAATCATGGGGAGCCACTTCGGAGAGGACTGCCATGATAGCCGACCGGGCGTGTGACGGTCGTTATTTGTTGCGGTGCAACAATGGCAATCGGCGGAAAATCGACGATGAACGCCCAAAAAAAAGCGCCCCAACTGGGGCGCTCTTGATGGCCGCGGGCCGCGCGCCGGGATTACGCCCCCACGCCCCCCGCGCCGACGATGTTGAAGCCACCGTCGACGTAGGTGATCTCGCCCGTCACGCCGCTGGACAGATCGGACAGCAGGAAGGCGGCCACGTTGCCGACTTCGTCGATCGTCACGTTGCGGCGCAGCGGGGCGGCTTCCTCGAAATGCCTGAGGAGCTTGCCGAAGTCCTTGATGCCGGACGCAGCCAGCGTCTTGATCGGGCCTGCCGAGATGCCGTTGGCGCGGATCCCGCGCTCGCCCACGGCTTCGGCCAGGTAGCGCACGCTCGCCTCGAGCGACGCCTTGGCCAGGCCCATCGTGTTGTAGTTCGGAACCACGCGTTCGGCGCCGAGATAGGTCAGCGTGAGCAGCGATGCCTTGTCGGACAGCAGCGGCAGCGCAGCCTTGGCCAGTGCCGGGAAGCTGTAGGCCGAGATGTCATGCGCGATGCGGAAGCCTTCGCGCGACAGCCCGTCCAGGAAATTGCCGGCGATGGCTTCGCGCGGCGCAAAGCCGATCGAATGCACCAAACCGTCGAATTTTTCCCAGCGCTGCCCCAGAGCGGCGAAAGTCGCGGTAATCTGCTCATCGCTGCCCACGTCGCACTCATAGATCATGTCGGAGCCGAATTCCTTGGCGAAGTCGCTGATGCGGTCCTTGAAGCGTTCGCCGACATAGGTGAAAGCCAGCTCGGCGCCCTCGCGCTTGCACGCGGAGGCGATGCCATAGGCGATCGAGCGGTTGGACAGCAAGCCGGTGATCAGGATCCGCTTACCTGCCAGAAATCCCATAAATTCTCCAAGATATGTGAGGGTGGGGCGGGCATGTTTCATGCTCGGCCCCCGGGGCCGGTGCACGACGGGTAAAGTTCCCCGCAGTTTGTTGCGCCGCGCAGAGGGAATGTCCGGATGGCTGGGGGCCACCCGGACGCATGTAAAATTGTCGCACAACTTCGCCCGGCCACAAGACGCCGGGCATGTCCAGGTCAGAGTGGAGGTCTGCAACGGGATGCCTATTCGCGCACGTTGGCCGCTTCAGGCGGCAGGGCAGTGCTTTCGTCGTGGCGCGGTGCTGCAGAAGGTGCGGGGGCTGGCGCCATTGGCGCTTTGGATATGCGTGCTGGCCTCGGGTTTTCCCGCATTGGCGCATGCCGCGCACGGGATTGCCCTGCACGGCGACCTCAAGTATCCGGCCGATTTCAAGCAATTCGACTACGTCAACCCCGATGCGCCCCAGGGCGGCACGCTGACGCTGGCCAACCCGGACCGGCGCACGAGCTTCGACAAGTTCAATCCGTTCACGCTCAAGGGCACCTCGGCGCCCGGCCTGACCGCGCTGATGTTCGAATCGCTGTTGATCAGTAGCGCGGACGAAACCGCCAGCGCCTATGGCCTGCTGGCCGACGACGTCACCGTGGCGCCCGACGCGCTGTCCGTGACCTTCCGCATCCGACCGGAGGCGCGCTTCACCAATGGCGACCCGGTCATGGCTTCGGACGTCAAGTACTCGTACGACATGCTCATGAGCAAGTCGGCCAGCCCCGGCTACCGGAGCATGTGTACCGACGTGAAGGCCGTGGTCGTGACCGGCGAGCGCACCGTCCGCTTTGACTTCAAGCAGCGCAACACGGAATTGCCGCTGATCGTCGGTTCACTGCCCGTGTTCTCGAAGAAATGGACCGCCAAGGTGCCGTTCGACAAGCTGACCTTCGAGGAACCGATCACCAGCGGCCCCTACGTCATCGACCGCTACGACGCCGGTCGCGGCATCATTTTCAAGCGAAACCCGAGCTATTGGGGCAAGGATCTGGCGGTACGGCGCGGCACGTTCAACTTCGGCCGCGTGGTCTACCGGCTCTATAAGGACGAGACGGCCAAGCTGGAGGCGTTCAAGGCCGGCGAATTCGATGCCATTGTCGAATATCGGTCGAAAAACTGGGCGAAGAGCTATGTCGGCACGCGCTTCCGCAAAGGCGAGCTGATCAAGACCGAATTCCCCCACCGCAACGGCGCCGGCATGCAGGGTTTCGTGATGAACATGCGCAAACCGGTGTTCCAGGATGTACGCGTCCGCCGCGCGCTGATCCTGGCGCTGGACTTCGAATGGCTGAACCGCCAGTTGTTCTACGGCGCGTACAAGCGGCTGGACAGCTGGTTCTCGAACAGCGAGCTGGCCGCCAGCGCGACGTTCGACAGCCGCCCCGGTCCGGGCGAGATGGCGCTTCTGGAGCCGCTGCGCGCCCAGCTGCCGGCGGAAGTGTTCGGCCTCGATGTGGTGCAGCCCACCACCAACGCACCGCGCTCGCTGCGCGACAATCTGCGCGAAGCCCGCCGCCTGCTGGCCCAGGCCGGCTGGACCTATGAGGACGGCGCGCTGCGCAACGCCAAGCGCGAGCCGCTGGTGTTCGAATTCCTCGATGACGGCGGGGCGATGAGCCGGGTGATCACCACCTATGTGCGCAACCTGGAGAAGCTCGGCATCGAGGTGCATCAGCGCACCACCGACTTTGCGCTGTATCAAAAGCGTCTCGAGGATTTCGACTTCGACATGGTGTCGATCCGCTTCCCGGACTCGCAAAGCCCCGGCAACGAGCTGCGCGACCGCTTCACGACCGAGGCCGCGACCACGCCCGGCTCGGATAACCTGTTCGGCGTGAAATCGCCTGCCATCGACAAGCTCGTGGACCACGTGCTGCACGCGCATACGCGCGACGAACTCGTCACGGCGGGCCGCGCGCTGGACCGCGTGCTGATGCACGGGTACTACATCGTGCCGAACTGGTACAGTGCCTCGCATCGCGTGGCCTATCGCAATACGATGTCCTACCCGACCCGCCTGCCGTACTTCTATACGGCGGAGGGCTGGGTCCTCTCCAACTGGTGGCGGAACGATCTGACGCCGAAGACCCAATGACGGCACTGACGGAACCCGGACGCGCATGATTGCCTACCTGCTCAAACGCATCCTGCTGATGATTCCGACCCTGATCGGGGTCATTACGCTGACTTTCGTCGTGATCCAGTTCGTGCCGGGCGGCCCGGTCGAGCAGATGATGCTCGAACTCAAGGGGCGCGGCGGTGGCGGGGAGGCCAGCGGTGGCGGGGCGGAATACCGCGGCCGGCGCGGCGTGGACCCGGACAAAATCAAGGAAATCCAGGCGCTCTATGGCTTCGACAAGCCGCCGATCGAGCGCTATTTCATGATGCTGAAGCGCTTCGCCCAGTTCGACCTGGGCCAGAGCTACTTCCAGCACCGCAGCGTCTGGGAACTGGTGAAGTCGAAACTGCCGGTGTCGATCAGCCTCGGGCTCTGGACGTTTTTTCTGACTTATCTGATATCGGTCCCGCTTGGGATCTCGAAAGCGATCCGGGCGGGCAGCAGATTCGATGTGATCAGCAGCATGATCGTGCTGGTGGGCTACGCGATTCCGGGCTTCGTGCTCGGGGTGCTGCTGCTGGTGCTGTTCGGTGGTGGCACGTTCGTCCAGTGGTTCCCGCTGCGCGGGCTGACGTCCGACAATTGGGACCAGCTCACGCTGATGGGCAAGGTCATGGACTACCTCTGGCACCTGGTGCTGCCGATCACGGCGTCGGTGGTGGGCAGCTTCGCCGTCATCACCATGCTGACCAAGAACGCGTTCCTGGAAGAAATCCGCAAGCAGTACGTGCTGACCGCGCGGGCCAAGGGCCTGGCGGAGCGGCGCGTGCTCTGGAAACACGTGTTCCGCAACGCGCTGATCCCGCTCGTCACCGGCTTCCCGGCGGCGTTCATCGGCGCGTTCTTCACCGGCTCGCTGCTGATCGAGACACTGTTCTCGCTCGACGGGCTGGGCCTGTTGTCCTATGAAGCCGTGCTGCGCCGTGACTACCCGGTCGTGCTCGGCACGCTCTACCTGTTCACGCTGATCGGGCTGGTGACGCGCCTGATTTCGGATGTCTGCTACGTGATGGTCGACCCGCGCATTCACTTCGAGGGCATGCACCGATGAGCATTCTCTCCCACGGCGCGGTGCCCAACGGGCTGCCGCACTCGCCGTCGCCGCGCCAGCGCGCGTGGCAACGCTTCCGCCGCAACCGGCTGGGCTACTGGAGCCTGATCCTGTTCGTGGTGATCTTCGTCCTGAGCCTGTGTGCCGAGGTGCTGTCGAGCGACCGCCCGCTGGTGGTGCGCTACAAGGGCGAGTACTACTTCCCGATCGTCAAGGTCTACCCGGAAACCACGTTCGACGGCGATTTCCCGACCCGTACCGACTACCTCGATCCCTTCATCCGCGAACGGATCACCACGCACGGCAATTTCGCGGTGTTCCCGGTGAATCAGTATTCCTACGATTCGCTGAACTACTTCGCCAAGGAGCCGAATCCGGCGCCCCCCTCGTCCGAGAACTGGCTGGGCACCGACGATCGCGGCCGGGACGTGCTGGCGCGCCTGATCTACGGCTTCCGCGTGTCCGTGCTGTTCGGCATGGCGCTGACGATCATCGGCGTACTGGTCGGCACGCTTACCGGGGCGCTGATGGGCTTTTTTGGTGGGCGTTTCGACCTGTTCTCGCAGCGCGCCATCGAGATCTGGAGCTCGATGCCCGAGCTGTACCTGCTGATTATCTTCGCGTCGATCTTCGAGCCGAGCCTGGCGCTGCTGATCATCCTGCTGTCGCTGTTCGGCTGGATGGGGCTGTCCGATTACGTACGGGCCGAGTTCTACCGCAACCGCTCGCTCGACTATGTGAAGGCGGCGCGCGCGCTGGGCCTGTCCAATGTCCAGATCATGTGGCGCCATATCCTGCCGAACAGCCTGACGCCGGTCATCACCTTTCTGCCGTTCCGGATGAGCGCTGCCATCCTGGCGCTGACCAGCCTCGACTTCCTGGGTCTGGGCGTGC
Organism: Cupriavidus sp. 01L43; assembly: GCF_056399925.1. Taxonomy (NCBI): domain Bacteria; kingdom Pseudomonadati; phylum Pseudomonadota; class Betaproteobacteria; order Burkholderiales; family Burkholderiaceae; genus Cupriavidus; species Cupriavidus sp. 01L43. The sequence continues at coordinate 626,619 of NZ_JBFTSH010000001.1, forward strand.
CGCCGACGACGCCGAGCCTGGGCGAGCTGCTGGCGCAGGGCAAGGGCAACCTCGATGCCTGGTGGATTTCGCTGTCCACGTTCGCGGTGCTCGTTATCACGTTGTTGCTGCTGACCTTTATGGGCGACGCGCTGCGGGACGCCTTCGATACGCGCCTGGGGCTGGCCCAGTTGCGTGGTCGTGTGGAGCCTAAGGCGCCTGCGGGAAGTCCCGCTGCGGAGGCCGTGCAATGAGCCTCGCCGCAACGTTTCCTGACGCCGTGGCCCCGCCGGCGCCCGGCACGCAATTGATGTGTGTGGACCGACTGTCGGTGACCTTCGGCGAGGGCGAGCACGCCACGCGCGCCGTGCGCGAGGTCAGCTTCGACCTGCGCGCCGGCGAGCGCTACGCGCTGGTGGGTGAGTCCGGCTCGGGCAAGACCGTGACCGCGCTGGCCATGCTCCGGCTGGTTGGCGACGCCCACTACCAGGGCGCCATTCGCTTCGAAGGCCAGGACTTGCTGCGCGTGTCCGGCCGCGAGATGCGGCGCATCCGCGGGTCCGAGATCGCCATGATCTTCCAGGAGCCGATGACGGCCCTGAACCCGCTTTACACCATCGGCAACCAGATCGTGGAGACGCTGGCGCTGCACGAGGGCCTGGACCGCCGCGCCGCGCGCGACCGTGCCATCGCGCTGCTCGAGCGAACCGGCATCAGCGACGCTGCCAACCGTTTCAACAGCTTCCCGCATCAGCTTTCGGGCGGCCAGCGCCAGCGCGCGATGATCGCCATGGCCCTGGCCTGCCGGCCCAAGCTGCTGCTGGCCGACGAGCCGACCACGGCGCTCGACGTGACCATCCGCGCTCAGATCCTGGATCTGCTGCGCGACCTCCAGGCCGAGTTCGGCATGGCGGTGATGCTGATCACCCATGACCTGAACCTCGTGCGGGCGTTCGCGCAGCGTGTGGGGGTGATGGAGAAGGGCGTGCTGGTGGAGTCTGGCGAGACGGCCGAGGTGTTCGGCAATCCGCGCCATCCGTACACGCGCAAGCTGATCGACAGCCGCCCGCGCCGCGAGGTGCTGCCGCTGGTGCCACTGGCGCCGGTGCTGCTGGAGACCGATGCGCTCTGCGTCAACTACGCCAAGAAGCGCGCCGGGTTTGCCGGCTGGTTCTCGAAGGAGCAGTTCGCGGCCGTGAAGGACGTGAACCTGCAATTGCGCGAAGGCGAGACTGTCGGCATCGTCGGCGAGTCCGGCTCCGGCAAGACCACGCTGGCTCACGCCGTGCTGGCGCTCCAGCGCCAGAGTAGCGGGGCGATCCGCTTCCTGGGGCGTGCGTTCGACGCCTGCACGCACAAGGAGCGCAGTGCGCTGCGGTCGCGCATGCAGGTGGTATTCCAGGACCCGTTCGGCTCGCTGTCGCCCCGGATGACCATCGAACAGATCGTGGGTGAGGGCCTCGCCCTCCATCAGCCGGGGCTGTCGCCCGAGGCGATGCGCGAGCGCGTGATCGAGGCCCTGCGGGAGGTCGGGATGGACCGGACGGCGCTGGGCCGTTATCCGCACGAGTTCTCTGGCGGACAGCGGCAACGCATCGCCATCGCGCGAGTTTTGATCCTCAAGCCGCAGGTTCTGGTGCTAGATGAGCCGACTTCTGCACTTGACGTCTCGATCCAGCAACAGGTGCTGGCGCTGCTTTCCCAGCTCCAGCACAAGTACAACCTCAGCTATCTGTTCATCAGCCATGATCTAGCGGTGATTCGTGCGATGGCGCACCGCGTCGTCGTGATGAAAAATGGTGAAGTGGTCGAAGCGGGTGAGACGGAAACCGTACTCGGCGCACCGCAGCATCCGTATACGCGCAAGCTGATGGCGGCCGCACAGTTAGGGGTCGTCTGAATGATGTGCGGCGCAGCACGCATGCCGCACTAGCATGACAGCGCGATGTATCACATCGCCGTTATGCGGAATACGAGAAAAAAGATACGTTTTTCACGCTAGCTCATTGATTTGGCTGCGATTTCGGGCGAATTTGTAACCATCTTTGACACGATAATGACAGTCATTTACTATCCCGCGATACCTATTTTGGGGGGTGGTCTGTCGGTCGCATGCTGACCTTTGGGAAGGTCAACCACGCATGCGAATCGTGCACGGTACGCTGGCATATGTCTTGCGTACATACCGCCCTGATGTCTAGCGTTTGTCCGGCAATGTCTGACATGCCGGTCAGATAAGTCCGATTATCAGGAGAACCAATGCAACGAACGGTACTTCATTCCCTGGCGCGCGCCGCTATTGGAATTGCCATTGCATGCGGTGCGACTGTGTCGAATGGAGTGCTGGCGGATACGGTGTTCAAGGACCCGGACGCCCGGATCGACGCCCGCGCGGAACTGAGCGCGGATGCCCATCCGGAAGGCAAGCGTGGCTTGCTGTCGTCGGTGATGAACTCCACCAGCAACGTTGCCAGCAAGGCTGGCGACCTGGTCATGAACGCGCTGGGCCTGATTGGCGTGCGTTACCGCTTCGGCGGTAACAGCCCCGAATCCGGCCTGGACTGCAGCGGCTTCGTCCGCTACGTGTTCAACGACACCTTCGGCTTCGTGTTGCCGCGTCGCTCTGTCGAAATCAGCAAGGTTGGCACCACTGTGGCGGTCAACGAACTGCGTCCGGGTGACCTGGTGTTCTTCAACACCATGCGTCATACGTTCTCGCACGTCGGCATCTATATTGGCGACAACAAGTTCGTGCACGCGCCGTCCACCGGCAGCAAGATCCGCGTGGACGACATGCGTGCCAGCTACTGGGTGACACGCTACAACGGCGCGCGACGCATCGACGATGCCCAGCGCGGCGACGCCGACAACGGCATGGGCAACATGGTCGAGACGCTCAAGCGCTTCGACCCGGCTGCCCAGGGTCGGTCGCTGTACGGCGGCTGAACCGGCTGCTCGCCAAACAAAAAGGACTGCCTCGGCAGTCCTTTTTTATCGGGCTCGACATACAAATAAGACAAATACCCCACTAAAGGGTGACATGATGCGTCACATGAAGTGACACGAATTGTCACGAAGCGAGCCCATGTCCTGACAAGGATTGTCGTTTTACCCCACTATTGGGTGGTAACAATGCCGGTTGGCAGCGGGCGCGTACGGGCGAGAGCGAGCTTGTCGCGCAGGCTCGCCAGCACTGCCGCCGTGGCTTGCTCGCCGGCCAGGATCGCGCGGTTGCGCGCCGTGAAGTCGCTGCCGCTCATGTCGGGCAGGTCAGGGCGGATCACGATGTCCGCGCGCGCCAGCGCCATCTTGTTGATCGACTGACCCATGATGGCCGTGGTCTGCAGCAGCACGCCGCTCTGGCCGCCATTCTTCTGGCTCGACGGATCGGCCGAGATATTCACCGCGATCACGAACTCGGCGCCCATCTCGCGCGCCGCATCCACTGGCACCGGCTCCACCAGCCCGCCATCAACATAGTCATGGCCCTGGATCGACACCGGCTGGAACACGCCCGGCACGCTGCTGGACGCGCGCACGGCCTGGCCGGTATTGCCGCGCCGGAACAGGATCCGCTCGCCGGTCTTGAGATCGGTGGCGACGATGCCCAGCGGCAGCTTCATCTGTTCGATGGTGCGCTGCTTGACCAGCCGGTTCACATAGTTCTGCAGCGCCTCGCCCTTGAGCCAGCCACCGAACTTGGTGCCGAACGGCAGCGCCCAGTCGGCGATGGACGCCTCGTCCATGGTCAGGGCGAGCTTGTTCAGCGTGAAGCCATCCATGCCGGACGCGTAGAGCGCCGCCACCACCGACCCGGCACTGGTACCCGTGACGATATCGGGATGGATACCCTGCGCCTCGAGCGCCTTGATCACGCCGATATGTGCAAAGCCGCGCGCCGCGCCGCCGCCCAGCGCCAGGCCGATGCGCACCGGGCGCGGCGGCAGCGTGGCCACCGGCGGCGTGACGACGGGCTGGGTCGGCAGGGTGGGGGGCGGCTTCGGGCCGGTGGAGCAGGCCGCCAGCAGCATCGCCGCGGAGGCGCCCAGGAAATGGCGTCGTTTCATCGAGGAACGGGAATCTACGGGAAGTGATGCCGGCGCCGTGCGAGGCGGCATCCGAGGTCTCAGACCGGTGGCAGGATAAATGATTCCGGCCGGCGCGTAGCGAAAAAGCGGCGGCGGGCAGGGCGTATAATGCGCCATTCCTCGAATCTGGCCTGCGCGCCGCTGTGCGCGGGCCTTTTTGTTTCTCTCCGCCATGACACAACGCGTCCGCACCCGCTTCGCGCCGAGCCCGACCGGGTTCATCCACCTCGGCAACATCCGCTCCGCGCTCTATCCGTGGGCCTTCGCCCGCCGCATGCAGGGCGATTTCATCCTGCGCATCGAGGATACCGATGTCGAGCGGTCGTCCCAGGAGGCCGTCGACGTGATCCTGGAGTCCATGGCCTGGCTCGACATGGACATCGACGAAGGTCCGTTCTACCAGATGCAGCGCATGGACCGCTATCGCGCGGTGGTGCAGCAGATGATGGAGACCGGCCTCGCGTACCACTGCTACATGAGCACCGAGGAACTGGACGCGCTGCGCGAAGCCCAGCGCGCCGCCGGCGAGAAGCCGCGCTACAACGGCTTCTGGCGCCCCGAGCCGGGCAAGGTCCTGCCCGAGCCGCCGGCCGGCGTGCAACCCGTGGTGCGTTTCAAGAACCCGATCGGCGGCAGCGTGGTCTGGGACGACGCCGTGAAGGGCCGCATCGAGATCTCCAACGACGAGCTGGACGACCTGGTGATCGCCCGCCCCGACGGCACGCCGACATACAACTTCTGCGTCGTGGTCGATGACCTCGACATGAAGGTCACCCACGTGATCCGCGGCGACGACCACGTCAACAACACGCCGCGCCAGATCAACATCATTCGTGCGATGGGCGGCCACGTGCCGGTCTACGCGCACCTGCCGACCGTGCTGAACGAGCAGGGCGAGAAGATGAGCAAGCGCCATGGCGCGATGCCCGTGACCGGCTACCGCGACGAGGGCTACCTGCCCGAGGCCGTGCTGAACTACCTCGCGCGCTTGGGCTGGGCGCATGGTGATGCCGAGATCTTCTCGCGCGAGCAGTTCATCGAGTGGTTCGACCTGGAGCACCTGGGCAAGTCGCCGGCGCAGTACAACCCGGAAAAGCTGGCTTGGCTCAACAACCACTACATCAAGGTGGGCGATAACGCCCGTCTGGCCGATCTGACGCGCCCCTTCATCGAGGCGCTGGGCGGCAAGGTGGACGGCGCGAGCCTGGCCGACGTGATCGCGCTGGTCAAGGATCGCGCCAATACGCTGAAGGAAGTGGCCCAGGCCGCGATGCTGTTCTATCGCGGCGAGCCGCAGGCGGATGCCGCGCTGCGCACCGAGCACCTGACCGACGAGATCCGTCCGGCACTGCAGGCGCTGGCCGCGCAACTGGCCGCGCTGCCTGAGTGGAAGCGCGAGGGCATCAGCGCCACGTTCAAGGCAGTGCTGGCCGAATTCGGCCTGAAGATGCCGAAGCTGGCTATGCCGGTGCGCCTGCTGGTGGCGGGGCAGTTGCAGACGCCGGGCATCGACGCGGTGCTGGAACTGTTCGGCCGCGAGACGGTGCTGCGCCGCCTTGCGGCAGCCTGAGAAAAGTGCGGAAAAATCTCGGCAGGGGCTTGCGCTCGGGCCGGGATTTCAGCATAATCTCCTTCTCCCTGCCGCGCGGCAAAAACCACGCGGATCGGTTGAAAGGCCGAAAAAGGGACTTGCAAAGCGGTTGGATTGCTATATAATCTCGGCTTCGCCGGAATCGTAGTAAATCCCGCGACAGCAAGAAGCAGTAAATGACAGTAACATTGGGGCTATAGCTCAGCTGGGAGAGCGCTTGCATGGCATGCAAGAGGTCAGCGGTTCGATCCCGCTTAGCTCCACCAAGTTTCTGTCCCCTTCGTCTAGAGGCCTAGGACATCACCCTTTCACGGTGAGTACAGGGGTTCGAATCCCCTAGGGGACGCCAAAACAGTAGGGCGTAATCAAACGTCCAGCTAGTCGTCCGAAGCAATAGCTTCGAGCGGCGAACCAACACGGAGCGGTAGTTCAGTTGGTTAGAATACCGGCCTGTCACGCCGGGGGTCGCGGGTTCGAGTCCCGTCCGCTCCGCCAAAACTGAGCCCGCTTGGGTAAAACCAAGCGGGTTTTTCTTTGGGTGAGAGGTTGATTATCTGATAATCGCCTCGCGGTTTTTAGCGAAAGCAAATGCCACATGGCAGTTGCACTTCGAAAGAAAATCGTAATATAATCGCGGTTTCGCTGAAACGCGATTATGCAGTACTGGTAGTAAAAGGAGTACCACGGGGCTATAGCTCAGCTGGGAGAGCGCTTGCATGGCATGCAAGAGGTCAGCGGTTCGATCCCGCTTAGCTCCACCAAGGATTTCGAGGCACCGACCCAGCAAAAAAGTGCCTCAGTCGTTGAAAAGTCTGTTACAGTTACGGACTTCGCAGCGCAGACGGAAACGTTGCAACAAGTTTCTGTCCCCTTCGTCTAGAGGCCTAGGACATCACCCTTTCACGGTGAGTACAGGGGTTCGAATCCCCTAGGGGACGCCAAAACAGCAGGGCGTAATCAAACGTCTAGCTAGTCGTCCGAAGCAATAGCTTCGAGCGGCAACCAACACGGAGCGGTAGTTCAGTTGGTTAGAATACCGGCCTGTCACGCCGGGGGTCGCGGGTTCGAGTCCCGTCCGCTCCGCCAATATTAAAAATGCCTGCGCAAGCAGGCATTTTTTTTGTCCTTCGCTTCCCGTTATTGCATTGCGTGACCCGCCTTTAAATCATGCGGGTTTGCTCACCCGCATGAAATACCGTACCAGCAGCGTGCCGGCCAAGGCCAGGCTGATACTGTTGCCGAACCAGAAACCGACGGCGCCGCGTGTCCACTCGGGTAGCGCGTCGATCAAGCCGAATCCCATCACATACCCACTACCCAGCCCCACGCCCCACAGCGATCCTGCGTAGATCAACGTCGGAATCAGGGCGATCTTGTACGCGCGCAGGATGAAGGCGGTCATGACCTGTACCGCGTCAAATGCCTGATAGAACGCGACGAACAGCATCAACGGCAGTGCCTTGGTGACTACAGTCGGATCCTTGGCGTAGGCCTGCAGCAGCGGCTCGCGGAGCAGCCACAGCAGGGCGCCTGTCAGCAGCGCCAGCCCGGCCCCGAAGCGGATGCCGCGCCACGCCAGCCGGCGTGCCCCAGCCAAGTCACGCGCGCCAATCGACTGGGCCACCAGCGTGGACGTGGCAATCGCCAGAGAGAGCGGCATCATGTACGCTACCGCGCTCAGATTGGCGATGATCTGATGCCCGGCCAGCGTCTCGGTACCGAGTCGTGTGATGAAGATCGACATCAGCGTGAACGAGGTGATCTCGATCAGATAGGTCAGCCCCATCGGCACGCCCAGCCGCAGCAGCGGGCGGATCTTGCTCCAGTTTGGCCACTCCCAGCCGGCAAAAAGCGCCAGCGGCCGGTAGGCGGCGCCGGTGCGCAGGATCAGCAGGCCGGCGATGCACCAGGTCCAGCTGATCAGCGTGGAGGCCAGTGCGCAGCCCGGACCGCCCATCGGCGCCAGCCCCAGTCCCCCATGAATGAACCACGCGTTGAGCGGCACCTTCATCGCCAGCCCGGCGATCTGGAGCACCGTCACCATGATCGGCCGCGACAGCGCGTTGTTCAGCGCCATATAGATGCGGAAGCTCAGCGCGGCCGGCAGGCCGAACGCCACGATATGAAGATAGTGCGAGGCCTTCTCGACCAGCTCAGGCGGCGCCTTGGCAAACGTGAGCAGCGGCCCAGGGAACAGCAGCAACAGCATGCCCGGCACGGCCAGTGCCACACCCAGCCACGCGGCCTGGCGCACTTCGCTGCCAATCTCGGCGGTGCGGCCCGCGCCATAGAGTTGGCCGGCGATGGGTGCCAGCGCCTGGAGTACCCCCATCAGGCTGATATAGATGGTGATGTAGATGGAGCCGCCCAGGCCCACGGCGGCGAGGTCGGTAGCGGAGGCGCGCCCGGCCATCACCGTATCGATGACGCCGAAGGCCACCACCGCGAGTTGTCCGACCAGGACGGGCGCGGCGAGGTGGAGGATGCGGCGAATGTCTTGCAGCGCGCTGCTCATTGTTCTTGTCGGAAAGCATGGCGCGCCGGCCCAGTCGTGAGTCCGGCGCGTGAGGGGGGGCGAGGGGCGTCCTGCGCGGAGGATTAAGGCTGGCGCGGCAGGCGGCGCGGCACCGTGGGCCGGGGCGGCGCAGCGCGGCCAACATCGACCAGGCGGTACAGGCGGAAGCGCTCGTCCCGGTCCGCAGGCCGGCGGCCTTCCCAGACCAGCCGCCATTCGAAGTGCGAAATGTTGCCGGGCGGGCCGTAATCCACGGCGTCGTGGCGCAGCAGCACGTCGCAGCCGTCATCGGGCCCGCCAAAGCGGATATGGCCGTAATACGAGAACGACGCCAGTTGCGCATTCCCCATGCGGATCGGCTGCACGCAGGTATAGGTCGACGGTAGCGCCATCGAGGCGGCCTGCGCCACATCGCGATAAGTCTTGGCGTAGTTGATGGCGGGCAGCCACAGCGTCATGGCCATCACCCACATCAGCGTCGTGCCGGCGGCCGAGATCACCACCGGGCGCCAGATCTGCTTGGGCGCACGCGACAGCCGCCAACGCACCACCAGTACCCAGGCCAGCGTCACCGCCAGCGCGATCACCACCGCGCTCCAGGTGAACGAGTGCTGGAAGCCCGGAATCAGCCGGTACACGTTGTTGGCGATCTTGGGCGGAAAACCGGTCGTGCGGGCGATCCACATGAACCAGAGGAAGCCGCAGAAGATCGTGAAGAACAGCAGGGCGAACCAGTCGATCGCGTTGATTACGCCACGCGCCAGCGTGGGCAATGCGAAGGCAGCCAGCACGGCCATCGGCGGCAGCAACAGGATGAACTGCACGTCGCCGGGGCTGCGTTGCAGCACCAGCAACAGGAGCAGTGTCGTCAGCATCGACAGCGGCAGCGCCACGTGGGCCGCGCGCCGCATGCCACGCCACGACAACCACGCCCAGACGGCCACCGGCCAGACCGGCCACGCGAACAGGAACAGATTTCGTGCGATGAAGCCGGCCGCGGCCAGTGACGGCCCGCCATAGGTGCGACGGTCGTAGCGGGCCCACTCGCGGATGAAGGTGACAGCCTCGTCGCGGTCGGCCGCGCCCAGGTACACCATCGCCATCCACGCGCCGACGATGGCCAGCGCCAGCGGCAGGCCAATCCCCGCCAGCCACTTCGCGGGCAGCGGCCGGCAGGCCACGGCGGCAAGGGCCGTGGCGAGCAGCAGGGCGGCGGCCAGGATCGGCCCGCTGGACAGGCACAGCGCGCCCAGCCCCACGCCGTACCAGAGGCTGCCCTGCACGGGCTTGTCCAGGCTGCGCACCAGCCCGTACAGCATGAAGGCGATAAAGCAGACCTGGCCGACCTGCGCCGTGGTTTCGTGCCCGCGCATCGCCAGCCCCACGCATGCCAGGAACAGCAGCAGCGCGCCATCGGCCAGCGCACGGCCATAGGAGCGCGCATCGGGCTGGCCGCCGAACGCGAACGCGAACGGCTGCACTTCGTCGCGCCGGCCGAGCAGGTAGGTGGAATACCAGATGAAGGCGCAGGTGCCGAAGTAGAACAGCGCCGTGGCCAGCCGCGACGCGTCCGGGGCGCCGAGCCAGCCGCCAAACAGCCGGATCATGATGCCGCCGAGCCAGAACACCAGCGGGCCGTCCTCGCTGAACGGCCGGCCGGCGATGTTCGGCATCAGCCAGTCCTGTGTACCGCCGGTGGCGAGCTGCCACATCACGCCGAAGCCCGCGGCATCCTCGTTCTTCCACGGATCGCGGCCGAACAGGCCGGCCAGCCCGTAGATGATGCAGATGGCCAGCAGCAGGGCGCGCGGCAGCGCGCCGGTGGCGGCGGCGGTCAGGTGGACGGGAGAGGTCTTGGCTTGACTCATCGGCGGTGAAATCGTAGGCAGCAACAATCGGCTGCACAAAAGCAAAGAGGCAGCCGATGCTGCCTCTTTGTCAGGTCGCGCGCGGCGGGAGCATCTGTTCCCTCGTGCGCGGCATGCTCGCGGCTCCGCGAGATTACTTCTTCATCGTGCTCAGCTTGCTGCCGAACTTCTGACGGAACTTCTCGACGCGGCCGGCCGTGTCCATGATCTTCTGGGTGCCGGTGTAGAACGGGTGCGATTCCGACGACACTTCGATCTTGGCCAGCGGGTAGGTCTTGCCGTCGTGTTCGATCGTGTCCTTGGTCTGGATCGTCGAGCGGGTCACGAACTTGAAGTCGTTCGACACGTCGTGGAACAGGACTTCGCGATAATTCGGGTGAATGCCTTCTTTCATGGTGCTTCCTTTCAGGTTGGGTAGCCAGTCCGCTCATGTCTGCCGCGTGCGTGCATCGGATGACGAATGCTTGCGACGAGCGAACCACTTGCCGATAACGGGCAAACCGGGATTATGCCAGAAAAACAAGCGCTTGGACAACAATCCGCGCGCGGCTGTGACCATGTCGTCGGGAGTTCGGAAGTGCATTTTGCGTCATTTTTTGGCCGGGTCCTGACGGTAGAACGTGGCCAGCGCTTCGTATAGCGTAGACCAATGCCGGCGCAGGCCTTCGGGCTCCACGAAAAATGCCTCGGACGCCACTGCGAAGAACTCGCCGGGCGCCTCGCATCCGTAGGGGTCGATCACCCGCAGCCGGGGCGGCAGCCGCTCGGGGTGGTCCCATGCACTGTCCGGTACGGCCTCGCAGGCATCGGCGAAGGCATCGTACTGGCTCAGGAACGCCTCGGCCCACTGTTCGGCATCGACGCCCGGATGCAGCACGCGCGAGAAGGGCGGCACGCCGTCGGGCTCGCCGTCGAGCATGTCGAGCTTGTGGGCGAACTCGTGGATCACCACGTTGTAGGTGTCCGCCGGCAGCGCGTGGTCGGAATCGAGCCCGGCGCCGGGCGTGCTCACGTCCTGCCAGGACAGGATGACGGGACCATGCTCCCACGCCTCGCCGCTCGCCTCCTCCTCCACGCCGTGCACCAGCCCGATCTCGTCCTCCACGGTGCGCCGGATCAGGAATTCGCCCGGATACAGCACGATGCCGTGCCAGCCGCGATACCACTCGATACCGAGCTTGAGGATCGGCACGCAAGCCTGCACGGCCACGCTGACCACCATCTCATCGGTCAGCGGCAGGTCGTGGGCAGTCGAATATTCCTTGCCGGCGATGAACAGCGTGGCCAGCTCGCGCAGCGCGGCCTGATCCTCGGCGCCGTAGCGCTGCACGTAGGGCAGGGCAGCCACGGTGCGCGTCCAGAGGTCGTCCGGAATGGCGTAGTGCTCGAGCTTGCGGGCGCGTGAGCGCGAGCGCAGGTAGCTGGTCAGTTTGCCGAACATGGGCGGAGGGTCGTCGGATCGATTGGCAGAGACAAAAAAGGCGCACCCAAGGGTACGCCTTTCCTGCCTGATGCACTACCGGGGCGGTTAGCCGCCGCGGCGCATCATGTCGAAGAACTCCGCGTTGTTCTTCGTCGGCTTCATCTTGTCGAGGATGAATTCCATCGCCTGCACTTCGTCCATGTCGGAGATGAACTTGCGCAGGATCCAGATCTTCTGGAGGATTTCCGGCTTGATCAGCAGTTCCTCGCGGCGCGTGCCCGACTTGTTCAGGTTGATGGCCGGGTAGACGCGGCGCTCGGCCAGACGGCGCTCGAGGTGCACTTCCATGTTGCCGGTGCCCTTGAACTCTTCGTAGATCACGTCGTCCATGCGGCTGCCGGTTTCGATCAGCGCCGTGGCGATGATGGTCAGCGAACCGCCTTCTTCCAGGTTACGCGCGGCGCCGAAGAAGCGCTTCGGGCGTTGCAGGGCGTTGGCGTCCACACCGCCGGTCAGCACCTTGCCGGAGGCCGGCACCACGGTGTTGTAGGCGCGTGCCAGACGGGTGATGGAGTCCAGCAGGATCACCACGTCGCGCTTCAGTTCCACCAGGCGCTTGGCCTTCTCGATGACCATTTCGGCCACCTGCACGTGACGGATGGCCGGTTCGTCGAAGGTCGACGCCACCACCTCGCCGCGCACCGAGCGCATCATTTCCGTAACTTCTTCCGGGCGCTCGTCGATCAGCAGCACGAACAGGTCAGCTTCCGGATGGTTGTTCGCAATCGCATGCGCGATGTGCTGGAGCATCACGGTCTTGCCCGACTTCGGCGAGGCCACCAGCAGCGCGCGCTGGCCACGGCCGATCGGGGCGATCATGTCGATCACGCGGCCGGTGATGTTCTCTTCGGCGCGGATGTCACGTTCGAGCTGGAGCGGCCGGTTCGGATGCAGCGGCGTCAGGTTCTCGAACATGATGCGGTTCTTCACCGCTTCGGGCGCCTGCCCGTTGACCTTGTCCACCTTGACCAGCGCGAAGTAGCGCTCGCCGTCCTTCGGGGTCCGCACTTCACCTTCGATCGAATCGCCGGTATGGAGATTGAAGCGGCGGATCTGCGAAGGGCTGATGTAGATATCGTCCGTGCTGGCCAGGTACGAGGTTTCCGGCGAGCGGAGGAAGCCGAAGCCGTCGGGGAGGACTTCCAGCGTGCCGTCTCCGTAGATGGTTTCGCCCATCTTGGCGCGCTTCTTCAGGATCGCAAACATCAGTTCCTGTTTGCGCATCCGCTGTGCATTGTCGATCTCGAGCGTTGCCGCCATTTCGAGAAGCGCAGACACGTGAAGCGATTTGAGTTCTGTCAGGTGCATAGACGAGGGGTACAGAAGTGGCCCGGACGGGCGAGACCAAAGGGAAGGGGGAAAGAATGAGCGAACGCTCGGGGAAGTTGTTGATGGCATCTTAGCACAATCCGGCCGGCGCGCCAGAGCTGGCGCACGCGAAGCCGGATCATGCGGTGCCGCAGCCAGCCACGCCGGGCTGGCCGCGGGGTCTGGCGTCAGGCCAGGGCCGGGACGTTGTTCTTCAGGAACGCGGTCAGGTCCGACTTGGACAGGGCGCCAACCTTCTGGGCGACAACCTTGCCTTCCTTGAACAGGATCAGCGTGGGAATGCCACGGATGCCGAACTTGGCCGGCACCTGCTGGTTCTCATCCACATTGATCTTGGCGATCTGCACCTTGTCGCCGAAATCGCGTGCCACTTCGTCCAGGATCGGGGCGATCATCTTGCACGGACCGCACCACTCGGCCCAGAAGTCCAGCAGGACGGGCTTGTCGGACTGGAGGACGTCGGCGTCGAACGATGCGTCGCTCACATACTTGATTTGTTCGCTCATGGCGTGAAACCTCTGGGGCTCAGTTGATGTTGAAGGCTGACCGCTACCTTACACGAGAATCCGGCGATCGGTTTGCGATGGCGCCGGAGGCAGTCAGGTCAGGCGGGTCGTGCCGTTGATGCCGATATGTTACCAGCTTGCCGAATTTCAATACCCCCTCGGAACGGGGTGCCGACAGGGCCGGGGACAGGTGCAATTGTGCCCCCGCGCGGTAATACCTGCTCAACATTGTGTTAATCGCGGCAAGAGAATCGCTCAATCGGCACCGGGTTATCCAGTACTCAAATGGATTATCTTTGTGCCCCGGGAATTCCCCCAATAAGGGTATCCGGCATGACCTGAAAAGCACTTTGAGAATCCTCCCCATGCCGACCGACCGGCCGCGCGCGTAGAATGATATGGATTGCCAACCCCGCAGGCACCACAAGGCCACCGACCATGACTGCCGATCCCCGCAAGCCCGATCCCGCCGACGATCTGCCCGACACGCCACCGGACGTGGATCACCTGAGCGACGCCCTGGCGCACCTGAACAGCGCGGTGGAGACCAACAGCATTGCCACTGGCGCGGCGCGTGGGCTCGTCTACAGCGTGATGGAGACGCTCGGCACGCTGGTTGGCGATCCGGACCTGCCCGAGCACGCCCGCTCCGGCTACGAAGGGTTGCTCGAAACCGCCCGCGAGTTGCGTGCGCGGCTGGAGCGCGGTGATCACTGACCCGCGCCCGCCCGGGCTGCCGGGTGGCCCCGGCCAACGCGATCGTATTTCCTTGACTGACTACGCCGTGGTGCCCTGGCGCGCCACGGCCCCGTGCCCCCATTTGCGCCTGACCCGACGTGGTCCGGCGCGCCATCCATGACCCGGCTTTCGTTTTCTCCCGGCCCCGCCTTCCTTGAGCAGGCCGCCACCGCGACGTGGTATTTCCTTGACCATTGCGGACCGGCCGCCGCCGGCGCGCACGTGGTCGTGCCCACGGCCGCGCAGATTCCGGGTGTCAGGCTGGCGCTCGACGCCGCCGCGCGCGCCGCCGGCACGCCCCGGCTGCTGCCGCGCGTGCTGACGCTGGGCCACTGGCTGCTGGACCTCCCGCCCGACCTGGAAGCCGAGCCCAGGCCGGTGCGCAGCCATGCCGCGCGCCTGCTGGCCGTGCAGCAGGCCATCCGCGAACAGGACTGGCTGCGCCGCGCGTTCGGCGCCCAGACCGAGGGCGCCGCCTGGGGGCTGGCGCAAACGCTGCTGTCGATCAGCGACGAACTGAGCGCGCGCTGGCTGGAGGACGCCGCCGTCCGCGACGATGACGATATCGATGGCGAGGATCGCGCCGCGCTGCTCCAGGGCGCGTTGCAACGCACCTATGCGCACCTGTCGGAACAATTTCTTGGTCAGGAGGCGCAGATTGTTCTGGCGTTCTGGCAGATGCTTTCCGGTCCGGACGATCCGCTGCCAGCCCGGCGCCGCGCCCTGCAGCGGCTGGCGCAGCAGGTGGCCGGCCCAGTGGTGTGGATTGGCCCGACGCCGCCCGAACCCGTCGAGGCCCGCTTCCTCGCCCAGGCTGGCGAGCAGGTGCCGACGCTCGAAGTGGGCTACGACTGGTCCGGCGGCGCGCACGATGCCGAGGCCACGCCCGACTGGTACGGCACGCTGCTGGCACTGTGGCCCGAGGCACGGCGGATCGATGCAGTGGCAGACGAAGACGAATCTGATGCGTCAGACGATTCCCCGACCCGTCAGTCGCAAAATGCATTGCCTGATCAGCTCCCCGAACATCGCCCCCGCATCCGCGTGGTCGGCAGTGCGCGCTTCGAGGACGAGGCGACCGCCGCCGCCGACCAGCTCGTGCAATGGCTCAACGAAGGCCGCCGCCACGTCGCGCTGGTCGCGCATGACCGCGTGGTGGCCCGCCGGGCCCGCGCGCTGCTGGCCCGCGCCGGGGCGCCGGTGCGCGACGAAACCGGCTGGAAGCTCTCCACCACGCGGGCGGCCGCCGCGCTGATGCGCTGGTTCGACGTCCTGGCGCGCGATGGCGACACCGCCGCGCTGCTCGACCTGCTCAAGAGCCCGTTCTGCCTGCCCGGCTTTGCCCATCGCGGCGGCGCCATCGCGCTGATGGAACGCCAGATTCGCCGCGAAGCCATCACCGGCGGCTGGGCGCGCCTGCGTCATCTGTTTGCCGAGCGGCGCGCCAACGCCACGCTGGTCGATGCCGAGACGATGGACGCCGACGAGGCCCAGCAAGCCACCCGCGCCGGCGCGCGCGCGTTGATCGCCACGCTGGCCGACGAGGCCGCCGCGTGGCCGCGCGGCCTGGCGCAGAAACCGCTGACGGTCTGGCTGGCCCGGCTCGACGCCACGCTGGACGCGCTCGATATGCGCGCGCCCCTCGCCGCCGACGACGCCGGCCGGCAGATGCTCGACGCCCTCGCGCGGCTGGCCGAGTTGCCCGACGACGAGACCGGCGCCCACGCCACGCTGAGCCAGCAGGAATTCCGCGCGATGCTGTCCGCCTTGCTCGAATCGGTGGCGTACAAGGAGCCGTCCGCGCAGAGTTCGTCCCGCATCACGATCCTGCCGCTGAACGGCGCGCGCATGCGGCGCTTCGACGGCGTGGTGATCGTCGGCTGCGACGATGCGCAACTGCCGTCCAGCGCCGCCGAACTGATGTTCTTCTCGAACCAGATGCGCCGCGAACTGGCGCTCGAAGACCGCGAGGCGCGCTTCGCCCAGCAGGCGCGCGATCTGGCCGAAGTGCTATTGAACAACGACGACGTGGTGATGACCTGGCAGCGCTTCGGGGGGCGGGGCGAGCCGCACCACGTGTCGGGCTGGATTGAGCGACTGTCGGCGTGCTGCGCGCGCGCCGGGGCGCCGATCGAGGCCAGCATCGCCCCGCGCCTGCACGACACCTTCGCCCAGCCCGGCTATATGCCGGTGCCGACCGCCCCCGAGCGCGTGCCCGCCCGCTGGAGCGCGCAGGCGTACAACATGCTGCGGCGCTGCCCGTACCAGTTCTTCGCCGCGCGGATGCTCGGGCTGGCCGGTCTTGAGGCGGTAAATGACGACCTAGAGAAGCGCGATATCGGCAATCTGCTACACCGCGTGCTGCTGCAATACCACGCCGAAATTGCCGAAGCCGACGAACAGGACGCCGCGCGGCGGCTGGCCCGGCTGCGCCAGATTTCCGACACCGTGTTTGGCGCGCTGATGGCCGAGGACGGCAACGCCATCGGCTACTACCGTCGCTGGCTGGAGGTGCTGCCGTCCTATATCGACTGGCAGGCTGCGCGTGAGGCCGAGGGCTGGCTGTGGCGCGCCGGCGAATTCGACGTGAGCGTGGATGTGGCGATGCCGGACGGCTTGCCGCTGCGGCTGGCGGGCCGCATCGACCGGCTCGACAAGGGCCCGGATGGCGCGCACGCGGTGCTCGACTACAAGACGCAGCCGGCCAGCCGCCTGCGCCGCAAGGCCGGCGATGCCGAGGAAGACTGCCAGCTGCCGTTCTACGGCCTGCTGCGCGCCGATGCAGTGGCGGGAAGCTGGGTCGCGCTGGAAGGCGTGAAGCACGGCGGGAAAGACAGCGCCGCCGCCGCGCAGCGCGAAGTGGAACTGCCCGACTTCGCCGCCGCCGTCACGTGGCTGGAGCGCCAGCTGCGCCACGATGTGGGCCGCCTGCGTACCGGCGCCAAGTTGCCGGCCTTCGGTGACGCCGCCGCCTGTACCTATTGCGAAGCCCGCGGCCTGTGCCGCAAGGGCTTCTGGGAATCCACCGCCTTGCCAGATCTGCAGTCATGACCGACGTCCACGCCTACCTTCGCGATGGGCACCCCATCGAAGAGGCCGATTTCACGCGCGCCGCCTGCGACCCCGCCCGCTCGGTGGTGGTGGAGGCGTGCGCCGGCAGCGGCAAGACGTGGCTGCTGGTGGCGCGACTGGTGCGCTTGCTGCTGGCCGGCGCCGCCCCGCACGAGATTCTGGCGATCACCTTCACGCGCAAGGCCGCCGAGGAGATGCGCGAGCGCCTGCTGGAAGTGCTCTCGCAACTGGCCAGCGGCACAGACGCCGAGGTGCTGGCCGCCCTGACCATGCGTGGCCTGACCCCGGACGCCGCCCGGGCCGCGCTGCCGCGTGCGCGCGGGCTGCACGCGAAGGTGCTCGCCTCGCCGGGGCGCATGGCCATCGACACCTTCCACGGCTGGTTCGGCACGCTGCTGCGTGGCGCACCGCTGGCCTCCGGCATCGTGCCGGGCGCATCGCTGCGGGAAGACGCCCTGCGCATGAAGCGGGAAGCCTGGGCGCCGTTCTGGCGTGCGTTGGCCCAGCCCCAATTCGCCGAATTGCGGGCATCGTACGAACAACTGGTCGATGCCATCGGCGACTTCCAGGCGCGCAGCCTGCTGGACCGCATGTTCCACGCGCGCAGCGAATGGTTTGCGATGCGCGAGGCTGGCGACCCGGCGACGATGCTCGCGGAACACCTCGGCGACGATGCCACGGCGGACGTACTGGTGGAGGCGCTCTGCGAGGGCGAATGGCTCGACGACTGCGCGGCCCTCGCAAAACTGCTAGGGCAGGGCGGCAAGACCGAGCACGGCCATGCTGCCCGGATGATCGACGGCCTGACCGCCATCCGCACCTGGCGAGAGGCGGGCGGCGCGCCCGGCGACGCCGCCGCGCAAGCCTTCCACCGCCTGCGATCGGCGTTTTTCACGGCGGCGGGCGAGCCACGTGCGATGCGTCGCACCACGGCGCTGGTCAAGGCCGCGGGCGGCGAGTCCGCCGTGGACCATCTGCTAGCCCGCCATGCCGAACACTGCGCCCGGCTCGACGAAATCGCCGCGCGCCGCTGCGAGGCCGCCGTGCTGGCCATCAACCTCGCGCTGTACCAACTCGGCGATGCCCTGCTCGAGCGCTACCAGCGCTACAAGAACGACCAGCGCGCGATGGATTTCGCGGATCTCGAATGGCTCGCCGCCCGGCTGATGGCCGACGAGGAGACCGCCACCTACCTCCAGGTGCGGCTGGACGCGCGCTACAAGCACCTGTTGCTCGACGAGTTCCAGGACACCAATCCGCTCCAGTGGCGGATCCTGCAGGGCTGGCTGGCCGGCTACCAGGGCCTGGGCGAGAAGCCGACTGTCTTCCTGGTGGGCGATCCAAAGCAGTCGATCTACCGTTTCCGTCGCGCCGACGCCCGCCTGTTCGGCGCGGCGAGCGCCATGCTGCAGGCCGATTTCGGCGCCACCGTGCTGCGGACCAATCGCACGCGGCGTAACCGTCCGGAGGTGCTCGACTGGGTCAACGCCGTGTTCGACCATGCGCGCGCCGAGGGCCGCTATCCGCTGTACGAGACCCAGACCACGGCGCTGCGCGAGCCCGGCGGGCCGGTCTGGCTGCTGCCGCTGGTCGAGGAGCCAGCTGAGGACGAAGCCGAGGTTCCGGCTGACGCCCCATCCCACCGCGACACGCTGACCCAGCCGCGCACGCGGCAGGGCGATTCGCTGCGCTACGAAGAAGGCCGGCGAGTGGCCGCCTGGCTGCACCATGTGCGCGACCACGTGCCCGTGCGGGAAGGGGACACCACGCGGCCTGCCTGCTGGCGGGACATGCACCTGCTGGTGCGCCGCAAGACCCATCTGGCCGATTACGAGCGCGCGCTGCGCGAGGCCGGCATCCCGTGCCTGAGTCCGCGCCGGGGCGGCCTGCTGGCGACGCTGGAGGCGCTCGACATCTCCGCGCTGCTCGCCTTCCTGATGACGCCGGAGTCCGACCTCGACCTCGCGCACGTGCTCAAGAGCCCACTGGTGGGCGCCACCGACGATGACCTGCTGCTGCTGGCCGGCCTGGAAGGCGAGGGCGGCTGGTGGGCGCGCATCCACGCGGTGGGCGTGCCACCCGAATGTTCCGATGCGCTACGTGGCGGCGTGGCCCGGCTGCGCGCCTGGCTCGCGCTGGCGCCACAGCGACCCGTGCATGACCTGATCGACCATATCTATGATGCGGGCGAGGTGCGCCGCCGCTACGCCGAGGCCGCGCCAGCCGCCATCCGCGAGCAGGTGCTGGCCAATCTCGACGCCTTCCTGAAGCTGTCGCTGGACCTCGATGGCGGTCGTTATCCGAGCTTGCCGAAGTTTATCGACGAGTTGCAGGAAATTCGGCGCGGCGACGAGGACGAGAGCCCCGACGAGGGCGGCATGGGCGAAGGCGTGGAGGACGGCGAGGCGGAGCCRGAAGATGACGGCGAAAGCCAGCTTGATGCGGTGCATATCCTGACCGTTCACGCCGCCAAGGGGCTCGAGGCCCCCTTCGTGGTGCTGCTCGACGCGAACCACAGCGACCCGGCGGCGGACCGCGGCGGCATTCTGGTTGACTGGCCGCCTGAGTCGCCGGTGCCCCGGCATTTCTCGGCCTACGGCAAGCGCAGCGAGCGCGGCCGGGCCCGCCAGCCCCTGTTCGAGGCCGAAGCGGCGCTGGCCGAGCGCGAGAACTGGAATCTGCTCTATGTGGCGATGACGCGCGCCCAACAGGGTTTGCTGGTGAGCGGCGTGAAGGGCCGTGCGAGCAAGGCCGAGAAAGAGGGCGCGGCGGCCGAGATCGCGGGTAGCTGGTACGTGCGACTGGCGGCGGCAGGCGTGGGCGAAGCGGTGGACGGCTACCCGGAAACCGAAGCTGCCCCCGGCGATGCCGCGCTGACGCCAGTGAGCGAGCGCGTGCGCTACGCGGACTTCCGCCTGCGCTATCGCGACGCGGCGCCACTCCCGCAAATTGACGAATTCGATGAGTTCGACGACAAAGACCAGGAAGAAACGGTGGTGTTCGACGCCGCAGCGGCGGCCCATGGCGAACTGGTCCACGCCTTGCTGGAACGGGTGACGCGCTATCCGGAAGCCTTCGGCG
This sequence comes from Cupriavidus sp. 01L43, assembly GCF_056399925.1. Taxonomy (NCBI): domain Bacteria; kingdom Pseudomonadati; phylum Pseudomonadota; class Betaproteobacteria; order Burkholderiales; family Burkholderiaceae; genus Cupriavidus; species Cupriavidus sp. 01L43. The sequence goes on from NZ_JBFTSH010000001.1 coordinate 646,869, forward strand.
CCTTGCCGGACGTGCCCACGGTCATGCGCTGGTTCCCGCTGGCCGGCGCCGGGGCGCCGCAGGCGCGCGAACGCTGGCAGGCCCAGGCCGAAGCGGCCGTGGCCGACGTCCGCACGATGCTGACCGCACCGGCGCTGCGCCCGCTGTTCTTCCCCGAAGCGGCGCTATCGTCGCGCAACGAGGTGGAACTGTACGACGGACGCGGCCGGCTGCTGCGGATCGACCGACTCGTGGAATTCACCGACCGCGTGGTCGTGATCGACTACAAACTGCGTTTGCTGCCGCAGGAACATGCCGCCTATGGCGCCCAACTCGCGCGCTACGTGGCGGCAGTGGGGCCGATGTTCCCCGGCAAGCGCATCGAGGCCGGCGTGGCAACCGCGGCCGGGGAGTGGATCGACGCGGGCAGTTTGCGCGCGCCGGTGCCAGCGATGCGGCAGGGGTCGTTGTTCTGAGCGATTGGGGGCATGCGCCCCCAATCGAAAAATGGGAGCAGAATAGGCGGCATTGCAGGGCATTGCCGACGCTGTTGCCTGATTGTGCGGGGGCTGTGTGACGTGTAACGCGAACGGTTACGAAGATGTGCCGCGAAGGAACGCAGCAAAAGAATATGGGGGACGAGCCTGACCCTCGGCACTGATGGAAAACGGCTGTGGCTGCTTCGTTCCCGACCTGACCAGGTTGACCGCGCCACCATGCGAGGAGGCCCGTCCGACCGGCATTGTATCGCAACCGGCCGGAGGCGTCCCGAAATTAGTTGGAATACGATTTGTTCTAGCTAGTTTGATCTGACGCAGGCTGTGCGCCGGAGGATCGCTGGCAGCATGGCGGACTGGAAAAATCGTTCCATCTGAATGAGCCAGGACATGAACGCAAACGACCAGATCTTGCGCGGCGCGCTGGCGCCGCAGGACATCTCCACCGAAGTGCTGCTGGAGAAGTACGCCAAGGGCGAGGAAAGCACCATTGCCGATGTGCGTGCCCGCGTGGCGCGTGCGCTGGCGGAGGCCGAGCCGGCCGACCGGCGCGAGATGTGGGGCGCGCGCTTCCTCTGGGCGCTGGAGAACGGCTTCGTGCCGGCGGGGCGGATCAATTCCGCCGCTGGCACGGGTATCCAGGCCACGCTGATCAACTGCTTCGTCCAGCCCGTGGGCGACTCGGTTTCCGAGGCGCGCGACGGCAAGCCCAGCATCTACGCGGCCGTGGCCCAGGCGGCCGAGACCATGCGGCGCGGCGGCGGGGTGGGCTACGACTTCTCGGCCATCCGCCCCGGCGGGGCGCTCGTGCGCGCGACGCACTCGCGCGCGTCCGGGCCGGTCTCGTTCATGAAGGTGTTCGATGCCTCCTGCGCCACCGTGGAGTCCGCCGGCGCCCGGCGTGGCGCGCAGATGGGCGTGCTGCGCTGCGACCACCCCGATATCGAGAGCTTTATCCACGCCAAGGACCAGGGCGACCTCACCAACTTCAATATCTCGATCGGCGTGACCGATGCGTTCATGCAGGCCGTGGAGGCAGATGGCGAGGTGGAACTGGTCCACGAGGCCGAGCCGGGCATGGACATGATCGCCGCCGGCGCCTATCGGCGCGATGACGGCCAGTGGGTCTACCGCCGCGTGCCGGCCCGCCAGCTCTGGGACCAGGTCATGCAGGCCACGTATGACCATGCCGAGCCGGGCATCCTGTTCCTGTCGCGGATCAACGCGGACAACAACCTCTATTACTGCGAAACCATCGAGGCGACCAACCCGTGCGCGGAGCAGCCGCTGCCGTCGTATGGCTGCTGCTGCCTCGGGTCGATCAACCTGACCGGCTTCGTGCGCCAGCCGTTCACGGCCGAGTCCTATTTCGATTTCGAGGCCTTCGCCGAGGTCGTGCGGGTGTCCACGCGCATGCTGGACAACGTGCTGGACGTCACGTTCTGGCCGCTGCCCGAGCAGGAGGCCGAGGCCCGCGCCAAGCGCCGCATCGGCCTGGGCTTCCTGGGGCTGGGGAGCGCGCTGGTGATGCTCGGCCTGCGCTACGACGGCGATGCCGCGCGCGAGCTGGCCGGGCGGATTTCGGAAGCCATGCGCGACCATGCCTACCTGGCATCGGTGGAGCTGGCCGACGAGAAGGGCGCCTTCCCGCTGTTCGAGGCCGACCAATACCTGGCCGGCGGCTTCGTGAGCCGGCTGCCCGAGGCCGTGCGCGACGCCATCCGGGCGCATGGCCTGCGGAACTCGCACCTGCTCTCCATTGCCCCAACGGGCACGATCACGCTGGCATTTGCCGATAACGCGTCGAATGGCATCGAGCCGGCGTTTTCGTGGACCTACAACCGCCGCAAGCGGATGCCGGACGACAGTTACCGATCGTTCGAGGTGGCCGATCACGCCTGGCGACTGTATCGCCACATGGGCGCCGACATGGAGCGGCTGCCGGAGAGCTTCGTCACCGCGCTCCAGATGTCGGTGCTGGACCACATGCGCATGCTGGAGGCGGTGCAGCCCTATATCGACACCAGCATCAGCAAGACCGTCAACGTGCCGGAGGACTATCCGTACGAGGCCTTCCGCAACCTCTACCTGGAGGCCTGGAAGGCCGGCCTGAAGGGGCTGGCGACCTATCGGCCCAACAGCGTGCTGGGCGCCGTGCTCTCGGTCACGCCTGCCACCGCCCCGGCGACGGCCTCCGCCGCCACCGCGGCCACCCCGGACGACGATCCGCTGACGCGCCCGTTCAACAGCCGGCCGCTCGGAGACCTGGAAGGCGTGACGTCCAAGGTGGAGTATCTGACCTACGAGGGCCACAAGACCGTCTACCTGACCGTGAACTTCATGCGGGTCTCGGGCGTCATCGATGGAAAGCCGGTGACGGTGGAGCGGCCGCTCGAGTTCTTCATGCCGGCGGGCCAGCGCACCGAGGGGCAGCAGTGGATCACCTCGACCATGCGGCTGCTGTCGATGGTGGCGCGCTCCGGCGGCCCGGTGGCCAAGGCACTGGCGGACATGCGCAACGTGGTCTGGGACAAGGGCACGGTCCGATATGGTGCATTGGTGCGCCAGGACGGCACCGAGGTGCCGCGTTTCCATGATTCCGAGGTGGCCGCCATCAGCTACGCGCTCCAGCGCATCCTGATCAAGCGCGGGTTCCTGGACGAGGACGGCGCCCAGGTGCCGGCGGCGGCGCTGGCGGCCCGGCTGGCCGGGCGGGACGCGTTCCAGGCTGGCGAGCCGGCCCTGGCGCTGGCCGGCAACCCGACGCGGCCGGCCCCGGCCGGCCACAACCCCGGCGTGGGCACCGGCAAGCCTTGCCCCGAGTGTGGCGCCCACGCCCTGCACAAGGTGGATGGCTGCGCCAAATGCGCCAATTGTGGCTACGTGGGGGAGTGCGGTTAATCGGCGCCATTCGGGGCGGCGCGTTTTGCTACAATCGGCGCCATGAGTTATCAAGTTCTAGCGCGCAAATGGCGCCCCAGGGATTTCACCACGCTGGTGGGCCAGGAGCACGTGGTCCGCGCGCTCACGCACGCGCTGGAACAGCAGCGGCTGCATCACGCCTACCTGTTCACCGGCACCCGTGGCGTGGGCAAGACCACGCTCTCCCGGATCCTGGCCAAGGCCCTCAACTGCACCGGCATTGACGGGGCGGGCGGCATCACGGCCCAGCCGTGCGGCCAGTGCAAGGCCTGCCAGGAGATCGACAGCGGCCGTTTCGTCGACTACATCGAGATGGACGCGGCGTCCAACCGGGGTGTGGACGAAATGGCGCAACTGCTGGACAAGGCGGTCTACGCGCCGACCGTGGGCCGATTCAAGGTCTACATGATCGACGAAGTCCACATGCTGACCAACCACGCCTTCAACGCGATGCTGAAGACGCTGGAAGAGCCGCCCGGACACGTCAAATTCATCCTCGCCACCACCGATCCACAGAAGATTCCGGTCACGGTGCTGTCGCGCTGCCTGCAATTCAACCTGAAACAGATGCCGCCGGGGCATATCGTCTCGCATCTGGACCATATCCTGGGCCAGGAAGGCATCGGCCATGACGGCAACGCGCTGCGGCTGCTGGCCCAGGCGGCCCATGGGTCGATGCGCGACGCGCTGTCGCTGACCGACCAGGCCATCGCCTATAGCGCCGGGCAGGTTTCCGAGGAGGCCGTGCGCGGCATGCTCGGCGCCATCGACCAGAGCTACCTCGTGCAATTGCTGGACGCGCTGGCCGCCGAGGACGGCGCCGCCATGCTCGGGATTGCCGATGCGATGGCGGACCGCAGCCTGTCGTTCGCCGGCGCGCTGCAGGATCTGGGCTCGTTGCTGCACAAGGTGGCGCTGGCGCAGGCCGTGCCGGCATCCGTGCAGGACGAATGGCCCGAGGCTGACGAAGTACGACGGCTGGCCGGCGTGTTCGACGCCCAGGAAGTGCAGCTGTTCTACCAGATTGCCAATATTGGCCGCAACGAACTGGCACTGGCGCCGGACGAGTACGCCGGCTTCACCATGACGCTGCTGCGCATGCTGGCCTTCCGGCCGTCCGCCAGCCCGGCGACGGTGGGCGGGCAGGGCGGTGGCGGCCAGCAGCAAGTTGCCCGACCGCGCCCCGCCGCGCCGGCAGCACCCGCGCCGCGTGTGGCGGCTGCGCCGGTGGCGATGGCCCCGGCTGCTGTTCCGGTTGCTGTTCCCACGCCTGCCGCTGTTTCGGCTCCGGTGGCGCCAGTCGCTCCGGTGCAGGCCGCCGAGCCGGTTCGATCCGAGCCCCTGGCGCCGGTTGCCCGCCCCGCCGAGCCGGTGACGCCGGTCCGGGCGGAAGCGCCCGCGCCGTCCGCTCCGGCACCGGTGGCCGATACCGCCGCGATGTCGCCCGCCAAGGCCGCCTTGCTGGCCGCCCGTCAGGCCACGGCTGGCCGTGGCGGCGCGCGGCCGATGTCGGCGCCCGCTGCGGCGGCCGCGCCGAGCCCGCGTCCCGCGGCCCAGCCGTTGCGTCCGCCTGTGGCGGCGCGTCCGGC